>JBDSDD010000064.1:0-206423 GCA_039920745.1 Burkholderiaceae bacterium | reverse complement strand
CGTCACTGCGCAGGCCCGCATTGACGAAGCGCTGCGCTCGAGCGCCGATCCGCTGGATCGCGCGGTGGCGGACCTCGTCAACGTCGGCGACATGCGCACCGACGCCGGACGCGATGAGGCGGTGGTGCAGCAAGCCGTGGCGACAACGGACCCGCGGGTCTACGCCCTGGGGTTCGGGCTGTGTCATTCGGCGCGTTCGCCGGCCCCGAGTTGCCGCGAGATCAGCCTCGATCGCTGGATCCAGGTCGACCCGGGCAACGGCATTCCCTGGGTCGAGAAGCTTGGGCAGGCGCAGGCGCGGGGCGACGCCGCGGGCATTCGGACCGCGCTGTCCCGCCTGGCGTCGGCGACCCGCTTCGACATCTACCTTGCCGCCGCCGCGGGCGCCGTTGCGAGCCGAATGCCCAGGGAGGACCCGGACCTGGCCGCTGTCAATGACTTGACCTTCAAGGCCTTCAGCCAAGCGGCGACCCTGCCTCTGCCGCCGTTTCAACCCCTCATCCAGGTGTGTCGAGACCATGCGGGTGGAGACGCGGAACTCGCCCGGATGTGCCGGGCCGCCAGCGACGTGATGTACGAGCATTCGGACAACTTGATCAGCCAGTCCATCAGCGGCGCGCTGCTGGTGGCGCTGACGGGCGACGCGGCGCGGCGCGACTTCATCCGGGCCGAGCGTGCCGTCGCTGCAGCGCGCTGGTCGCCCGCGACGGGCTTCTCCGAATGTCACGACCTGCGCGACTCGATGAAGCGCTTGTTGCGCACGGCCCTTGTCGGCGAGGTCGAGGCCTTGCGTGAACAGTCGCGAAAGTTCGTGACGCCATGAATCGATCCTCGAAGCTGGCCCTGGCGGTTGCGGCGGCGCTGATCGCCGCGCTGGCCTGGCGTGCCCTGCACGGCGCGGCACCCGAAGCGAGTGCCCCGCCGGCGTTCGCACAGGAGGCACTGACAGCGCGCGTACCGTTGACCGCCTCCGCGCCCGCTGTCGGCGTGCCCGCGCCGCTGCCGACGAAGCCCGACGCGGTGCGCATCGATGACCCCGCTTGCATCGTCAAGATGCCATCGCCGCCCAGCGAAGCAGACGCCATTGAAGACGCTGATTCGAAGCGTGCGGCGCCAGGGGTCGGCGCGCGCGAGCAGGCATCCCGCGCGAGCCTGCTCGCGCGCATGCACGCCAGCACCGATCCGTATGCCAATGCCGTTGCCGTGTGGGTGGACCTGGGCGACGGCGAGGGCCAGCTCGCCGAACGTGCGCGCCGGCTCGGCGCGCTGGCCGCGTCCACGCGCGATCCGCGCGTCTATGGGCTCGCGCTGCACACGTGTTGGAAGAAGCTCGGTCGCGAGTGCGAGTCGCTGAGCGCGCGCCGCTGGAGCGAGCTCGACCCGGGCAACGCCTTGCCGTGGCTGATGATGCTGGACGAGGCGAAGAGCAGCGGCGACGTCTCCGGCGAGCAGGAGGCGATGTTCCACGTCACGCAGTCGCAGCACATGGCCCTGCGCGAGCAGGCGCCGCTGCAGCCCATCATCGACGCCGCGCCCGACGATCCCGACTCGCTGGCGGCGGCGCGCGCGCTAGCGCTCGACGCGATGGGCATTGTCGCGACCCAGACCTTGCCTCAAAGCGTCATGGCGTGCCGTGCGGCGACGCCCGCCGATGCCAATACCTGGCAGCAGTGCAGCGCGATGATCGACCTGATGGAGCACCGTTCGGATTCGCTGCTCGTGCGCGCGCTCGGTGCGACCCTCGACAAGCGATTGACGGGCAACACGGGTGCGCTCGCGTTGCTCAAGGCACAGCGCGAGCGCATCGACGCGGTGGATCTCGCGTCGTCGTCGAGCTGCGCCGATCTGCACGCCAAGCTCGCGCTGATGCGCCGCCTGGCTGTCGAGGGCGAGGCCGCGGTCGCGGTCGATCTCGTGCGCTGAAAAAGAGTCGTAAGGATTCAACGGGGTCGTGCGACTACCGGTCACTGGCTCGAAAACCAGCGGCCCACCGGCCGTCAAACCATCAAACCCCCGAAGGAATCCATCATGAAGACCTCGATCAGCAAACTCATCCTCGCCGCCACCGTCCTCGCCGCCGCCGCCTCGTTCTCGCTGCCTTCGATGGCGCAGGAGATCAAGCGCGAGGAGATGGTCACGTTCTTCCAGGCCGACAAGATCGACGCCAACAAGGACGGCATGGTAAGCAAGAAGGAGTTCATGGACGCGATGGGCAAGTCCTGGGACATGCACATGGCGGAGGCGAAGAAGGCCGACCCGAAGATGCCCAAGGACAAGATGACGCTGCAGCAGTACCTCGAGTTCTCGAAGATGTTCGGCCTGAACGTCGGCGCCTGACAAGGGTTCGGATTCAGCCGAGCCGCGCCTGCTCGAACGCGCGCCAGAAGCGCGGATCCTGCGTCGTCGCGAAGTTGATGCGCATCAGCGTCGATGGCCGGCGGCCCGGGTGGAACACGGTGCCGGGGGCCAGCAGCCAGCCGTCGTCGAGCATGTCGGTGGCCAGGCGTTCGGTATCGACGCCGGTGTCGACCCAGCCGAACAGGCCGGTGGGCGGTGTCGCGAAGCGGCAGCCGGCGGCCAGCGCCAGCTTGACGCTGCGTGTGCGGGCGGCGCCCAGCCGCGCGACGACGCGGTCGGCGTGGCGGCGCAGCCAGCCTTGTTCCAGGCACACCGCCACGGCCTGCTCGAGCAGGGCCGGCGTGGTGAGGGTGCCCAGCAGCTTGACGTCGACGAGGCGCTCCACCAGGTCCGGCGGCGCGGCCAGGAAGCCGACGCGCCAACCGGGCGCGAGGATCTTGGCGAAGCCCGACACGTAGATCGTGCGGCGCAGGCCGTCGAGCGCGCTCAGTCGGGGTGCGTGCGCGGGCGCGAGGTGGGCGTAGGTGTCGTCCTCGACGATGCGAAAGTCGTGCTGCTCTGCCAGCCGCAGCACCTGGTGCGCGGAAGCCAGGCTCAGCGACACGCCGGTCGGGTTGTGCAGCACCGAGCAGGTGACGTACAGCCGCGGCTGGTGTGCCTTGGCGAGTGCGGCCATGGCCGCGAGATCAGGGCCGTCCACGCCGCGCGGCACCGGCAGCAGGCGCATGCCCAGTTGCGTGAGGCGCGCGAACTCCACCGACCAGCCGGGCTCGTCCACCAGCACCGCGTCGCCGGGCGCCAGCAGGCCGCGCGAGACGATGTCCAGGGCGTGCGTCGCGCCGTTGGCGGTGACGATCTGCACCGGCGTGGCGCGCACGCCGAAGTCGGCCAGGCGCTGCGCCAACGCGTGGCGCAAGCGGGTGTCGCCGGCCGGCTCGCCGTAGCTGAGATAACTGGACGGCGCGTGCGTGGCGTTGGCCGACCTGGCCGGCCCCATCACGCGGCGCAACGCGGTCTGCAGCATGGCGGCGTCCAGCCATTCGGGCGGCAGCGTGCCCAGGCCCGGCGCGGGATGCTGGGCGTCGGCTGCGAACATGCCGCGGATCAGCGCGGTGGCGTCGACCGGCGGCGGGCGCCGCGGCGCACTGGGGCGCAGCGTCGTCTCGGTCGTGAGGGCCAGCCGGGTGGCGGACGCTTCTGCATCAATCTCGGCACGCGGCGTGAGCGTGTCGGCGTCGCGCACGAAGAAGCCGCGCTGGCGCTGCGCCTCCACCAGGCCTTGCGCCAGCAGTTGGTCATACGCCGCGACGACCGTCGACGGGCTCACGCGGTGACGCCGGGCGCTCTCGCGCACGGACGGCAGCCGGGCGCCGGGCAGCAGCAGGCGCTGGCGGATGCGCGCGGCGTAGTGGCCGGCCAGCTGCTCGGCCAGCGTCTGCGACGCGCTGCGCGCCAGCACGGCCGCGCCCATCGCGATGGTGGCCGGCGTGGCGGGTACGGCCGCGACGCGGCGTGCGCGCGATGCGGGGCTCGAGGTGGGCGATGTGGCGTCGTCGTGCATGGCGGGTGTTCCTGGCGGCGGGTGGCCGGGATCTGTATTGCCACGAGCAACGATACAGATCACCGAACTGCACCAGAGACTGTACTGCTCGTGTATTGATTATCGGCCTAGACTGACCCTCCTGCACGCCGTTGTTCCGCTTTCTCCCGAAGGCACGGCGCCCGCCGCAGCCCCATGCGCCTCGAGCCCCAGCCCGCCTTGTCGATGCCGACCCCCGGTTCCGCCGCGGCCAACGCCGTGGCGGCCGAGCAGGCGCGACGCACTCGGCTCGGGCTCTGGCTGGGCATCCTGGGCATGCTGATCTTCGCCGGCACGATTCCCATGACGCGGCTGGCCTCCGGTAGCAACGAGGCGCCGCAACTGCCTCCCGTGTTCGTCGCGATCGGCCGCGCCGGTGTCGCCGGGCTGCTGTCCATCGCCTACCTGCTGATCGCGCGCGCCCCGTGGCCGCGTCGGCAGCACTGGCCGATGCTGGCGCTGTCGGCGGCCGGCAACGTGCTGGGGTGGCCGCTGTTGCTGGGCCTGGCCGTGCGCCGGGTCGACGCGATGCACGCCTCGGTCATCACCGGGCTGATGCCGCTGGCCACGGCGGCGGTCGGCGCGCTGGTGCTGCACCAGCGGCCCTCGCGCGGCTTCTGGGGCTTCGCGTTGTTGGGCGCGGCGCTGGTCGTCGCGTTCGCGGCCTGGAGCGGCGCCGGGCGTCCACAGCTGGGCGACCTGCTGCTGCTGGGCGCGGTGATCGCCTCGTCCATCGGCTATATCTGCGGCGCGCGCGTGTCGTCCGGCCCGCAGGCCATGACCGCCGAGCAGACCATCTCGTGGGTGCTCGTGCTGGCGTTGCCGATCACCTTGCCCGTGTTGATCACGCAGTGGCCCACGGTGCCCGTGCGCGCCGCGGCCTGGGCCGGTTTCGCCTACGTCGCCACGTTCTCGATGTGGATGGGCTTCTTCGCCTGGTACCGCGGCATGGCCTGGGGCGGCACGCTGCGCGTCAGCCAGGTCCAGCTGCTCCAGCCCTTCATTTCCATCCTGCTCAGCGTACCGCTGCTGGGCGAACAGCTGCGCCCGGCGACCCTGGGCTTTTCCATCGCCGTGATGGGGTGCGTGTATCTCGGCCGGCGCATGTCGGTCGGGCTCCCACGACCCCGCATTTGATGTTCGAATCCCGTAGCGCGGCGGGTGCCGCGCGTTCTTCCTGAAGGCTCTTCCATGACCGGTTCCAACCCCACTCCCGACTCGACGAACTCGCCCTGGCAACTCGCCCGGCGCTGCGAACGCATGAACCCGTCGGTCATCCGCGAGATCCTCAAGCTCACCGAGCTGCCGGGCGTGCGGTCGCTGGCCGGTGGCCTGCCGTCGGCCGATACCTTCCCCGTCGCCGCGATGCGCGACGCCACCGCCAAGGTGCTGGCCGACTCGCCGCGCGAGGCACTGCAATACGCCGCCAGCGAAGGCTTCGGCCCGCTGCGCGAGTGGGTCTCGGCGATGCTGGGCGCCAAGGGCATCGCCGCCCCGGCCAACCGCATCCTGATCACCAATGGCTCGCAGCAAGGCCTCGACCTGGTCGGCAAGGTGATGCTGGACGCCGGCAACACCGTGGCCGTCGAGACACCCACCTACCTGGGCGCGCTGCAGGCCTTCAACCCGAACGAGCCGACGTTCGCATCGGTGGCTGGTGATGCCGACGGCCCGCTGCCGGAGGCCATCGAGGCGCTGCCCCAGGGCACGCGCTTCATGTACGTGCTGCCCAACTTCCAGAACCCGACGGGCCGCGTGATCCCGGCCGATCGCCGTGACCAGATCGTGGCCGCCGCGCAGCGCGCCAACATCCCGCTGGTCGAAGACAACCCGTACGGCGAGCTCTGGTACGACGACGAGCCGCCCAAGCCGCTGGCCGCGCGCTGGGGCGAAGGCACGCTGTACCTGGGCTCGTTCTCCAAGGTGCTGGCGCCGGGCCTGCGCCTGGGCTTCATGGTGTGCCCGGAGATGCTGTACCCGAAGCTGCTGCAGTCCAAGCAGGCCGCCGACCTGCACACCGGCTCGTTCAGCCAGCGCGTGGTCTACGAAGTCATCAAGAACGGGTTCCTGGATCAGCACATCCCGACGATCCGCGACCGCTACCGCACGCACCGCGATGCCATGGAAGTCGCGCTGAAGGCCTCGATGCCGGCCGGCTGCGAATGGAAGAAGCCGAGCGGCGGCATGTTCTTCTGGCTGCGCCTGCCCCCGGGCTGCGACGCGATGGCGCTGCTGCCCAGGGCCGTCGAGGCCGGCGTGGCCTACGTGCCAGGCGCCGCGTTCTATGCGGATCATCCCGACACCCGCACGATGCGCCTGTCCTTCGTCACGCTGCCACCCGCCGACATCACCGACGCCGTGCAACGCCTGGGCACCGTCATCAAGGCGCATCTCGCGTCGCAGCCGTCGCTGGCCGCGGCCTGAGCACGATGAGCCGGGACGAAGCGCCACGTCTGCGCGGCTTCAGCCAAGTCGACGTCTTCACCGCGACGCCCTTGCTGGGCAACCCGCTGGCGGTCGTGCACGACGGCAGCGGCCTGGACAGCGACCAGATGGCCGCGTTCGCACGCTGGACCAACCTGTCCGAGACCACGTTCCTGCTGCCGCCGACCTCAGCCGAGGCGGACTACCGCGTGCGCATCTTCACGCCCGGCGGCGAGCTGCCGTTCGCCGGCCATCCGACGCTGGGCTCGTGCCACGTGTGGCTGCTGGCCGGCGGCTCGCCCAAGCGCGCCGACACCGTGGTACAGGAGTGCGGCATCGGCCTGGTGCCGATTCGCCGCGGCGAGCGCTTGGCGTTTTCAGCGCCGCCGACCAGCGTCGAACGCGCGGACGCCGAGTTGCTGCACCGTGTCTACGCCGCACTCGGACTGGAGCCGGCGCGCGTGCGGGACGCGGCATGGCTGTCCAACGGCTTTCCCCAGCTGGCGCTGCTCCTGGACAGCGCCGCCACGGTGCTGTCGCTCAAGCCCGATCATGCGGCGCTGAAGGCGTACGCCAAGGTCGGCGTCGTCGGGGCGCATGCTGCCGGCAGCGAGTTCGACTTCGAGGTGCGTTTCTTCGCGGCGGCCATCGGCGTCAACGAAGACCCGGTCACCGGCAGCCTCAACGCCAACCTGGCGCGCTGGCTCATCGACAGCGGCCGCGCGCCGCAGAGCTACGTGGCCGCGCAAGGCACGGCGATGGGCCGCGCCGGCCGCGTTCACGTGCGGCGCGACGCCGCAGGCACATGGATCGGCGGCGACGTCGCGGGCTGCGTCTCCGGCACGGTGCTGCTGTGAGCTTCGCCGCCATCGTGCTGCGCAAGCTGCTGGACTCAAGGAAGCGACGATGACCGAGGAACTGTTTCGCGCCGACGCCACGCTGAACGAATGCGACGCGGTCGTCACCGCCGTCGACGAGCGCGGCGTGCAGCTCGATCGCACGGTGTTCTATCCGCACGGCGGCGGCCAGGCCGGCGACCGGGGCGAACTGGTGCTGGCCGACGGGCGCGTCATTGCGATCGCCGACACGCGCAAGGGCGAGCAGCCCGGTGACGTCGTGCACGTGCTGGCGAGCGCGGACGATCTCGCGGCCGTCGTGGTCGGCGCGCCGGTGCGCGCACGCATCGACGTCGCGCGGCGCCGCGCGCACATGCGCTTCCACACGGCCACCCACCTGCTGTGCGCGCTGATCCCGCATCCGGTCGACGGCTGCTCGATCACCGCGGCGTACGCGCGACTCGACTTCCACATGACCGATCCGCTGGACAAGGCCGAGATCGAGGCCGGCCTGGCCCGGCTCGTCGCCGAGGCCCATGCGGTGTCGATGCGCTGGATCAGCGACGCCGAGCTCGACGAGAACCCGGGCCTGGTGCGCAGCATGAGCGTGCAGCCACCACGCGGCAGCGGACGCGTGCGCCTGCTCGAGATCGAGGGCGTCGACCTGCAGCCCTGCGGCGGCACGCACGTCTCGAACACGTCCGAGATCGGCGCGCTCGTGGTCAAGAAGATCGAGAAGAAATCGGCTTCGACGCGGCGCGTGGTGCTGGCTTTCCAGGACGCACCCGTGACTGCGACGCCCTGAGTTTCCCGGCGCCGTCGCTCAGTCGCTGCCCAGGTTTTTCAAGGAAGCGCTGGCTCCGGCTCCGCCGGACCGGTCGCGGCCGGCCCCTCGGGGGCAGGGAGCGCTAGCGACAGTGGGCTCACGGACATGGCGCGCCGTTGCCGGCGACCCAGATCTCATACCAGGTCTGCGCGTCGATTTCGACGTCGAGCGCGGTGACGGCCTCGCGCATCGCGTCGAGGCGGCGCGAGCCGGTGAGCGGCAGCAGGCGCGCCGGGTGGCGCAGCAGCCACGCGTAGACCAGCGTCGTCATGCTGATGCCACGCTCGCCGGCGATGCGCTCGAGCACGCCGCGCACGCGGCGCGCGGCGTCGTCCTGGCCCGTGAAGAGCCGCCCGCCGGCGAGCGCGGACCAGATCATCGGCGCGACACCAACATCCTGCGACTGGTCCAGCGTGCCGTCGTGGAACGCTGCGATGTGCAGCGGCGAGACCTCGACCTGGTTGGTCACCAGCGGGATGCGCCGGTGCAGCAGCGCGAACTGCGACGGCGTGAAGTTGGAAACGCCGAAGTGGCGCACCTTGCCGGCGGCGCGCAGGCGCTCGAAGCAGGCGGCCAGCGCGTCGGCGTCCATCAGCGCGTCGGGGCGGTGGATCAGCAGCACGTCGAGGTGATCGGTGCGCAGGTTGGCGAGCGAGTTGTCGACCGAGCGCTCGACGTGCGCGGCCGAGGTGTCGTAGTGGCCCAGGCGATGCGCCGGGCGTGCGCCCGACACCATGCGGATCCCGCACTTGGTGACGAGCTGCAGGCGCTCGCGCAGGTGCGGCGCGGCGGCCAGCGCGTCGCCGAACAAGGCTTCGCAGGCGTAGTTGCCATAGATGTCGGCGTGGTCGAACGTGGTGATGCCCAGGTCGAGGCAACCCTCGATCCAGCGCACGCGCTCGTCGACGCTGAAGTTCCAGTCGCCCATGCGCCAGGCGCCGGCGACGATGCGCGAGAGGGTGGGGCCGCCGGCGGCGGTAACGAGCGTGGGAGCGTGGGGCATGGGTCGGGAACCTGGTTGGACGGCGCGGGAGCGTGCCGGATTCTGACGCAAAAGCGCACCCCGCCGCGGTCAGAACGCTGCGTGCACCCCGGCCGAGACGCTCCACTTCGGCTCCAGTTGCAAGCCGGTGACGCGCTGGTAGACCGGCACCTGGGCGAACAGGTAGACGCTGGTGCGTTCGCTCGTCTTGAATGTCGCGCCAGGGCTGAAGTACACCAACGTCGCGCCGGAGTTGGGCGTGTCGGCGTCGCTGCCTGCCTCCCTGCGCTCGACGCGTGCGTTGAACTGCATCTGCGGCACGACGGACTCGAAGCCGCGGTAGCGCACGCCGGCCGTCAGGTTGGCGCCGATGCCGGGGCGCAACGCGCGGTCGGCGATGACAGGGATCTGCAGCAGCGCCTGGCCGAACCAGTCGGTCGTCTCGCTGATCGCGCCGAACTTGAAGGCGCCGACGAGGAGGTCGGTGGAGCCGGTGCCCGGCTGCAGGCCGCGATCGAGCGCCGCGCCTTGCTGCGGGCCGGCGTCGAAGTTCACGCCGTGCGAATCGCCGGTGGGCAGCTTCAGGCCCAGTTGCAGGCCCCAGTCCTGGGCGTCGGAGAAGCCGGTGTAGCGGGCCATCACGCGGACGTCGCCGAGGCTGCTGGAGCGCGAGCTCGAGAGGCCTGTGTCGCCCTCGGCGATCGTCGTGTGGCTGCGCGAGATCCACGGCGTCGTGAGCGTGACGCCCCAGTCGGAAGTGATGCCGTAGTCCAGCGTCAGCGTCGCGATGCGGTTGACGGTGTGCTGCTGGATCTCAGCGTCATTGGGGAGAGCGAGAGAGGCCCGGTCGACGCGGCCGGTGCCCGAACGCAAATCGTCCTGGTTGAAGAAGTCGTCGCGCAGGTCGGCGGTCAGGCCGGTGCGGCTGGTCAGGCCTTGCGTGGCCCAGTCGGCGTTGAGCGTGCAGCCGCAGGCGGAGCAGGCGAAGGCGTCGGCGCAGGCGAGGGCGAGCAGCAGCGTCGCGGCGGCGCGCGACACGTGGGTGAGCGAGAACATGGGGGAAGGTGTCCGTGGTCGCGTCGCCATCGGTGACGTCGCGGGGTCTGAGTTCGTGCGGCACGCCTCGCCCCGATCTCGATCGACGGCGTGGTGTGCCACGGTGACGTGAAGCTCAGGCCAGGGACGGTGGCGCGCGCGCGCTCGGAGCGCGTGCCTGCGTGACGCCCTCGCGCACGGGGGCGTCGACGGGCGGCGCGGGCGGCACGTAGGCCAGCGCGGCTACGGCGGGCGCCGTGGCGCCTTCCAGCGTGGGCGTGGTGTGCGCCAGCGAGCAGAACAAGCAGGCGTCGGCGTGCTCGTGCGCGGCGTCCTGCGGCGCGCTGGTGGGGGACGACTGGCAGGTCGTGGCCCAGTCGGCGAGCCCGGTCGGCTGCGCCAGCCGCGAGAACGTCGGCATCAGCGCCGCCGCCAGCAAGGCGACGAACGCCAGCCGGACGCCGAAGCGTCTCAGGGCGGCGGCGGGTCGCAGGAGTTGCAGCAGCGTGCGCACGGCGCCAAGCCCAGCTCAATGCTTCTTGCGGAAGTCGTCGTGGCAAGCGCGGCAGGTGTCGGCCGTGGTGCTGAACGCGGCCTTCAGGTCCTCGACCTTGCCGGTTCTTGCGGCCGCGGCGAGCTTGACGGTGGCGTCTTCCAGCTTCTGCGACGCCGCCTTGAACTTGTCGGCCTGCGACCAGACCTCGGGCTTGGCGTTGGTGTCGCCACTCGCGCTGCCTTCGATGAAGGCGCTCCACGGCAGCTTGGCCAGCGTCGCCACGAGGTCGGCATTGGCCTGGGCGGCCTTGGCGTCGTAAGGCACCTTGCCGTTGGCCATCGCGCCGATGCGGGCGAAATGGTTGCCCATCACGGCCAGTGCGCCTTGGCGGTATTCGACCGCGTCGTCGGCGCTCTTGAATTGCGCGGCGGCCGGGCCGCAGGCCAGCAGGACGGCGGCGGCAAGGGCCCAGGAAATCTTGGAAGTGGTCACGTGGAAGCTCGGTGAAGGTTTGGAACACCTGGTGAGGTGTTCGAGTGTACGGAGTTCCATCAGGAGCGGATTCAGCGCTGGCGTATCGTTGCCAGCTTGTTCACGTTTCGTCCGCACCGCCCTTGACTGCGCCCATCCCCGTCCGAATCTGGGACCTGCCCACGCGGGTGTTCCACGTTGCCCTTGCCGTGCTGGTGGTGGCGGCCATCGTCACCGCGAACGCGGGCGGCGTGTGGATGGCCTGGCACCTGTGGTGTGGCGAGGGCGTGCTGACGTTGTTGGCGTTCCGCTGGACCTGGGGTCTCGTCGGCGGACACTGGTCGCGCCTGGCCACGTTCGTGCCTACGCCGGCACGTCTCGCGCGGGCGCTGCGTGGACGCACCGTCGCGCAGGACGACATCGGCCACAGCCCGCTCGGCGCGTTGTCGGTGTGGGCGTTCCTGCTGTTGCTGTCCCTGCAGGTGGCGACGGGACTGGTTGCCGACGACGACATCGACACCACCGGGCCGCTCAACGCGCACGTCAGCGGCCATCTCGCCAAGCGCGCCAGCGGCTGGCACGCGGGCTGGGGCGCCGACCTGGTGATGGCGATGGTCGCGCTGCATGTGCTGGCGATTGCCTGGTACACGTGGCGCAAGCGCGCGCCGCTGCTGCGCGCGATGTGGTCGGGCGACAAGTCGCTGCCGCCCGGCACGCCCGCCAGCGCCGATGGCGCGGGGCGGCGCGTGTTGGCACTCGCGATCTGGGTCGTGGCGACCGCGGGCGTGTGGGCGCTGATCCGGTGGGCGGGGTGACGCGGCCCGGGGCGCCAGTGACGCCACCGATTGCCGGCATTCGATAGCCTCCACGCCCGGACGCGGTCCGTCCGGGTGCGTGACGCACCGGGGTGGCGTTGGTGCACCCATTCGGGTTAGAATCGACAGGCTTAGTTCAACTAAAGCAGGTTTTTCCTCGGGAAACCGGGGGCAGATCAGCTGGGCACCGTGCCGGGGCCGCGTTCCAGAACGATCAGCGAACGCAACCCTTGTCCGACACCCATGAGTCTTCCGAGTTCCGCACCGCAGCAAGACAGTTCCACCCAGCAGTCCGGCGGCGTCGCCGGCCGCAAGGGGATGAACGCCGCGAATTGGGACGACGAAGACCCGCTGCCGCGCCGCTTGTCGGCAACGGAGGCCGAGGCGTTTCGCGATCAGCGAAGCGCGCCGTCCCCCTGGCGGGTGGTGTTGGTGCAGGTGGAGGCCGGTGCGGTCATTGCGCTGCTGGTTGGGCTGGTGTTCGGGTTGCCTGCGTTGTGGTCGGCGCTGTTCGGCGCCGCCACCGCGGTCGTTCCTGGCGCGCTGATGGCGCGCGGCGCGACGCGGTTGGCGGACAGCAAGTCGCCGCTGAGCACCGCGCTGAGCCTGTTGGGTTGGGAATCGGCAAAGATTGTTTGCTCGCTGGCGATGCTTGTCGCCGCCAGTCGAGTGCTGCACCCGGTGGTGTGGCCGGCGCTGCTGGTCACGTTGACCGGGTGCCTGACTGTGTATTGGGTGGCGCTCGCGTGGCGCTCGCGTTGAAGACTTGATTGGGAAGCTACGGACACGACATGGCCGCAGAAGAACACGCACCGACCTCCGGTGAATACATCCAGCATCACCTGACCCACCTGTCCAATGTCGACGGTCCGGTCGGCATCATCGACTTCCACGTGATCCATTGGGATTCCGTGCTGTTCTCGTCGCTCCTGGGTATCGTCTTCCTGTTCATCGGCCTGGTCGCGGCACGCCGCGTCACGTCCGGCGTTCCGGGGCGCTTCCAGGCGGCCATGGAATTCATGATCGAGATGGTGGACAGCCAGGCCAAGGCCATCGTCCACAACGCCAACAGCCGCAAGATGGTCGGCCCGATGGCGTTGACGATCTTCATCTGGATCTTCCTGCTCAACGCGATGGACTTGCTGCCCGTCGACTTGCTGCCGGCGATCGCCCAGCTGGTCACCGGCAATCACGAGCTGCACCTGCGCGTCGTCCCGACGGCCGACATCTCGGTCACGATGGGCATGTCCTTCGCGGTGTTGCTGTGCTGCCTGTACTACAACGTCAAGATCAAGGGCGCCGGCGGTTGGGCGCATGAGCTGGTCGTCGCCCCGTTCGGCACCAGCAAGAACCCGTTCTTCGCCGTGCTGCTGGGCATCGTCAACTTCGCGATGCAGATGGTCGAGTTCGTCGCCAAGACGGTCTCGCATGGCATGCGGCTGTACGGCAACATGTACGCTGGCGAACTGATCTTCCTGCTCATCGCCCTGCTGGGCGGCGCGTGGACCCTGTCCCTCGGCGGCATCGGCCTTGCCGCGCTGCACATTCTTGCGGGTACGGTGTGGGTGCTCTTCCACATCCTGATCATCACCCTGCAGGCCTTCGTGTTCATGATGTTGACCCTGGTCTACATCGGACAAGCCCACGACTCGCACTGAAAACCGCGCGCCACCGGTTCGCCGGTGACGCGGTCTGCGCTGTCCGCATCAAACGTTTCTTCTTCAATCTCATCATTTTTCAACTGGAGTCAACATGGAACTCATCAGCTACGTCGCCCTGGCCGCCGGCATCATCATTGGTCTGGGCGCCTGCGGCGCTTGTATCGGCATCGGCATCATGGGCAGCAAGTACCTCGAATCCGCTGCTCGCCAGCCGGAACTGATGGGCGAACTGCAGACCAAGATGTTCCTGCTGGTCGGCCTGATCGACGCGTCGTTCATCATTGGTACGGGTATCGCCCTGTGGTTCACGACGGCCAACCCGTTCATCGCCCAGCTGGGCCTGATCGCGAAGTAATTCGCGCTGCAGTGAAGTCGTCGGCGCGACCGGATCCACTCAAGTGGCTCCGGCGCGCTGTCCTCCGATAACGGCTTTCGAGGCAATAACGTGAGCATCACCGCAACCCTGATCATCCAGATGATCGTGTTCCTGATTTTGGTCGGGGTCACGATGAAATTCATTTGGCCGCCCATCACGGCCGCCCTGGACGAGCGCGCGCGCAAGGTCGCCGAAGGCCTGTCGGCTGCCGACAAGGCCCGCAGCGAACTCGCCAGCGCCAACAAGCGCATCGAGGCTGAACTCGGCGCCGCGCGCAACGACGCCGCGACGCGTCTTGCCGCTGCCGAACGCCTGGCGCTGCAGATCGTCGAGGAAGCCAAGTCCAAGGCCTCCGACGAAGCCGCCAAGATCGTGGCCCAGGCGCAAGCCGACGCGCGCCAGGAATCCGCCAAGGCGCGTGACGCGCTGCGCGACCAGGTCGCCGCTCTCGCCGTCAAGGGCGCTGAGCAGATCCTGCGCCGCGAAGTCAGCCCGGCCGTCCACGCCGAGCTGCTCGGCCGCCTGCAGACCGAGCTGTAAGACCATGGCCGAGCCCTCCACCATCGCGCGGCCGTACGCCGCGGCGCTGTTCCAGGCCAGTACTGCCGCCGATGGCGCGCAGCTCGTGGCACAGCTGGACGCGCTCGCCGGCATCGCCGGCGACGCCGGCCTGCGTCAGTTCGCCGCCGACCCGAAGGTCACCGACGAACAGGTCATCACGCTCGTGTCCGCCGTCGCTGGCAGCGACCTCAGCCCGAAGCTGAAGAACCTGCTCGACGTCGTCGTCGACAACGGTCGCCTGGCCGTCCTGCCCGAGATCGCGTCGCAGTTCCGCTCACTGGTCAACGACCGCGGCGGCGTGGCCGACGCGCACATCGTCAGCGCCTTCCCGCTCGACGCCAAGCAGCAAGCCGACCTGGGCAAGGTGCTCGAGAAGCGCTTCGGCCGCCAGCTCAAGACGACGGTCACGGTCGACTCGTCGCTGATCGGCGGCGTGCGCGTGACGGTGGGTGACGAGGTGCTCGACACCTCCATCGTCGCCCGCCTCGAGCAGATGCGCATCGCGCTGACCCACTAAGCGCCGGCCCGCTCGAACTGCAATCGTTTTTCAACCCAGGCGGCCTCGCGGCCTCACCTTTGGGAGCTAAGTCATGAATTTGAATCCCGCTGAAATTTCCCAACTGATCAAGAGCCGCATCGAAGGCCTGGGGGCGTCGTCAGACATCCGCAACCAGGGCACGGTCGTCTCCGTCACCGACGGCATCTGCCGCGTGCACGGCCTGTCCGACGCGATGCAGGGCGAAATGCTGGAGTTCCCGGCCAACGCCGCCGGCGTGCCGACTTACGGCTTGGCCCTGAACCTCGAGCGCGACTCCGTCGGCGCCGTTATTCTTGGCGAGTACGAACACATCTCCGAAGGCGATACCGTCAAGTGCACGGGCCGCATCCTGGAAGTGCCGGTCGGCCCTGAGCTGCGTGGCCGCGTGGTCAACGCCCTGGGCGCCCCCATCGACGGCAAGGGCCCGGTCAACACGAAGATGACGGACGTCATCGAGAAGGTGGCTCCTGGCGTGATCGCCCGCCAATCCGTCGACCAGCCGGTGCAGACCGGCCTGAAGTCGATCGACTCGATGGTGCCCGTCGGCCGTGGCCAGCGCGAGCTGATCATCGGCGACCGCCAGACCGGCAAGACCGCGGTGGCCATCGACGCGATCATCAACCAGAAGGGTCAGAACATGACCTGCGTGTACGTCGCCATCGGCCAGAAGGCGTCGACGGTCAAGAACGTCGTGCGCGCCCTGGAAGCCAACGGCGCCCTGGAATACACGATCGTGGTGGCCGCCACCGCCGCTGAATCGGCCGCCATGCAGTACGTCTCGGCGTACTCGGGCTGCACGATGGGCGAGTACTTCCGCGATCGCGGCGAAGATGCGCTGATCGTCTATGACGACCTGTCCAAGCAAGCCGTCGCCTACCGCCAGGTCTCGCTGCTGCTGCGCCGCCCGCCGGGTCGCGAAGCCTTCCCCGGCGACGTGTTCTATTTGCACAGCCGCCTGCTCGAGCGCGCCGCACGCGTGAACGCCGACTACGTCGAAGCGTTCACCAAGGGCGAAGTCAAGGGCAAGACGGGCTCGCTGACCGCGCTGCCCATCATCGAGACGCAAGCCGGCGACGTGTCCGCCTTCGTTCCGACGAACGTGATCTCGATCACGGACGGCCAGATCTTCCTGGAAACCAGCCTGTTCAACGCCGGCATCCGCCCCGCCATCAACGCCGGTATCTCGGTGTCGCGCGTCGGTGGTGCTGCGCAGACCAACCTGATCAAGGGCCTGTCCGGCGGTATCCGTACCAACCTCGCGCAGTACCGTGAACTGGCCGCGTTCGCGCAGTTCGCCTCCGACCTGGACGAGTCCACCCGCAAGCAGCTCGATCGTGGCGCGCGCGTCACCGAACTGCTCAAGCAGAACCAGTACTCGCCGCTGCCCATCAGCTTGATGGCCGCTTCGCTGTACGCCGTCAACAACGACTTCATGGACACGCTGTCTGTCGCGCAAGTGCTGCCGTTCGAGCACGGTCTGCACCAGCACCTGAAGTCCAACCACGCCGCACTGCTCGCGACGATGGAAAAGAACGGCGCCAAGTGGAGCGTCAAGTTCAAGGATTCGGACAAGCCGGAAAAGATCGAATTCGCCAAGGCCTGCCAGGCCGCCGAAGCCGAACTGCGCGAAGCCATCACGGCCTTCAAGAAGTCGTTCGCCTGATTCCCCGTCCACGACCCTCTGCTAAAGGAGAACCGTCATGGCGGTAGGAAAGGAAATACGCGGCAAGATCAAGTCGGTGGAAAACACCCGCAAGATCACGAAGGCGATGGAAATGGTCGCCGCGTCCAAGATGCGCAAGGCGCAGGAACGCATGCGTGCGGCCCGCCCCTACGCGCAACGCATCGCCGGCATCACGGCCAACCTGTCGAAGGCGAATCCGGAATACCGTTCGCCCTACATGCGCGAAATCACGAAGACAGGCGGCAACGTCGGCTTCATCGTGATCACGACCGACAAGGGCCTGTGCGGTGGCATGAACACCAACATCCTGCGCGCGCTCACCGTCAAGATGCGTGACGTGCAGGCAGCCGGCGGCAAGGTCAGCGCCGTCGCGATCGGCAACAAGGGCTTCGGCTTCCTGAACCGCTCCGGCGCCCAGGTCGTCAGCCACGTTACCCATCTCGGCGATGCACCGCAGCTCGACAAGCTGATCGGCCCGGTCCAGGTCATGCTGCAGCAGTTCATCGACGGCAAGCTCGACGCCGTGCAACTGTGCTTCACCCGCTTCGTCAACACGATGAAGCAGGAGCCGCAGATCGTTGAGCTGCTGCCCCTGACGTCCACCGGACTGCAGAGCGGCGACAAGGGCGAGAAGGCCGGCTACGCCTGGGACTACATCTACGAACCGGACGCGCCGGGCGTGATCGAGGAACTGCTCAAGCGCTACATCGAGGCACTCGTCTTCCAGGGCGTGGCCGAGAACATGGCGTCCGAGCAGGCCGCGCGCATGGTGGCCATGAAGGCCGCCACGGACAACGCGGGCAACCTCATCGGCGAGCTCAAGCTGATCTACAACAAGACGCGTCAAGCGGCGATCACCAAGGAATTGAGTGAGATCGTCGGCGGTGCGGCTGCGGTTTAAATCTTTCGAGATATCAAGGAAAAAAGATGACGACTTCTAATGCCATGGGCAAGATCGTTCAAACCATCGGCGCCGTGGTCGACGTCGAGTTTCCGCGCGACCAGATGCCTGCCATCTATGACGCGCTGAAGATGGACGGCACCGCGTTGACGCTGGAAGTCCAGCAGCAGCTGGGCGACGGCATCGTGCGTACCATCGCGCTGGGCTCCTCCGACGGCATCCGTCGCGGCAGCATGGTGCGCAACACCGGCGCGGGCATCACCGTGCCGGTCGGCAAGGCCACCCTCGGCCGCATCATGGACGTGCTGGGCAACCCGATCGACGAACGCGGCCCGGTCGACCAGACCCTGACCGCGGTCATCCACCGCAAGCCGCCGTCGTACGACGAACTGAGCCCCTCGCAAGAGCTGCTCGAAACGGGCATCAAGGTCATCGACCTGATCTGCCCGTTCGCCAAGGGCGGCAAGGTCGGCCTGTTCGGCGGCGCTGGCGTCGGCAAGACCGTCAACATGATGGAGCTGATCAACAACATCGCGAAGGCGCACTCGGGCTTGTCCGTGTTCGCCGGCGTCGGTGAGCGCACCCGCGAAGGCAACGACTTCTATCACGAGATGGCCGATTCGGGCGTCGTGAACCTGGAGAACCTGCCGGAATCGAAGGTCGCGATGGTCTACGGCCAGATGAACGAACCCCCGGGCAACCGCCTGCGCGTCGCGCTGACCGGCCTGACCATCGCCGAGTCGTTCCGCGACGAAGGCCGTGACGTGCTGTTCTTCGTGGACAACATCTACCGCTTCACGCTGGCCGGTACGGAAGTGTCCGCGCTGCTGGGTCGCATGCCGTCCGCCGTGGGCTACCAGCCGACGCTGGCCGAGGAAATGGGCCGTCTGCAAGAGCGCATCACGTCGACCAAGGTCGGCTCGATCACCTCGATCCAGGCGGTCTACGTTCCGGCCGACGATTACACCGACCCGTCCCCGGCCACGACCTTCGGCCACCTGGACTCCACCGTGTCGCTGTCACGTGAAATCGCCTCGCTGGGTATCTACCCCGCGGTCGACCCGCTCGACTCCACGTCGCGCCAGATCGACCCGAACGTCATCGGTCAGGAGCACTACGACACGACCCGTGCCGTGCAGGCCATCCTGCAGCGCTACAAGGAACTGCGCGACATCATCGCCATCCTGGGCATGGACGAACTCGCGCCGGAAGACAAGCTGGCCGTGTCCCGCGCCCGCAAGATCCAGCGTTTCCTGTCGCAGCCGTTCTTCGTCGCACAAGTGTTCACGGGCTCGCCGGGCAAGTACGTGCCGCTGAAGGAAACCATCCGTGGTTTCAAGATGATCATCGCTGGCGAATGCGATCACATGCCGGAACAAGCGTTCTACATGGTCGGCACCATCGACGAAGCCATCGAAAAGGCCGCAGGCATGAAGTAAGGCGCCTTGGCCGCCGCGCTCGCGCGGTGGCCAACGCCTTGCAACCCTGCAACCTCATCGAATCGGAACTCACATGGCAACCATTCACGTCGACGTCGTCTCCGCCGAAGAGCAGATCTTCTCGGGCGAGGCCAGCTTCGTCGCGCTGCCGGGCGAGAACGGCGAGCTCGGCATCATGCCGCGCCACACGCCGCTGATCACGCGCATCAAGCCCGGCGCCGTGCGCATCAAGCGCGCGGACACTGGCGCGGAAGAATTCGTGTTCGTCGCCGGCGGCATTCTCGAAGTGCAGCCCGACCGCGTGACCGTGCTGGCCGACACCGCCATCCGCGGCAAGGACCTGGACGAGGCCAAGGCCACCGAAGCCAAGAAGGCGGCCGAAGCCGCGCTCACCAACGCCAAGAGCGACTTCGATGTCGCCAAGGCGCAGAGCGAGCTGGCCGTGTTCGCCGCGCAACTGTCCGCCATCCGTCGCTTCCGCGGGCAGGCCGGTCATTGACGCGCTGCAGCAACGTTGCGAACAAGCCCGCCCACGGCAACGTGCGCGGGTTTTTTTTCGTCCTGCGACTACGCCGGGCCTGCTGAAGAGCACCACCCAAGAAACGGGGATTGGCGGCGACGACCCGGCACGACACAATGAAATCGTTACCGGCCGAGCGGCACGGTGGAGACATCGATGAACCAGATTTCCAGCGAGCAATGGAGCCAATTGGGCCGTGACTCGTTCGACGCGCGCCTGATCGCCATCATTCGCCGCAATCATCCGGACCAGGCCGAAAAGATGGACTTCGCCAGCGTGGTCGGTGCGTTGCGACGCCAGGCGGCCAAGGCCCAGCACTATGGCCTGACCGACGAACACTCGGCCGCCACCTACGCGTACACCGCGTGGTTGATGGGCGAGGAGTTCGACATCCGCATCCCCGCCGTCGCCCAGATCCTGGCCGACCGGCGCATGAAGGCGCCCGAGAAGGCCCAGGCGCTTGCCAACTTCTCGCGCCTCGTCTTCCGCACGTTGTCCGGCGCGGCCGCCAACGAAGCCCCCAGGAGCGCAGCATGAGTTTTCCCACGCCCCCCGCCCTCGGCGGACCGCTCGGCGACGCCCTCGCCGGCGCCGAACCCGCAGCCGCCCAGCAACTCCAGCAGCTCGCAGCCCCGGCCGCGGACGCCGCGTCCAAGGCCGCAGACCTGCAGTCGCAAGCCGAGGAGGCTGCCGGCGCACAGGCGCAGCAAGCGATCGCCACGGCCCAGGCCCAGGCGGCGCAGGCCCAGCAGGCCGCACAGGACGCGCAAGCTGCGGCCACGCAGGCCGCAGCCGACGCCCAGGCGCAAGCCGAGCAGGCGGCCGGCCAGGCCCAATCCGAGGCCGCTGCCGGCGCCCAGCAGGCGCAGGCCCAGGCCGAGGCGGCCCAGGCGCAGGCCGAACAGGCGGCACAGGAGGCGCAAGCCCAGGCGGCCGCGGCCCAGCAAGACCTGGCCAAGGCGCAGGCCCAGGCGGCGTCCACCGCGGGCGACGCCGCCGGCGCGGCCGAGGCCGCCACGGCCAATGCCACCAAGGATCTCGGCAACGCGTTCTCCAGCGCCACGCCCGCTGGCTTGCCCGCGGTGCCGTGCGCCTGCGGCGACTGCATCAAGAAGGCGATCGATCCCGCGATCCCGGGTGTACCGGGCATGCCCGCGATGCCCGCGATGCCCGACATGCCTGCCATGCCGGCCATGCCCGCGATGCCTGACATGCCCGCCATGCCCGCGATGCCGGCCATGCCTGCGCTCCCTGACATGCCAGCGATGCCCGCCATGCCCGCGATGCCCGCGATGCCCGCCATGCCGGAGATGCCGGCGATGCCCGCGATGCCGGACATGCCCGCCACGCCGGCGATGCCGGCGATGAACGGCCTGCCCGCCCTGCCGGCGCTGCCCGCGATGCCCGCGCTGCCCGACATGCCCGCCATGCCGGCCTTGCCTGCGATGCCGGCGCTGCCCGCGATGCCCGCATTGCCTGCCACCCCGGCGCTTCCGGCGATGCCGGCGCTGCCCGCCATGCCCGCGGTCCCGGCCATGCCGGCGATGCCCGCGATGCCGGCCACCCCGGCGATGCCGGCGATGCCCGCGGTTCCGGCGCTGCCGTCGTTCTGAGGCAAGGCCCGCCAGTTGCCAGGCGGGATGCCATGAACCACGGCATCATCCGGCCATGACCAAGAAGACATCGCGCAAGACCAACGACGCCACCAGCGACGGCCACAGCTACGACGACCAGCTGCGGCCGCTGCAGGTGGAGCTCAACGGCGTGATGCGCTTGCTCAAGGACCGCGGCGAACGCATCGTCGTGATCTTCGAAGGCCGCGATACCGCCGGCAAGGGTGGGGTCATCAAGGCGATCTCCGAGAAGCTCAACACGCGCCAGTGCCACATTGCGGCGTTGGGCGTGCCCACCGAGCGCGAGGGCGGCCAGTGGTACTTCCAGCGCTACATCAACTACCTGCCCAGCGCTGGCGAGATGACGCTGTTCGACCGCAGCTGGTACAACCGCGCCGGCGTCGAGGCCGTGATGGGCTACTGCACGCCCGCGCAGACCGACGCGTTTCTCAAGGCCGCGCCGACCTTCGAGAAGATGCTGGTCGATGACGGCATCCGCCTGTTCAAGTACTGGCTCACCGTGGACCAGGCCGAGCAGGAGAAGCGCTTCGCCGACCGCCAGGACGACCCGCTCAAGCAGTGGAAGCTGTCCCCGGTGGACCTGCAGGCACGCAGCAAGTACGACGAGTACGGGCGCGTCCGCGACCGCATGCTGGAGGCCACCCACACCAAGGCCGCGCCGTGGACGCTGGTCAACTTCAACGACCAGAAAGCCGGCCGCCTGAAGCTGATCGCCAACCTGCTGTCGCGCCTGCCGGTGGCCACTGCGGCCCCACCCGAGGTCGACATCCCGCCGCTGGCCGGCAAGCCACTGAAAGAAAAGTTTCGCGGGCCGCTGACGCCGATCTGAAGTCCAGCCGTCGCAGGCGGGGATAATTCAGCGCATGTGGTCTCCCCTGCAAAACGACACCTTCCTGCGCGCCTGCCTGCGCCAGCCGACCGACTACACGCCGATCTGGCTGATGCGCCAGGCCGGCCGCTACCTGCCTGAGTACAAGGTCACCCGCGCCAAGGCTGGCAGCTTCATGGGCCTGGCCACCAACACCGCCTACGCCACCGAGGTGACGCTGCAGCCGCTCGAGCGCTTCCCGCTCGACGCCGCGATCCTGTTCTCGGACATCCTCACCGTGCCGGACGCGATGGGCCTGGGCCTGTCGTTCGCCGAAGGCGAGGGCCCGCGCTTCGCGACGAAGGTGCGCGACGAGGCCGCGGTCGACCAGCTCGCCGTGCCCGACATGGCCAAGCTGCGCTATGTCTTCGACGCCGTCAGCTCGATCCGCAAGGCGCTCAACGGCCGCGTGCCGCTGATCGGCTTCTCCGGCAGCCCGTGGACGCTCGCCTGCTACATGGTCGAGGGCGCCGGCTCCGACGACTACCGCGCGGTCAAGACGCTGATGTACGCGCGTCCTGACCTGATGCACCGCATCCTCGCGATCAATGCCGAAGCGGTCACCGCCTACCTGAACGCGCAGATCGACGCCGGCGCGCAAGCCGTGATGGTGTTCGACAGCTGGGGCGGCGTGCTGGCCGACGCCGCCTTCCGCAAGTTCTCGCTCGCCTACACGCAGCGCGTGCTCGCCGGCCTGCAGCGCGAGAAGGATGGCCAGCGCATTCCGGTCATCGTGTTCACCAAGGGCGGCGGGCAGTGGCTGGAGGCGATCGCCGACATCGGCCCCGACGTCGTCGGCCTGGACTGGACGACGGACCTGGGCGCCGCGCGTCGACGCGTGGGCGGCCGCGTGGCGCTGCAAGGCAACCTCGATCCGATGGCGCTGTTCGCGCCGCCCGAGGCGATCCAGGCCGAGGCGCGTGCCGCCCTCGACAGTTTCGGCGCGCCGCGCAACCCGGACGGGAGCGCGGCTGGTCACATATTCAACCTCGGCCACGGCATCAGCCAGTTCACGCCACCAGAACACGTGGCAGCCCTCGTCGAGGCCGTCCACGGGCATTCGCGCCGACTGCGAAATTTGTAGGAGACCACTTACATACCGCGAACGCAGTCAAACAGTGATTCGTCCGGTAAGTGAGCGCTCAGGTGTCGACTTATCCCCAGTATTCAGAGAGCGATAACTTTTGCCCCCGGGGGTATCCTCCACCCCCTGGAAATTCCGCAGATTGGTGCCAAGTTATTGATTCATCTGAATTTTTCGAGAGCGCATCAATTTTGAGCGAGCGAAGGCCGCACAGGACGAACCAGGCATTTGGCGACGCTGTTGCCAGCTTTCCCACAAAGTTATCCACAGAAACTGTGGGTGACTTAAAAAACGCTTACGGATCATGAGCTTACCGCTCGCAGCTCATAAGTCTGACAACTTCCGCCCCCAAGTGAGCTCATCCATGGAGCCGCTCCGTTGACGCGAGTCGCTGTGGCGATTGATGCGCCGCAATACGCGGGCATGAGCTCGCTGCTGACCTACGAAAGTGAGCAAGTGCTCGTCCCCGGCACGTTGGCACGTGTGCCGCTGGGCCGTCGCGAGGTCACCGGGCTGGTGTGGGACGCCGACTTCACGGCGATCGATGCCGCCGCCGCGCAGCCCCAGGAAGACGGCACTCGACGGCCACCGCTGGTGCTCAAGCCTGTCATCGAGGCGATCGACGCCCTGCCGCCGTTGCCGGCCGATTGGCGCGCGCTCGTCGAATTCACCGCCCGGTATTACCAGCGCAGTCTTGGCGAGGTGGCGCTGGCGGTATTGCCGCCTGAATTGCGCAAACTCGACAACACGGCCATCGCCAAGCGCATCAAGAAGAAGCGCGATCACCTGCTGCCAGACGCGGTCGGAGAATCGGCACAGCGGCCGCCACTGACGCCCGAACAATCTGCTGCGATGGACACGCTCGCCGCCTGGGCCGCGGCGCCAGCGCCACCCCCGACCTTGCTGTTCGGCGTCACCGGCAGCGGCAAGACCGAGGTCTACCTGCGGCTGGCCGAACAGGCGCTGGCGGCCGGCAAGCAGGCACTGATCCTGGTGCCCGAGATCAACCTGACCCCGCAGCTCGAGCAGCGCTTCGCGGCGCGCTTCCCCGGCCGCCGGCTGGTGTCGCTGCACAGCGCGTTGACGCCGGCGCAGCGGCTGCAGCACTGGTTGTCGGCGCATCTCGGCGAAGCCGACCTCGTGCTGGGCACGCGGCTGGCGATCTTCGCGTCGCTCCCGCGCCTGGGCCTGATCGTCGTCGACGAGGAGCACGACCCGTCGTACAAGCAGCAGGATGGCGCGCGCTATTCGGCACGCGACCTGGCGGTCTATCGCGGCCACCTCGCGCGCGTGCCAGTGCTGCTGGGCTCGGCCACGCCGTCGCTGGAAACCTGGGCGCATGCGCAGACCGGACGCTACAGACAGGTGACGCTGACCGAGCGGGTCGGCCGCGGTGCGTTGCCCACCGTGCGCCTGCTGGACATGGCCACCGTGCCGCGCGCTGCGCCACGCTCGCCGCCGCAGGCGCTCGCACCGCAGCTGATCGCCGCAATCGAGCAGCGTGTCGCGCGCGGCGAGCAGACGCTGCTGTTCCTGAACCGCCGCGGCTTCGCGCCGGTGTTGCATTGCCCCGCTTGCACCTGGAAGAGCGGCTGCCCGCACTGCAGTGCCTGGCGCGTGTTCCACAAGGGCGAGCGCATCCTGCGGTGCCACCACTGCGGCACGCAGGAGCCGGTGCCGCGCGCCTGCCCCGACTGCGGCAACCTCGACATCGAGCCGATGGGCCGCGGCACCGAGCGGCTGGAGGAGCAGGTCGCCGAGCTGTTGCCCGGCGCGCGCGTGCTGCGCATCGATGCCGACACCACGCGCGCCAAGGGCGCGCTGGAGGCGCAGCTCGCCGCCGTCCACGCGGGCGACGTCGACGTGCTGGTGGGCACGCAGATGGTCACCAAGGGCCACGACTTCCGCCGCGTCACGCTGGTGGCTGCGGTCAATCCGGACAGTGCCTTGTTCGCTGCCGACTTTCGCGCCCCCGAGCGCCTGTTCGCGCTGCTGATGCAGGCGGGCGGGCGCGCGGGACGTGACGCGGACATCGCGCGCGGCAGCGAGATGTGGGTGCAGACCTACAACCCGGGCCACGCGCTGTTCGCGGCCCTCAAGAAGCACGACTTCGCGGCGTTTGCGACGACGCAGCTGGCCGAGCGCGAGTCCGCCGGCCTGCCACCCTACTCGCACCTGGCGCTGCTGCGCGCCGAGGCGAAGACCGAGGACGTGGCCGAGGCCTTCCTGCGGGCGGCGCGCGACTTGGCCAAGACGTATCCCGAAGCCGCCGACGTCATGTTCTACGCGCCGGTTCCGCCGTCGGTGGCCAAGGTGGCGGGCTTCGAGCGACGCCAGATGCTGATCGAATGCGCGTCGCGCGTGACGCTGCAGCGGCTGCTGGCGCTGTTCACGCCGGAGCTGCCGGGGCTCAAGAACGCGCATCGCGGCATCGTGCGCTGGGCGATCGATGTCGATCCGCTGGGTATCTGACGGCGGAGCCGCAGTCGCCGGCTCATCCGCAAGACAGCCTGGCGCGCTACAGTCGTGTTTGTCCTTCAACACGACCGGGAGCTCTCGAATGAAGACCAAGACCACGCTGATCATCGCCGCCGCCCTCGCGCTGGCCGCCTCGTCCACCTTCGCTGCCGGCAAGCCGTGCGAGGAGCTCAAGAGCGAGATCGCCGCCAAGCTCGACGCCAAGAAGGTCAGCGGCTACACGCTGGACATCGTCGAAGCGGACAAGGCCGGCGACGCCAAGGTCGTGGGCAGCTGCGAAGGCGGCGCCAAGAAGATCACCTACACGAAGAAGTGACCGCACGGTGAACGTCCCGTCCGGCACCGTCCGCTTCGTTCCGTTCACCGACGTCGACTTCCACGCCTGGCTCGTCCAGGCGATCCCCGCCTTCGCGCTGACCAACGTCGAGGACGGGCGCTGGACGCTGGCGGAATCTATCGAGAAGTCGCGCGAGGTGCACGCGCAGTTGTTGCCGCAGGGCGTCCAGACGCCGGGCCAGTTCTTCGTGCGGCTGCAGGCGGCCGACAGCGGCGATGAGGTCGGCGTGCTGTGGTGGGCCGAGTCCGAGAAGGCCGGCCAGCGCGAGGCTTACGTCTACAACATCGAGATCGACGAGCCCGCGCGCCGCCGCGGCTTCGCCCGCGCGGCCTTGCTCGAGCTTGAACGCGTGGCGCGTGAGCGCGGCCTGCACCACGTGGCCCTGCACGTGTTTGGCCACAACCATGGCGCGCGGCGGCTCTACGACGAGCTTGGCTTCGAGCCCACCAGCATCACGCTGAGAAAGATCCTTTGATGAAGACGACCTTGCTGCTCGCCGGCCTCGCCCTGGCCGTCACGGCCCATGCGGCTGACGCCCCCGACGACGGCGGCCCGGCCGTGGTGCCATACCGTCCCAGCGTCTCGACGCCGGCGCAGCTGTCCGCGCCGGGTTATCTCGAGCTGGAAGCCGGCGGCCTGCGCACCACCGGGCCTGGCGCCCACACGTCGCGCGCCACGCTGCCCTACACCCTCAAGCTCGCGTTCACGCCCGACTGGGGCCTGCGCATCGGCGGCGACGCGTGGGTGCGCCAGGCAGAGCCGGGCGCCTCGCAGACCAGTGTGGGCGACACCGCCATCGTGCTCAAGCGCCGCTTCGCGGTCAGCGACGCCAACGCCTGGGGCCTGGAGCTCGGCGAAACCTTCCCGACCGCGAAGTCGACGGTCGGCATCGGCCACGCCAGCACGACGGTCAATGGCATCTTCAGCAGCGACTTCGCACCGGCGTGGCACACGGACATCAACTTGAACGAGACGCATCTGGGCGGTTCGGGCCAGCCCAGCGCGTGGCAGCTCGGCTGGGCCGCCTCGGTCTCGCGCAACCTGACGGACACCTGGGGCGCCGTCGCCGAGCTCTCCGGCACGCACCAGACCGGCGCTGCGAACACCGGGCAGGTACTCGTCGCGGCGAGCTGGAACGCATCGCCGGCCGCGGTGTTCGACTTCGGCATCGCGCACGGCTTCAACGACGTCACGCCGCACTTCCAGGTGTTCGCCGGCGTCACCGTGCGCCTGGCCAAGCTGTTCTGAGCACGACAGAACCTCTCGCCGTCGATTTCGTCACAATCGTCCCATGAGACTTCTATTGGTCGAGGACGATCGAATGATCGGCGAGAGCCTGCGCGCAGCACTCAAGCTCGAGGGCCACGCCGTCGACTGGGTGACCGACGCACAGGCCGCGGCCACCACCACGGCCACCGAGCGCTTCGACCTCGTGCTGCTCGATCTCGGCCTGCCCAAGGGCAACGGCCTGGACGTGCTGCGCGGCATCCGCGCCCGCGACGACTCCACGCCTGTGATCGTGCTGACCGCCCGCGACGGCCTCGGCGACCGCGTCGCCGGCCTGGACGCCGGCGCCGACGACTACCTCAGCAAGCCGTTCGAACTCGACGAGCTGCTGGCCCGCATGCGCGCGGTGCTGCGCCGTCACAGCGGTCGCGCGGCCACGCGCCTCACGCACGAGGACCTGAGCGTCGATCCGGCCACCCGCGAGGTGACGCTGCGAGGCGAGCCCGTGATGCTGTCGGCGCGCGAGCTGGCGGTGCTGGAGGCCTTGCTGCAGCGACCCGGCGCGATCCTGTCGCGTGCGCAGCTCGAGGATCGGCTGTACGGCTGGGGCGAGGAAGTCGAAAGCAACGCCGTCAGCGTCTATGTGCACCAACTGCGCAAGAAGCTGGGGCCCGAGCTGATCCGCACGATGCGCGGCGTCGGCTACTACCTGGGCAAGCGCGACGCAGGCGACGGAGCGGCCTCTTGAAAGTGTCGCGCTTGCGCCTGAGCGCCGGTGGAACGCTGCGCGTGCGCCTGCTGCTGTCGCTGCTGGCCGTGCTGGTGATCGCCGCGCTGGCGATGGGCGCCTCCGTCTACTGGAACGTACTGCGCCAGACCGAGAGCCTGTTCGACTACCAGCTGCGCCAGATGGCCTTGTCGCTGCGTGACCAGGGCGAGATCGCGCCCGAGGACGCGCGCGCGCTGGCGGACGGCCAGCTCGACTACGTGATCCAGATCTGGGGCGTCGACGGCCACGCGGTCTACGCGACGCAGCTGCGCACCGAGCCGCCCGCCCGCGCCGTGCTCGGCTTCGCCGACATCCCGGCGGGCGGCATCGTGTGGCGCACGTTCGGCGTCGAGGCGCGCGACCGCGTGATCCAGGTGGCGCAGCCCGAGCGCGTGCGCCACCAGCGCGCCGCGCAGGCCGCGCTGCGCAGCGTCGTGCCGCTGCTGGCGGTGGCGCCGGCGCTGGCACTCGTGATCGGCTGGCTGGTGTCGCGATCGCTCGCACCGCTGCAGCGCCTGGCCGTGGAGGTACGCTCGCGCGACAGCGGCTCGCTGCAGGCGCTGCCCGTGCACGGGCTGCCCGACGAGGTGCTCCCGCTGGTGCAGTCGCTCAACGCGCTGCTCGACCGGCTGGCGGCGGCGCTGGCGGCGCAGCGCCACTTCGTCGGCGACGCGGCACACGAGTTGCGCTCGCCACTGACCGCGCTGAAGTTGCAGGTGCAGGTGATGCGGCGCGCGCCGGACGACGCGACGCGTGACGAAGCCGCGCGCGCGCTGACCGCCGGCGTCGACCGCGCGACGCGCCTGGTCGAACAACTGCTGGCCCTCGCGCGCAGCGAGGCCGGCCCGCCGCGCGAGGTCACCGCGGCGCCGCTGGCAGAGATCGTGCGCCAGACGATGGCCGACGTCGCGCCCTTCGCCGATGCCCGTGGCACGACGCTGGAGCTCGACGTGGCCGACGGCGCCCAGTCCGCCAGCCTGTTCGGCGACGCCGACGTGTCGGTGCTGGCGCGCAACCTGATCGACAACGCGGTGCGCTACAGCCCACGCGGCGGCCACGTGTCGGTGTGGGTCGGCCATGACAGCGCGCACCCGTTGGCGCCGGTGCTGCAGGTCGACGACGACGGCCCGGGCATCCCGGAGGCTGATCGCGAGATGGTGTTCGACCGCTTCGTGCGACGCGACAATGCCGCCGACCAGACCGGTTCCGGCCTGGGCCTGGCGATCGTTCGGCAGGTGGCGATGCGCCAGGGCGCCGAGGTCGTGCTGGCCACGTCGCCCGCGGGCGGACTTCGCGTGCGCGTCACCTGGCCAAACAAGGTGTGAGCGGCGGCTGCACGCCCGCGCGTGCCGCGGCCGCGCGCGTCAAAGCTTCCTAATCTTCGCTTCATGTTGGGCTAATGCTGCCTTCATCGACGGCGCGCACATTCAGTCCCATGCGCTGCCATGGGAGTCCGTCCCGAGCGGCGCGATCAGTGATTGACTGAAAGCCGACAAGGAGCCGAACGACATGAACAAGACCAACCTGAAGCCGCTTGCCTGGGGCCTGCTCGGTGCGGGCGTGGCGGTGATGGGTACCGCGGGCGCGCTGGACCTGCCGTCCTGGCTGCGTCATTCTTCCTCCGCCGCGACCCCTGGTGGCAGCGGCGCCGCGATCGCTGCCGCGGCCACGGGCCAGCAAGTGGCCCCGACCCCGGTGACGCCGCCACTGCCTGCGCTGCCGCCCGGCACCGCGCCGAACTACCGTGCGATCGTGCAGGAGTTCGGCCCGTCGGTCGTGCACGTCAGCGTCGAAGGCACGCACAAGCAGACCGCCGAGGAACTCCAGGAGCAGGGGGGCATCAGCCCCGACGATCCGATCTATCGCTTCTTCCGCGGCATGCCCGGCGCGCCGCAGGCCCAGCGCGGTGGCCAGGCCGCGGAGCAGCCATTCAAGGGACTGGGCTCGGGCTTCATCGTCGGCTCGGACGGCCTGATCCTGACCAATGCGCACGTCGTCAAGGAAGCCAAGGACGTCATCGTCAAGCTGCAGGATCGACGCGAATACAGCGCCAAGGTGCTGGGGATCGACGCCGCCACCGACATCGCCGTGCTCAAGATCGACGCGAAGAACCTGCCGGTCGTGCGCTTCGGCCAGCCCTCCAAGCTGATGGTCGGCGACTACGTGCTGGCCATCGGCGCGCCTTACGGCCTCGACCAGACCGCCACATCCGGCATCATCAGCGCCAAGGGCCGTTCGCTGCCCAGCGAGAGCGGCGAGAACTTCGTGCCGTTCCTGCAGACCGATGCCGCGGTGAATCCGGGCAATTCCGGTGGGCCGCTGTTCGACGCCGCCGGCAACGTGGTGGGCATCAACTCGCAGATCTACAGCCGCACCGGCGGCTTCCAGGGCGTGAGCTTCGCAATTCCGATCGACGTCGCGCTGGCGATCAAGGACCAGATCGTCGCCACCGGCCACGCGACCCATGCGCGCCTGGGCGTGGCGATCCAGCCGCTGACCCAGGACCTGGCCGAGAGCTTTGGCCTCGAGCGTCCGGATGGCGCGCTCGTGTCCACCGTGGCGCCCAACAGCGCGGCGGCCAAGGCGGGCCTGCGCTCCGGCGACGTCATCACCAAGGTCAACGGCGAGGCGATCCAGGAGCCGGGCATGTTGTCGTCGCGCGTGGGCCTGGCGCGCCCGGGCGAGAAGGTCACGCTGGAGGTGTGGCGCGACAAGAAGCTCGAGACCGTCGTCGCGACGCTGGGCGCCAGCACCGACAAGGTCGAGATCGCCAAGAACGGCGACGCCGGCAGCGGCGAAAAGCTGGGCCTGGCGCTGCGTCCTCTCAACCGAGACGAGCGCGGCGAGGTCGGCACCAGCGGCCTGGTGGTGGAGAACGCCGACGGTGCCGCCGCCAAGGCCGGCGTGCAGCAGGGCGACGTCGTGCTGGCCGTCAACGGCAAGCCGGTGGCGTCGATCGACGAGGTCAAGGCGATCCTCGCGACCAAGCCCAAGCGCGTCGCGCTGCTGATCTGGCGCGACGGCGAACGTATCTTTTTCCCGGTGAACCTGGGATGAACCTGTGAACGCACGGGGGCGGGCCCGTGCCTTCCAGCCGGCAACAGGGCGCTCATCGCGAGCGCCCTTTTTTCATGTCGCCGCGAGCGCCGGGCGAAAAAAAACCGACTCGGGCAACCGGGTCGGCTTTTCTTCGATTCCGTGCCGCTGCGCGACCGAAGCCGCGCGACGACACTGCGAATTACATGGCCGAAGCGGCCTTCGCAGCCTTGGCGGCCTTCTTGGCCTTGTGCTTGGCCTTGTGCTTGGCGACGGCGGCCGAAGCGGCTTCCGGCGAAGCGGTGGCCGTTTGCGCGGCGGGAGCCGGCGCTTGGGCGAAAGCGGCAGCGGTGGCCAGGGACAGAACGGCGGCGAGGATCTTCTTCATGGTGAACCTTTTAAAGTGGATTGACGCGGGGTACGTCGGATTAACGAACCCGGGGCACGAACGGTTTACGTGCATCCTTCTTTTTCTTGCACGGGAAATGAAGAAAACGCTGGAACGCTCGACCGGAAACGGTGCGAGCGGGATTTTGGGGTAACTACGGGGGTCGCGCAACGCGTTCTCACGCAATCTCCCTACGTTGTGCGCGAAACCTGAAGCCAGGCTTGCGAATGCGGGCTGACCGCACCAGCAAGGGGCGAATCAGCGCTTCAGGCTCTCGCCACTGTTTGCGTCGACCAGCTTTTCGCGGTCGGCGTGCCACGCCTGCATGTCCTGGCGCAGCGTCGCCTGCTCGGTGCGGATCGCGTCATCGTTGCGCGCCGCGCGCGCCGCCTTCAGGCGTTCCTTGTCGGCCTTCACCCGGGCGCGGTCGGCCTTCAGATGGGCACGATCGGACTCGTTGGCAGACCGATCGGCGTGCACAGTCGGCCCGGCGCCCGGTGAGATCGGCGCCGAGAGCTGGGCCGTGGCCGCCGTGGCGGCCAGCGCGAAGAGGGAGGCGATGAGAACGGTTTTCATGGTGTGGCCTTTCCGGGCAGCGGACCGGGCGATTTCTCCGCGGTTCATCACGCGCGGGAATTCCGTACGCGCCTCTGGCAATTGGCGAGCCGCTTATCACAGCCCGCATGCCCGACCGCGCCCTTCGCCTGTGAGCGGTTCGCTATGATCGGAGGGACTTCGGCGAGCGGGTTCCCGCCTTCCTCGTGACGCCTCGCGCCACGCATCCCTGTCCAGGTTCCCCGTTCCCCGCTCCATGGCCGCCCCAAACGATTCCCGTCCTTCGCCTGCCCATGCGTCCGTCGCCGCGTCCGGGCTGAACAACGCGCAGATGGAGGCGGTGCACCATCTCGACAGCCCGTGCCTGGTGCTGGCGGGCGCCGGCTCCGGCAAGACGCGCGTGATCACCTACAAGATCGTGCGGCTGCTGCAGCACGGCCTGGCGCCCAGGAACATCGCCGCCATCACCTTCACCAACAAGGCCTCGCAGGAAATGCGCGAGCGGGCCAAGCAGCTCGTCGGATCGAAGGCGGCCAAGGACCTGGCGATCAGCACGTTCCACTCGCTGGGCGTGCGCATGTTGCGCGAGGATGGCCGCAAGCTGGGCTTGAAGGAGCAGTTCTCGATCCTCGACTCGGACGACGTGATGGGCGTGCTCAAGGACGCCGGCGCCGCCACCGACAACAAGCTGGCGCGCCAGTGGCAGTGGACGATCAGCCTGTGGAAGAACATGGGCATCACCAGCGCGATGGCGCCCTCGGTGGCCAAGGACGCCGACGAGCAGGTGGCCGCGCGCGTGATGAAGCTCTACGAAGAGCGCCTGCTGGCCTATGGCGCCGTCGACTTCGACGACCTGATCGGCTTCCCGCTGAAGCTGCTGCAGCGCGACGAGGAAACTCGCACGAAGTGGCAGAACCTGTTCCAGCATGTGTTGGTCGACGAGTACCAGGACACCAACGCTGTCCAGTACGAGCTGCTCAAGCAGCTCGTTGGCGACCCGGCGCGCGCGCGTTTCACGGCGGTGGGCGACGACGACCAGAGCATCTACGGCTGGCGCGGCGCCACCATCGACAACCTGAAGCGCCTGCCGGCCGAATACCCGACGCTCAAGGTGATCCCGCTGGAGCAGAACTACCGCTCCACCGGCGCGATCCTGCGTGCCGCCAACGAGGTCATCTCGCTGAACCCGAAGATCTTCCAGAAGAAGCTCTGGAGCGATCTCGGCGACGGCGAGCCGGTGCAAGTGGTGCAGTGCGACGGCGAGGAGCACGAGGCTGAGCGCGCTGTCGCGCGCATCCAGGCGCTGCGTGGCAACGACGCTCGCATCAAGTTCACCGACTTCGCGATCCTGTACCGCGCCAACCACCAGTCGCGCGTGTTCGAGCAGAAGCTGCGTGGCGCGCAGATCCCGTACAAGGTCTCCGGCGGCCAGAGCTTCTTCGACCGTGCCGAGATCAAGGACCTGTGTGCCTGGCTGCGCCTGATCGTCAACGAGGACGACGACCCCGCCTTCCTGCGTGCCGTCACCACGCCCAAGCGCGGCATCGGCCACACGACGCTCGGCGCGTTGAGCGACTTCTCCAGCAAGTGGAAGGTCAGCATGTTCGGGGCGCTGTTCGCCGAGTCGCTCGGCGTGGCGCTCAAGGCCAAGGCCATCGACGGCCTGCACGAGTTCGGCCGCTACGTGAACGACTTCCAGCACAAGGCCAAGAACACGATCGGCTCGGAGGCCGCCAAGCCGATGCTGCTGGAATGGCTCAAGGACATCGGCTACGAGCAGCACCTCCATGACGGCGAGGATACAGAGAAGGCCGCGCAGACGCGCTGGGGCAACGTGCTCGACTTCATCGACTGGGTCGCCAAGCGTTGCGGCGGCGAGATCACCGAGGACGGCGGCACGTTCGAAAGCGAGAAGAAGAGCGTGCTGGAGATCGCGCAGTCGATCAGTGTCATCCTGAGCCTGGCCGAGCGCGGCGACGAGCAGGACGTGGTGACGCTGTCCACGCTGCACGCGTCCAAGGGCCTCGAGTGGCCGCATGTGGTGCTGGTGGGCATCAACGAAGGCTTGCTGCCGTTCCGCTCGGACACCGAGGAGGCGACGGCCGACCACATCCAGGAAGAACGTCGGCTGATGTACGTGGGCATCACGCGCGCGCGCACGACACTGGCCGTGAGTACGCTGCGGCGCCGCAAGAAGGGCCGCGAGACCATCGCCGGCGTGCCCAGCCGCTTCATTGCCGAGATGAAATTGAATGAAGCGAAAGCGCACGAAGACCCGCGCGAACGACTGCGCAAGCTGCGCGAGTCCATTGCCGCCAAGACCGCGAGCGCCCCGCCGACCGCGGCGAGCTGACGCGCGTGTCGCGCGCGCCCCACGCGCGCCCGGGCGTACTTGCCTAGACAGGTGCAAACATGTGCACTAATGCGCGCGCCACTTAGTGCGTCTTCCCCAAATCCGGGGATGCAACGGGCAATCCCTGAGCGTCACATGAGTGACACGCGGGGACACTCGCGGCCTATGTCTGTCGCCCTTCCGCACGCCACCCTGCGCCGCCTGCTGCCCATCATCGGCGCTATCGCGGCCGTGTTGGCCATTGCCTCCGCGCCGTGGGCCCTCGACCGCGCATGGCTGAATTTCGCGTTCAAGCCGCTCGCCACGGTCTGCGTGATCGCGTGGGCCGCGCTAGGCCGCAGCGACGACGGGCTCGTCAAGCGCTGGATCGTCATCGGCCTCATGTGCTCGCTGGCCGGCGACGTCGCGCTGCTGTGGCCGGTACAGGGCTTTCTCGTCGGCCTCGTCTCGTTCCTGCTGGGCCACGTGGCGTACGTCGTCGCGCTGACGCGGCGCGTGAAGTTCCTCGCCAGCCCGGCCGCCTTCAGCGTGTGGGCTGTCGTGGCGGCCAGCGTGCTGGCCGGGCTGTGGGCCGGCGTGCCCGCCGAGCTGCGCGCGCCGGTGCTGGTCTACGTGTGTGCGCTGGCCGCGATGGCGGCGCAGGCGACGTCGGTGTGGCTCGCGCGCAGGACGGCCGTCGACGGCCCGCGCTGGCGCACCGTCGCGCTGGGCGGCGCGCTGTTCGTGCTGTCCGACGTGATCCTCGCCACTGACAAGTTCGTCCCCGGCAGCGTGCCCGTGGCCACGCTGTGGAACCTGTCGATCTACTGGCTCGCGCAATGGTTCATCGCCCGCGCGGCCGTCGCTTCATTCAACGAAAACCGAGACGCCAAATGAGCATGCCCATGCCGACCGAAGGCCGGGCCACGCTGGCCCGCAGCTACCGCAATCTGTCCGAGCGCGAGATCCGCGCCAAGCTCGAGGGCCAGATGTCGGATGCGGAACGCGTCACCGCCAAGGCCGAGTTGCTGCGCCGCAACGCCGGCGACAACGGGCCCGACACGACGCTCGCCACCGGGTTCGCGCCGACCAGCGCGTTCGATGCCGAAACGCCGCCCGCCGCTGAGGCGGTGCTCGAGGACGGTATGTCCAACGTCCGTCGCCGCGGTCGCGCATGGCCGTGGGTGCTCGTGCTGATGGCGGCGTCCATCGCGGCGCTGGGCTGGGCGATCCATGCCAAGCTGGTGCACATCGGCTGAAGCCGAAACGAGCGTGCCGCGAATGAATGCGGCACCGTCGTCTACATGCCCTTGAACAGGTGCGTGTAGGAGCGGCTGACTTCCAGCTTCTCGTTGTTGCCCTTGATGCTGACGATCTGGCGTCCGCGCAGGTCGCGCGTGACGCCCGCGATGCAGTGGGTGTTGACCAGCGTCGAGCGATGGATCTGCCAGAACAGGTCGGGGTCGACCTCGTCGACCAGCTCCTTGATCGGCTTGCGGATCAGCGCCTCGACCGTGGCGGTCTGCACGCGCGTGTATTTCTCGTCGGAGATGAAGAACAGCACCTCCTCGATCGGGATCATCTGGATCGCCTGGCCGACGGTGGCCTGGATCCATTTCAGTGCCGGAGGCGTTCCGCCGGGATTGAGCTTGGCGGCCAGCTTGTGCAGCAACTGCTGCAGGTGCGGTGCCGGCGGCTCGTCGTCGGTGCCGCGCAGCGCCAGGCGTTGCTTGATGCGCGACACGGTCACGCCCAGGCGCTCGCGCTCGGCGGGCTTGAGCACGTAGTCGGCCACGCCTTGCTCGAACGCCTCGATCGCGTACTGGTCGTAGGCGGTGATGAAGACGATTTCGGGCAGCGACCACTCTTCATCGCTGTCGCTGTCGTCGTCGTGCGTTGGCAACTGCGCGATGCGGCGCGCCGCATCGACGCCCGACAGGCCAGGCATGCGGATGTCCAGGAAGACGACGTCCGGGTGATGCTCGGCCACCAGGTCGACGGCCTCGAGGCCGTTCTTGGCCTCGCCGACGATCTGCAGCTCTGGCCACACTTCGGTCAGGCGGGCCTTCAACTGGTCGCGCATCAGCCGTTCGTCGTCGGCGATCACGCCGCGCACAGGGGCCGCGGCCGAGGTGGGTGTCGGAGTGCTCATGCGGCCATCGTAGCCGACGGCGGCAGCGACGGCGAGTGGCGGCGGCGGGCCAGCAACCAGACGATCAACCCCACGATCCAGAACGGCGACGTCACGACGCCCAGGACCAGCGCCAGCGCGATCAGCGGAACGCCGATGCCGCAAACCAGTGCGATCGCCACCGAGCCGATGACCAGCAACAGCAGCACCGGAATCAGCAGCAGCAACAGGATCGCCAGCAGCACGCCGCCGACAGCGAGCATCGCGCCGGCGCCGTCGCTCAGACCGTTGATCGTGATCCCGTTGGTCGGATCGTCGCCGTCGATGACGATGCGCAGCGGCTCGAAGTTCATGTTGTGCAGGCCCAGCATCAGGCACAGGGCACAGACGAAGAACACGCAGATGCTGACGCCCAGCCACCAGCGGAACACGCGTCCGACGCGGCTGGGGTGCCGGCGGCAAGGCACCAGGGCCGTGCTGACGGTGGCGGGGCGGTCGCCGGCTTCGGATGCGGGGTCGAATGAGGCGGTCATGCCTTGGCTCCTTCGTCGCTGGGGGTTTCGGTGTGGGCGGTGTAGGGCACGGTGATCGTCACGATCGTGCCGCCCACCGGATTGTTGGCGATCGTCAGCGTGCCCTTGCTGCCGTACAGCAGCGACAGGCGCTCGCGGATGTTGGCCAGGCCGACGCCGGTGCCGGCCGTCTCGCCGCCGGCGGAGCCGGAGAAGCCCAGGCCTGTGTCGCAGACGACGACGCACAGCTTGCCGTGGCGGATCTCGGCCTTGACCGACAGGTGGCCGCCCTCGGCCTTGGGCTCCAGGCCGTGCTTGATCGAGTTCTCGACCAGGGTCTGCACCATCATCGGCGGGAACTCGGCCGACAGCAGGCCGTCGGGCACGTCGATGTCGGTCGTTAGGCGCTCTTCCATGCGCACCTTCAGGATCTCGAGGTACGGGCGCACGACAGCCAGTTCGAGGTCCAGCGGGCGCAGGCCGCTTTCGGTGGCCGTGCGCATCGACGGCATGCTGGCGCGCAGCAGCGAGATCAGGTTGCGCTGCATCTGGCTCGCGCGCTTGGGGTCGAACTCGATCAGGTGGTCGATGGACGCCAGCGTGTTGAACAGAAAGTGCGGCTCGATCTGCGCCTGCATCATCGCCATGCGCGCTTCCAGCACCTGGCGGCGCAGCGACTCGGCCTCGGCCGTCTCGGTGGCCGCGGCGGCCTTCACCTCGGCCTGCATGCGGCCCTTGTAGGTGATCTTGATCAGCATCGAGCCCAGGATCCACCACACCGCCAGCATCGGCAGGTTGCCGTAGTGCACCGTGTGCTCGCGCGTGGTGTTGCGGCGACCGTCGCTGTCGGTCTCGCTCATCTCGTCGTTGTTGTCGCCATTGCCGTCGTCGTCGCTGGCGTGTTGCTGGGCCTTGGCGGACTCGCGCGCCTCCTTGGCGGCGTCGGCGGCATCCTGGTCGGCCTGGCGCTTGGCGTCCTCGGAATCCTTGATCTGCTCGACGATGGCCTTGCGGGCCTCCTCGATCGCATCGCGCACCTCTTCGTTGCTGGCGTGAGAGGGCACGTCGATGCGAATGTGCTGGCCGCCGACGACGATGTCCACGGCGGCGTCGGACGCGGCCTGGGCAGCCGCCGCGGCGACGGAGGCGGCCGGGGCGGCCGAGGCTGCGCCGGTGCCGGCAAGGCTGGCCGCCCGCGCTTGTTCGGCCGCCGCCTTGGCACCGATGGACTTGGCCAGCGCGGCGTCGCGCTTGGCAACGGCTTCGTAGCGGGCGGCCTCGGCGCGATCCTTGGCGCTGACGGCGCCTTGCCTGGCGGCGGAGGCAGCGATCGCGGCGACCGCGGCCTGCGAGGCGGCGGCGGCGGGCGCGTCGGCGCCTTCGTCGCTGGAGATGTGGATGCCGTTGCCGGTGAACGAGATGTTCACGCCCTTGTTCTTGACCGGGCGGTCCTGCGTGTTGATGACGATGCCGGGCAGGTTGATGTCGACTGTCTTCGTGCCCTTGGCGTCGGTGGTCGTCCGGATGCCGGGCGCCGAGCTCGGCCTTTGCGGCTTCTCGGCCTTTTCAGGCTGTTCCGGCTTTTCGGGTTGCTCAGGGCGTTCGGCCAGCGGCGCGGACGGCGCCGGCGGCGGCGCGGGCGCCTTGACCTTGTGGCGCCGCGCCGACTCCACGATGGTCTCGTAGTAGGTCATGCTGAACGGCGGCAGCTTCTGGATCAGGCCGGTGGCGATGATCAGCAACAGCGCGTACCAGCCGAAGCGCCACCAGCTCAGCGAAACGAGCCAGGTAGCGTAGCGGTGGAACGCCCGGACGGCCGCGGCGCTGAACTGGTGCCAGCGTTCCTGTGCGGTCGTCGAGTTGTAGGACGGGGTGGCCATTTCAGAGTGCCCAACGATCTTTGTCGATGGTTGCACTCTACGTGGCTACCCGGCCGGCGTCAGGGCGAAGCGATTGGCGACGCGATTCGAGGGACAGGCTGCAGTGGCGGCTGACGAGCCGGGGCGTGCTGGCTGCCGAGGAGAGGGTTCAGTAGCGGTCGACCACGGCGACGCTCGAGGCCTGATCGGGGTTATCTCTGTCAGAGCTTGTGCTCGACCTTGCGCGGCGTGCGCCTACAAGTGCTCAGGGCTGCGCAAGTTACGCTGGCGTCACCGCGGCCGAGCCGCCTTTTGCAAGAGCAACACCATGCGCATCATCGCCATCATCCTGATTGCCCTCGGCGCGCTGGCGCTGGCCTATGGCGGCTTCAGCTACACCCAGGACAAGACGGCCGCCAAGATCGGCCCGTTCGAGTTGAACGTCAAGGAGACGAAGAGCGTGCCGATCCCGCTGTGGGCCGGCATCGCGGGCATCGTGGTCGGCGGCGCGCTGCTCGTGATGGGCAACAAGCGCTGAGAACCTGCGAACGACCCGGCGTGCCGCTTGGACGCGCCCGGTTCGATCACGGCATTCCAGACCCTGACCCCGCAGGCGCCACGGCCCGTGCGCACGTTCAAGGGTGCGCGGCGACGACCTGAGCGACGGCCGCCGTCAGGCGCTTCGCGTACGGCAGGTGCAGGAACTCGTTCGGGCCGTGGGCGTTGCTCTTGGGCCCCAGCACGCCGCAGACCATCATCTGGGCCTGCGGAAAGCCTTGCTGCAGCAGGTTCATCAGCGGAATCGTGCCGCCCTGGCCGATGTAGCCCAGCGGCGCGCCGAAGTGCGCGTGGCTTGCGGCGTTGAGCGCCGACTCCATCCAGGTGTCGAGCGACGGCGCGTTCCAGCCCGTCGCGCCGTAGGCTCCCATGCGCCCGTCGGCCTGGAAGGTGACCTTCGCGTTGTACGGCGCGTTGTCTTCGAGCAGGGCCTTGAGGTTGGCCGCAGCGGCGTTGGCGTCGACCAGCGGCGGCAGGCGCAGGCTCAGCTTGAACGCGCTGAACGGACGCAGCACGTTACCGGCGTTGCGCAGTTCGGGAAAGCCGTCGACACCGGTGACCGACAGCGTCGGCCGCCAGGTGCGGTTGAGCAGCGCCTCGGCCGGGTCGGTGGTGGTGGGCAGCGTCGGGCCGCCGTCGGCGCCGCAGGCCCAGGGCATGCGCTTCCACACTTCGTCGCCAAGGATGGCCGCGGCGGCCTTCACCTGCTCGACGCGGTCGGTGGGGATCTGGCAGTGGAAGCTGTCGGGCAGCAGGCGGCCGGTGGAAGAGTCTTCCAGGCGGTCGAGCACATGGCGCAGGATGCGGAAGCTCGACGGCACGAGGCCGCTGGCGTCGCCGGAGTGGATGCCTTCGGTGAGGATCTCCACCTTCAGCGTGCCGGTGACGTTGCCGCGCAGGCTGGTGGTGAGCCACAGCTGGTCGTAGTTGCCGGCGCCCGAATCGAGGCAGACGACGAGGGTGACGTCGCCCAGGCGGTCCTTGAGCGCGTCGAGATAGACCGGCAGGTCGAACGAGCCCGATTCCTCGCAGCTCTCGATCAGGCCGACGATGCGCGGGTGCGGGATGCCTTGCGCCTTCAGCGCCTCGATGGCGCTGACCGCCGCGTAGATCGCGTAGCCGTCGTCGGCGCCGCCGCGGCCGTAGAGCTTGTCGTCCTCGACCTTGGGCGTCCACGGGCCCAGGTCGTTGCGCCAGCCGCTGAACTCGGGCTGCTTGTCCAGGTGGCCGTACATGACGATGGTGGGCGGCGTGCCGAACGTCACCGCCGGTCGCGTGGAGGCGACCTCGAAGAAAATCACCGGCGTGCGCCCGGGCTCGCGGATGACCTCCAGGGTGAGGCCGGCGACCTTGCGGCTCTCGACCCACTGCGCGGCGTCGCGCACCACCTTGTCGAGCAGGCCGCGCTGCTCCCACTCGGCGTCGAACATCGGGCTCTTGGCGGGGACCGCGACGTAGTCCTTGAGCTGCGGCAGGATGCGCTCGTTCCACGCGTTGTTGGCAAAGGCGGCCAGCGCCGCGTTGTCGGGTTCGGCGGGGACGGGCAGGCGTTCGGGGGCGTTCATGGCGGACTCCGTGGGGCGGCCTCGGCGCAATGTCAGCGGCCAGGCCCGCGGGTGGCGGTGCCGGCCCTGCACGCCGGGTGGCGGGGTTCAGGGTAGAGCCGACATTTTGCGCCTTTCGCGCCGGCGATGGCACGCGCGCAAGCGCGTCGAAACCGAGGATTTCGCTACGGGCGGCGTTCAGCCCGGCGACACGGCCGGCCGCGACCCCGCGCCGGCCCACACCACCAGCGACACGCCGCGCGCCGGCCCGTCCGCCCGGTTCAGGTACGAGTGCGGCAGGTGCCCCGGGAACGCCAGCGTGTCGCCGGGCTCGAGCACGTGCAACTCGCCCGCCACCACCAGCGTGACGCGGCCGTCCAGGCAAGTGAAGTACTCGCGCGTGGCCGGCAGGTGCGGCGTGCCGGCCATCACCGCGCCGACGCCCAGCGTCATCAGCTCCATCTGCTCGTTGGGCACCGGCTCGGGCACCAGCGAGCGCACGACCACATCGCGACCCTTGTGCTGCGCCGTGAACTCCGCGGCGCGCCACAGGCGCACGGCCGCGCGCGGGGCGGCGAGCAACTCATCGAGCGGCGCGGCCAGCGCCTGCGCCACCTTCAGCAGCGATTGCAGCGACGGATTGCCGGTGCCCGACTCGAGGCTCGTGACGGTCGATCGCGGCACGCCCGCGGCGCTGGCCAGGTCCTGCTGCGTGAGCCCGCGCGTGTGGCGCAGCGCGGCGACGTTGCGGGATAGGTGGGACGTGGCGTCAGTCGTGATCGAGGGCGTGGGCATGCGGCGATTGTGGCGCGCTCGCGTGGCGTGTCCGTCAAACCAACCATCGGGCGAGCGGGCGCGCAAACGCGTGTCGCGCGGGGGCGCATCCGCCGAGACTGGATCCATCGCAACCCACCGGGAGTCCACCATGACCACCAGCCGCCTCGAACACCTCAACGTCACGCTGACCGACCTCGACCGCGCCACGCGTGCGCTGCGGGCCATCGTTCCTGAATGGTCGGTGCGCGGCGCTGGCACGTGGGACGACGGCGTTGGCGGCACGCACGCGTGGCGCCACGTCGGCGACGACTTCCAGTACCTGTCGCTCTACGAAAACCCGAAGGGCCAGGTGGTCGAGGCCTCGGGCGCGCGCGTCGCCTTCAACCACCTGGCGCTGGTGGTGGACGACATCGACGCCGCGCTGGCCCGGCTGCGCGCCCTCGGCATCGCGCTGGACCACATCGGCGGCAGCACCGAACACCGGCGCAGCGCCTACGTGATCATCGAGCCGGAACGGCTGCAGATCGAGCTGGTGGCCTACGACAGCGCCGTGCCGTCCGAGCGCAACGTCTACGAGTGAACCGCCGCGGCCTCGGGCACGTGCGCCTCGAGCCAGTCGGCCAGCACCTTCAGCACGTCGCCCTGTTCGGGCTCGTTGAAGATCTCGTGGAACAGGCCCGGCCATTCGCGCACGGTGACCACGCCCCGGGGCGCACCGGCCGCGAAGGCGGCGCTGCCCAACGGCGACACGCAGCGGTCGGAACCGGCCCACATCAGCAGTGTCGGCGTGGTCCAGCGTGGCGCGGCGGCGATCACCGCCGGGCCCTGGCGCGCGACGAACAACCCCAGTCGGCCGGTGATGCGGTCGTGCACCAGCGGGTCGGCCGCGTAGGCCTTGACGACGCCGGCATCGCGCGAGATCCAGTCCACCTTCAACCCGTTGTTGACGGCCAGGTTCGGCAACATCGGCGCGACGACCGCCAGCAGCAGCTTCTGCATGGCGTTGGTGCCCGGATCCAGCGCCGGCGACGACATCACCAGCGTGTCCACCGGACACCACCACGTCGCCGGCTTCGGCTGCAAGCCTTCAGCCACGAAGCGGCCGGCGATCAGGCCGCCCAGGCTGTGGCCCAGCAGCACCAGCGGGCCGGGGAACGATGCGCGCGCGGCGACCAGCACGCGGCCCAGGTCGGCGCACAACGAGTCGTCCGACGGCATGCCGCCGCGCGGCCCGGGCGAACGCCCGTGGCCGCGGTGGTCGTAGCCGACGACGGCGAAGCCGAGCCCGCTCAGGCGCTGCGCGACGTGGTCGTAGCGGTCGATGTGTTCGCCCAGGCCGTGCACCAGCACGACGAGGCCGCGCCGCGGAGTGCCTGCGGGCCAGACGCGCAGGTGAAGGGCCAGGCCATCGTCGGTGATCACGGGGTTCATGCGCGGCAGTGTAGGACGTCGCGGCCGATGCGGCCATCGGGTTCGCCACCAGCCCGACAGGCTATGCTGCGTCCCATTTCCCGGGCCTGCGAGGGCCCTTCCTGAACCACCACTGCGCACGATGACCCTGACCGCTTCCGCCGAGATCACGTTCCGCCTCGCCTTGCCTGACGACGCCCTGTGCCTGGGCGTGCTGTCCACGCAGGTCTTCCTCGACACCTATGCGACGCAAGGCATCCGCACTGCGGTGGCGCGCGAGGTGCTGTCGCAGCACTCTGTCCAGAACTACGCGGCCCTGCTGGCAGACGCGAACGTGACGATCCTCGTGGCCGAATGCGCGGGCCATCTCGTCGGGTTCTCGCAGGTGCGCGATGGCCTCGGTCATGCGCTGGTCGCGCAGGGCGCAGCGTCGGAGCTGCGCCGGCTGTACGTGCAGGAGCGCTTCACCGGCCGCGGCGTCGGCCGTGACCTGCTGCGACAGGCCGAGAAGGCCGCGGCTGCGCGCGGCGCCGACCTGCTGTGGCTGACCGCCTGGGAGGGCAACCCGCGCGCGCTGCAGTTCTATCCGCGCTGCGGCTACGAGGACCTGGGCGGCACGCTGTACACGATCGAGGGCGAGGACTTCCCGAACCGGCTCTATGGCAAGCGCGTGCGGCACGTGGCGCCGGCCTGACGCAATACGCGGCAGGTCGCCGCCACAATGGGGGCTCGAACAGGCGCCGTCGCATCCGCAGGCGGCCTGTCGACCGACTCGGGGAGAGAGGGATGAAAAGACGAATGCTGGTTGCCGCGGCGACCCTGGCCGCGCTGTGCGTGCACGTGTGCGCCGGGGCCGCCACTCCGCGCTATGTGGCGATGTCGCTGGTCGGCGACGAGATCACCTACACGGGCGCACCGGAAACGTCCACCGGCACCCTGCGCCCGCGCGGCAAGAGCCAGGGCGTGCCGATGAAGGGCGCTCCGTTCGACCGGACGGTGCTGGAGGTGCTCGCCGGTGCCGTGCCCCGCGCGCAACCGGGCGCGACGCTGAGCTTTCTCGCGGTGTCCGCGCCCGAGGCGTTCGTCAACCAGGAGGCCTGGTTCGATGGCGACAAGGTCACGCTGCCGGCCTCGGTGCGCGGCGCCGTCGACAAGGAGGGCGCATCGCAGCTCCTGCTGGTGACCAAGTTCCGCGGCGAGGCCGGCGTCACCGATGGGGAGACCAAGTTCGGGTTCGGCAAGTTGTCGGGCCTGGGCTTCTATATCGACGGCAACACCGACATGATCGACCCCAAGATCGGCCCTGTGCACGGCTTCATCGCGCCCTACGTCTACGTCAAGCTGTCGGTCGTCGATCTGGCGACATCCACCGTCACCGCCCGCCGCGTCGTGCAGTCCGCAACGCCGTTCACCTCGCTGAACGCGCAGGCGATGATGGATGCGTTGCAGGACACGCTGGTCAAGAGCATGACCGAGGCCGTGGAGCGCACGCTGAAGTAGCGTTCGCGCGTGCCATCATCGCGTCATGAACGATTTTTTCCGCATCGACAACGACCCGGCCAGCGGCATCGCCGAGCTCGTGCTGAACCGGCCCGAGCGCATGAACACGATGGCGCCGGCCTTCTTCCCGGCGTTGCGCGACGCCGTGCAGGCGCTCGACGACGCCGGCGCCACGCGGGTGCTGATCGTGCGCGGCGAGGGCAAGCACTTCTGCGCCGGCATGGCGCTCGACACCTTCGCGCCCGACGGCGCGATGCAGGCGATGCTCGACACCGGCAGCGCTCGCAAGCGGCTGGCGTTCCAGACCCAGCTGCGCCGGCTGATGGCATGTTTCGACGCGCTCGACGCCGCGCGCTTCCCGATCGTCTGCGCAGTGCAAGGAGCGTGCGTCGGCGGCGCGCTGGACCTGGCGGCGGTCTGCGACTTCCGGGTCTGCAGCGCCGACGCTTTCTTCACGGTGCAGGAGATCCACATCGGCATGGCCGCCGACCTGGGCGTGCTGCAGCGGCTGCAGCGCCTGCTGCCGCAAGGCCTCGCGCGCGAGCTGGCGTACACGGGCGATCGCCTGGGCGCGGAGCGCGCGCTGGCGACCGGCTTCGTCAACGCAGTGCTGGCCGACGCTGACGCGCTGCTCGCGCACGCCCGCAAGCTCGCCGCGGCGATCGCCGCCAAGTCGCCGCTGGCCATCGCCGCGAGCAAGGTGGCGCTGAACCACGCCCGCGACCACGCGACCGCCGACTCGCTGGCCCAGATGACGCTGCTGCAGAGCGCCGTGTTCGACATCGACGAGATGGCGCGCGCGATCGCCGCTTGGCAGGCCAAGAAGCCCGCGGTGTTCGATCAGCTGGGCGAGATCGCCAAGCCCTGAGGCCGGTTCGGCGATGAGCGGCACCTCGACCCCGTTCGCGAGCCATCGCACGCTGCTGCGCGACCGGGTGCCCGACAGCCTGATGGCGCGCTGACATGGCCAGCTCCGCCGGCTACTCAGGCACGCCGTTGGCGCGCAAGCTGGGCATCGTGGCGGGCAGCCGCGTCGTGGTCGTCAACGAGCCGCACGGCTATCGCGACTGGCTCGCGCCGCTGCCAGAGGGCGTGCGCTTCGAGGCCACGCTTTCGGCGGCCATCGAGATCGTCCACGTATTCACCGACCGGCGCGCGGAATTGAAGTCCCGGCTCGAGAGTTGGCGCACCCGCATTGCGCCGGCCGCGGCGGTGTGGGTGTCCTGGCCGAAGAAGGCCTCGAAGGTGCCCACCGACATCACCGAGGACACGATTCGCGAGCTCGGTTTGCCGATCGGCTTCGTCGACGTGAAGGTCTGCGCGGTGAACGACGTCTGGTCCGGGCTGAAACTGGTGATCCGCAAGGAGTTGCGCGGTCAACCGATGTGACACCTGTCGCGTTGCTGGCTGGCGTGCCTCGCGATGAAGCTTCCTCGGTTGCCCGATATTGCGATGCGGCGTGCCGCAAGGCACCATGCCCGTTGGACTGAAAACTACCTGGAACCTAAAAAATGAACTTCCGCACCCTCTCGATCGCCGCCGCCCTGATCGGCGTTGCCTCCCTCGCCGCCGCCGCTGACGGCGCGACCGCTCCGGCGAGCGCCGCCAGCGCCGTCAAGCACGCCGCCAAGGCCACCGGCCACGCCGTCGCCAAGGGCGCGTCGGAAGTCGCCACCGGCACCGAGCACGTCGCTTCGGAAGTCGCCACCGGCACCGTCCACGCCGCCCACAAGGCCGCCAGCGGCGTCAAGCACGCTGCACACAAGACGGAGCACGCCGCTTCGGAAGCCGTCACCAAGTAAGACTGCGTGATGCGGGCCCCGGCTCCCCACGGGCCGGGGCCCGTTTTTCTTGGGCGCGCGACATTCGCCGCTCCTGGCCGAGGCGACGCGGCCGCAGCCGTCACAATGGCGGCGCATGCCCGCCCCGAACCGCCTCAGCATCCTGATCTCCGCCGCGCTGGCGGTCGCGACGCCGCTGCTCGCCGGCGCGATGGCCTGGCGCCTGCTGGACGACGACGGCCGGTCCGGCCTCGTCTACGTGCTGGTCTACTGGCCCAGCATCCTCCTCGACCGCCTGCCCGCCGCGGCCGCCGACGCCTTCACGCTGTCGGCGTTGCCCACGGTGCTGCTCTATTTCGGCGGCTACTTGTTGCTGTGCCAAGCGGTGCGCTCGATGTGGCGGCGCGTGCGATGACGATCACGGTGGCCTTCGAGGATCCCGCCGGCGCCGACGCGCAGGCCTTGATCGCCGAACTGTCCCGGACCTTGACCGCGATCACCGGCGCCAGCGGACAGGCCGCGTTCGACCTGGCCGACGTGCGCGGGCCGCGCGCGGGCCTCGCGCTCGCGCGGGACGCGCACGGCCGCGCGCTGGGCTGCGGCGCCTTGCGTGCGATGGGCGGCGCCGACGACGATGCAGCCGAGATCAAGCGAATGTTCGCGCGTCCGGGCACGGCCGGCGTCGGCGCCGCGGTGCTGCGCTTCCTCGAACAGCAGGCCGCGCGCTGGGGTTACGCCACGCTGCGGCTGTCGACCCGGCGCGTCAACACGCGGGCCGTCGCGTTCTACGAGCGCCACGGCTATCGCCGCATCGCCGGCTACGGCCGCTACGCCGACAGCGAGGTCTCGGTCTGCTTCGAGAAGCGGCTCGCCGCATGAGCCTGGCCCGCACGCTGCTGATCGCCGCCATCCGTGGCTACAAGCGCCACCTCTCGCCGCACAAGGGCTTCGCCTGCGCGTATCGCGTGCGTGGGGGCGGATGCAGCTGTTCCACGCTGGGGCTGCGGGCGATCTCGCGCTACGGCGCCTGGCGCGGGCTGGGTGTGCTGCGCCTGCGCCTGGCGCAATGCCACGTGGCTGCCGAGGCCCTGCGCCAGCGGCGCTTCATCGCGCGGCATGCGCAGGCCGGCTTCATCGATTGCGACCTGCCATGCGACGCGTCGTGCGTCGACGGCTCCTGCGTCGACCTTTCGAGCTGCGGGCCTGGCGACCTGTGCTCGTGGGACGGTGCGGGCGAGGTCTGCACCTGCATCGACTGGGGCGACTGCGGCGATTGGAGCGGGCGTTCGAACAGGCCGACCGAATCCCGCGAGGTTCGACGCCGCCGGCGCCGTGGCGAACCCGCGACATGGCAGCCCGGGCCCGGGTCGGCGGGTGAATCCTCGGAGTGAACGCGCGTGCGTTCACAGCGCACGCCATCCCGGATACGATGCCGGGCATCCCGTCCCCGCGAATCAGAGAGCGCACGCCATGCAGATCCAGGAAGCCGTCGAGACTTGCGTCACCAGGAAGTACGCCGACTTCACCAGCTGCGCCACGCGCTCGGAATTCTGGTGGTTCGTGCTGTTCATCTGCGTGATCAACGCGATGCTCGGCTTCGCCGCGCAATGGGCCGCGGGCGCGTTCGCGCTCGTGATGCTGGTGCCTTACTTCGCCGCGGGCACGCGGCGCCTGCGCGACACCGACCGCAGCCCCTGGTGCTGGGCGCTGCTGGTCGTACCGCTCGTCGGCTGGATCACGTTGATCGTGTTCTTCTCGAAGCTGGGCAAGACCCCGCCCACGCCGACCTGAGTGGCTCGGGCGGGTCAGCTGCGCTGGAACTTGAACACCGCGACGCTGGCCATCAGATTGGGCTTGCGCCGCACCACGCGCCCGGCCTGCAGGCCGAACGACTCGAGAATGTCCAGGCCGTTCTTGCGTGCCAGCACCTCGAAGTCGGCATGCGTGGTCTGGCGGATGTTGGGCGTGTCGTACCACTCGTAGGGCAGTGCGCGCGTGACAGGCATGCGGCCCAGCGCGATGCTGAGCCGATTGGGCCAGTGCGCGAAGTTGGGGAAGCTGACGACGCCGATGCGGCCCACGCGTGCCGTCTCGCGCAGCATCTTCTCGGTGTTGCGCAGGTGCTGCAGCGTGTCGAGCTGCAGCACGACGTCGAAGCTGTGGTCGTCGAACAGCGCCAGCCCTTCCTCGAGGTTGAGCTGGATCACGTTGACGCCGCGTTGCGTGCTGGCGAGCACGTTCGCGTCGTCGATCTCGATGCCGTAGCCCGTGCAGCCATGGTGCTCGATCAGGTGGGCCAGCACCTCGCCGGTGCCGCAGCCGAGGTCCAGCACGCGCGAGCCCCGCGGGACGAGGCCGGCGATGATGTCCAGGTCGCGTCTTTCACTCATTGGAGCCCTCCGGCGCCGAGGGGACGGCGGGCAGGCTTGAGGTAGCCCGGCGCTCGTCCCCCTGGATCGCTTCGGCCGAGATTGCGCCTGAAATGCGTTCGAAGTACGCGCGCATCACGCCGTGATAGCGCGGGTCCTCCAGCAAGAAGGCGTCGTGGCCGTGCGGCGCGTCGATCTCGGCGTACGAGACCTCGGCGCGGTTGTCGACCAACGCCTTGACGATCTCGCGCGAACGCTGTGGCGCAAAGCGCCAGTCGGTGGTGAAGCTGACGACCATGAACTTGCACGCGCGAGCCACTTCGAACGCGGCCGACAGGTCGCCGTCGTGTGCTTGCGCCGGGTCGAAGTAGTCGAGCGCGCGGGTGATCAGCAGGTAGGTGTTGGCGTCGAAGTACTCGCTGAACTTGTCGCCCTGGTAGCGCAGGTAGCTCTCGACCTGGAACTCGATGTCCTGCGTCGAGTACTGGTGCAGCGGCCTGTTCGGATCGTCTTTGGCGGCGCGCGTGGCGCGGCCGAACTTGGCCTCCATCGAGTCGTCCGACAGGTAGGTGATGTGGCCGATCATGCGCGCCACGCGCAAGCCGCGTTTGGGGACCGTGCCGGCCTCGGTGTAGTGGCCACCGTGGAAGTCGGGGTCGGTGACGATGGCCCGCCGCGCCACTTCGTTGAACGCGATGTTCTGCGCCGACAGGTTGGGCGCAGTCGCCACCGCCACGCAATGCGCCACGCGCCCGGGGTAGCGCAGCGTCCACGCGAGCGCCTGCATGCCGCCGAGGCTGCCGCCCAGCACGGCGGCGAGCTTGGGGATGCCCAGGCGTTCGATCAGGCGCGCCTGCGCGTCGACCCAGTCTTCCACTGTCACGACAGGGAAGTCGGCGCCGTAGACCCGGCCGTTGGCGCTCGGGTCGGGGTTGCGGTCGGTGGGCCCGGTCGAGCCGAAGCACGAGCCGGGGTTGTTGACGCCGATCACGAAGAAGCGGGTGGTGTCGAGCGGCTTGCCCGGCCCGATGAGGTTGTCCCACCAGCCGGTGTCCCCGTTGGGCGAGACGCCCGCCACGTGGTGGCTCGCGTTGAGTGCGTGGCACACGAGCACGGCGTTGTCGCGCGCGGCGTTGAGCGTGCCGTAGGTCTCGTAGACCAATGTGTAGTCGTTCAATTGCCTGCCGCTGGTGAGCGGCAGCGGCTCGGCGAAGTGCATCGCCTGCGGCTCGATACGGCCGACGGAACCCATCACGGCACCCTTCTTTGAATCATCTGTGAAGACGAAACCGGCAATGCGCAACGCACGGACACCGGACAGGGCGCCCCTCTTTAGCGAAATTTATAGAGCGCCCGCAAGCCGGAAATCAAATCGGCGCTATGGCCTAAGTATAGTGGCCCGGCGCCATCGACCGCCTTGTGTGCGGGCGATGCCCGACGCCCGTGCCGGCGTTTGACCGATGCCCACAGGAACGCCGCCTTGCCTCGAACCCTCGCGCCCTTTCTTCGCCCGCTGTCCTTCGCCGCCGCGCTGGCGACCGCGCTGCTCGCGCCGGCACACGCCCAGGAGAGCGCCGCCGACACCGCCGGCGCCACCGAGCCGACCCGCCCCAATGAGCCGCTGCCGCTCTGGGAGATCGGCGCCGTCGCGATCGCCGCCTACCAGCCGGCGTATCCGGGCTCCGACCAGCACCTCGCCCGCCTGCGCATCCTGCCGTTCGGCATCTACCGCGGCTCGCTGATCCGCGCCGACGGCAACGGCATCGGCCTGCGCGCGTTCCGCTCGCCACGCTTCGAGTGGGACGTCAGCGGCTCGGCCTCGTTCGGCTCGGCGGCCAACAAGGTCCGCGTGCGCCAGGGCATGCCCTCCATCGGCACGCTGGTGGAGATCGGGCCGGCGCTCAAGGTCAACCTGGGGGACCTGGTCGGCGAGAAGCGCGAGCCGCGACTGACGCAACTGGAGATCCCCGTGCGCGCTGTCTTCGACGTCAACCACGGCTTCGCGCACCGCGGCTGGACCTTCGAGCCGCGCCTGTTGCACACCGCGTGGACGGGCCCGTCGTTCGCACTGGTCGTGTCGGCCAGCACGCTGTTCGCCGATCGATCGCTCAACCAGCTGTACTACGGCGTCGGCTCGCCATATGCGACGGCCGACCGACCAGCCTACGACGCCAAGGCCGGCCTGATCGCCTCACGCCTGAACGCCAGCCTGCGCCATCGCATCAATTCGACGCTGCGGCTGCAGTACTTCGCGCAGGTCGAGACGGTGCGCGGCGGCGCCAACGAGGCCAGCCCGCTGGTGCGCAGCAAGCAGGACGCGGGCATCGGCGTCAGCCTGATCTGGGGCGTGTGGCACGCGAGTGAATCGGGTGTCGAATGAGCGCCGCACGGCCGCCAGCAGGCGCTCGCACCGCAGCTCGCAGGCGCAGGCCTGTCTGATGCAACGGCACCGCACTTGAGAGTCGCCGACGAGATCACCATCCGCCCCGCGCCGGACCGCGGCGCGGTGCCGCAATGCGAGATCTGCATCGCGGGACGCCCGACCGGCCAGCGCGTGGCCGGCAAGGTGTTCGAGGCGGCGGTGGAGGTCGACGGCCGCTACCTCGTCTTCGTCACCGAGGGTGTGACGATGGAGGAACTGCTGTGCGTCCACCTCGTCTCGGCGCAGGGTCTATTGCTGGACACCGCCAGCATCGGCGTGATCTACGCGCTGGGCATCTTCGGCAAGCCCAAGCTGCTGCCGCCGCGCGAGGTGCGGTTCCAGTTCCTGGGCGATGCGTTGTGGAGCGTCGAGGTCTTCGCCAAGCCCCGCTGGGCCTGGCCCTTGTCGAGCGAGGCGCCCGGCGTCAAGCGCCCGTGGGGGCTTCAGCGCGAGTTCCGCGTGCGCGCGAACGTGGACGGCTGAGGGAAGTTACCGGGACGCGCCGGCCCGCCCAGCATTACATTGGCCTGAACGTCCGGCCGGTCGCGCCGGGTGCGCGGGATCGTCATTCAAGATTGGCGCCCGATGCGCCGATGATGCCGAGACCGGGCTCTCCCGCGCGGGCGAGCCTTTCGAGAAAAACCACGAGACATCCCCATGCCCAACTGGCTGTTGTCGCTCGATCGATTCTTCCCGATCCGTTACCTGGCGTGGTTCACCTGCGCCGTGGTGATGCTGATCGGCGCGTTCACCGAGGTCATCGTCCACACCGGTGGCCTCTGGGCTTTGCTGGGGCTGTTCGGCGTGGTCACCGGTGTGCGCGACGTGCGCCAGCGCCGCCACTCGATCCTGCGCAACTACCCGGTCATCGGGCACATGCGCTTCCTGTTCGAGTTCATCCGCCCAGAGATGCGCCAGTACTTCATCGAGGGCGACAACGAGGCGGCGCCCTTCTCGCGCCAGCAGCGCTCGCTCGTGTACCAGCGCGCCAAGGGCGAACCCGACAAGCGTCCGCTGGGCACCCAGCTCGACGTCCAGGCCGAAGGCTACGAGTGGATCAACCACTCGCTGCAGCCGACCAAGCTGGCGTCGCATGACTTCCGCGTGACCATCGGCGCGGGCTGCGCGCAGCCCTACGAGGCCAGCATCTTCAACATCAGCGCGATGAGCTTCGGCGCGTTGAGCGGCGCGGCCATCCGGGCGCTGAACGGCGGCGCGCTGCGCGGCAACTTCGCGCACGACACCGGCGAAGGGTCGATCAGCGTGCACCACCGCGCGCAGGGCGGCGACCTGATCTGGGAAGTTGCTTCGGGCTACTTCGGCTGCCGCAATCCGGACGGCAGCTTCAATGCCGACATGTTCGCCCGGCACGCGACCGAGCCGCAGGTCAAGATGATCGAGCTCAAGCTGAGCCAGGGCGCCAAGCCCGGCCACGGCGGCGTGTTGCCCGGGCCGAAGGTGACGCAGGAGATCGCCGACGCGCGCGGCGTGGAGCGGGGCGTCGACTGCATCTCGCCGGCCAGCCACAGCGCGTTCTCGACCCCTGTCGAGATGCTCGAATTCATCGCCAGGCTGCGTGAGCTCTCAGGCGGCAAGCCCATCGGCTTCAAGTTCTGCGTGGGCCACCCGTGGGAATGGTTCGCGCTGTGCAAGGCGATGCTGGAGACCGGGCTGCTGCCCGACTTCATCGTCGTCGACGGTGGCGAGGGCGGCACCGGCGCCGCGCCGCTGGAGTTCACCGACCACGTCGGCGCGCCGCTGCAAGAAGGCCTGCTGCTGGTGCACAACACGCTCGTCGGACTGAACCTGCGCGACAAGATCAAAATAGGCTGCGCCGGCAAGGTCGTCAGCGCGTTCGACATCGCGCGCATGATGGCGCTCGGCGCCAACTGGTGCAATTCGGCGCGCGGCTTCATGTTCGCGCTCGGCTGCATCCAGTCGCAGAGTTGCCACACCGACCATTGCCCGACGGGCGTCGCCACGCAGGATCCGCTGCGCCAGAAGGCGCTGGTGGTGCCCTCCAAGATCGAGCGCGTGCACAACTACCACCGCCTGACGCTGGAGGCGCTCAAGGAACTGGTGCAGGCCACCGGCCTGCAGCATCCGAACCAGATCACGGCCAACCACGTGGTGCGACGCGTGGCCGGCGACAAGGTCAAGCTGCTCGCCAACCACCTGCAGTTCATCGCCCCGGGCTCGCTGCTCGCGGCCGCGCACGGCGAGGCCGCGTGGCCGCACAACGTCTACAAGGTCTACTGGCCGCTCTCGCGCTCCGACAGCTTCGCACCGGCCGCGGCCGATGGCGTCGCCCAGGGCCTGAAGGTGCCGTTGCCGACGCTGGGCGAGCCGCAGGCGCCGTTGGACCTGGTGGTCTGATCCGCTGTGCGTGCGAGCAATGAAAATGCGGCCCGCGGGCCGCATTTTTCAAGGCGCGTGGCGCACGCGCGTCACGCCACGGGCGGCACGGTGTCGATGAAGCTCTGGCGCACGGCCAGCTTGTCGGCCAGGCGGACGATGTTGGGGTAGTCGGTGCGCCAGGTGTTCTCGGGGAAGCGGAAGTCGAGGTAGCCGAGCGCGCAGCCCACGGCGATGTCGGCCAGCGTGAAGTGCGTGCCGACGCAGTAGGCCTTTTCGCCCAGGCCCTGGCTGATGGACTTGAGCGTGGCGGCGATGCGCACCTGCTGGCGGTCGATCCAGGCCTGGCAACGCTGGGCCTCGGTGCGGCCGGTCCAGGTGGCTTCCATCCGGGCGATGACGCAGGCATCGAGCAGGCCGTCGGCCAGCGCCTCCCACGTGCGCACCTCGACCCGCTCGCGGCCCGACCCGGGAATGAGCTTGCCCACCGGCGACAGCGTGTCGACGTATTCGACGATGACGCGCGAGTCGAACACGGCCTCGGCGCCTTCCATCACCAGGCAAGGCACCTTGCCGAGCGGGTTGGAGGCGAGGATTGCGTCGCTGCCCCAGACGTCCTCGAGGACGAAGTTGTAGTCGAGCTTCTTCTCCGCCAGCACGACACGCACTTTGCGAACGTAAGGGCTGGTGAGAGATCCGATGAGTTTCATGTGGGCAGGGAGCTTGGACTGAGTTGCATTCTATCGAAGCACCCCCCGAAAAGCGGCATGCCGAGGGCGCCCATGCGGGGGTTTTACGACGGCCGGAAATCGCGTAGGCAGGCACCAGGGGCGTGCCAGCCGGCTGCTGACGCCCGGGACATGCCTCTGGCGAAGCATGCATCGCGCCAGCGCGGAGCCCATGAACTGGGGGGCTCCTGTCTCAGTACCGCAACACGGCAGCAGGATTGGCTGGTCAGGCGAGCGTGAAGTGCCGCCTGGCCTCCAGCCCCAGCCCCGTGGCGACGCTGGCGAAGCGGTCGCCGTGCACCGCCTGCGCGTTGGGGAACGCCGCAGCGAGGCGATCGGCCAGCAGGCGCAGGCCGGTGGAGCCGCCAGTGAAGTAGAGCGCGTCGACCTGGTCGGGCTGCAACCCGGCCAGGCGCGCGGTGTCGCGTGCGGCCTGCACGATGCGTTCGAGGTCGTTGCCGATCGCCGCGACGGCCTGCTCCTCGCTGACGCTGACGGCCAGGTCGCGCTCGATCTCGAACAGGTCGATCTCGTGCGTGCCGCCCTGGGCGACGGCGATCTTCGCGTCCTCGGCCAGGCCGGCCAGCGAGTGGCCCAGGCGGTCGCGCAGCGTCGTCATCAGGCGCGCATGGTGGCGCGGGTCGGCGTAGTCGTCGCGCATCGCGGCGATCTCCATCAGGCGCTGCGGGCGGTAGACGGTGTTGATCAGGTGCCAGGTGGCGAGGTCGAAATAGATGCGGCTGGGCACTTCCAGCGGTTCGCGGCCCTTGCGCGGCGGCCCGAACGCGCCGAAACCGAGCGCCGGCATGATGCGCGCGAGCTCGACGTGACGGTCGAAGTCGGTGCCTGCGCTGTGCACGCCGTGGCTGGCCAGGATGTCGGCCCGGCGGTCGACGTGCTGGCGGCGCCCGGGGCCGACGCGCACGACGGAGAAGTCGGACGTGCCGCCGCCGATGTCGGCCACGATCACCGTCTGCTCGCGCGTGACCTGTTCCTCGTAGTGAAACGCGGCGGCGATCGGCTCGTACTGGAAGCGCACTTCCTGGAAGCCGACCGCGCGCGCAGCGGCCTCCAGCGAGGCCTGGGCAGCGGCGTCGCGCTCGGGGTCGTCGTCGACGAAGAAGACCGGGCGGCCCAGCACGACGCGATCGATCTCGCGTCCCGCGTGCGCCTGCGCGGCGCGCTTGAGGTGCAGCAGGTAGCTGGAGATCACGTCGCCGAACGCGACCGACCTGCCGGCGCCGATGTCGGTGTGCTGGTCCATCAGCGCCGAGCCGAGTACGCTTTTCATCGAGCGCATCAAGCGGCCGTCGGTGCCGTCGACGTAGGCGGCGACGGCCGCGCGGCCGTAGAGCTTGGGCAGCGTGTGCAGATCCTTGCCCTCGGCCACGTAGAAGACTGCAGTGGGCATCGTCTTGCCGCGCTCGCCGTGCTGCGGCTCCAGCGGCACCAGCGCCATCCCTGTGTCGGTGGGCACGGCGACGGCCGAGTTGGAGGTGCCGAAATCGATCGCGCAGTAGTTGCGGGCGTCAGCCGGGGTCGGGCTGCCGACGCGGGGCGCGTCGGCGGAATAGGCGGAGGCCGGCATGGGAAACGGGAAGTGGAGGGCGAAAGGGGCGTGATTGTGCGAGGGTAGCCACGGCGCGTCAATGGCGGGGCCGGCGCGCCGCTCGGGCGGGTGGCAAGCGTGCAGGAGGTCTCGAAACCAGGCGTCGGCGCCTGAAAATGGGGCCGGCATTCGGGTTGCCCCTAGCCCCAGGCGCCCGTGACTTGTAAAATCGGAGGGTTTTGCGATCGGCAGAGCGCCGCAGTCATCCACTGCCTGGCGCCCCGCGCGCCCGAACGCAGGCCAAGAATCCGCAACGCGCGCCCAGACCGAGCCCTCATGCCTTATTCCGCCCTCACCGCCCTTTCGCCCCTCGACGGCCGCTACGCCCCCAAGCTGGCTGCGCTGCGTCCGCTGCTGTCCGAGTACGGGCTGATGCACCGCCGCGTGCAGGTCGAGGTGGAGTGGTTCATCGCGTTGGCTGACGCCGGCTTCAGCGAGTTCCCGGCGCTGCCCGAATCCGTCAAGGGCCTGCTGCGCTCGCTGGTGGTGCGCTTCTCCGAAGCCGATGCCCAGGCGATCAAGGACATCGAGAAGGAAACCAATCACGACGTCAAGGCCGTCGAGTACTGGCTGCGCCAGCGCATCGGCCACGTTCCGGAGCTCGCGGACAAGCTGGAGTTCATCCACTTCGCATGCACCAGCGAGGACATCAACAACACCAGCCACGCGCTGATGCTCAAGGCCGCGCGCGAGCAGGTGATCCTGCCGGCCATCGACGGCATCCTCACGCGCATGCAGACGATGGCGCACCGCTTCGCCGCGGTGCCGATGCTGGCGCGCACGCACGGCCAGACGGCCAGCCCCACCACGGTGGGCAAGGAAGTGGCCAACGTCCTCGCGCGCCTGACGCACGCCCGCGCACGCATCGCCGACGTGGTGCTGCTGGCCAAGATGAACGGCGCGGTGGGCAACTACAACGCGCACGTGTCGGCCTACCCGGAGACCGACTGGGAAGAGTTCTCGCGCAAGGTCGTCGAGGAACGCCTGGGCCTCACGCTCAACCCGTACACGATCCAGATCGAGCCGCACGACTACATGGCCGAACTCTTCGACGCGCAGGTGCGCCTGAACACGATCCTGATCGACTGGGCGCGCGACGTCTGGGGCTATGTCAGCCTGGGCTACTTCAAGCAGAAGACCCGGCCGGGCGAAGTCGGCTCGTCGACGATGCCGCACAAGGTCAACCCGATCGACTTCGAGAACGCGGAAGGCAACCTCGGCATGGCCAACGCGATGCTGACGCACATGTCGCAGAAGCTGCCCATCAGCCGCTGGCAGCGCGACCTGACCGACTCCACGGTGCTGCGCAACATGGGCGTGTCCATCGGCTACTCGGTGCTGGCCTACGACAGCCTGACCCGCGGCCTCGACAAGCTCGAGCTCAACGAAGTGCGCCTGGCCGAAGACCTCGACTCGTCGTGGGAAGTGCTGGCCGAGCCGATCCAGACGGTGATGCGCCGCCACGGCTTGCCCGACCCGTACGACCAGCTCAAGAAGTTCACGCGCGGCCAGCCGATGACGCGCGACCTGATCCAGGGCTTCGTCGCGGCACTGGACCTGCCAGAGGCCGACAAGGCGAGGCTGCTGGCGATGACGCCAGGCAGCTACACCGGGGTCGGCGCCCAGCTCGCCGCGAAGATCAAGCTTTGAATTCGACGCGGCCTCCGGGCCGCTTTTTTACGACCGCTTCCACAACACCAACAAGGATACCGACCGATGCGCTTCACCGACACCCTGCACGCCGCCTCCCTGCGCAACGACTCCACGCTGTGCGTCGGGCTCGACCCCGAACCGGCCAAGTTCCCGGGCGCATGGAAGGGCGACGCGAGCAAGGTGTTCGACTTCTGCGCGCGCATCGTCGACGCCACCAAGGACGTCGTCTCGGCCTACAAGCCGCAGATCGCCTACTTCGCCGCCCAGCGCGCCGAAGGCCAGCTCGAAGAGTTGATGGCCTACATCCGCCGCACCGCGCCGGGCGTGCCGGTGATCCTGGACGCCAAGCGCGGCGACATCGGCGCCACCGCCGAGCAGTACGCCCGCGAGGCCTTCGTCCGCTACCAGGCCGACGCCGTCACGCTGTCGCCATTCATGGGCTTCGACTCGATCGAGCCCTACCTCAAGCACGACGGCAAGGGCCTGATCCTGCTGTGCCGCACCTCCAACCCGGGCGGCTCCGACCTGCAGGCCCAGGTGCTGCAGAACGGCGACAAGCTGTTCGAGCACATCGCCCGGCTGGCCGCCGGCAGCTGGAACAAGAACGGTCAGCTTGCGCTGGTCGTCGGCGCCACCTTCCCCGCGGAACTGGCTCGCGTGCGTGAACTGGCACCCACTTTGCCGCTGCTGATCCCCGGCATCGGCGCGCAGGGCGGCGACATCGACGCCACCGTCAGGGCCGGCTGGCGCGTGGACGGGCCGGTCATCGTCAGCTCGTCGCGCGCGATTCTCTACGCCGGCAACGGTGAGGACTTCGCCACCGCCGCGCGCCAGGTGGCACTGGCCACGCGCGCCGCGCTGAACGCCGCCATCACCGCCGTTCGCTGACCCCGGGTTCGCTACCTGCTGCGGTGGAAGCTGCCGGGCAGCCGAATCCGCGTTTTCCGGTGAAGTTCAACCCGTTACGGATTGAACCCGGGAATTCACGTCAAACTAGGGGTCTGGGGGGCGAGCCGAGAACGGGTCGCCAATAAGAGCACCGATGGCTGAACCAACGCCGAACAAGGAGGCCAGGCACCGCCTGCGCCAGTCGCTGACGCGCCACCTGCTGGCCGCGACGGCGGGGGTCGCGTTCGCGTCGGCGTTGATGTTCCTGGGCTTCGGCCACCCACTCGATTGGGTGGCGCGGTTGTCCCTGACCACCGCCTTCCTCGGCCTGGGTGGCGTTGCCTTCGCGCTGCGGCGCGACGCGGGAGCGGGCGTGCAGGGGCGGGCGCTGCCTTACGTGATTGGCACGGCCATCGGGCTGTCCGGCGTGGCGGCGGCGGTCGCCGGCGAAGGGTTGATGTCGCCCGCGCTGGCCGTCGTCGGCGTGTTCCTGTGCCTGTTCACGGTGGTGAGCGGCCTGCGCGCCGGCATCCTCGCGGCGGCCATCGGGGCCGGCATGCTGCTGCTGCTGGCCGTGGCGATGGCGTTCGACTGGTTGTCCTCCGCCGGCATCGTGCTGAGAGACGCTCCGCTGAACCTCGTGCGCCCGTTGCTGACACACGCGCTGGTGCTGGGCATCGCGCTCGGTGGCGGCGAGCTGCTCGGACGCACGCTCGACCGCACGCTGCGCAGCGCCGACGAACGCGAGCGCCGCTTCCTCGGGCTGTTGGCCGTGGCGGCCGACGCCTACTGGGAGATGGACGGCAACGGCCGCCTGATCCGCTTCAGCGCCAAGGAAGAACTGCGCAACTTCGTCGGCCTGCGCCGTCACGGCGTCGACGCCGGCATGGGCAAGCTGCTGTGGGAGACGCGCGGCGTGCTGTTCGACGCCCAGGTGCTGGACGCGTTTCGCTCCGAGCTCGCTGCGAAGCTGCCGATGCGCGACGTGCCGCTGCGCTGGAGCGACGTCGGCGGTCGCGTGCGCCACTTCACGCTCAGCGCCGAGCCGCGCACCAACGAGTCCGGCAAGTTCGCGGGCTACTGGGGCGTGCTGCGCGACATCACGCAGGACGTCAAGGCACGCCAGGCGCTGTGGTCCACCGAGACGCGCTACCAGGACCTGTTCCGCCGCATCCCCACGCCACTGCTGCTGCACCGCGAGGGCCGCGTGCTCGATGCGAACCCCGCCGGCGTCGCGCTGTTCGGCTTCACCGACTTGCGCGCACTGTTGGGGCAGGACCTGGTCACGCTGTTCGAAGCCGGGCCGACGCGCGCGCGCGCGTCGGAGCACTTGCAACGTCTGGAGGCCCTGGCCACCGGCGAAGGCCTGCCCGAGACCGAATTCACGCTGATGCCCGGCGTCGACCGGCGGCTCACGGTGCGCGTCAGCAGCGTGCGCGTGGACGTCGACGGCGAGGCGGCCACGCTCTCCATCATTACCGACGACACCGAGCGCCGCGGCGCCGAGGATCTGGTGCGTCGCAGCGAGACGCTGCTGTCGCACCTCGTGTCCACCAGCCCCGACTGGATCACGCTGACGGAGTTCGCCAGCGGGCGCTACGCGATGGTCAACCCGACCTTCCTGGCCACCACCGGCTACCGCGCCGACGAGGTCATCGGCCGCACGCCCAGCGAGCTGGGGCTGTGGGCCGACGCGACGCAGCGTGACCGCATCTACCGCATGCTGGACCAGCAGCAGGCCGTGCAGAACTTCCCAGCGACGATGATCACGCGCGACCGCCGCCGCGTGTCGATGCTGGTGTCGGCCGCGCGCTTCACCATCGACGACATCGACTACCAGATGACCAGCGCCCGCGACGTCACCGCCAGCGAGCAGGCGCGGCGCGAGCGCGAAGCGATCCTGGAGAACGCGCTGGTGGGCATCTCGTTCACGCGCGACAAGCGCATCGTGATGACCAACGCGCGCTTCGACGAGATGTTCGGCTGGCCGCGCGGCGCGCTGCAGAACCAGCAGCAGCGCGTCGTGTGGCCGTCCGACGAGTCGTTCGACGCGATGAGCGAGGAGATCGGCCCGGCGCTGTCGCGCGGCGATTCGGTCGATCTCGAAGTGGCGATGATGCGCCGCGACGGCAGCACGTTCACCGGCCGCCTGCTCGCCAAGGCGCTCGATCCGGCGCAGCCGACCAGCGGCACGATCTGGTTGGCCGAGGACGTCACCGAGCGTCGCGTGGTCGAGCAGGCGCTGGCGCGTGCCCGCGACGAGGCCGAGGCGGCCAACCGGGCCAAGAGCGCGTTCCTGGCCAACACCAGCCACGAGATCCTCACGCCGCTGAACGCCTTGGTGGGCCTGGCGCAGCTGGCGCGCACGCCCGAGGTCGACGACCGCCGCCGGCTGCAGTACATCGAGCAGATCTGCGAATCGGCGGACACGCTGTCGGCGATCCTGTCCGACATCCTCGACCTGTCCAAGATCGAGGCCGGCAAGCTGATCGTCGACCGCGTCGCCTTCGACCTGCACGGGCTGATCGGCACGCTCAGGCAGGCCTACGGCGCGCTGGCCGACACCAAGGGCCTGGCGCTGGTCGTCCACATCGACGACGACGTGCCGCAGCACGTGCAGGGCGACCCGATGCGGCTGCGCCAGGTGCTGACGAACTACCTCACGAACGCGCTGAAATTCACCACTGCCGGCAGCATCGTGATGAACGTCCAGCGCGGCGTCGGCTTTCGCCTGCGCTTCGAGGTGGTCGACACCGGCGCGGGGATGGACGGCGCGGGCCTGGCGCGGCTGTTCCTGCCGTTCAGCCAGGTCGACAACTCGATCACGCGCAAGGTCGGCGGCACCGGGCTGGGCCTGTCGATCTGCAGCGAACTCGCGCGCCTGATGGACGGCACCGTGGGCGTCAACAGCGAGCCGGGCCAGGGCAGCGTGTTCTGGGTCGACTTGCCGCTGCCGCCGGTCAGCGCGCAGCAGCTCGAGGAGCACGAGAGCACGTCGGGCCTCGACGCGCTGCAGGGCACGCGCATCCTGATGGTGGAGGACAACGCGGTCAACATGATGATCGCCGTGGCGCTGCTCGAGCGCTGGGGAGCGATCGTCGACCAGGCCGACGACGGCCCCAGCGCGCTGCACGCGATCGACCACGCGCACCAGTGCGGAAACCCGTTCGACATCGTCTTGATGGATGTGCAGATGCCCGGCATGAGCGGACACGACGTCACCCGCCGCCTGCGCCTGCGCTACGACCGCCACACGCTGCCCATCGTCGCGCTGACGGCAGCGGCGCTGGTGTCCGAACGCGAGGACGCGATGGCTGCCGGCATGAACGACTTCCTCACCAAGCCCATCGACGCCGAACGCCTGCGCCAGACGCTGCGGCAGGTGCTGATGGAAGCGGAAGCGCGTGTCGAGCGCTGACACGGTCATTGCAGGTGACTACACTCGCCCGATGCAAGCACTGAGCACTTCCACACGACCGCGCATCGGCTGGGGCCTGATCGGCGCCGGCGGCATCTCCGATCAACTGGCGCGCGCGCTGTCGTACGTGCCCGAGGCGCGGCTGGTTGCCGTCGGGTCGCGTGACGCGGCCAAGGCGCAGGCCTTCATCGACCTGCCGCGCGGCCACGAAGCCGCCACCGGGCCCGTGCGGGCACATGGCAGCTACCAGGCGCTGGTGGACGATCCCGAGGTCGACGTCGTCTACATCGGCACGCCGCATCCCGACCACATCGAATCGATGGCGCTGGCGCTCGCCGCCGGCAAGGCCGTGTTGTGCGAGAAGCCGTTCACGTTGAATCGCCGCGAGGCCGAGTCGGCAGTCGCGCTCGCCCGCCAGCACGATGTCTTCCTGATGGAGGCGATGTGGATGCGCTACGTGCCGGCGATGGTGGAGCTCAAGCGCCTGCTGGCCGAGGGCGCGATCGGCGAGCTGGTGTCGGTGTCGGCGGACTTCGGCTTCTCCACCGCCGGCCTGCCCACCAGCCACCGCGTGCTGGCGCCCGAACTCGCGGGCGGCGGGCTGCTCGATATCGGCATCTACCCGCTCAACTTCGCGGCCTTCGTGCTGGGCGACATCGTGGGCGTGCAGGCCGACGCGGAGCTGGGCCCGACCGGCGTCGACGTGCACACCGTCTTCAACCTGCGCCACGCCGGCGCCCAGCGCAGCCAGGGCATGTGCTCGCTGCGTTCGACCACCGGCTGCCACGCCACGATCCTGGGCACCAACGGCCGCATCGACATCACGCCGCCGTTCTACGCCGCGCAGCAACTGCGCCTCGCGCGCGGAACGCGCCCGTGGGAGGAGACGCCGATCGAGACCATCGACAAGCCCTGGCGCGGCACGCGCTACGTGGCCCAGGTCGAGGAGGTGCACCGCTGCCTGCGCGCCGGTCTCGCCGAGAGTCCCGTGATGCCGCTGGACGAGACGGTGGCGCTGGTCGGCTGGATGGACACGATGCGCGCGCAGTTCGGGCTGCGCTATCCGGGCGAATAGCGTTCACCTGGGCCCGCAGCGTGTCCGAGAAGGCCTTCTACGGTATGGCGTTCGTACTGGCGCCGTTCGCGGCGATCGCGAACCGCAAGAACGTGCGCGACGCGCAGCCGCGCACTGACGGCCGCACAGGCCGCAGCGGTCAGACCGACTGGCTCGGCGTCGATTTGATCGGCAGGTCGTGCATCATGTCCTTCATGTGCAGCATCGACCCGAGGGCCGTGAAGGCCACGATGAACACGAGCACGGCCGCGATGAGGTATTGCAGGATCACGATGCCCAGGCCGCGCAGATAGGTCGTGTCGAGAATGAACATGAAGCCCAGCGGCGCCACGAAGAACCCGATCAGGCCGCCGATGTGGAACACCTTCACCGTGAAGCCGACGATGAGGAACGAGACGATCAGCGCGAGCAGGCTGTAGCCGAACCCCGTGCGACCGGCGCCGACGATTCGGGCAGCGATCATCACCGGGGCGACGACGACGAGCAGGGCGATGACGAGCACGATGAGCCACATGGGCGATTTCCTCAGGGTTGGGATGAGCGTGCCGCAGCGCCGCCTTGGCTGGCGCGATTCTCACTCGATTGATGCGCCAGGCGCGTCAGGATTGCGTTAGGGAGCAGGCGACCGCGCGCATCTGGCCTCAGCCCAGCGTGATGCGCGCGCTCACCGCCCCCGCGCGGTCCGCGCGTGCGTCGACGACGACCTCGCCGCCCTTCGTGCCCTTGACGATCCACTCCTGCAGCGTGCGATCCGCCGTCACGTCGCGATCGGGCAGGAAGGCCTGCAGCGAGCTGCGCGGGGCGTGGCCCTCCAGGTGTTCGCCAACCTCGCGCTGCTTGCCGGCGACCAGCGTGGCGCCCGCGGGCAGCGTGATCTCGAACACCGTGCCGCGCACCACCTGGCGCTCCTTGGCGCGATGCGTCACATAGGCAGGCAGGTATCCGGCGTTGCCGACGGCCAGGCGCACGCGCCAGGTGTCGCCGTCGCCGGCGTGGCCCACGGGCGCGCAGCTGGCCTGCAGGATCTCCAGCTTGGGCAGCGACAGCGCCAGTTGCGTCAGCCAGGCCGGGAAGCGCGCAGCCTCGCGTTCGCGCAGCTGCGGCGGCGGATTGCGCCAGAAGTTCATGCGATCCCAGCCGCCGATCTCCAGCGGGCCCAGCTGCGGGTGCACGAAAGGCGTCCAGGCGACGTGGGCCTGGCCGCCGCACTGCTCGTCGCTCCACTTGAGCAGCTTCAGGTCGTCCTCGGGCGGGTGGTCGCGGTACCAGTGGATCCAGTCGTAGTTGTCGATGCCGGCTTCCTTGTTCGGCGCCCAGATCTCCACCGTCCAGCACAGCGTGCCCTGGTGCTCGTAGAGCCAGTCCTGTGTGCCCGTGATCACTTCCTTGGGGTGATATTTGAAGTCGTGGAAGCCGCTGACGGCCGGGTAGCCGGTGAGCTGCGCGCCGATGTCGGACAGGCGCTTGATCATCCACAGGTCTTCGGGCGTCATGTCGTCGTCGGACGTGGTGCCCATCGGGCGCAGGATCACGCCGCTGTGGGTGTGGAAGCTGACGGCTGCGCCGATGTTCGGGTGGGCAACGCAGAAGTCCACCATCGCGCGCACCTCGGGCTCGCTCGTGGGGTACGGCCCGGCGCCGACTTGCTCGAACTCCTGACGCCACAGCGACGGGAAGTTGCGGTTCAGGTCCAGGCCTTCGCGGTCGCGGTTGATGTTGACGCGCACGCCGTCCCAGGCCTTGATCGTGCCTTCGGGAATGACGCGGAAGTACTCGCCGCCGATCTCGCCGGGCTCGCGCGCGACCATCAGGCGCGGCTCCTGCGGATGCTTCTTGTAGGTGCCATGCGGGTCGGGCAGGCGCATGTAGAGCACGCGGCCGTCGCCGTCGACGTCCTCCATCGTCATGCCGTCGGGAGGCTCCTCGTCGAACGGGTAGCCGCGCGTGGACGAGCGGATGAAGCGCGGCACGTCGGCCAGCGCCATCTCGGCGCCGTCCGGGTTCAGGCGCGGCACCATGTAGATCACTCGGGTGTCGAGCAGGTGCGCCAGGCGGGCGTCGGTGGCGTCGTTGGCCAGCACGTGGTGCAGGTAGTAGAGCGACGCGGTGCAGGCAGTGAGTTCAGCCGCGTGGATGTTGCCGTCGATCCAGAACGCGGGCTTGCTGGTGTCGGCGCCGCTGGCCTTGCGCGTGAGCACCATCAGCCAGATGTCGCGCCCTTCGTGGCTGCGGCCGATCGAGCGAAGCTCGACGACGTCGGGGCGGGCGGCCGCGTAGGCCTGGAGCAGGGCCGTCAGTTCGGCGTGGCGGGGGAAGCGGCTGAAGTCGGGGGTCGGCAGGGCGGGTGCGGTCATGGCGAGGTGCGAGGCGACGATCCCGGATTCTGCGCCGCGCCGGGTCAGCGGCGTAGCCGGGCAATCCAGTGCCACAGTACCGCGACGGACAGCCCGACGCCCAGCACCCAGTGCGTCACCGACAGCCAGGCGTGCGCCACTTCGGGCGCGTATTGCAGGCCGGCCGCCGACAGCAACAGCACCGCCAGCGCGCCCACCATCGCCACGCCGCTGACCGTGCGCGCGCGTCCGTGACGCAGCGGACGCCAGGTGCCGGCTCGACGCCGGTGTGCGCGGCGGCGGCGTACCGCGCGCCAGGCCGGCCGCACGTGCACCTGCCAGACGACGCCGCCGACCAGGGTCACGCCCCAGGCGAGCGCGCCGTGCGCGCGCAGCAGCCAGGCCACCAGCGGATGCGGCTGCGCGCCGAAGGGCGTCTGCTGCAGCCACACGTCGTGGCCGAACAGCCATGCGAGCCCCGTGGCCAGCAGCACGAGGCAGCCCCAGATCAGCAGGTGGCGCGCGCCCCGGCCCTGGCCGTGGGCGACCGAGCGGGCGTCTTCTTCGGGATGCATCACGTCAACTCTGCCAGACACTGCCGTCCGCCCGCACGACCAGCGCGCGCGCCCGGGCGCGACGCAGCAGCGCGCTGGCGAGCTCGCCCTGCTGCCAGACGATCTTGGTCAGCGCGTCGGCGGCGCAGGCGGTGGGTGCGAGCACGGTCACCGAGCGCGGCGCGGGCGCGGCGCTGGCGGCGGATGGGCGCGTCGACACCTCGCCGCTGGCGCTCGTCGCGCACGCCGAGTCGCGCAGCGCGGCCACCGGCCACAGTTGCGACGCGTCGAACGGCGAGCGCACCAGCACCGTCTCTTCCAGCGTACCGAACACGCGCAGGTCGCCGCCGGCATTGACCGCGCCGGTGTGCACGCCCGCGCGGCGCAGCTTGGCCACGGCCAGGTCGACGGCGTAGCCCTTGGCGATACCGCCGAAGTCCAGCCAGACGGGCGCGTGCACGCGTATGTCGTGCCCCTCGACCTCGAGCGCGTCCTCGAACGGCAGCGCACCGGGAGGCGTGCCATCGGACGGCTCGGGCAGCCAGCCTTGCGCCACGGCGCGCGCGGCGCAGCCGGCATCGAACGCGCCGTCGCTGACGCGGGCCCAGCGCTGCGCGCGCAGCAACACGGCCGCCGTGTGCGGGTGCACGGTCAGGCGCTCGCCGGCGCGGGCGCGTGCGATGCGGCGCAGGTCGCTGCCCGGCTCGTGGAAGCTCATCAGCGCGTGCACCTGGGCGATGGCGTCGAACGCGGCGTCGGCGGCGACGTCGAACGCCGTCGAGCTCGCGCCTTGGGCGCGCACTTCGACCAGCGTGCCGAGCAGCGGGCGCGCCCGCCGACGCATCACGACGCGCTCGCCTTCGCGCCAGCCGGGTGCCTGGCCGCCCACGCCACGAGACGATGCACCCCGTCGGTGATGTGCGTGCAGCTGAGCGTCGCGCCGCTGATGTTGGCGACGTCGCTGCCCAGGCGCAGCGGATCGGCCGCGGTCTTGCCGACGAACTGGTTGCGCCAGGCCGGCAGCCGCACCTCGGCGCCGTGGCCTTCGCGGTAGGTCAAGATCTCGACGGCCAGCACCTTGCCCGCGCCGTCGACCGCCACCGCGTAATCGATCTGCTCGAACTTGCCGAGCACCGAGTCGACGATCACGCGCCCCAGCAGCATGTCGCCCTGGCGCGCCTCGATCGTGTGCAAAGGGGCCACCTTGGGCATGCCGCCTGGCGCAGCCAGCGCGGCGGCTTCTGCGGGCGTGGGCGACACCAGCACGTCGGCGAACGCCGTCGCCGTCTTGAACGTGCGGTGCGCCACGTCGTCGGCCGTGCTGAACGTGGCGGCGCAGACGCTGGCCGGCACCGCTGCCGCGACCAGCGCGACGCCCGCGAGCGCGCCCAGCGTCGAAGCGCCGGTGCGCAGGGGGAGGGTGAGCCAGCGGTGCGATGTCATGGGAATCCTGGTGCGTGGATGCCCATGATAATGCGAATTGTTCTCATCTATCCGCGACGCGCCAGATCAATCCGACGGGTTGGGTGGGCCGGTTCGCATCGGTCGGCTACCCAGCCGGGTCCCGGTCACCGCATCGACGCCGATGGGCTGGATCTCCAGCCCCGTCTCGTCGTCGATATAGCGAGCGATGTTCTCACCGCAGTTTCTCTGGGCCCAGGCGCCGATCATGAGGAGGACCGGCAGGAAGTCGCGCCCTGACGCCGTCAGCACGTATTCCTCGCGCGGCGGGCGCTCGGAGTAGGAACGCTTGTCCAGCAGCCCGGCGTCGGTCAACGCGCCCAGGCGTTTGGTGAGCATCGTCGGCGCGATGCCGAGGTTCTTGCGGAACTGGTCGAAGCGTGTCACACCGACGTGCGCGTCCCGCAGGATCAGGACGCTCCAGGCATCGCCCACGGAGGCCAGACCGCGGGCGACGGGACAGTCCAGAGGAAGACTATTTTCGGGAACCATATCTTTTTGATAGTGACTAAGTACTGATTTGATACTAACATCATGGTCAACGGCGATCGAGCCCAATGACCAAGGAAATCAAATGACCAAGACGAGCAACAACACCCGAGGTGTCGCCCTCGTGACCGGCGCATCTTCAGGCATCGGGTTCGCGACCGCCCAGGCATTGTCGACAGCCGGGTATCGGGTCTTCGGCACCAGCCGCAAGCCGGTCGCGGACTCGCCCGGCATCACGATGCGGGTGTGCGACGTCACGGACGAGTCTTCCGTGAAGGGGCTCGTCGATGAGATCGTCAGGCAGGCGGGGCGTATCGACGTGGTCGTCAACAACGCCGGCGTCGGCCTGCTCGGGGGTGCCGAGGAGTCCTCGATCGGCCAGGCGCAGCGCTTGTTCGACGTCAACGTCTTCGGGGTCGCGCGCGTCGTCAATGCGGTGTTGCCGCTGATGCGGGCCCAGAAAAGCGGTCGAATCATCAACATGAGCTCGATCCTGGGCCTGATTCCCTCGCCCTTCAACGCGTTCTACGCGTCGACCAAGCATGCGATCGAAGGCTATTCGGAATCCCTCGACCATGAAGTGCGGCAATTCGGCATCCGGGTCGTCTTGGTCGAACCGGGCGTCACCCGAACGTCGTTCGAAGAAAACCTGACGCGCGCCGACCAACCCATGGCGACCTACGCAACAGAGCGGGCACGCAGCGAGGCGCTCATGCGCAAATGGGTAGAAGCCGGCGACGCACCCCAGGTTGTCGCCGATGCCGTGGTCAGGGCCGCGACGGCCGCCAAGCCCAAGCTGCGATATTCGGCAGGCAAGCAGTCGAGCCAGGTGAGCGCGCTGCGTCGCTATCTCCCTGAACGCCTGGTCGACAAGATCCTGCGAAATTTCAACGGCTTCCCGGCTTGAACGGGTCGGCTGGATCGGCTCCAGGAGCCGGTACCGGATCTCGCCGTGGACGACGACGCGTCCGACGCGCCGGCCCTCAGCGCTGCAGTTCGGCGCACTGCCGGGTCGCGATCGCGCCGGCCGTGAACGTCATCAGTTGACCCGCTGACATCGCCTGCCACGGCTCGTTGCGCGTGAGCGGCTCGGTGGCGACGATGGCCACGCGGTCGGCCGGCCCGGTGTGGGCCGAAAAGTCCACCATCAAGTCTTTGTCGGCGAGCATCGGCGCGCCGAACGGGTGCTCGCGCACGACGTAGTGCAGGTGCGTGGAGCAGTGCGCCCACAGCGCCTGGCCGTTGGACAGCAGCATGTTGAAAGTGCCGTGGCGATGCAACTGCGGCAACAGCTCGGCCAGCGTGTTGCCGAGCTCGTCGATGGCGGGCACGCCGACGTGGGCCTTGGACATCTCCTGCATCAGCCAGCAGAACGCGTGCTCGCTGTCGGTGTCGCCCACCGGGCGGAAGTTGCCGTGCAGGCGCGGGCGGAAGTCCTTCAGGTCGCCGTTGTGCGCGAACACCCAGTAGCGGCCCCACAGTTCGCGCATGAAGGGGTGCGTGTTCTCGAGCGCGATGCGGCCCTGCGTGGCCTTGCGGATGTGCGCGATGACGTTGTCGCTGCGGATCGGATAGCCCTTGACCAGCTCGGCCACCGGTGACTGGCGCGCGCTGTGCTGGTCGACGAACAGGCGCAGGCCGCGATCCTCGAAGAAGGCGATGCCAAAGCCGTCCTTGTGCTCGTCCGCCCGCGTGGCCAGCCCGGAAAAGCTGAACATCGCGTCGGTTGGCGTCTTGGCGTTCATGCCCAGGAGTTGACACATGTCTCAAGCATACGCGCCGGAGGGCGCGTCGGCACATTCGAATCAGGTTGTTGCTTACTTGCGCGACGACAGTCCCGGGAAGAACACCTTGAAGAAGCCGCCGATGCTCACGAGGTTGCCCGGGTTGCTGGTCTCCTCGAGCACGCCGGCCATGCGCTTGAGCAGGCGCGCGCTCTTGTTGGCGCGCCAGATCAGGAGGTCGGCCAGCCACGGGTGGGCGTTGATCTGGTTGGCGCGCTCGTACAGGTCGAAGCGCGGCTTGAGCCCGGCGATGCCGGCCTCGTAGCGGGTGCACACGTCCGCCTGCGTCCCGGCAGGCACGCCGCCGGTCGCGTTGACCAGGGTCTCGGCGGCCAGCAGTCCCGTCTCGAACGCCTTGCCGATGCCTTCGCCGGTGAACGCGTAGGTGCTGCCCGCCGCCTCGCCGGCGACCAGCAGGCCGGCACGCGCGTGGCGCGCCCCCGCGAGCGAGCAGCGCAGCGGCGCGCCCTTGAGGTCCCCTTCCAGCTTGCCGTGGCGCATCAGCTCGCGCGCCGGCGGGTAGAACTGGCAGAAGGCGTCGAACAGCTGGCGCAGGTTCACGTCCTTCATCTTGCCGGAAGAGTCGTTGGCGGCCGGATGGCTGTTGGCCACGCCCACGCCGATGTTGAAGCGGCCGTCCGGTGCCGGAAAGATCCAGCCGTAGCCCGGCGCGAGGTTCTTGTCCCAGACCACCTCGAGCGCCTGGATCTTGCCCACCATCGCGTCGCTCTTGACGTAGCCGCGCAGCGCGATGCCGCTGGGCGTGCGGCGGTCGCACATGTCGGCAGCGATCAGCGCCTGCGGTGTCGCGCCGGTGGCCAGCACGACCCAGCGCGCCTGGATCTCGCTCACGTTGCCGCCTTGCTTCAGCCGCGCGCCGACGACGACGTCGCCGTCCATCAGCGTGCCCTCGAAGCGCCACGGCGTGAACAGCTTGGCGCCGGCGCGTTGCGCGCCGCGGCAGACGATGTCGTCCAGCACCAGGCGCGGCAGCACGGCCAAGCTGCCGGGTACGTCGACCCGGCCGCCGCGCGGGCCGATGCAGGCCAGGTGCTGCGCGGGCTGCGCCGCGGTCATGACCTCGTCGTACAGGCCCATGCGCTTCAACGCGTGGTGGGCATCGGGGATCAGGGCGTCACCGCAGATCTTGTCGCGCGGGAAGTCGTGCTGGTCGATCAGCACCACGTCGATGCCGGCGCGGGCGAGCCAAAGGGCACAGGCGGAGCCAGCAGGACCGGCGCCGACCACGAGGACATCGCAACGAGAGGGGAGAGAGGCATTCGACATAAGCGCGCGATTATCCCTGCCGTGCACGGCGCGTGTGCGCGCGCGCCGCTTGGGCGTGCCGGGGTCGTGCGCAGGTTCTCAGGCGGCCGACGTGGCGGCGGCACTGCCAGGTTGCGCGATGCGATCGGGATCCGGCTCCGGGCTGACCTTGAGCGTGACTCGGCCGTCCTGGCGCGCCTGTGCGATGTCGGCCTCGACCTCGCGCAGCGCCTCGCTGGTGACCGCGGTGGTGCGGATGATGCCCACCGCGCAGTTGCGGCCCTGGTTCTTGGCCGTGTACAGCGACAGGTCAGCCAGATTGACCGCCTGCTCCCAGGTCACCGGCACGTTGCTGGCCGGCAGCGGGAACGCGGCGTAGCCGATCGACACGGTTGTCTCGATGGTGGTGCCGTTCTCCAGCATCACCGGTGCCTGGTTCATCGCCAGGCGAACGCGCTCGGCCAGTTGATCCAGCTCCTGGCCCTCGACGTTGGGTGCGAACACGAGGAACTCCTCGCCGCCCCAGCGCGCCACCAGGTCGTCGCCCCGCATCGCGGCGCTGAGCCGGCGCGCCACCTCCACCAGCACGCGGTCACCCGCGCCGTGGCCGAAATGGTCGTTGACGCGCTTGAAATGGTCGACGTCCACCATCAGCAGCGCGCCCTTGAAGGCCCGCTCGCCGCCACGCACACGCATCACCTCGCGGAACTGGCGCCGGTTGGCCAGACCGGTGAGCGCGTCGCGCTCGCTGTGCGCGCGCAGCAGCGCCTCGTGCTTGACGAGCGTGCGATTGAGCTCGCGCATGCGCAGGTACATCATCAACGCCAGCACGCCCAGCAGGACCATTGCCGCGCCAGCGAACATCCACAGGCGGCGCGTGATCGCCTGGTTGTCGAGCTCGGCGGACTTGAGCTGGTTGTCGCGCCCCATCAGTTCGATGCGGCGCTTCTGGGACTCCAGGTCGTAGCGCGAGCGCAGCTCGGCCTCGGCCGCGGCCTTGTTGGCGGCGCGGATCTCCGTGGACAGCATCTCTTCCTTGTGGAACAGGTCGATGGCGCCGACGGTGTCGCCGGCCTTGGACAGCGCGTCGCCGAATTCGCGCAGCGCTTCCTGGCGTTGGCCGGGCCCGGTGTCCTTCTGCCACAGATCCAGCACGTGGACCATCTCGAGCTTGGCCTCGGTCACGCGGCCCAGCGCCAGCTTGGCCAGCGTGGCGTTGTGCAGCAGCAGCCGCTCGGTGCGGAAGTCGCGATGCTGCTTGGCCACCGGCAGCGCGAGGTTGATGGCGGCCAGCGCGTCGCTGGGCCGGCCCTCGTGGATGTAGGCGTCGCTCAAGTTGGCGCGCAGCAGCATCGCCGGACGCATCAAGCCGGCTGCCTTGGCGATGACCAGCGCCGCCTCGTAGTCACGCTGCACCGCCTCGGGCTGCTGGCGCTTGAAGTGAAGCAGGCCGTCGAGCACGGCGACGCGCACCTGCACCCACGGCGCGCCGTCGGCGCGCGCGATGTGCTGCGCCTGCGAGATCAGCCGGTTGGCGGTGACGGGATCAGCGTTGGCCTCGGACTGCAGGGCGCCGATGCCCAGTGAGATGGCCTCGCGCGGGCGGTCGCCCGCGCGGCGCGCGACCTCGACCATCGTCTTCGCGTACGCGTTGGCGACGACCGTGTTGCCTTGATCGGCCGCACCGCGCTGTGCCAGGTCCAGCGCGCGCCACCATTCGCGGTAGTCGCAATCGGCGTGCTGCTTCGGGCCGGGCGCACAGAGCTCGCTGAATACGGCCAGGGCCGCGCGCGCCTGTTGATACGCCGCCTCGCCGTGGCCGCCGTTGACCTCGATCTCGGCGCGCACCAAGTGGGCATCGGCCTCGGCCAGCGGATCCACCGGCTTGCCGGGCTTGAGCAGCGTCGCGACCTGCTCGAGCGCCTCGACGTCCAGGCCGTTGCGGGCCTGGATGATGCCGATGCTGGTGATGACGCTGCGGTGCAGCAGCGCCGAGGCTGCGAAATCCTTGCTGGACAACTCGCGGATCGATTCGATGGCGGACTGCGGCGTCTCGTCGCCCTGGCGCACCAGGTCGTCCATCAGCTCGACCAGGCTGGCCTTGTCGGTGCCCGTGCCCGCGCCCGCGGCGCCGCCTGCGAGCGCGAGACCCGCGATCAATGTCAGGACGAGGCTGGCCGTGCGCATCACGACACCTCGGCGCTGTGCGCCGGCGTGCGCAGGCCCTCGGGCGGGCGGGGCGGGGGCGTGACCGCGCTGCGCACGCTGGGGCCGTGCTGGAAGTGCAGCTCGACGCGCCCTTCGCGCACCGACTTCTCCAGCTGCTCGATGATTTCCTCGATCTCGCCGGGCGTCTCGGCGTCGACGCGACGGATGCTGCACGCGCCGTTGCGGCCGTGCGCCTTGGCCATGTACATCGCAGTGTCGACCAGCGAGATGGCGCGTTCCCAGTTGACGTCCAGGTCGGTCTGCGGCGTCGACGTGTGCATCGGGAACAGGCCGAAGCCGATCGACGCCGACACGGCCACCGGCTTGCCTTCGTGCATCACCGGCGCATCGGCGAGCGCGCACAGCAGGCGCTGCGCGAGCGCCTCGGCCTCAGGCTGCGGCAGCGGGCGCACCAGCACCAGGAACTCCTCGCCGCCCCAGCGCACGATCAGGTCGTCGTCACGCAGCGTGTGGCGCAGGCGGCGCGCGATCTCCACGAGGACGGTGTCGCCCCCGGCGTGGCCGCACTGGTCGTTGATCTGCTTGAAGTGGTCGACATCGAGCAGGTACAGCGTGCCCTCCAGGCCGCCCAGCGGCCGCTCGGCCATCACGGCCTGCAGGTGGTGGCGGTTGGACAGCCCGGTGAGCGGGTCGATCTCGGCCTGGATGCGCAGCTGCTCGTTGCTGACCGACAGCAGCTGGTTGCGCACGCGCAGCCGGCGCGCGAGCACGGCCACGACGGCCAGCAGCAACAGGCTGGCGAGGCCGGCGGCCGTCCACTGCTTGATCTGCAGGTCGTGGTGCAGGATCTCTTCGTCCTTCAGCTTGCCTTCGCGCGACAGCATGTCGAGCTCGTGCTGGCGGTTCTCGTTGGCGAAGTTCTCCTGCAGCTCGATCAGCGCGCGCTGGCGATCCTGCTGGTTGAGTTCGTCCGACATCTGGCGGTACTGGTGATAGGCCACCAGCGCGTCCTCCATGTAGCCCGCGCGCTCCAGGTATCCGCCGAGCTCGTTGGCTGATTCCGAAATGCCGTTGGCGGAGCCGGAACGCTCGTCGATGCTCATCGACTCGCGCACCATCGGCAGGCCCTCGTCCTTGCGCTTCATCGAGATCAGCGCCAGCCCGGTGTTGGCGATGGCCACGCTCTGCGCCTGCGGGTCGTTGATCTGGATCGCCAGTGGCAAGGCCTTTTGGGACAGGTCATAGGCGGTCTGGAAATCGCCGTGCCGCAGGTAGTAGTCGGCGATGTTGGCCATGCCGATGATGATCTGGCGCTTGTTGCCGCCCAGTCGCGCATGCTCCAGCGCGGCGCGCCAGTCGGCCAGCACCGTGCCGCCGTCGGTGCCGCGGCTGAACTGGATCGCGCGGGTGTTGTAGGCCGCGGCGATGCCGAATTCGTCCGACGACTCGGTGGCCAGGCGCATCTGCTCGCGATTGACTTCGGCGGCCTTGTCAGTCTGGCCGGCGTCGAAAAGCACGTTGGCGACGAGCGAGCGCAGGTCGATGCGGCGCCACATCGGGCCCGTATCGTCGGCCAGCTTCAGCGCCTGGTTGTAGCGCAGCATCGCCTCGTCGTAGTGGCCGCCGCGGTTCTTGACGTAGGCCGAACTCATCAGCAGCCGCATCCGCAGGAAGTCGGGCGGGTTGCTCGGCAGCAGCGCCGACGCCTCGATGATCTGGCGCTCGGCCTTGCTCACTTCGCCGTGGGTCTGCATCCACTGGCCGCGCAGCAGCATGGCCGCCGGGCGCGCCAGCGGCACGCGGTCGGACAGCGCCTCGATGCGGGCGGCGACCAGCTCGACCTGGTCGCCCTTGTTCAGGCCGACATATTCGGAGCCGACCTCGAGCAGGGTCTCGAGGTAGCGCGGGTCGTCGACCTTGAGCGTGTCGGCGTAGCCCAGAAGCTCTACCGTGGCGATGTCGGGCTGGGCGCGGCCGACGAACTGCAGGCGCTCCAGCTCGTCGGTGGGCTTGAACGTGGCCCCGACCGGCAGCGCGCTCGGCGGCTGGGCGGCGGCGGCCTCGGCAGGCACGTTGGCCCGGGCGTCGGCCAGCAGCAACCCCAGCACCAGCGCGGCCACGGCGCCGCCCGACGCGCGCCAAGGCGCTGCGTGGGGGGCAAGTGGCGGGAGACGGCGGCGGCCGCTCCGGCTGAGGTTTTTCTGGGGCATCGGAGTCGTTATCGGAGAATTCTGGGCGCGGTTTAGCCCGGACTATCCGGTCCGGAGGCACCAATTCCCCAAACAATTCCGCTTGGCGTGGACTGTTCTCTCTAAATCGAGCTTTGCGCGCGGGGCGGCGGCACGAGGCCCAGCAGGGTCTCGACGCGGCCGGCCAGGTCAACTGCCATGTCGGCCGCGGCAAGCTGGGCGGCACGCGCACAGCCTGCCTCAACATCTGAAGATGTGAGCATTCGCTCCAGGGCGTGGGCGAGCGCGCGTGGACGGGCCCCGGCGGCCCCGCCCGCCAGCCCGCAGCCTGCCGTGAGGGCTTCGACGCGGGCAGCGTTGTCGAATTGGTCGTAGGCCAGCGGCACGATCACCTGTGGCACGCCGGCCCGCAGCGCCTCGGCCGTGGTGCCGATGCCGCCGTGGTGCACCAGGGCGGCCACGCGAGGCAGCAGCGGCCGCAGCGGCACGTAGGGCAGCCACAGCACCCCGTCGGGCAGCGTTGACGGCACTTGCTCGCGGTGCGGCGTCAGCAGCAGCGCGCGCCGGCCCAGGCGCCGCGCGGCCTCCAGCGAGCGCGCCAGCCAGCTGCCAGCCTGGCGGTTGCCGCTGCCGGGCGTGAACACCACCGGGGCGGCGCCGGCGCGCAGGAACGCCTCCAGTTCGGCGGGCAGGCCGGCGTCCAGGTTCGGGTCATACAGGGCGAACGCGCCCTCGGCCAGCGGCTGCGGCCAGTCGGGCGGCGTCGCGCCGAACCAAGGCGGAAAGAGCGCCAGGTGGGCGTCGGGGATCGCCTGCATCCGGGCGATGAAGTGGCGCACCGGCGCGAGGCCGTAGCGGGCGTGGGCGACGTTGATGTCGGGCACGGCGACCGGGTCCACCAGCCCGGCGTCGACGCGCCGCCATAGCCAGCGGCGCCAGGACAGCGGCATCCAGCGCGGGATACGCAACGGCCCGATCGTCAGCGGGTCGTGCACGCTGCGCAAGTTGGCCGGCGCCAGCCAGGCGGCGACGATGCGCAGGTCGGGGCGGCGGGCGCGCGCCAGCGCTGCGCCGATGAGCGCCAGCGGGTGCGCGAGCATCACCAATGGCTCTTCGGCGGGCAGGCTGGCCACGAATTGCGGCATCGCGTCGACATGGTCGCGCATGCCTGCCCACAGCACGCCGAAGCCCTTGCGCGGGTGCCAGACGTCCGGGTGATCGAGCGTGGCCCGGTATTGCGCCGCGGTACCCAGGCAATGGAACGGCACGCCGACGCGAGCCGCAATGTCTTCGTGCACCTGCACTCCCAGCATCGTGACCCGGTGGCCGCGCGCGAGCAGGTCGCGGGCGATGCGCATCAACGGGTACAGGTCGCCGGCGGTGCCGAGCGCGACGACGAGGACGTGGGGGCGGGTCAATCCAGTCGTCAATCGAGCGATTTGCCCGTGCGATCGAGGCGCGGGTGCCAGTGATCGAGGATGTCGGCCGACACCACGATGTGGTTGGCCTTGCCGATGAGGAGGGCGCGCGGCACGACGCCGATGTAGCGCGAGTCCTCGCTGTTGTCGCGGTTGTCGCCCAACATGAAGAAGTTGCCCGTGGGCACCGTCAGTGGCGCCATGTCGCGGCGTGCGTGCACCTGCGGCAGGAATTGCACTGCGCGCTCGCTGCCGGCGAGGTGCTCGGTGGCGTGCACCGACGCCAGCGTGCGCCCCGGGCCCACCGGATCGGGCGCCTCCCAGGTGTCGTCGTAGTGGGCCGCCAGGCCGTTGACGGTCAGGACGTCGCCGTGCATCTCGATGCGGTCGCCCGGCACGCCGACGATGCGCTTGATCAGCCGCGTGCCGTCGCGCGGTGACGAGAACGTGACGATGTCGCCGCGCTGCGGTTCGCCCAGCGGTGCGAGCACGATGTCGGTCAGCGGCACCTTGATGTTGTAGGCCAGCCGGTTGACGAACACGACATCGCCTTCGAGCAGCGTCGGGCGCATGGACCCGGACGGGATCGGGTTCCAGTCGGCGACCGCCGTGCGGAACACGCCGAAGCACAGCAGGAACACGATGAAGCCCTTGTTTCGGGACAGCCAGTGCTTCATCGTCTTCTCCGGTTCGGGTGGCATGGGGAGCCGGGTTGATCTCGACCGGGGAGAACAGTTCCGTCGGATGCGAAAGGTCGAGCATGCCACGTCCGCGCGCCCAGGACGGGCCGCGCTGATCAAGGAAACCGTCGGTAAATGCGGCGAGAAGGCGTCCGCCAGCGGCCAGAATGCGGGCTGGGCAACCCGGCACGCCGAGTGCGTCCACGCCGCCCGTTTCCTTTCTTGCAGATCTCTGTCGTCGATGCACTCACTCAAAGTCCTGTTCGCCCTGACCGCCGCCGCCGCCCTCACCGCGTGCGGCGGCGGCGGCGATTCGCCCGCTCCGCCGTCGCCATCGCCCTCGCCGACTCCGGTGGTAGGCACGAACGGGACCTTGCAGACGAGCGTGTCGGCGCCCAGCTACTCGGGGCCCGTCGCCAGCCGTCAAGTGGACGCGTTCAACACGCTCAACGCCGTGCGCCTGGGCGCCGGCGCCGGGCTGCTGGCGCAGTCGACGGTGCTCGACACTTCCGCGACGAAGCACACCGCCTACCTGACGTCCAATGGTTTCAACACCGCGGATTCGGCGCACGACGAGGTCTCGACGGGCATCGGGTTCTACGAAGCCAACCCGTTCCTGCGCATGAAGAAGGCCGGCTACAGCTATTCCTATGCCACCGAGGTGATTGGCGACATCGGCTCGACGTCGTCCACCAACGACTGCGTCGGCGACCTGCTGAACACTGTCTATCACGCGGCCTCGATGCTCAGCCGCGTGACCGAAGCGGGTGTCGGCTTCGGCGGCGCGGGAACCGCCGCGGCTGGCATGTGCACGATAGACATGGCCTCGCCCCTGAGCGGCGGCGGCGCCAGGCAGATCCCGCCGTCGGGCGCGATCGTGGCCTATCCCTTCGGCGGCAGCACGGTCGCACACGGCACGTTCCGTGTCGACAACGAGAGCCCGCGCGTTTCCAGGAGCTTGATTTCCACTCCGACGGCCGGCACGCCTGTCGTCATCGGCTTCCGCAACCAGGACGTGGTGGCGGGTGGCGCCGTCACGATCACGCGGTTCTCGATGGCCACCTCGGGCGGCACGGCGGTGCCCGGGGTGATCCTGGGAGCCGTCGCGCAGGGCAGCGCCGCGGCGGTCACCGGCACGAACGTCAACCCCGATACCTCGCTCGACACCGATTTCGCCGTGTTCGTGCCCAGCAGCCCGCTGCCTGCCGGCACCTACACCGTCACGCTGCACGCCACGATCGGCGGTGGCCAGGCGCTGGGCCTGACCACCTGGTCGTTCACGGTGTCGGCGCTGTAGCCAGCACGGGTCCCTGGGCCACCGCGCCGATCAGTCGCCGTGTGTAGTCCTCTTGCGGATGCGCCAGCAGCGTCTCGGTGCGCCGGTGTTCCACCACGCGGCCGTCCTTCATCACCATCACGTCGTCGGCCATGAAGCGCACCACGGCCAGGTCGTGGCTGATGAAGATGTAGGCGAGGCCCAGCTCGTCCTGCAGGTCCTTGAGCAGGTTGAGCACCTGGGCCTGCACCGATACGTCGAGCGCGGCGACGGCCTCGTCCAGCACCAGCACGTCGGGTGACAGCGTGAGGCTGCGGGCGATGGCGATGCGCTGGCGCTGGCCGCCCGAGAACTCGTGCGGGTACTTGTGCATCGCCTCGGCGTCCAGGCCGACGCGCACCAGCCAGTCGCGCGCCTTTTTCTCGCGCGCGGCCGCGTCGATGCCGATGGCGTGGATCGTCATCGGCTCGACCAGCGTCTGGCCGATCGTGAAGCGTGGGTTCAGTGCCTCGTACGGGTTCTGGAACACGATCTGGATGCGCCGGCGCATCGCGAGACGGTCGACCGCTGCCAGGGCCAGCAGGTCGTGGCCGTGGAACAGCACGCGGCCGGCCAGCGGGCCGCTGGTGGCGTCGTGCAGGCGCAGCAGCGTCAGGCCCATCGTCGTCTTGCCGGAGCCCGACTCGCCGACGACGCCCAGCGTGTGGCCGCGGCGCAGCGTGAAGCGCACGTCCTGCACGGCCTTGAACTCGGTGCGTCCGAACAGGCCGCTGCGCAGCCAGAAACTCTTGGACAGGCCGTCCACCTGCAGCACCACCGGGTCGTCGTCGTCGGCGCGGCGCGGGTTCAGGTCGAGGTCGACGTTGCGCACCGGCGTCGCCACGTCGAACTCCGGTTCGCACAGCACGTCGTCGATCACCGTGAGCCGGCGCGGGCGTTCGTCCAGGCGCGGCCGGCAGGCCAGCAGCGCCTGGGTGTAGGCGTCCTTCGGATCGTTGAACAGCACGCTGACGGTGCCGCGCTCGCGCACCGTGCCCTGGCGCATCACGACGATCTGCTGCGCGACCGCGCCGACGACGGCCAGGTCGTGGCTGATGAACAGCATGGACAAGCCGCGTTGCGCCTGCAGGCGCGCGAGCAGCTCCAGGAGCTGGCGCTGGATCGTGACGTCCAGCGCCGTGGTGGGCTCGTCGGCGATCAGCAGCTGCGGCTCGCAGGCGAGCGCCATGGCGATCATCACGCGCTGCTGCTGGCCGCCGGACAGCTGGTGCGGGTACGAATCGATGCGGCGCGCCGCATCGGCAATGCCGACCTCGGCCAGCAGGTCCAGCGTGCGCTTGCGCGCCATGGGCTTGCTCATGGACAGATGCTTGCGCAGCGGCTCGGCGATCTGCGCGCCGATCGTCAGCACCGGGTTCAGCGACGACATCGGATCCTGGAACACGCAGGCGATCTCGTGCCCGCGCAGGCGTTGCATGTGCGCGCGCGGCGCCTGCAGCAGGTCGTCGCCGCGCCACAGCACGCGGCCCGCGCACTCCGCGTTGCGCGGCAGCAGTTGCACCAGCGCCATCGCGGTGACGCTCTTGCCCGAGCCCGATTCTCCGACCAGCGCGACGGTGGTGTTGGCCGGCACGTCGAAGCTGATGCCCTGCTCGCCCCGACCGACCGCCTCGACGCGCCGCGTGCGGCCGCGCGCGTCGAGCATGCGAAACGCGACACGCAGGTCCTCGACGGCGAGGAGCGAGGGGGTCGTCATTGCACAAGATCTCGGGGAGCGAGGGTCACTACCCGAGCCGAACCGAGCTCCCCCTCGGGGGGCAGCGACGGGAGGAGCGAGGGGGTCGTCATTTCGGATCGAGCGCATCGCGCCACGCATCGGCCATCAACGAGAACGCCGTGACGAACACGGCCATGGCGATCGTCGCCGCGCTCAGCTGCCACCAGTGCCCCAGCACCAGCTCGCTTTGCGATTCGGCCAGCATCGTGCCCCAGCTCACCTGGTCGGTGGCCACGCCGAGTCCCAGGTACGACAGGATCACTTCCGCCTTGATGAAACCCACCACCATCAGCGACATGCGCACGAGGATCACGTGGCTCACGTTGGGCAAGATGTGGCGGAACATGCGCGCGCTGGCGCTGGCGCCGATGGCCTCGGCGGCACGCACGTATTCGCGCCGCGAATGCTTGATGAACTCGGCGCGCACCTGGCGGTACTGCCCCGTCCAGCCGGTCAGGCCCATGATCAGGACGAGCGTGGAGATGCCGCGCCCGAACACCGCCGCGAACGCGAAGAACAGCAAGATCTCGGGCACCGCGGTGAGCACGCTGTAGACCCACTCGACGAGGTCGCCCACAGGCCCGCCGAAGAAGCCGGCGAGCGCGCCCAGCGACGCGCCGATCAGCGTGGCGACGATGGCCGCGAGCACGCCCACCGACACCGAGATCTGCGTGCCTTTGAGCGCCTTGGACAGCACGTCGCGCCCCAGCCGATCGCCGCCAAACGGCAGCGACGCGGCGATCGGCCTGGCCTGCGCGTGGTACTGCGCGGCGCGCTCGTCCCATTCCTTGTAGCGCGGGGCGAGGGGATCGACGTCGGAAATGTCGACCGGCGCACTCGCCGCGACCGCGCTGGCCTGCGGCGCCGTCGACAGCTCGTGGGTCGCGGCGCCGAGCAACGATGGCGGGGCGTCGGGCACGCCCACCTCGTCCTGCCAGTGACGCGCCACGAGGCCGCTGGCCGTGCAGGCGATCAGCAGCGCGTAGGCGGCGACGATGGTCATCGAGATCATGCCGACGCGGTCCCGCCGGAAGCGCCGCCACGCGGAGTGCCAGACGCCGTCGGCGCGGCGCGCGGGGGCGGTGTCGGTCAGCGTCGACGCCATGGAGGTCGACGCGAAGTCGGGCACGTCGCTCATCTCAGCACCACCCGCGGATCGACGGCCCGATACGACAGGTCGACGATCAGGTTGGCCAGCATCGTCAGCATCGCCACGTAGATCGTCACGGCCTGGATCACCGGGTAGTCGCTGCGGTTGACGGCCAGCAGCACCTCGCGGCCGATGCCGGGAATGGAGAAGTACACCTCGATCAGGAACGAGCCGATCAGGATCCCCGGCAGCGCCAGGCCGACGTTGGTGAGGATGGGGATCAGCGCGTTGCGCAGCACGTGTCGAAACAGCACGGCCGGCTCGGTGAGGCCCTTGGCGCGTGCGGTGCGCACGTAGTCCTGGCCCAGCTCGTCGAGGAAGAAGCTGCGGTACAGGCGCGTCTGCGGCGACAGCCCCACCAGCACCGCCAGCAGCACCGGCAGCGGCGCGTAGGTGAGCAGGTTGGTCCAGGTGCTGTCGCTCCACCCCTGCACCGGGAACCAGCCGAGCTGGAAGCCGAACACGTACTGGCCGACGATCACGTAGACCAGGAACGAGATCGACAGCGCGACCGTCGTGCCCACCATGATCGCGCGGTCGGTCAGCGAGCCGCGCACGTAGGCGACGCCCAGCGCGATCGGGATCGCGATCAAGGTGTCCAGGATCAGGATCGGCAAGGTCACCGTCAGTGTCGCCGGCAGGCGCGTGGCCATCAGGTGCGCGATGGTCTCGTTGGTGGCCCAGCTGCGACCCCAGTCGAACGTGACGATGCCCTTGATGAAGATGCCCAGCTGGTACCACCACGGCTCGTTCAGGCCCAACTGCTGGCGGATCTCGGCGATCTCGCGCGGCGTCGCGTTGAGGCTGGCGAGTGTCTGCACCGGGTCGACCCCGAACTTGCGGAACAGGAAGAAGATGAGCAGCACCACGCCGATCAGCGTGGGGATCATCTGCCAGAGCCGGCGGAGCAGGTAGGCGAGCATCGAGGCGGGAGCGCGCGGGAGGCGGTGTCGCGGAAGTCGCGAGTTTAGGGGTTGTAGACTTCGCGGTCGCCCCGGATGGCCCGGAAGCCCGAGGGCGTCGTCAACTTCACCACAGGCCCCGTGTCGTCCGTGCGCTCGTCGATCCGTCGTTGCTGGCCGCTTGCTGCATTCGCGACGTGCGTCGCGTGGACGGGCGCCAGCGCCCAGGTCGCACCCGCCGCGCCGCAGAAGGTGCTGCGCTATTCGATGGAAGTCGCCGAGACCGGGTTCGATCCGGCCCAGGTGCCCGACGCCTATTCGCGCGAGATCATCGACAACATCATCGAGCCGCCGCTGCGCTACGACCTGCTGGCGCGCCCGGCCCGGCTGCGCGTGGCCACGGCCGCTGCGCTGCCGGAGATGTCGGCCGACTTCCGCGAGCTCACGCTCAAGATCCGCCCCGGCATCTTCTTCGCCGACGACCCGGCCTTCCACGGTCGCGCCCGCGAGCTGACCGCGCTCGACTACGCCTACACGCTCAAGCGCCACTTCGACCCGCGCCTGCACAGCATCGCCTACGCCGACCTGCGCGGCGACGACATCCTGGGCCTGCAGGCGCTGCGCGAACGCGCCCAGAACCGCGACATGCCGTTCGACTACGACGCCCCGGTCGAAGGCCTGCGCATGGTCGACCGCTACACGCTGCGCATCCGCTTCGGCCACCCGAGCCCACGCTTTGCGCTCAAGCTCGCCGAGTCGGTCTACGCGGGCGCCATCGCGCGCGAGGTCGCCGAGATGTATGGCGACGCGATCATGGAACACCCGGTGGGCACCGGCGCGTATCGGCTGGTGCAATGGCGCCGCTCGTCGTTCATCGCGCTGGAGCGCAACCCGCGCTTTCGCGACGAGTTCTACGACGAGCAGCCCGCCAGTGACGACCCCGACGCCCAGGCCGTCGCGACGAAGCTGCACGGCCGGCGCGAGCCGATGATCGACCGCGTGGAGGTGTCCATCATCGAGGAGCCGCAGCCCTCGTGGCTGGCTTACGTCGGCGGCGCGTTCGACATGACGCTGGTGCCCTACGAGTTCGCCGCCACCGCTGCGCCCGGCGGCACGCTCGCGCCCAACCTGGCCCGGCGCGGCATGCAGCTGCACCTCGTCGCGCAGCCCGACGTGCGCTACACGTACTTCAACATGGACGACCCGGTCGTCGGCGGCTACTCGCCCGAACGCGTGGCGCTGCGGCGCGCGATCTCGCTGGGCTACGACAGCGCCGAGGAGATCCGCCTGCTGCGCAAGCCACTGGCGATCCCCGCGCAGGGGCTCGTCGCGCCGCTGGTGGCGGGCTACGACCCGGCGTACCGCAGCAGCATGAACGCCTACGACCCGGTTCGGGCGCGGGCACTGCTCGACCTGTACGGCTACGTCGATGTCGATGGCGACGGCTATCGCGAGCGCCCCAACGGCGGCGCGCTGGTGCTGCACATGGCCACGCAACCAGACACCAGCGCGCGCCAGCTCAACGAGCTCTGGCAGAAGAAGATGGACGCGATCGGCATCCGCATCGTGTTCGAGCGCCGCCAGTGGCCCGAGCAGATGAAGCAGGCGCGCGCCGGGCGGCTGCAGATGTGGACGCTGGGGGCGTCCTCCGACGAGCCCGATCCGCAAGACCTGCTGGCGCTCGCCTACGGGCCGAGCAAGGGCGAGGGGAACTGGTCGCGCTTCGACCTGCCCGAGTACAACGTCGCCTTCCGTCGCATCCACGAGTTGCCCGACGGGCTCGAGCGCAGCGCCGCGATCGCGCAGGCGCAGAAGCTGCTGCTGGCCTACATGCCGATCAAGACGCACCTGCACCGCGTGCGGCTCGTGCTGTCTCAGCCGTGGCTCGAAGGCTACCCGGCCAACCCGTTCGTCAACGGCTACTGGCGCTTCCTGGACATCGACGCCGTGCGGCGGCCTGCCACGCAGTGAGCCTGCGCCGCCTCCTAGAATGCGTCGATGCCAATTGACGCCGCCAGTCCTGCCTCCCCGGCGCCAAGCTCCCGCCTCGCCGCCGCCCATCGCTGGGCCGCGATCCTCGTGCTCGGCTTCGCCTCGGGCCTGCCGCTGGCACTGACGGGGCTTGCGCTGCAGGCCTGGCTCACGATGGACGGGCTCGACATGGCGGCGATCGGCTTCCTGACGCTGATCGGCATCCCGTACACGTTCAAGTTCCTGTGGGCGCCGCTGATGGACCGCGTCGACCTGCCGCTGCTCGGGCGGCGGCGCGGCTGGATCGCGTTCACGCAGGCCCTGCTGGCCGTCGCGCTGTTCGGGCTGGCCGACATCTCGCCGGTGCTCGCGCTGCCGCTGTTCGCCGCACTGGGCGTCGGGGTGGCGTTCGTCAGCGCGTCGCAGGACATCGTCGTCGATGCGTATCGCGTGGACCTGCTGCCGGCGCGCGAACGCGGCATCGGAGCCTCGCTGTTCGTGATGGGCTACCGCATCGCGATGATCCTGTCCGGCGGCGTGGCGCTGATCTGGACGGATGCGGTCAACGGCGTGGGCATGTCCTGGCCCGATGTCTACCGCCTGATGGCGGCGCTGATGGCCGGCCTCGCGGTCTTTTCCGCGATCGCGCTGCCGCGCCTGGCGCAGCCGCCCGCGCGCGTGCGGGACGCGTCGCGGACGCCGGTGCGCCAGGACCTGGTCGGCTTTCTCGCCGTGCTGGCCGCGGTGGCCGTGGGCGTGGGGCTGACCCAGCGCTTCGGCGGCCCGATCGCGGGCTGGCTGCTGTCGCCCTGGTTCGGCGACGCGGTCGCCAAGGGCTCGCTGCAGGCCAAGTGGATCGACCTGCTGGCGCTGCTGCTGGGGCTCGCGGTGACCTTGCCGCTGGCCGGATTCGCGGCCCGGCGCGCGCGCTTCCAGACGCTGCTGGCGGGGCTCGATTCGTATTTCAGCCAGCCGCGCGCGTGGGCCTTCCTGGCGTTCATCGTGTTCTACAAGCTCACCGACGCGTTCCAGCTGTCGTTGCTGACACCGTTCCTGCTCAAGGGCATGGCGTTCGGGCCGGCCGAGGTGGGCGTCGTCAACAAGCTGGTCGGCCTGCTGCTGACCGTGGTCGGCGCACTGCTCGGCGGCCTGGTGATGCTGCGCCTGCGGCTCGCCTGGTCGCTGCTGCTGTTCGGCCTGCTGCAGATGTCCAGCAGCCTGGCGTTCTGGTGGCTCGCAGTGCATGGCAAGGGCGTCTTGCCTGGGTGGACGCTCCCGGCTTTCGACTTCGGCTTCGTCAAGCTGTTGCATCCGACGTTGGTGGACGGCGGCCTGCTGATGGCGGTGGCCACCGAGAACCTGGCCAGCGGCATGGGCACGGCGGCCTTCCTGGCCTTCCTCATGAGCCTGACCAACCAGCGCTTCAGCGCGACGCAGTTCGCGCTGCTTTCTGCGTTCCAGTCGGTGGGCCGCGTGTGGATCGGGCCGCTGGCGGGCGTCCTGTCGGAGGCGATCGGCTGGCCGGCGTTCTTCCTGGTCGCCCTGGTGATGGGCGTGCCGTCGCTGATCCTGCTGAAGATGCTGTGGGCAACCATCGATTCGCTCGACGTGCGGCGTTGAACCTCTTGAAGCGCGGACGATCGCATTCATCTGCATCTTCCGTGTAGCGCTTTTCGTTTCGTCTGTCCTTGACCCCCTCCGCCCTCGTCGACCCTGGCCGCCGCCGATTGCTCAAGTCGGCGGGGGCCGTCGCCTTGCTGGCGCTGACTTGCGCCGCGGCGCGGGCCCAACGCGAAGGCGTGCAGGTGGGTCCGCGCTCGCACTTCGAGTCGCTGGTGCCAGCCTCCGAGATCGAAGCCCAGGCGGCGCGCGGGTACCGCGACATGCTGGGCCAGGCGCGCGCCAGGCGCTTGCTCGCCGAGCCGGTGCACCCGCAGCTGCGGCGCCTCGTCCATATCTCCACTCGCCTGCGTCCGTTCGCCGGCATGTGGAACGAGCGCGCGGTGGGCTGGCAGTGGGAGGTCAACCTGATCGGCTCGCCGCAGATCAATGCGTTCTGCATGCCGGGTGGCAAGATCGCGTTCTACTGGGGCATCCTGACCAGGCTCAAGCTCACCGACGACGAGGTCGCGATGGTGATGGGCCACGAGATGGCCCACGCGCTGCGCGAGCACGGCCGTGCGCAGATCGGCAAGGAAATGACCACGCAAGGCACGATCTCGCTGCTCGCCGGCCTGTTCGGCTGGGGCAACACCGGCCGCCAGATGGCCGGCATGGGCGGGCGCTTGCTGTCGCTCAAATACAGCCGCGACGACGAGACCGAAGCCGACCTGATCGGCCTGGAGCTGGGCGCGCGTGCCGGCTACGACCCGCGCTCGGCGCTGTCGCTGTGGCAGAAGATGGAGGCCGCGAGCAAAGGCGCGCCGCCGGCCTTCCTGTCCGACCACCCCGCCAACCCGGACCGGCTGCGCGTGATCGCCGCCAATATCCCGCGCGTCCAGGGCCTCTACGATCGCGCGCCCAAGCCCGAGTTGCGCTTCGGGCCGCCGGGATCCGGCGCAAGTTCCGGCAACAGCTGACCGGCGTGGTCGCTGGGGCACGCCTATTGCGTTGCGCCGGGACGGTGTATTCGGCCCATTTCAAGCCGTTTCCTGCTCGACACTAGGGGGGAAGTGCCTGGGGAGGTATGTGCGTTGCCCCTGTCGGGGGTGACCTTGGTGCTCAGGCGCCGATGGGTCCGATAAATCCTGTCGCATGGGGCGGCGGACCAAACTTTTCGGAGTACCAGCAATGACTTCCCAACATGATCAAACCGTCCGCCACGACCAGCACAGCCAAGCCGGCGCGCAAGGCCAGCAAGGCGGCCAACCGAGCGGCGGGCGTGGCTTCGCCGGCATGGATCGCGAGCGCCAGCGCGAGATCGCTAGCCAGGGCGGTCGCGCGGCCCATGCGAGCGGCAACGCCCACCAGTTCACGTCGGAAGAGGCACGCGCCGCCGGCTCCAAGCGTCACGCGAACAGCGCGACGCGCGCCGGTACCTCCGGCACCCCTGCTCCCAAGGGCGATTCGTCCCTGAGCTGACCCTGGCCCGGCGACCCGCGTCGGGGCGGGTCGCTGACCTGGTTTGCTGCAAACGCTACAGCAAAGCGTGGGCCTCGCTCACGCTTTGCCATTTCTGGGGCCGCATGTCGACGTCCGTCGAACGTGAGGATTCGTAAAGTCCCCGCCTGGGTTTGGGACTCGAATGATCGGACGTCGTCACTCTGGGTGCTTATGATCGTGCGATGCACATCGCCCTGATCGCGCACGACGCCAAGAAAGACCTGATGGTCACGCTGGCCCGTGACTTTGCCCCGTTCCTCGCCCGCTGCCACGTGATGGCCACCGGCACCACCGGCTCGCGCCTGATCGCCGAGGTCGGCCTGGAGGTCGAGCGCCTGCTCAGTGGCCCGATGGGGGGCGACCTGCAGATCGGCGCGCGCCTGGCCGAAGGGCGGGTCGACGCGGTGATCTTCCTGCGCGACCCGATGACGCCGCAGCCGCACGAACCGGACATCAACGCCCTCGTGCGCGCTTGCGACGTGCACGACGTGGTGTGCGCGACCAACGAGTCCAGCGCCCGCCACGTGATGAAGGCGCTCGCGGCCGAACTGGACGCGACGACCTCGTGAGCTAGAAGCGGTAGCCGACCCCGAAGGTCAGCTGCGGGATTGCCTTGAACTTGTGCACCGTGTCCTGGAAGTCGCGGTTTTCCTGTGCCAGGTCAGCGGCGCCGCTCTGGTCGACCGCCAACTCGCTGGCCAGTGCCGGCGAGGCCTTCAGCGGCGTGGCCTTGGCGCTGCCGATAGAGGCACCGAGATCGACGTTGAACGACAGGCCCGCCGGGCTGTCGTGGTGGCCCCAGCCCAGGCCGATGTAGGGGGCTGCCTTCGGGAACGACAGGTCGGACTGCACGTAGTACAGCGACGATGGTGCGTCGTACTGCTGGCCGCCGATCGAGATCTTGCCGTTTTGCGCCGAGGCCTTCAGCGTGGCCTTGGCCTGGTTGAGCGTGGCGCCGCCGCTGAGGCGAAAGCCGCCACCGGCGACGAACCAGTCGCCCAGCAGCGCCGCACGGTTGTAGTCGATGTTGCCCTTGAAGTCGTTGTCCGACGTGCTGCCGCTGTAGCCGTGGTGGGCAATCGTGCCGAAGTCGGCGCGCAGCGCGAACATCGGGTTGATCGCTTGAGCGACGCCCACCAGCGCGTAAGGGAACCCGGTGGCCGCGTAGACCTCCACGGCGGCGGCGGGCCGGGCGGCGACGAGGCCGAAGGCGGCCAGGGCGCTGGCAGCGAGGGCGTGGCGGGAGAGCTTGAAGGTCATCGGTCGCATTCCGGGAGAGTGGGGGCAGGGCACCAAGGTTAGAGGGACGAGCGTGGAGCGGACGCCCGAATAGGGCCCCGGGTACGGCCCAATCCTCTGCGTTCAGGGTATTGAGCCACAATCGTTCCACGAAAGAAGGCGCCCATCGGTTTCAGCTCGACAAGTGCTGCGGCCGGCCGTGCAAGACTCGGCATTCGCCCGACCCGTGCGCGTGACCCGCGCTTTTTCGAGAGGAATCGATGATCCCGATCCATCCCGTCCTGCGGCGCGCGCGCGTCCTCACGACCTTGGCCTTGCTGGCCGCCTTCACCGCGTGCGGCGGCGGTGGCAGCGGCGGGGCCGCCAGCACGCCCGGCACCCAGTTCGTCGACGCGAACCACTATTCGGCCGGCGCCGGCGGCTCGCTGACCACGCCCAACGAGAACACCGCCGTCACGCATCACGCCGTGACGGTGGGCGGCACCGCGATCGCCTACACCGCCACCGCGGGCCACATGACGGCGCTCGACGCGAGCGCCGCACCCGAGGCCTCGATCTTCTACGTGGCCTACACGGCGGACGGCTCGACGGCCGCCACGCGTCCCGTCACGTTCTTCTTCAACGGCGGTCCGGGTTCCGCCAGCGTCTGGCTGCACCTGGGCTCGTTCGCGCCCAAGCGGCTGGTGACCGGCGTGCCAGCCACCACGCAGACGCTGCCGTTCCCTTACGTGGACAACAACGAGAGCCTGATCGACACGTCCGACCTCGTGTTCGTCGACCCGGTCGGCACCGGACTGTCGGAGGCGATCTCGCCCCACACCAACCAGACGTACTGGGGCGTGGATGCGGACGCCGGCGTGCTGCAGGACTTCGTCATGCGCTGGCTCACGGTCAACGGCCGCACGGCCTCGCCGCTGTTCCTGTACGGCGAGTCCTACGGCACCGTGCGCGTGCCGGTGCTGACCCGCCTGCTGGAGACTGCAGGCAAGCGCGTCAACGGTGTCGTGGAGCTGTCGACGATCCTCGACTACAACAGCAACTGCTCGGTGCAGTCGGGCTCCCCCACGGTCAGCTGCGGCGGCTTCCTGCCCAGCTACGCCGCGGTCGGCAGCTACTACCACCTGGCCACCGGCGCCACGTCCGATCCGGATGCCGACATCGCCACGGTTCGCGCCTACGCCGACAGCACCTACACGCCCGATGCGCTCACCTGGCTGGGCGACGGCACGCTGCCTCCGGCCGGCCACATCGCCGCGCTGGTCGCGTTCACTGGCCTGCCCACCGGCACCTGGCAGCAGCAGTTCGACGTCGACTACGACACCTTCCGCCACCACCTGATCGCCAACAACACGCTGGGCGTGTACGACGGGCGGATCTCGGCACCGGTCGGCTCGGCGCTGGACGTCGACGACGAACCGTCGAACACCTTCGTCCAACCCGGCTTCGCGGCGGCCATCAAGACGGTGCTGCCCAACGAGCTGGGCTTCACCACGCCCGCCACCTACGTGCTCTCCAGCAACGCGATCAATACCTGGCAGTTCGCGCACGGCGGCCGCGCGCTGCCCGACGTCGTCCCCGACCTGAGCGTCGCGATCGGCCTGGACGCGTCGCTCAAGGTGTTGTTCCTCGGCGGCCAGCATGACCTGATCACGCCGTTCCACCAGACCGAGCTGGACATCGCGCGCCTGACCAACGCTGCGCCGGTGACGACGCACTTCCACGCGGGCGGCCACATGACTTACCTCGATGACGGCTCGCGTCCGTTGATGAAGGCCGACCTGGTCGCGTTCTACGCCTCGGCGACGGGAGCCCAATGATGCGCACCCTTGTTTTCCTCTCGATGCTGCTGGGCGTCGCGGCCGCGCAGGCCACCTCGCATCTCGACCCGGGCAAGCCGCCGCTGGCGCAGCAACAGGCTGCGCAGGCCGAGAACCGCGTGCGGCCAGCCTCGGTCGGCGCGACGCTGGACGCTGATTCGCTGCGCCTGCTGCACGCCAGCTTCGAGGCCGCGGACACCGCCCATCGCGGCACGCTGACGCGCGAGCAAGCGCAGGCTGGCGGCTTCGGCTGGGTCACGAATCACTTCGACGCGATCGACTTGGCGCACGTCGGCCGCGTGAGCTTCGACGATGTCAGCCGCTACTACAGGTCGCGCCTGCCGGCACCCGCCACCAACGCCACGACGAAGTAGCCGGCGTTCAGCCCGGCACCGATTCGGGCGCCGTGGCTGAGGCCTTCGCCTTGGCCTGCGCGCTGCGCGCAGCAATCCACGGCAGTACCTCGCTGGCGGGCATCGGCCTGGCAAACAGGTAGCCCTGCAGCTCGTCGCAGTTCAGGCCGGCGAGCACGTCGCGCTGGCCGGCAGTCTCCACGCCTTCGGCCACCACGCCCAGACCGAGATCGTGGGCCAGGTGGACGACGGCGCTGACGATGGCGCGCGCATCGCTGCTGGTCTCGAGATCCATCACGAAGCTGCGGTCGATCTTGAGCTGGCGCGCGGGCAGGCGACGCAGGTAGCTCAGGCTCGAGTAGCCGGTGCCGAAGTCGTCGATCGACAGCAGCACGCCGATGTGGGCCAGGCCGCTGAATGCGATCTGCGTGGCCTTGACGTCGCCCATCGCCACCGACTCGGTGATCTCGCACAGCAGCTGGTCGGCGTCGATGTGGTGGCGTCGCAGCGCCTGCGCGATGCGCTCGACGAGATCGTTCTCGCGCAGCTGGTGCACCGACAGGTTGATCGCCACGTTCATGCGCGTGCCCTGGGCGGCCCAGGCCTCGACCTGCCGGCACGCGTCGTCGATGACCCAGTTGCCCAGCTTGCAGATCAGCCCGAAGCGCTCGGCCAGCGGAATGAACACGGCGGGGCTCACGAAGCCGTGCTCCGGATGGGTCCAGCGCAGCAAGGCCTCGACGCCGTGGGTTTCGCCGGTGCGTCCATCCACCTTGGGCTGGTAGTGCAGCTCCAGCTGCCGGTTCTCGATCGCGAAGCGCAGGTCGTTCTGCAGCCCCAGCATCTCCGGACGCGGGCCTTCGAGGCGCTCCTCGAAGTGCGCCCACGTGTTTCCGCCGGCCCGCTTGGCCTCGCCCATCGCCGCGTCGGCGTGTGCCACCAGGCGCTCGCGCGGGCCGTGCTCCGGGTAGGTGGCGATGCCCACCGAGCACGAGATCTGGATCGGCCGCTGCGGCGTCGTGATCGTCTGGCCGATGGCCTCGACGATGCGGCGGGCGGCGATCACCGGGTCGACCAGCGCCGTCTCGCACTCCATCAGCATCACGAACTCGTCGCCGCCCAGGCGCGCCACCGTGTCGCCCGCGCGCACGCTCGCGCGCAGCCGCGTGGCGACTTCCTTGAGCACGAGGTCGCCCACCGCGTGGCCGAGCGCGTCGTTGACCGGCTTGAAGCCGTCGAGGTCGATGAACAGCACCACGACCTTGGCGCCCTCGCGGCCGTCGGCCACCGACGCGGCCAGGCGCTTCAAGGACTTGGCCATCAGCTTCTCGAACAGCAGCCGGTTGGGCAGGCTCGTGAGCGGGTCGCGCAGCGCGCGCTGGCGCAGGCGCTCGTTGGCGCTGCGCAGGCGCGCATGCAGGCCGCTGCTGTGGGCGCGCAGCCTGGCCTCGAGCCGGGCGACCAGCAAGGTCGCGCCGACCAGGCCCACGCTGCAGACCACCAGCAGTGCGCCCAGGTTGTGGCCGGACAGCCCGTCCTCGCTCATGCAGAACGACGCCGACGCGAATCCGGCGGCGGCCATGCCCGCGTAGTGCATCGCGCAGATCAGGCCGCCCATCACCGCGGCGCTGGCCACGCGAAAGCCCTGGCCGCGGCGCGCGCTGCGCACCAGGAAGAACGCCTCGAGTGCGGTCGCCGAGGCGCAGATCGCGATGACGACCGTGCCGATCACGATCTGCCAGTTCCACTCGATCGCAGGCGCCATCGCCAGCGCAGCGACACCGAGGAAGTGCATCGCGGCGAAGCCGGCGCCGACGACCAGTGCGGCCGTCCACAACCGGGGCCACGCGAGCTTGTCGCGGCTGGCGACGAACAGCGCCGTGGCTGATGCGGCCAGCGCGGCGACCCACGACAGCGCGGTCAGCCCGAGGCCGAAGCCCAGCGGAATGGGCAGTGTGAGCGCCAGCAGCGCGGTGAAGTTGGCGGCCCACAGGCCGGTGCCCATCGCCAGCGAGCCGGCGATCCACCAGCGCGTCGCCAGGTGCTTGTCGGCGCCGCGCAGGCGCGAGCTCGCTTCGAGCGCGGCATGGCACGCGAACCCGGCGATCAGCAGGGAGCAGGCAACCAGTTGCGCGTCGTGGGAGGTGGGCAGGTTGGGCAAGGCGAATGTCTCCGGGGCCCAGGCGCGGGTGGCGACTGGGGATCCCAGGGAACGTCTTCGGCCGTTGCGCGGCCAACCTGACCGCTGTTACGCGATCACGAGCGCACGTAGGCGTAGCCGGCGTGCTCGCGATGGATCAGTTCGACCACGCCCGAGGGCACGGGGCCGACGCCGGGGGCCAGGTCGCCGAGTTCGAGCTTGGCGCCGCGCATCGAGTTCTGGCAGGCGGCGATGTGCACGCCGCGGGCGAGCGCGGCGGCGATCTTCTCGGCCACCGGCGAGTCCTTCTTCAGCATGTTGATGCCCGGGCCGTAGACCACCAGCTCGATGTCGGCGTTGCCGGCGCCCAGGCCGTCGATCGCGTTGTTGATGTTGCCCAGCGTCAGGTTCCACTTTGCCGGGTCGTTGTCGCTCACTGCGAAGATCGCACGCTCCCGGGAGGTCTGTGCGGCATCCGCGGCGATGGCGGCTGGCTTGCCGACCGCATCCGCGGCCAGGCCGGATCCGGTCACGCAACCAAGTGCCAGGGCGGTGATGAGGCGGGCGGCGAGGACGGTCGATTGCATGGCGGGCTCCTGATTGGGATGGGCGGATATACCCTGAGACTGGGTCATCTGCAAGATTGTGCCCTGCAGTACCCCCTAACTTGGCGTTACCATCAGCGATCAGTGAAAGGGCACACCCGTGCGAGAGCCGGGGTCGCAAAGCCACCGACCCTCCGAAGCCAGGAGGGCAGCGGGGCTGCCGGCAGGAGCGTCGCACGGACGCCTGCACGCTCGGGAGTCGCGATCCGTCGCAGTACGGATGACCACCCGGGCACGCGATCCCGAACCGCATCCGTGGCCCGCCTGGGGAGAGGGATATGGCGGCACTGCAAGACATCCGGATCGACTCGATCGCGCCTGCGTGGCACGGTGATCGTGCGTTGATCCGCCTCGTGGATTCGACGTTCGGAGCGATCCGATGACCTGGCTCGTGCGCCTCAAGCGCTGGCTCGGCATCGCCACGCCCGCGCCGGTGTCGGAGGCGCGCCGTTCCAGCACGGACGAGCTCACGCACCTGTCCAACCGCCTGGTGATGCACGACACGCTGGCCGCCGCGCTGCAGGCTGGCGTCAAGGGCGTGGTCGTGATGCTGGACCTGGACAACTTCAAGTACTTCAACGACCGCCACGGCCACCGCGTGGGCGACGAGCTGCTGCGCGCGACGGCCGGCCGGCTGCGCGAGACGTTCAGCCTGGCCAGCTGCCTGGCGCGCGCCAACGGCGATCAGTTCATCGCCTTCCTGCCCGGCCTGACGCTGGCCGAGGCGATGCGCAAGGCGCAGGCCGGCGTGGACGCGATGCGCGAGCCGGTGACGCTGGCGAGCGGGTCGGAGATCGTCACCATTTCGGCCGGCGTGGCAACGCTGGCCGGCGCCAGCGTGGACGGCGTCTGGCGCGCCTGCGACACCGCGCTGCACGCCGCCAAGGCGCGTGGGCGCGACCGCGTGGTGGCGTTCGACAACGACACGCGCCAGGTCGTCGCGTCGGGTCGCGACCTGACGTCCACCGTGGTCGATCTGCAGGAGCGCAACCGCACGCTGCGCGAGGAGGCCCGCACCGACGCCCTGACCGGCCTGCGCAACCGCCTTGCGCTCGATGAGCTGCTGCACACCGTGGCCGGCGACGGCGACCGGCGCGTGCAGCGCGCGGCGCTCGCCTTCATCGATGTCGACCACTTCGGCAACTACAACCACGTCCACGGTGACGCGGCCGGCGACGACGCGCTGCGCGCCGTGGCCCACGCGATCAAGTCCTGTTCGCGCGGGGCCGATTTCGTGTTCCGCAAGGGCGGCGAAGAATTCGTGGTGGTGCTGCTGGATGCCCACGACGAGGCGGACACCGACGCCGCGGTCGCAGCCGCCGAACGCATCCGCAACGCGGTGCAGGCGCTCGCGCTGCCGCACGCCGCGTCGTCCACCGCCGCGGTCGTCACCGTGACCATCGGCGTGGCCAGCGGCCCGCCGGGCACGACGCTGCGCCAGCTGCTCAGCGCGGCCGCCGAGAAGGCGATGGCGGGCAAGGTGAGCGACCAGCGCAACCGGGTGCATGCGGTGCGCTTGCGGGATTTCGGGGCGCCGGGCTGATTGGGCGGCGGCCTGGGCCCTTGCCCTGGCGCGGGCGAGAACCGCGAGCCTGCAAGACCTGCACCGCCGCGATCCCTTGCCTCAGCCCGGCGGCAGGCGGTCGATCGCGCCCATCACGGCGTCGAGATCGTCCGGCGCGATGTGCAGGCCGAAGCCGTCGGCGAACGCGTCGGCGAATTCCGTGCGTGCCTGCAGCACCTGGTCGGTCGGCAGCGCGCATTCGGGCCGGAAGGTCGACAAGCGGCGGTTGAACAGGCGCAGCCGGCCACCCGGGAGCGCGCGGCCCACGAGCAGGTTGTGCGCCAGCATCGACGTCGGATGCGTGGCGACGAACCAGTTGCCCATCTCGCAGTCGATCGCATGCGGCGTGCTGGGCAGCAGCTGGTAGCAGTCGGCCCAGCCGTCGGGGCCGTGCGTCTGCAGCAGCAACTCGGCGCCGACCTCGACGAAGCGGTAGAGGCCGGTGCCGGCGGCCTGCGTGGCGCGGCTGTCCAGCGCGAGCGGGGCGAGCGGCGCGATGGTGCCGCAGCCCACGTCCACCATCAGGGCGACGCCGTCGAGGACGACGCGCGTGGCCAGGTGCGTGCGGGCCGTGACGACGTCGGCCGGCACGCGCGACCGGATGCGCGCCTCCATCGGCTGCGCGTCGAAGCCGACGGCCTGCAGCACGCTGCGAAAGAGGGTGTTCTGTTCGAAGCAATAGCCGCCGCGGCGCTGGCGCAGCAGCTTGTCCTGCAGACCGGCGAGGTGGAGCTGGGGCACGCGTCGCGCGAGCACCTCGATGTTCTCGAACGGGATCGCCCCGGCGTGGGCCAGGATCAGCTGCTGCAGGCACTCGCGCGTGGGCGCCAGCGTGCCGGCGACGCCGATGCGACGTTGGTAGGCCGCGAGATCGAGGTCGCCGGGCGGCATCGGCGCGAACGCGCCGCTCACGCGGACTCCACCAGCCAGTCGAAGGCCGGCAGGCTGCGTTCGGTGGCGCCGAGGTGGAAGGTCTGCGGCTTGGCGGTGACGTTGACGGCGACGCAGACCTCGTCGCTGCCCAGCGTGCGCTTGAACGCGAACACCTGGTCGTTGCCGGTGGCCAGCGCGGTCAGCGCACCGCCGTACTGGCCATTGCCGAGCGCCGGATGCGCGTGCTTGAGCGCGAGCAGCTTCGCGTAGAACGGCGCCAGCTCGTACGTCTTCCAGGCGATCGCATCCTTTTCGAAGAACTCCAGGCGCTTGTTGAGCCGCGACTCCTGGCCGTTGTAGATCAGCGGCATGCCGGGCAACGTGAACGTGAGGACGACCAGCGGCAGCCAGGCCTCGCCGTACAGCTCGGCGTCGGTGCCGTTCCACGAATTGAAGTCGTGGTTGGACGTGAAGCGCATGCGGTAGGCGGACGCGGCAAAGCCGTGCGGCTCCCTCGCGGTCCAGTCGCGCAGTTCGGCGGCGCCGGCGTCGCCCTTGCCGATACGGTGGAACAGCTCGGCCAGGTCCCAGCTGTAGGTCATGTCGAACGCGCTGCGGTGCAGGTCCTTCGCGTCGGACTCGGCCAGCATGAACATCGGCTTGACCGCGTCGAGTTCGCGCCGCGCGCGCTCCCAGAACGGCGTCGGCACCAGGCTGGCGACGTCACAGCGGAAGCCGTCGAGATCGGTCTCGCGCACCCAGAACTGCATCGCCGCGATCATGGCGTCGCGCAGTTCGGGGCGGTCGTAGTTCAGCGCCGTGACGTCGGACCAGCGCTCTTCGTTGGGCTTGCCGGCGTTGAAGGTGACTGGAAAGATGTCGCCGTGAGCGTCGAGCTTGTACCAGTCCAGGTGCTCGCGGGCCCACGGATGGTCGAAGGCCGTGTGGTTGGCGACCCAGTCGAGGATCACCTTCATGCCGAGTGCGTGCGCCGCGTGCACGAACGCGCGGGCGTCGGCGAGGGCGCCAAACTCGGGGTTGACCGCGGTGTAGTCGCGGATCGAGTAGTAGCTGCCCAGCGTGCCCTTGCGCTCGACCTTGCCGATGGGCTGCAGCGGCATCAGCCAGAGGATGTCCACGCCCAGTGCCTTGAGCCGCGGCAGGTCGCTCATCGCCGCCTTCAACGTGCCGTCGACCGTGAACTGGCGGATGTTGACCTGGTAGATGGCCGCATGGCGCGACCAGGGCACGTGCGCCATCTCGGGCGAAGCGGGCGCGGCGGCGGCGGACGGGCGCATGGCGAGGGTAGAGGTACTGGCGATCAGCGCGACGAACTCGCGACGGTGCAGGGACATCGGGGCCTCCTGGGGCGAGCCAGTTTAGCGCCGCGTCTGCGGTGCCGCGCGCGTTGCTGACATCCCGAGCAGCAGCGGCACGCCGGCTCCTTGGAAAACCTCCGAGTCGGGTCGTTGGCCGCTGAAAGCGCCGGGTTCTGACGCAAAGCCGGCCCCACACATTTCGGCACGCAAAGGCGGGCAAGCGAGCTGTCATGAAGCTGTCTAACGTGGGATAGTCGCTTACTCAACCGTAAACAAGGCCGATGACGCATTCCCCCGCCCAATGGCAAGCCTGCAAGCGCGCGATCGTGGACGGCCACGCCACGCCCAGCAATGCACGCGGCGCCTTGCAGATCCTGTCGGTCTTCGCGCCGATCGTCGGGCTCTGGATCCTGATCAGCCACGCCGCACCGGATCAGCCCTGGCTGGTGGTGGCGGCGACCTTCTGCCTGAGCCTGTTCCTGCTGCGCGGCTTCGTGCTGATGCACGACGCCGGCCATCACAGCCTGTACCGCAGCAAGGGGCTGAATCGCCTCACGGGCTTCTTGCTGGGCGTGCTGTCCGGCCTGCCCCAGCAGGTCTGGGCGGAAAACCATCGCTACCACCACGTCACCAACGGCAACTGGGCCAAGTACCGCGGGCCGCTCAACGTCGCCTGCGTCACGGACTACCTGGCCATGGACGCCAGGCAGCAGCGCCGCTACCGCAACACGCGCGACATCCTGATGTCCCCGCTGGCGGGCTTTCTCTATTTCCTGGTCAATCCGCGCGTCACCTGGGTGCGTGCAAGCGTCCAGTTGCTGCGCCGCCGCCTGGCGCGCCTGGGCGCACGCGAAACGCCCGCGGATGGGCCGTTGCCCAACTGCGCCTCGATGGCGCACTACCGCTACATGACGTGGAACAACCTGCTGCTGTTCGCGACCTGGGGCGCGATGGCCTGGGCCGTCGGCCCATGGCTGTTCTTCGCCTGCTACGTGGTGAGCGGGTCACTGGCCGGCGGCTACGGCATCGTCCTGTTCACGGTGCAGCACAACTTCGAGCACTCTTACGCGAGCGCCGACGAGGGCTGGGATCGCGACGAGGCCGCGCTGCATGGCACGAGCTTTCTCGTCCTGCCGCGCTGGCTCGACTGGTTCACCGCCGATGCGGCCTACCACCACGTGCATCACCTGTGCGCGAGCATTCCCAACTACCGGCTCAAGGCCTGCCACCAGGAGCACGAGGCCTTCTTCTCCAGCGTGACGCGCGTGGGGCTGTTCGAGATCCCGGGGGCGCTCAAGCACATCTTGTGGGATTTGTCGGCGCGCCGGCTGGTGTCGGTCGCGGACGTGATGCAGCGCGCGCAGGAGCCGGCTACAGCGTGAAGTCGTAGTCGATCGTCAGCGGCGCGTGGTCGCTGAAACGCGACTCGATGTGGATGTGTTCCTGGCGCGCGCGCGCGGCCACGCCGGGTGTCGCCAGGTGGTAGTCGAGACGCCACCCGACGTTCTTGGCCCAGGCCTGGCCGCGGTTGCTCCACCACGTGTACTGCTCCTCCTTGTCGTTGAGCGTGCGGAACACGTCGACCAGTCCGCCATCGGTCAGCAGCTTGGTCATCCAGCCGCGCTCCTCCGGCAGGAAGCCCGAATTCTTCTGGTTGCCCTTCCAGTTCTTCAGGTCGATCTGCTGGTGGGCGATGTTGATGTCGCCGACCAGGATGAACTCGCGTTCGGCCTTCAGCGCCATCAGGTGCGGGTAGATCAGGTCGAGGAAGCGGAACTTGGCGGCCTGGCGTTCCTCGCCGGACGAGCCGCTGGGAAAGTAGCAGCTGATGATGCTCAGCTTGTCGAACGGGTGCTGCAGGCTGGCGGACGGCTTGTCGAAGCGGAATTCGACGTAGCGGCCTTCCTCGTCGAACTGCGTGTCGCCAAAGCCCGTGACGACCTCGGTGGGTGCGACGCGGCTGTACAGGCCGACGCCCGAGTAGCCCTTCTTGACCGCGTAGTGGAAGCGGCCGCCCATGCCGTCGAGGCTGTCGAAGGTTTCGTGCACGTGCTCATGCTGTGCCTTGACCTCCTGCACGCCCATACAATCGGCCTTCATGGACTCTGCCCAGGCCTGAAAGCCCTTGTTGTGGGCCGAACGAATCCCGTTCAGGTTCAATGACACCAAGCGAAATCCCAAGGCAATACTCCCATGACAGCACCCACCAACGATCTGCTCGCGCAGGAATTCGTCCAATTCTCGGTGGAGGCCGGTGTTCTTCGGTTCGGTGATTTCAAGACGAAGGCAGGGCGCCAGTCGCCTTACTTCTTCAACACCGGGTTCTTCGACGACGGCGCCAAGCTGATGCGCCTGGGCGAATTCTATGCACGTCGCCTGCTCGCCTCCGGCGTCGAGTTCGACATGCTGTTCGGGCCCGCCTACAAGGGCATCACGCTGGCCGCCGCAGTGGCCATCGGGCTCGCGAAGCACGGCAAGAACGTCACCTACGCGTACGACCGCAAGGAAGCCAAGGACCACGGCGAAGGCGGCATCCTGGTGGGCGCGCCGGTCAAGGGCCGCGTGATGATCATCGACGACGTCATCACCGACGGCGCCTCCAAGCGCGCCGCCGCCGACCTGATCCGCTCCGTCGGTGCCGATCCGGTGGGCGTGGCCATCACGATGGACCGTCAAGAACGCGCACGCGACGAGGGCGACGATCGCCGCTCGGGCGTGCAGTACGTCGAGCAGACGCTGGGCCTGAAGGTGGTCGCGATCGCGACGCTGGCCGACCTGATGCAACTGCTCGCCACCACCGGCGACCCGGCGTTGTCGGCGAACGCGGCGGCGGTGGCCGCCTACCGCAGCCGCTACGGCATCGAAACCTGACCCTCACCAAGGACTCCGCATGACCCATCGCCCCGCTTGTCCGCCACGCGCCATCCGGTTGGCGGTGCTGGCCGCACTGGCCCTCGCCAGCGTCGCCACCCAGGCCATGAGCGTCAGCTACCAGTGCACCGGGCGCCGGCTGCTCACCGCGGAGCTGTCGCCGCGCCAGGGGCAATTGCACTTCGAGGGCCAGAACTGGACCGTCAAGCGCGTGCGGGAGGGGCACCTGACGGCGCACTACGTCAATGCCAAGGAGGGCGTTGACGTGGTGACCAAGGAACGCCAGATGACGTTCACGCACGGCACGCAGACGCTGCAGTGCTACCTTTACTCGGACGCGCTCCCTGGCGACGCGCCGCGCCAGACCAATTGACATGAGCTTGCAAACCAACGACCCGTCCACGGGCGAGACCATCCTGCGCGAATCCCGCCTGTCGTGGTGGGCACTGTGGCCGCTCGTCGCGTTCGGCCTGCTGGGCCTGGGGCTCGTCGCCTGGGGTCTGCTGCGCCAGGATCACCTGGGCAACTCCGCCGCCATCTTCGGCGGCCTGACCTTCGCCTGGTTCGTCGGCCGCGCCTGGCTGCGCCGGGGCGCGATGAGCGTCAAGCTGACCGACCGCTACGTGGTGCTGCAGACGGGGATCGTGAGCCGCCACACGTCCACCGTGATGCTCAATCGCGTCGAGAGCCTCGACGTCGACCAGAGCCTGTGGCAACGCATGACCGGCTACGGCACGCTGACGATCCGCGGCACCGGCAGCGAGGACCTGCGCCTGAAGGGCATCAGCGATCCGGTCGGCTTCCAGACCGAGGCGCGCAAGGCCATCAACCATGTCACGGGTGGCTCGACGGCCTGAGCCGCCACGGCCTCAGCCCGCGAACACGTTCGCGTTGTCGAGGTCGTCGATCAGCCCCGGATGCGGACCGGGCGCCCAGCCCAGGCGTTCGCGAGTGAGCGCGCTCGACGCCGGGTTGCTCATGTTGGCGAAGTGTCCCATCGGGCCGAAGTGCTCGAGTGCCTCGGCGGCCGACACCGAGATCACTGGCACCTTCAGCCCGCGGCCGATGGCCTCTGCGATGGCCTTCAGCGCGAGGCCTTCCTCCTCGACCGCGTGATAGCGCGCGCCGGCGCTGCCGTTCTCGATCGCCAGTCGATAGAGTGCCGGCGTCGAGAACCGGTGTGCGGCGGCCCAGCGGTTCTGGCCCGCGCCGACGTAGGCCGACACGCCCTTCTGCTGCGCCACGGCGATCAGGAACGGCACCAGGCCCGACTTGTTGCGGTCGTGCACCTGCGGCAGCCGAACGACGCTGGCGCGCACGCCGCGCGCGGCGGCGGCCAGCGCGCGCTGCTCGGATACCCGCGGCATCGGCGAGTTCGCCGGCAGGTCGTCGTCCTCGGTAGTGATGCGGCCTGGCAGGCCCGGGATGCCGGAGGTCACGACGAGCGGTCTGCCGCTGCCGGCCAGCACGTCGGCAAGCGCGTCGATCGCGCGGCCGTCGATGGCGCAGTTCTCGGCGAACTTCGAGAAGTCGTGGATGAAGCCGCAGTGGACGACGCCGTCGGCCTGCTCGGCGCCGCCGCGCAGCGCGCCCAGGTCTTCGAGGTCACCGCGGTGGACGTCGGCGCCGAGGCTGCGCAACGCGTCCGCGCCCGAGTCGGAGCGCGCATAGCCGAGCACCGAGTGGCCGGCCTGCAGCAGTTCGGGGATGAGGGCGGTGCCGATGAAACCGGTGGCGCCGGTGAGGAAGACTCGCATGGTATTGATCTCCTGGAGGGGCGTTGCCGCGAGACGGTCTCGCGGCGCATGGCACCACTTTAAGAGCCGCGATCGATACAATCCATGCTTCTCGATCCTCAATATCTTCGCAATCGTCCAAAGCAAGCCATGGATCCGTTGTCCGACGTCCTCTCGCTGCTGCGGCCGCGCAGCTTCATGTCCGGCGGTGTCGACCACGGCGGCGACTGGTCGATCGCGTTCGGCCAGCACGAGGGCATCAAGTTCCAGGCGGTGATCTCCGGGGCCTGCTGGCTGGCGATGGAGGGCATCGCCGAGCCGATCCGCGTCAGCGCCGGCGACTGCTACTTGCTGCCCCACGGCCGCCCGTTCCGCCTCGCGAGCGACCTGTCGCTGCCGCCGGTCGACGGCTTCTCGATGCTGGGCTTGCCGCTGATGGGCCGGGTGCGCGTCGTCAACGGCGGGGGCAAGTGCTTCAGCATCGGCGGCCATTTCTCCTTCGAAGGCCGTCACGCGGAGATCCTGCTGGCGTCGCTGCCGCCGATCGTGCACCTGCGCTCGGAGTCCGACAAGGCTGCGATGCGCTGGTCGGTGGAGCGCCTGATGCTGGAGCTGCGCGAGCCGCAGCCCGGCGGCGACATCATCGCGCAGCAACTCGCCACGATGCTGCTCGTGCAGGCGCTGCGCCTGCACCTGAGCGACGACGCGGGCCCCGGCGTCGGCTGGCTGTTCGCGTTGGCCGATCGCCAGCTGAGTGCGGCCATGACCGCGATGCACGCGGAGCCCGGCCGGCGCTGGACAATCGAGAGCCTGGCCGAACGCGCCGCGATGTCGCGCTCGAGCTTCGTGGCGAAGTTCAAGCGCATCGTCGGCGCGTCGCCGATGGACTACCTGACGCGCTGGCGCATGATCGTCGCGGCCGATCGCCTCGCCAACTCCGGCGAGCCGATCTCGCGCCTCGCGCCGGCACTCGGCTACGAGTCGGAGAGCGCGTTCAGCACCGCCTTCAAGCGCGTGATGGGCTGCGCGCCAAGGCACTACGGACGCGGCCAGGCGGCGGTGCTGCCCGCGCTGGCCTGACTCGCGGCCTCAGCCGGCCAGCTTCTTCTTCAACATCTCGTTGACCTGCGCCGGGTTGGCCTTGCCCTTGCTGGCCTTCATCGCCTGACCGACCAGCGCCTGGAACGCCTTGTCCTTGCCGGCGCGGAACTCGTCGACGGACTTCTGGTTGGCGGCGAGCACGGCGTCGATGATGGCTTCCAGCTCACCCGAATCGTTGCTCTGGCGAACGTCCAATCGATCGATCGTCTCATCGACGTTGCCGGACGCGCCTTTCTCGCGCGTCCACAGTGCGTCGAAGACCTGGCGCGCGGCGTTGTTGGAGATCGTGGCGTCCTGGATGCGCTGGATGAGCGCGGCCAGCAGCGCGGCGTCGACCGGGCTGTCGACGATCGAGAGGCCGTCGGCGTTCAGGCGGCGCGAGAGCTCGCCCATCACCCAGTTGGCGACCAGCTTCGCGGGCGCGCCCGCGTCACGTGCGGCCTCGTAGTAGCGGGCTGTGGCGAGCGACTGCGTCATCATCGCGGCGTCGGCCAGGGCCAGGCCGTCGACGCTCTGGAAGCGGGCGGCCATCGCACCGGGCAGCTCGGGCATCTGCGTCCGCACCTGCTCGACCCACTCGCGCGAGATCACCAGCGGTGGCAGGTCGGGGTCGGGGAAATAGCGGTAGTCCTGCGCGTCTTCCTTGGTGCGCATCATGCGGGTCTCGCCGGTGTCCGGGTCGAACAGCACGGTGGCCTGGATGATGGAGCGGCCGTCATCGAGCTCGCTGATCTGCCAGTTGATCTCGTAGTCGATCGCCTGCTGCAGGTGGCGGAAGCTGTTGAGGTTCTTGATCTCGCGACGCGTGCCGAACGGCTGGCCGGGGCGTCGCACCGACACGTTGGCGTCGCAGCGGAACGAGCCTTCCTGCATGTTGCCGTCGCAGATATCGAGCCACTGCACCAGCGCGTGCAGTGCCTTCGCGTAGTCGACGGCCTCGGTCGACGAGCGCATGTCGGGCTCGGTGACGATCTCGAGCAGCGGCGTGCCGGCGCGGTTCAGGTCGATGCCCGACATGTTGGCGTGGCCCTCGTGCACCGACTTGCCGGCGTCCTCCTCGAGGTGGGCGCGCGTCAGGTTCAGGTGGCGCAGCTCGCCGTTGTGCATGAACGGCACGACGCCGCCCTGCACCACGGGGATCTCGTACTGGCTGATCTGGTAGCCCTTGGGCAGGTCGGGATAGAAGTAGTTCTTGCGCGCGAAGATCGACAGCGGCGCGATGGTCGCGTTGACCGCGAGCCCCAGCCGGATCGCGCGTTCGACGGCGCCGCGGTTGAGCACCGGCAGCGTGCCGGGCAGCGCCAGGTCGACGGCCGAGGCCTGCGTGTTGGGCGATGCGCCGAACTCGGTGGACGCGCCGGAGAAGATCTTGCTGGCCGTCGACAACTGCGTGTGGGTCTCGAAGCCGATCACGACTTCATAGCCGCGAATGAGGGTGCTCATGATGGGACGTTGTCCTTGGAAACTTTGGTCGCAGCGCTGGCGCCACGACGGGGAGAAACGATTTCTTGCTCGGTGACGACGCTGGCGCGCGCGAGCGCATCCGCGGCCTCGTGCGCGCTGGCGACCGCGGCGCGGGCGCGCGTGACGTACGCTGGCGAAAGCTCCACGCCGATCGCATTGCGGCCCAGCGCCAGCGCCGCGGCGAGCGTCGTGCCGGAGCCCGCGAACGGGTCGAGCACGGTGTCGCCCGGGTCGGTGAACAGCTCGATGAACCAGCGCGGCAAGGCCTGAGGGAACGCGGCGCTGTGGCCTTTGTTGCCGCACTCGGTGGCCAGGTGCAGCACGTTGGTGGGGTACGCCCGCTCGCGGCCCTGCCAGTTGGCGACGTTCTTGCCGAACGCGTTGCCCACTTGCGAGTCGTGGCGCACGACGTCGTTGGCGCCGAGCGACTTCAGGCGCGTCTGCGCCCAGTCGCCCATGGGCACCATCACGGCGTCCTGGTTCATCTTGAAGCGGCGTTCACGCGTGAAGTGCAGGCAGCGCTCCCACGCGTCGCGGAAGCGGTTGGGCCACTTGCCGGGAAAGCAGTTGCGCTTGTGCCAGACGTACTCTTCCGTCCACAGCCAGCCTTGCTTGCGCATCGCGATGATCAGCTCGAGGACATAGGTGTGGCGCTCGCCGTCGACTACCTTTTCCTTGATGTTGATCACCAGCGAGCCGGTGGGCTTGAGCACGCGGGCGAACTGCTCGGCGCGCGGCATGAACCACGCGACGTAGTCGTCCGCCGTGACGCCGCCGTAGGTGGACGCGCGCTGGTCGGCGTAGGGCGGCGACGTGACGATCAGGTCGACGCGGTGCGCCGGCAGCGAGCGCAGCACGGCCAGGCAATCGCCCGACACCACGCCACCACGAACGGCCTCGCGCGAAGCGCTGGTAGTCGTCACTTGGCGACGACTCCTGTCGTCAGAGCCAGCCAAGCTCTCGGCAAGCGAGGGTCGCACCCGAGCTGAACCGAGCTCCCCCTCGGGGGGCAGCGACGGGAGGAGCGTGGGGGCTCCATGTCTCGAGGGTCGCACCCGAGCTGAACCGAGCTCCCCCTCGGGGGGCAGCGACCGGCAGGGAGCGTGGGGGTTGTCATTTCGGACGCTGCAGGTGGAAGTCGGTTGCGAGCTGCAGCGCGTGCGCCGCGTGCAGCAGCGTGCCTTCGGCGAAGTAGTTGCCCAGCAACTGCAGGCCGACGGGCATGCCGCCTTCGCCAACACCGGCCGGCACGCTCATGCCGGGCAGGCCCGCGAGCGAGCCGGGCAGCGTGAAGATGTCGGCGAGGTAGGCCTTGACCGGGTCGTCGCCCTGTTCGCCGAGCTTCCACGCCACCGTCGGCGCCACCGGGCCGGCGATCAGGTCGCACTGCTTGAAGCAAGCCTGGAAGTCGTCGGCGATCATGCGACGCAGCTTCTGCGCCTGCAGGTAGTAGGCGTCGTAGTAGCCGTGGCTCAGCACATAGGTGCCGATCATGATCCGGCGCTTCACCTCCGGGCCGAAGGCCTCGGAGCGCGACAGGCGGTACATCTGCTCGAGCTCGGACGGATCCTTCGAGCTGACCGGGCGCACCAGCGCCTTGTCGGTGCGGTGCCCGTAGCGCACGCCGTCGTAGCGGCTCAGGTTCGAGCTGGCCTCGGCGGGGGCGATGATGTAGTACACGGGGATGGAGAGTTCGGTGCGCGGCAACGAGACTTCCACCAGCGTGGCACCCAGCTTCTCCATCTCCGCGAGTGCCGCATGCACGCGTCCGCTCACGTCGGCGGCGAGTGCCGCGGGGAAGAACTCCTTGGGCAGGCCGATGCGCAGGCCCTTGAGCGGCTGCGCGGCGGTGGCGCCGTCGCGAGCGGTGAGCATCTGCGCGTGGAAGTCCTGCGCCGGGTGCTGCACGCTGGTGGCGTCGCGCTCGTCGAAGCCGCTCATCGCCGACAGCAGCAGCGCGCAGTCCTCGGCCGAGCGCGCGAGCGGGCCGGCCTGGTCGAGGCTGGACGCGAACGCGATCATGCCGAAACGCGAGCACACGCCGTACGTCGGCTTGATCCCGGTGACGCCGGTGAAGCTGGCCGGCTGGCGGATCGAGCCCCCAGTGTCGGTGCCGGTGGCGGCGGGCACCAGCTGCGCGGCCACCGCGGCGGCCGAGCCGCCCGACGAGCCGCCCGGCACGCGCGTGGTGTCCCACGGGTTGAGTACCGGGCCCCAGGCCGAGTTCTCGTTGGCCGAGCCCATCGCGAATTCGTCGCAGTTGAGCTTGCCGAGCGACACCGCGCCGGCGGCCTTCAGGCGCGCGACGACGGTGGCGTCGAACGGGCTCTTGTAGCCCTCGAGCATCTTCGAGCCAGCGGTGGTGGGCGAGTCCTGCGTGACGAAGATGTCCTTGTGCGCGAGCGGCACGCCCAGCAGCGGATGCGCCGCGCCTGGCGCGCCGGAGTCGCGCTTGGCGTCGGCGGCCTTGGCGCTGGACAGCGCGGCGTCCTCGTCGACAACGAGGAACGCGCCGTGCGTGTCGGCCTTGGCGCGCGCGAGCAGCGCCTGCGTCACCTCGACGCTGGAGGTGGACCGGGCGGCCAGTGCGCGACCGAGTTCGGCTACGCCGAGCGTATGCAATTCGCCGCTCATTCGATCACCTTCGGCACCAGGAAGAGGCCTTCATCGGCGGCCGGCGCGTTGGCCATGTTGGCCTCGCGATTGTTGGTCTCGGTCACCACGTCGGGCCGCAGGCGCAGCTCGACATTGCCGATCGCCGACAGCGGCGTGTGCAGCGGCTCGAGGCCGGACGTATCGACCGCGCTCATCTGCTCGACGATCTTGAAGAAGTCGTTCAACTGGGTCTGCATCGCAGACCCCTCGGCGGGCGACAGCTCCAGTCGCGCGAGGTGCGCGATGCGGCTGACGTCTTCGGGGGACAGGGGCATGGGGAAATCCGGCTTGGGGCCGCGTACAACAAAACGCAGCGGAAACGAGGGCGCAGCCTCAAAAGTTACGACCCGCATACACGATCGAAGAGCGCGCTTGGGGTATTATCCTCGGTTAATTCAAGGCTTCCTGCACGCGGTTTTTCTCATCGTGCAGCCATCTTCGAACCACCCCAATTCAAGCGCCTTGCGGCGCCTTTGTCGTACGCACCTCCAGGTTCGGCACCCGGCCCGGGCTTCACGCCCCCGCCTCAGGTTCCGGAGTCACACCCATCCAGATGGCCTGATCTGCGTCCCGCGAAGTCCTTCGCAAGCCTCCGACCCCGAATTCCGCCCCCTTCCGCCAATGTTCTCTTCCCTGAGCCGCTACTTCTCCACCGATCTCGCGATCGACCTTGGAACCGCCAACACGCTGATCTACGTCCGGGGCAAGGGCATCGTCCTCGACGAGCCCTCGGTCGTCTCGATCCGCCACGAAGGCGGGCCGCACGGCAAGAAGATCATCCAGGCCGTGGGCAAGGAAGCCAAGGCGATGCTCGGCAAGGTGCCGGGCAACATCGAGGCCATCCGCCCGATGAAGGACGGCGTCATCGCCGACTTCGTGGTCACCGAGCAGATGATCAAGCAGTTCATCAAGATGGTGCACCCGCGCAGCCTGCTTACCCCGAGCCCGCGCATCATCATCTGCGTGCCCTGCGGCTCCACCCAGGTCGAGCGCCGCGCCATCAAGGACGCGGCCGAGGCGGCTGGCGCCAGCGCCGTCTACCTGATCGAGGAGCCGATGGCTGCCGCGATCGGCGCCGGCCTGCCGGTGTCCGAAGCGTCCGGCTCGATGGTGGTCGACATCGGCGGCGGCACCACGGAAGTGGGCGTCATCTCGCTGGGCGGCGTCGTCTACAAGGGCAGCGTGCGCGTCGGCGGCGACAAGTTCGACGAAGCCATCATCAACTACATCCGCCGCAACTACGGCATGTTGATCGGCGAGCAGACCGCCGAAAACATCAAGATGGGCATCGGCTCGGCCTTCCCGGGCTCCGAAGTGCGCGAGATGGAAGTCAAGGGCCGTAATCTGTCCGAAGGCGTGCCGCGCAGCTTCACGATCAGCTCCAACGAGGTGCTGGAAGCGCTGACCGATCCGCTCAACCAGATCGTGTCAGCCGTCAAGAACGCGCTGGAACAGACGCCGCCCGAGCTGGGCGCCGACATCGCCGAGCGCGGCATGATGCTCACCGGCGGCGGCGCGCTGCTGCGCGACCTGGATCGACTGCTGGCCGAGGAAACGGGCCTGCCGGTGCTGGTGGCCGAAGACCCGCTGACCTGCGTCGTGCGCGGTTGCGGCATGGCGCTGGAGCGCATGGAGCGCCTCGGTTCCATCTTCACGTCCGATTGACCCCCAACGCTCGCTGGCGCTCGCTGCCCCCCGAGGGGGCCGGCCGCGAGCGGCCCGGCGGAGCCGGTTCCGCCGCTCCAGAATTGACAGCCCCACGGTCGCTGGCGCTCCCTGCCCCCAAGGGGCCGGCCGCGAGCCGTCCGGCAAAGCCGGATCTGCCGCTCCCTTGAATTCCTTGGGGACTTTCGAGCGGCAGCGCCGGTGACGATGAAATCTCCAGGGCTGTTATTTCAGGATCGCGGGTTCTCTTGCTTCGGCAACGGAACCTTGGCTTGCGATAATTGCTCCGATCGCAATCCTCCTCTCGTCCCACGCCGTGGCTTAGCCTCGGTGCTTTGAGCCACCCATGCCGCTCGGTACCCTGGACCGCCGTCCACCGCCGTTCTTCCACCAGGGCCCGTCTGCACTGACGCGCCTGGCGGTGTTCTCCGCGGTGGCGCTGTTCCTGATGGCGGCCGACACCCGTTTCGCGGTCACCCGGCCGCTGCGCTCGGGCCTGCAGATCGTGCTGCTGCCGCTGGAGCGCGTGCTGGCCGTGCCGCAGCAGCTCACCCACACGGGCGGCGAGTACATGAGCGGGTTGCATGCGGCCCAGGCCGAGGTGAGCCGCGCCGAGCTGGCCTTGACCGCGCAGTCGGCCAAGGCGGCGCGCGTCGACACCCTCATCGCCGAGAACACGCGGCTGCGCGCGCTCGTCGACCTGAAGCCGGCGCTGGCCGTCAGGGCACAGGCCGCAGAGGTGCTTTACGAGGCCAGCGACCCGTTCTCGCGCAAGATATTCATCGACCACGGAGCGACGCAAGGCGTCGTGCCGGGCGCGCCGGTGATCGACGAGGCCGGTGTGCTGGGCCAGGTCACGCGTGTCTATCCGCTGTCGTCCGAAGTGACGCTGCTGATCGACAAGGAGGCCGCCATCCCCGTCCTCAACACCCGCACCCACCAGCGCAGCGCAGCGTTCGGCGCCGACGGCGCGGCCATGGAGCTGCGCTTCATGGCCGGCAACGCCGACGTGCACGTGGGCGACCTGCTGCAGACCAGCGGTGTCGACGGCATCTACCCGCCGGGACTGGACGTGGCCAGGGTGGTCAAGGTGGATCCGCGCGCCGATTCGTCCTTCGCGCGCATCGCGCTCGTGCCCACCGCGTCGGCCGACGGCGTGCGCCACGTGCTGGTGCTCGAGCCGATGGCGTTGCAACTGCCTGCGCGTCCGGCGCCCGAGCCCGACACGAGCAAGGACAAGAAGACCATCAAGGGGACCAAGAAGTGATGATGACGCGCGGCGCCGATCAGCTCCTGCTGCCGGTCAACCCCTTGTTCCTCTGGTTGTCGCTGGTCGCGGCGCTGGTGCTCAACATGCTGCCGCTGGGCCGCGTCGCGGCGATGCCCGACTTCCTGGCGCTCGCGCTCGTCTTCTGGAACGTGCACCAGCCACGCCGCGTCGGTATCGGCGCCGCGTTCTTCTTCGGCCTGCTGATGGACGTGCACCAGGGCGCCGTGCTGGGCCAGCACGCCGAGGCCTACACGCTGCTGAGCTTCCTGGCCATCACCATGCACCGCCGCCTGCTGTGGTTCGGGCTGGCCGAGCAGGCGCTGCAGATCCTGCCCGTGTTCATCGTCGCCCACGCGGTCTCGTTGGTGGTGCGCCTGCTGTCGAGCGGCAGCTTCCCTGGCTGGGCCCTGCTCCTCGCGCCGCTGTTCGAGGCGTTGCTGTGGCCGGTGATCTCGTTGCTGCTGCTGGCGCCGCAACGCCGGGCCCCCGACCGCGACGCGAACCGCCCATTGTGATGACGGCCCCCACGCTGCCGCCGGTCGCTGCCCCCCGAGGGGGAGCTCGGTTCGGCTCGGATGTGATCCTCGCTTGCCGAGAGCTCGACGTTTCAGGCGTCTGGGCGAGCGGCAGCGCCGGGACCGACTTCATGCCGAGATTTCAGCCATGAAGTCGATGACCGAACTGCGCAACATCGAGGTCGAACTCGATCGTTTCCGCACGCGCACGATCGCCGCCGCGGCGTTCGTGTTGCTGTGCTTCGGCGTGCTGGTCTTCCGCTGGTTCGTGCTGCAGGTGGTGCGCCACGACGACCTCCTGGCGCAGGCCGAGGCCAACCGCATCGGCGTCGTGCCCATCGTGCCCAACCGCGGCCTGATCGTCGACCGCAACGGCATCGTGATGGCCACCAACTACCCGGCCTACACGCTGGAGCTGACGCCGTCCAAGCTGGCCGACGTCGAAGGCACGATCAACGAGATCGCCAAGGTGATCGAGGTGACGCCGCGCGACCGCAAGCGCTTCGCGCGCCTGGCAGCCGAAGGCAAGAGCTTCGAGTCGGTGCCGATCCGCACCAAGCTCACCGACGAGGAGGTGGCGCGCTTCGTCGCGCAGCGCTTCCGCTTCCCGGGCGTCGAGATCAAGGCGCGGCTGTTCCGCAACTACCCGCACGGCGAACTCGCGAGCCACCTGGTGGGCTACATCGGGCGCATCAACTCGGAAGAAAAGCAGAAGATCGTCGACGACTGGTCGGACGAAGACCAGGCCAACTACCGCGGCACCGAGTACATCGGCAAGCTGGGCCTGGAGCAGAGCTACGAGTCGGAGCTGCACGGCACCACCGGCTTCGAGCAGATCGAGACCTCGGCCGGCGGCCGCGCGGTGCGCCAGCTCGCCAGCAAGCCTGCCACGCCTGGCAACACGCTGCAGCTGTCGATCGACATCCGGCTCCAGGCGCTCGTCGAGGAGCTGTACGGCGATCGGCGCGGTGCGCTGGTCGCGATGGATCCGCGCAATGGCGAGGTGCTGGCCTTCGTCTCCAAGCCGACGTTCGACCCCAACCTGTTCGTCGACGGCATCGACTCGGACAACTGGAAGGACCTGAACGAGTCGATCGACAAGCCGCTGCTCAACCGCGCGATCCGCGGCACCTACGCGCCCGGTTCCACGTACAAGCCCTACATGGCGCTGGCCGCGCTCACGCTCGGCAAGCGCACGGCCGCCTGGGGCATGCAGGATCCCGGTCACTACACGTTCGGCAACCATGTGTTCCATGACGACGCGCCGCAGGGCCACGGCTTCGTCGACATGTACGCGTCCATCGTGAGGTCCTGCGACATCTATTACTTCGCGCTGGCCAACGACATCGGCGTCGACAACATCGCCACCTTCATGCAGCCGTTCGGCTTCGGCGAGCCCACCGGCATCGACCTGCAGGGCGAGCTGCGCGGCGTGCTGCCGTCCACCGAGTGGAAGCGCAAGGCCTATCGCAAGGCCGAGCAGCAGCGCTGGTACGCCGGCGAAACCATCTCGCTGGGCATTGGCCAGGGCTACAACAACTACACCGTGATGCAGCTGGCCAACGCGCTGGCCACGCTGTCGACCGGCGGCCAGCGCCACACGCCGCATCTGGTGCGCGACGTGGTGGACGTGGTGTCCGGCGCGCGCCACCCGGTGGCCCCGGTGCCGCTCTCGCCACTGCCGCTCAAGCCCGAGTTCGTCGAGGTGGTGCGCAACGCCATGGTGGGGGTCAACCGCGATGCCTCCGGCACGGGCTACGCGGCCTTCCTCAACGCCGGCTACGTGTCGGGCGGCAAGACCGGCACTGCGCAGGTGGCCGGCATCAAGGCCAACGAGAAGTACAACGCGGCCAAGGTGGCCGAGCACCTGCGCGACAACGCGCTGTTCATCTCGTTCGCCCCGGCCGAGAACCCGACCATCGTCATCGCGATGGTGGTCGAGAACGTGGGCTTCGGCGCGCAGTACGCGGCCCCGATCGCGCGCCGCGTGATGGACTACTGGATCAAGGGCGTCTACCCGACGGACGCGGACATCGCCGCCGTGCAGGCCGGCACCAGCGGCCCGCCCAAGTCCGTGCCCGTGCCGATCGCGCTGGCCACCAACATCCGCCTGGGCACCAACCACGCGCCGGGCGCCGAGGAGCTCGCCGACATCGCGGCCAATGCCGCCTCCGCGGCGGCGAGCGCCGCGTCGGCCGCCGCGCTGCCTGCCAGCGGCGCCAGTGCCCCGAGCGCCGCCGAACGCGCCGCAACCGCCGCGAGCGCCGCCAGCGCGTCGCGCGTCGCGGCCGCGGCGGCCGCGCTCGCCAACGCCGGCAGCGGCGCGGTGCCCGTCGCCGCGTCGGCTGCGGCCAAGCGCCTGCCGTCGCAGTGGACGCCGACGCCCAAGGGCGGAAAGCGCACGCAATGATCGCCGTCGTCGAACGCCCCTCGATCTGGCAGCGGCTGCGGCCAGTGCTGCTCGGCTTCGACCTGACGCTGATGATCGCCGTGCTGATGATCTGCGCCATCGGCCTGGTGACGATGTACTCGGCTGGCTACGACTACGGCACGCGCTTCACGGACCACGCGCGCAACATGGCGCTCGCGTTCTGCGTGCTGTTCTTCGCGGCGCAGATCTCGCCGCAGAACCTGATGCGCGTCGCCGTCCCGCTGTACACGCTGGGCCTGGCGCTGCTCGTCGCCACCGCGGTGATGGGCATCACCAAGAAGGGCGCCACGCGCTGGCTCAACGTGGGCATGGTGATCCAGCCCAGCGAGATCATGAAGCTCGCGATGCCGCTGATGCTCGCGTGGTGGTTCCAGAAGCGCGAAGGCCAGTTGCGCGCGCTCGACTTCGCAATCGCCGGCCTGATCCTGCTGCTGCCCGTCGGGCTGGTGGTCAAGCAGCCGGACCTCGGCACCGCGATCCTGATCCTGTCGGCTGGCCTCTACGTGATCTTCTTTGCGGGCCTGTCGTGGAAGCTGATCCTTCCGGTGTTGCTGCTGGCGGCGATCGGCATCGGCGCGGTCATCCTCAGCGAGGATCGGATCTGCCAGGACGAGGTCGTCTGGCCGCTGCTGCGCGACTACCAGAAGCACCGCATCTGCACGCTCCTCGACCCCACCACCGACCCGCTCGGCAAGGGCTTCCACATCATCCAGGGCATGATCGCGATCGGCTCGGGCGGCGTCACCGGCAAGGGCTTCATGAGCGGCACGCAGACCCACCTCGAGTTCATCCCCGAGCGCACCACCGACTTCATCTTCGCCGCCTACTCCGAGGAGTTCGGCATGCTGGGCGCGCTGCTGCTGCTGTTCGGCTTCACGCTGCTCATCTTGCGCGGCCTGACCATCGCCGCCGACGCCCCGTCCGTCTTCACCCGCCTGCTCGCCGGCTCGATCACGCTGAGCTTCTTCACCTACGCGTTCGTCAACATGGGCATGGTCAGCGGCATCCTGCCGGTGGTGGGCGTGCCGTTGCCGTTCGTCAGCTATGGCGGCACCGCGATGGTGACGCTGGGCCTCGGGCTCGGCTTCCTGACGTCGATCGCGCGCAATCGGCGATCGGTGCAAACGTAGGCCCCAAGGTCGCTGGCGCACCCTGCCCCCGAGGGGCCGGCCACGACTGGCCTGGCAGAGCGCGATCCAGCGCTCCCTTGAACTTCAGGGCCAAGAGCGAGCGGCAGCGCCGGTGAACTCGAGAACCCCTCAATCCGACTTGGGCGCGCACGCGAAGCGCACCATGAACAGCGCGCCCGGCGTGCCGGCGGCGTTCGCGTGCGCTGCGGCGGCGTCCGAAATCGCGATAGTCGCGCCGTGCTTGTCCGCGATCTCCTTGACGATCGCCAGCCCCAGCCCGCTGCCGTCCACGTCGGTGCCGAGCGCTCGGTAGAACGGCTGGAACACCTGCTCGCGCTCGGCCTCGGGGATGCCCGGGCCAGTGTCTTCCACCTGCAGCACCATCACTTGGCCGTACGGGTCGGGCATCAGGCGCACGGTGACGGTGCCGCCGGCCGGCGTGTACTGCAGGGCGTTGTCGACGAGGTTGCGGATCAGCTCGCGCACCAGCATCGGCTGGCCGACGATGCGCGGCGCGGTCGGGTCGGTGTCGGGGCCCTCGTAGCCGAGGTCGATGCGCTTGTCCATCGCGCGCGGCACGAAGTCGCGCACCACCTCGCGCGCCAGCTTGATGATGGGCACGTCCTGCTGTCGCCGCGCCTGCTCGGTGTCCTCGGCGCGCGCCATCGCCAGCAGCTGGTTGACCAGGTGGGCTGCGCTCTGGCTGGAGCGCGCGATCTGCTTGAGCGAGCGCTTGATGGACTGCGGATCGCCGCCGGCGTCGATCTCGCGCTGTGCCAGCTCGGCCTGCATGCGCAAGCCGGCCAGCGGCGTCTTCATCTGGTGGGCGGCATCGGCCAGGAAGTGCTTCTGCGATCCCATCGTCTGGTCGAGACGGGCCAGCAAGTCGTTGATCGACCGCACGAGCGGCGCCACCTCCTCGGGCACGTCGTGCTCGTCGATCGGGCTCAGGTCCTGACTTTCGCGACGGCGGATGCGCTGTTGAAGCGCGTTGAGCGGAGCGATGCCGCGGGCCAGCGCGAACCACACCAGCAGCACCGCCAGCGGCAGGATAACGAACTGCGGCAGGATGACGCCCTTGATGATCTCCGTGGCCAGGCGCGAGCGCTTGTCGAAGGTCTCGGCCACCTGCACCACGACGCCGCTGTTGGTGCCGGCGGGCGTGCCCACCCACAGGTAGGCGACGCGCACCGGGTCGTTGTGGACGGTGTCGTCACGGAACTGCACCTCGTCGGCGGCTTGGCGCTCCTCCGCTGGCGCCGCCAGCTCGGCGTCGCCCGCCACGAGCTCGCCCTGGCCGCTGCGCACCTGGTACCAGACGCGATCGACGTCATCGCTGCGCAGCAACGCCGCCGTGGGCTCGGCCAGGCGCAGGTCGTGGCGGCCGGCGAGGCCGCGGTCGAACGCGGGGTCGGCGCGCATCTCGCGCGCGACACTGTGCGCGAGCTGGCCCAGTTCGCGGTCGTACGGGCGGTTGGCGATGCCTTGTGCGACCAGCCACGTCAGCGCCACGCTCATCGGCCACAGCAAAAGCAGCGGCGCGAGCATCCAGTCGAGGATCTCGCCGAAGAGGGAACGCTGTTCGTGTCTATCGGACAAAATGTTGCCGCCACTCTCCTGCCGTCGCTGCCCCCGAGGGGGAGCCCGGTTCGGCTCGGATGTGAGCCTCGCTTGCCGGGAGCTTGGGTGGGCCTGCGGCCGCCACGCTGCGTGGGCTTTCTCGGACGCAGAGTCTACGGCGGCGGCGGGCTGGCGCGGCCGCCGATGTCGCGGCGGGTGACCAGGACGCGCGCCGCCTCGCTGGCCGACAACGCCTCCACGTGCAGGCACGACGTGACCACCTGCGCGGCTTGCTGCAGCAGTGCCGTCTGGTAGCGCGGCGCCAGCGGGTTGGTGTCGGCGACGCTGCGGCGCCAGGCTGCCAGCGCGATGTCGAAGCGCTGGATCGTGCGGGTGTGGGCGGCAAGCTCCGGTGCGGCGCTCATCTCGGCCAACAGCGACTCCAGGGCGATCGCGGCCTCAGCGGCGATCGGCGCCAGCACCCGCTCGTCGTGGGACTGCGTCGGATGCGTCAGCACGCCCATCAGGCGCGAGGCATGGTGCACGAGCGCCCTGCTACGGGCTGCAAGCTGGTTCCAGGCGTCGGCATTCATTCCAGGGCTTTCGGGGGATCGCGTTGGAATGAGTGTCGAAGCTTGCGTGCCCTTTTTCGGCAGGAGAAAACGCGCTTCGTGCCGGGTGCACGATCTTCGTCCTGCGGCGTTGCGCGCAAGGCACACCGGCGCGACTTGGTGTCGAGCCAGCTGGGAACGCTTCTCAGGCCGCGATCTTCTCGAGGCAGTAGCCGAGGCCGCGCACGGTCGCGATGCGGATCGGGCCCTGTTCGATCTTCTTGCGCAGCCGGTGGATGTAGACCTCGATCGCGTTGTTGCTCACTTCCTCGCCCCATTCGCACAGGCGCGTGACGAGCTGGTCCTTGCTGACCAGTCGGCCCGCACGCTGCAGCAGCACTTCGAGCAGGCTGATCTCGCGCGCCGACAACTCGATCATCTGGTCGTTGATGTAGGCGACGCGGCCCGTGGCGTCGAAGGTGAGCGGGCCGTGCTTGATGAGGCTGGAAGCCGTGCCCAGTCCGCGCCGGGTGAGGGCACGCACGCGGGCCTCGAGTTCCTGCAGCGAAAAGGGCTTGGCCATGAAGTCGTCGGCACCCAGATCGAGGCCCTTCACGCGCTGGTCGACGCTGTCGGCCGCCGTGAGGATCAGCACCGGCAGCGTGGAGCCGCGGGCGCGCAGCTTGCGCAGTACCTCCAGGCCGTGCAGGCGCGGCAGGCCCAGGTCGAGGATCAGCAGGTCGAACTCGTGCGAGGCGAGGGCGGCGTCGGCCTCGGTGCCGCTGGAAACCTGGTCGACGGCGTAGCCCGAGCCACGCAGCGAGCGCAGCAGGCCGTCCGCCAGCACCTGGTCGTCTTCGGCGATCAGAATTCGCATTCGGCGCTCTCCTGGGCCTTTCGGCTGGTTGTCGGTGGGTTTGGCGCTGGGGCCGCAATTTGGGGCGCTTCGGCGCGTGGCGCGGCGCCGGCGCGGCGCTACAGTGATTTTCGCAGGGTGTGGTCGCTAGCTCACGCAGCGAGCTTCGACCCAAGAATAATCTTTCCTCAATGGCTGTACATATACCCAGCTAATGGTCATAATCCCAGCAGCGCAAACCGCACACGGAGAATCCGCATGGACGCCCCCACCAAGAACGCCTCGAAGAACGCCATCCCCGCCAACAACCAGGCCGTCAACGCCGCGCCGGTCGCCCAGACCCCTGCGTTGAACGCCGAGAAGGCCAAGGCCCTGCAGGCGGCGCTGGCCCAGATCGAGAAGCAGTTCGGCAAGGGTTCCATCATGCGCCTGGGCGCAGGCGAGGCGATCGAGGACATCCAGGTGGTGTCCACCGGCTCGCTGGGCCTGGACATCGCGCTGGGTGTGGGCGGCCTGCCGCGCGGCCGCGTGGTCGAGATCTACGGCCCTGAATCGTCGGGCAAGACCACGCTGACGCTGCAAGTGGCCGCCGAGATGCAGAAGGTCGGCGGCGTCTGCGCGTTCATCGACGCTGAACACGCGCTGGACATCAACTATGCGCAAAAGCTCGGCGTCAACCTGCAGGAACTGCTGATCTCGCAGCCGGACACCGGTGAACAGGCCCTTGAGATCGTCGACGCGCTGGTGCGTTCCGGCTCGGTCGACCTGATCGTCATCGACTCGGTGGCGGCGCTGACGCCCAAGGCCGAACTCGAAGGCGAGATGGGCGATTCGCTCCCGGGCCTGCAAGCCCGTCTGATGAGCCAGGCGCTGCGCAAGCTGACCGGCACCATCAAGAAGAGCAACACGATGGTGATCTTCATCAACCAGATCCGCATGAAGATCGGCGTGATGTTCGGCAGCCCCGAGACCACCACCGGCGGCAACGCGCTGAAGTTCTACGCGTCCGTGCGCCTGGATATCCGTCGCATCGGCTCCATCAAGCGCGGCGAGGAAGTCGTCGGCAACGAGACCAAGGTCAAGGTTGTCAAGAACAAGGTCGCGCCCCCGTTCAAGGAAGCCGAGTTCGACATCCTGTACGGCCAGGGCATCAGCCGTGAAGGCGAGATCATCGACCTGGGCGTCGTCGCCAAGGTCATCGAGAAGTCGGGCGCCTGGTACGCCTACAACGGCGAGAAGATCGGTCAGGGCAAGGACAACTGCCGTGAATTCCTGAAGGAAAATCCGGTGCTGGCCATCGAGATCGAGAACAAGGTTCGCGAATCGCTGGGCGTCCCGCTGGTGCCGGTGCCCGAAGCTGCGGCTGCCCCCAAAAAGGGCAAGGCCAGCGCCGCGGAATGATCTGAGGCATTGCCAACGGATGGACAAGGATGGCTTGACGAGCAGGAATGCGGCTCGTCAGGCCATGTTCCATTGGTGCTCGCCTGACATGCCGCGTCTCGCTTCCTTGATCCTTCATCGCTTGGTTCCGGGGGGCTGTACGACGAGCGGGCGCTGCAGTCAGTCGTGGCGACCTGTTCCTCTTCGTCATGTCGTTCTCTGACCCGCCCCGCCACGTTGACCTGGCTCGCGAACCGCGCGAACCGCGCGCGCCACGCAAGGCACGCGCGCGCCTCAGCCTGAAGATGCAGGCCATCGGCTTCCTGTCACGGCGCGAGCACAGCCGGCAGGAGTTGCGGCGCAAGTTGCTGGACTCGTTGCGCAAACGCGCTCGCGAGCAGGCCGCGCTGGCCGCCGAGGCCGAGAAGGCGGCGCAGGAACTGACGCTGGCGCTGCGCGAGCAGCCGTCCAACGGCATCGACGACGCGTTCGCGCCGACCGCGTCCGGATGGGTGCCGGCGTCAGCGTCCGCACCCTTGCACGCGAGCGACCTCGAACTGGCCGAACCCGAGACCGTCGTCGATCAATTGCTCGATTGGCTGGTCGCCAACAAGTACCTGAGCGAGCCGCGCTTCGTCGAAAGCCGGGTCAACGCCCGCTGCCGCAAGCAGGGCACGCTGCTGATCAAGTTGGAGCTGGCGCGCCACGGCCTCACGTTGGAACCCGAACAGGCCGCCGCGCTGCGCGAGACCGAGTTTGCCCGCGCCCAGGCGCTGTGGCAGCGCAAGTTCGGCGAGCTCGCACCCGACGCCCGAGCCCGGGCGAAACAGGCCCGCTTCCTGGCCGCGCGGGGCTTTGCGACGGACGTCGTGCGCCGCATCGTGGGTGGCGATGAGGAGTCGTGACGGCTGCGGCGCCGCAGCCGCGCCTTGAAACCGTTCACTTTCCTGACGTCCCCGCAACGCAGTGGGTGACCACCGTCGCGCTTCAACATGGTGCGGTGCACCATGATAAAATACATGGTTACATCGGGTTTCCGAGCATCCGCGCCCTGCGGATATCCCCCCGCCTGTAGCAAACCATCGCAAAATCTCCCGCTTGCGTGAAACCCGTCCGCTGCCTCCTGTCGCGTCGCCGCGCGCTCACTTTGCAAGACCCGAGCGCCTGTTGCGTCCCGCAGCACCCCGGACATTCCCTTTAGTCGACCACTTCAAGAAGACGCTTCCATGAAGATCCACGAATACCAAGGCAAGGAACTCCTGCGCCAGTTCGGCGTACCCGTGCCGCGCGGCTACCCCGCGTTCACGGTGCAGGAGGCGGTGGAAGCCGCTCAGAAACTCGGCGGCAACGTCTGGGTCGTGAAGGCGCAGATCCATGCGGGTGGTCGCGGCAAGGGCGGCGGCGTCAAGCTCGCACGCTCGATGGACGATCTCAAGAGGATCGCCGGCGAGATCCTCGGCATGCAGTTGAAGACCCACCAGACCGGCCCCGAAGGCCAAAAGGTGCGGCGCCTGTATATCGAGGAAGGCGCCGACATCAAGAAGGAATACTACGTGTCGCTGGTCACCGACCGCGCCACGCAGAAGATCGCCTTCATCGCCTCCAGCGAAGGTGGCATGGACATCGAGGAAGTGGCTCACGCCACGCCCGAAAAGATCATCACCGACTACATCGACCCGCTGACCGGCCTCGGCGCCGAGCAAGCGAGGAAGATCGCCGTGGCCATCGGCTTGGGCGAAGAGTCGCAGGCGCAAGCCGTCGACGTGTTCCAGAAGCTGTACGCCTGCTACATGGACACCGACGCGTCGCTGGTCGAGATCAACCCGCTCAACTGCGACAGCAAGGGCGGCCTGATCGCCCTCGACGCCAAGTTCAACTTCGACGCGAACGCGCTGTTCCGCCACCCCGAGATCGTCGCCTATCGCGACCTCGACGAAGAAGATCCGGCCGAAGTCGAAGCCTCCAAGTTCGACCTGGCCTACATCAGCCTCGACGGCAACATCGGCTGCCTGGTCAACGGCGCCGGCCTTGCCATGGCCACGATGGACACCATCAAGCTGTTCGGCGGCGAGCCGGCCAACTTCCTCGACGTCGGCGGTGGCGCCACCGCGGAGAAGGTGACCGAAGCCTTCAAGATCATGCTCAAGAACCCGCACGTCAAGGGCATCCTGGTCAACATCTTCGGCGGCATCATGAAGTGCGACACCATCGCCGAAGGCGTCATCACGGCCTGCAAGGCGGTGAACCTGTCGGTGCCTCTGGTCGTACGCATGAAGGGCACGAACGAAGACCTGGGCAAGAAGATGCTGGCCGAATCCGGCCTGCCCATCATCGCCGCAGACACGATGGCCGAGGCGGCCACCAAGATCGTCGAAGCAGTTTGAGCCCCACGCTCACTAGCGTTCGCTGCCCCCGAGGGGCCGGCCGCGAGCTGACCGGCAGAGCCGGATCGGCCGCTCCCTTGAATCTATTGCGAGATTGATGAGCGGCAGCGCCGGACGCCAAGCGAACCGGTGCCGCTCTTTCACCTCGAACCAAAGGTAATCAGTCATGTCGATCTTCATCAACAAAGACACCAAGGTCATCACCCAGGGCATCACGGGCAAGACCGGTCAATATCACACGCTGGGCTGCCAGGCGTACGCCAACGGCCGTGCGGCGTTCGTCGCCGGCGTGAACCCGAAAAAGGCCGGCGAGAAGTTCTCGGACATCCCCATCTTCGCGTCGGTCAACGAAGCGAAATCCGAGACGGACGCCACGGTCTCCGTGATCTACGTGCCGCCCGCAGGCGCCGCCGCCGCGATCTGGGAAGCCGTCGAGGCTGACCTGGACCTGGTGGTCTGCATCACCGAAGGCATCCCCGTGCGCGACATGATGATGGTGCGCAACCGGATGAAGGCCAAGGAAGCGGCCGGCGGCAAGAAGACACTGCTGCTGGGCCCGAACTGCCCGGGCCTGATCACGCCGGAAGAAATCAAGATCGGCATCATGCCGGGCCACATCCATCGCAAGGGACGCATCGGCGTCGTCAGCCGCTCCGGCACGCTGACCTACGAAGCCGTGGCGCAGCTGACCGAGATCGGCCTGGGCCAATCGTCGGCAGTGGGCATCGGCGGCGACCCGATCAACGGCCTGAAGCACATCGACGTGATGAAAGCCTTCAACGACGATCCGGACACCGACGCCGTCATCATGATCGGCGAGATCGGTGGCCCCGACGAGGCCGACGCGGCCCGCTGGTGCAAGGACAACATGAAGAAGCCGATCGTCGGCTTCATCGCAGGCGTCACGGCTCCGGCCGGCAAGCGCATGGGACACGCCGGCGCCCTGATCTCCGGCGGCGCCGACACCGCCGACGCCAAGCTCGAAATCATGGAGGCCTGTGGCTTCACGGTCACGCGCAACCCGTCGGAAATGGCCAAGCTGCTCAAGGCACTGCTCTGACCGCAAGTTGAAACCGCGCGTGTCGCGGCCACCGCCGCGAATCTGAACGCAAGCTTGCTGGCGGCGGTTAGACTGCCCGCTGGCACGACAAGGAGCCCCCGGGCTCCTTTTCCTTTGCCTCGCGCTCCCGCGTCCGATCCCTGAACGCGCACCTCTGAACCCTCGATGACGATCTCCGTGGACCTCCTGCTGACCCCCGCCTTCTGGGCCGCCCTCGGCTCCATCATCCTGGCCAACGTGCTGCTGTCGGGTGACAACGCCGTGGTCATCGCGATGGCGGCGCGCGGGCTGCCGGCCAACCAGCAGAAAAAGGCGATCGTGTACGGCAGTGGCGCGGCCATCGTCATGCGGATCGCCTTGACGTTGATCGCCGTGAAGATGCTGGGGCTGCCCTGGTTGAAGCTGGTCGGCGGACTGGCGCTGCTCTACATCGGCGCCAACCTGATGTCCGACGAAGAGCACCAGCATGATGGCGAGGCCAAGCCCATCGGCATCGCCGCGGCCGTGCGCACCATCCTGATCGCCGACCTGGTGATGAGCCTGGACAACGTGCTGGCCGTGGCCGCCGCGGCCCAGGGCAACACGGTGCTGCTGGTCGTCGGCCTGGCCGTCAGCATCCCGCTGATCGTGTTCGGCAGCACCCTGATCCTCAAGGTGATGGAACGCTTTCCAGTCATCATCGTCGCGGGTGCCGCGCTGCTGGGATGGCTGGCCGGCGAAATGATGCTCACCGACCCGGCGATCCAGGGCTGGTTTGGCGACGTGCCCGAGTCCGCAGTGCGCATCGGTGGCGTCATCGGCGCAGTCCTTGTCGTCATCGTCGGCAAACTGCTCCAGCGAAGGGCAAAAGCTCAGGTTTGACCCGCGATCGGCACGGCGTCGCGTGACGAATGCCTCATGCCCTCCCATATACGGCGATCGCCGGGTTGACGTCGTCACCGACAGCGGACACTCTAGCCGGATGCCACGTTCCTCGCTCCCCAAGCACGCGCCGTCGTCCTCGTCGACGCCGCTGGCGTGGTTCCGCTTGAAACGCATGTTCGGGCTCCAACGCGAGGCCTCGACGCTGCCCGACGGCTGGCCCGGCAACGCCGGAAGCTCGGGCCCCATGCCCAAGGCGTCCGACTACGACTTGCAGCACGTCATCGCGCGTAACGAGCGCGCCACCATCTACCAAGCCACCGAGCGCGCCACCGGCCGCTTGATCGCCCTGAAGACAGTGCGCGTGGGCAGCACCAGCGGCACCGACCGCGGCCTGTGGCGCGAGCGCTTCCTGCGCGAAGCCGAGGCGGTCGCGCGGCTCAAGCACGAGTACATCGTCACCGTGTACGCCGGCGGCGTCCAGGGCGAAGGCGAGGCCACAACCGGCTGGCTGGCGATGGAGTGGGTGCACGGTACCGACATGTCGCGCTACGCCCTGGCCAACCGGCTGTTGCCTGAAGGCGTGGTGGTGGGCATCTGCCAACGCGTGGCGCTGGCGCTGGACATGGCGCATCGCAACGGCATCGTGCACCGCGACATCAAACCGTCCAACATCCTGTTCGATCCGACCACCGGCACGGTCAAGGTGACCGACTTCGGCTCCGCCCGCGTCGCCGACACCGCCGCCACACGCAGCGGCGTGATGCTGGGCACGCCGGCCTACATGGCGCCCGAGCAACTGGCCGGCGCCGACGCCACGCCCCAGTGCGACCTCTACGCGTTGGGTGTGCTGCTGTTCGAGCTCCTGATCGGCCGCCGCCCGTTCGAAGCCGATTCCATGGGCGACCTGCTGGCCCGCATCGCCCACCAGACACCACCGCGCGTGCGCATGCTGCGGCCCGAATTGCCGCCGCTGCTCGACGACATCGTCGCCCGACTGCTCGCCAAGACCCCGGGCCTGCGCCAGGAAACCGCCCATCAGGTGGCCCTGGAACTGCGCCTCGCACGCCAGCAATGCGCGGCCGCCGAGCCCGGTAGCGCGACCGCCGAATGGCCCGATACGGCGCCCGGCGCCTACTCCGGGGCTGATCATCTGCACGACGTGACGGCATCCCACCCATTCCAAGGCACAATCGCCAGCTAACAAGCGCGAACGAACTGATTCGCCGCATCCTGCCGTCCTCATGATTCTTGAGTTCTTCAGCGTTACTGATACCGGCCGCGCACGCCGCAATAACGAAGACTCCGTAGCGCTCGACGAACTCGGGCGCATTGCGGTGTTGGCCGATGGCATGGGCGGTTACAACGCGGGCGAAGTGGCGAGCGGCATGGCTTCGGAGCGCGTCCGGAGCGAGCTGGGGACGCGCCTGAAGGCGCTGGGCGCCACGCCGACCGAGACCGAAATCAAGACGGCGCTGCTCGACGCCGTCGACAGCGCCAATCGCGAGGTGTTCGAAGCCGCGATGTCGCACCCCGAGTACGCTGGCATGGGAACGACGCTGGTCGTGGCCCTTTACCGCGGCGACCGCCTTTGGCTGGGTCACATCGGCGATTCGCGCGGCTACCGTTTCCGCAACGGCCACCTCGAACAGCTCACGCGCGACCACTCCTTGCTGCAGGAGCAGATCGACGCCGGCCTGATCACGGCGGAGCAGGCGGCCTACTCGATGCACAAGAATCTGGTTACACGTGCGGTCGGCGTCGATGAACTGGTCGACCTCGAAATCCACGATTATCCGGTTGAGCCGGGTGATTTGCTGTTGATGTGCTCCGACGGCCTGTCCGACATGCTCACTGACGAGCAGATCGAACAGCTGTTGCGAACCAACGACAGCCTGCCCGCGGCAGGTGCGATGCTCGTGCAGGCAGCCAATGCGGCTGGCGGGCGAGATAATATTGCTGTAATACTGGCGCGCGCCAAACCGGGCACTCGGGATTTCGCCAAGTCCTGGTGGTCGTTCTGGCGATGATGGGCCGGTATGTGGGTTACCGGACGAAGAATTACAAAGAGCGCTGCGGCGTTTCCGAAAAGCGGACATTAGGCCGCGAGAGAAACTGAGGTTTTCAATGGGCAAACTCGTCGTCTCGCTCGATAACGTCGTGATCAAGGAGTTCCAGATCACGAAAGAGCGCACCACGCTCGGCCGCCGGCCGTACAACGACATCGTGATCGACAACCTCGCCGTCAGCGGCGAGCACGCCGTGCTGACCGCGGCGCAATCCGATGTGTTCATCGAAGACCTGAACAGCACCAACGGCACCTACATCAACGGCAAGGCAGTCAAGAAGCAGCTGCTGTCCAACAACGACGTCGTCGAAGTTGGCAAGTACCGCATCAAGTTCCTGGCCGAGGACGCTGAAGACTACGAAAAGACGATGATCCTGCGTCCGGGCGCGTTCGGCCGTGCGCCGGGCACGATCGGCACGCCGCCGGCTGCGGGCGCTGCTGCCGCTGGTCCGGCCTCGATCAAGGTGCTCAACGGCGGCGCCGCCGGCCGCGAAGTGCTGCTCACCAAGGTCGTCACCACGGTCGGCAAGCCGGGCGTGCAGGTCGCTTCGGTCACCAAGCGACCCGGCGGCTACGTGCTGTCGCATGTCGAAGGCTCGCGCCGCCCCAGCGTCAACGGCCAGCCCGTTGGCGAGGACTCGATCGCTCTGAAGCACGGCGACATCATCGACCTGGCCGGCACCCAGATGCAGTTCGTCCAGAACTGACGCCGCCCCTGGCTTTCCGAGTCGCGGCGTGATCACCCCGCCCGACCGGGATCCAGCGCCCAGCCTGTCGCCGCAGACGGGCTATTCGACCCAGTTTCACGTTGATCCACTCCCCCGCCTGTCGTTCTGGCAGCGGGCGTTGCAACGCTTCCAGAGCTGGCATCCGACGCTGCGAGTGACGCTGGTGGCCACCCTGTTGTGGCTGGTCGGCGCCTGGCACGTGATCGTCTCGCCCATCGCTGCGCTGACCCGGCTGGAGCTCGCGCTCGACGACGTGCGCCAATCCACGGCGCTGTCGCCGGTGGCCGCACCGCGCGACGACATCGTCATCATCGACATCGACGACGCCAGCCTGCGCGCGCTGGGTCGCTGGCCGTGGCCGCGCGACCGGCTCGCGACGCTGGTCGAGACGCTGTTCGACGACGACCACGTGGCCGCCCTCGGCATCGACCTGGTGCTGGCCGAGCCCGACGACCAGGCGCGCAGCGTGCGCGACGCGCTGTCCGCGCTGACCCAACTGGCGCCTGAGGACGCCGCGCTGCGCACCGGCGTGGCGCGCTGGCAAGGGACGCTGGAGGCGCGCGCCGACCACGACGCGCGGCTGGCCAAGGCGCTGGCCGGCCACCCGGTGACGCTGGCCTACCACTTCAACCACCAGGCCGACCCGGCCGCCCCGGGCAGCGCGGTGGTCGTCGCGTCGATGCCGGCAACCCTCGCCGCGCGCGAGCTGCCGCCGCCCGTCACCGAGCCCGACGTGCTGCCGGCGAGCGCGCTGGGGATGGCGCCGTGGCAGGGCGTCGAGGTGCCCGTGCCCGTCCTGCTGCGCGCCGCGTCGGGCACCGGCTTCATCAACGCGCTGCCGGACGCCGACGGCGAGCTGCGCTCCACGCTGCTGGTCACTGGCTACGGCGGCGCCGTCTACGAATCGTTCGCGCTGTCGCTGTGGCGCCAATGGCATCACGTCGGCGCACTTCGGCCGGTGATCCGACGTGGCGAAGCCGGCGGGCCGCCGCGCCTGACCGGGCTGCAGCTGACGTCCAGCGATGGCGAGCCGCTGCGCGCGCTGCGGGTCGACCCGCGCGGTGCTGTCACGCTGCCGTACCGCGCGGTACGGCATCCGGGCACGTCGCCCGGCACCGGCCGATTTCGCTACATCCCCGCGGCCGACGTCCTCGCGCATCGCGTGGGCCCGCGCGAACTCGAGGGCCGCGTGGTGCTGCTCGGCAGCTCGGCGCCTGGCCTGGCCGACCTGCGCGCGACACCGGTGCACCGCGCGCTGCCGGGCATCGAGGTGCATGCTCAGTTGATGGCCGGCCTCGAGGACAACGATCTCAGCGTGCGCCCCGACTGGTCGCCCGGCTTCGAGCTGCTGCTGCTGGCCGGTGTGCTGGCGACGGTGACACTCGTCGTGCGCCGCCTCGCCGGTCCGGTGGCGATGCTGGCGCTGGGGCTGATCCTCGCGGTGCTCCTGCTGTGCGACCTGTGGGCGTTGACCGGGCGCGGCTGGGCCATCCCGATCGCCGCGCCGCTGGCCGCCGGCCTGCTTCTGGGGGTGCTGGGCGTCGTCGCCAACTACCTGCGCGAATGGCACTCGCGCCGCTCGCTGGCGCAGCTGTTCGGCCACTACCTGCCACCTGAGCGTGTGCGGGCGATGGCCAGCGACCCCGACCGCTTCCTCGACCTGGCCAGCAGCGCCGAGAACCGCGAGCTGACCGTGTTGTTCTGCGACTTGCGCGGCTTCACGCCGATGTCCGAGAAGATGTCGCCGGAGCGCCTGCGCGAGCTGCTCAACCTGTACTTCCTGCGCATGAGCCAGATCATCCACGGCTACGACGGCACGCTGGACAAGTTCATCGGCGACGCGGTGATGGCGTTCTGGGGCGCGCCGCAGCCCGACGAGCAGCACGCCGCCCACGCGGTGCAGGCCGCGATGGCGATGATCGCCGCGGTCGAGCCGCTCAATGCCGAGTTGGCCGAGCGCGGACTCCCGCCCCTCGCGCCATGCATCGGGCTGGCCACCGGCGTCGTCTGCGTCGGCGACCTTGGCTCCGCGCTGCGGCGCAGCTACACCGCGGTCGGCGACGGCGTGAACCTGGCGGCGCGCATCGAAGGCGCGACGCGCACGTATGACGTGCCGCTGCTGGTGGCCGACACGACGCGCGCGGCGGCCGGTGAGTTGCCGGGATGCGAGTGGGTGGAGGTCGACGAGGTGGCCGTCAAGGGCCGCAGCCAGTTGGTCACGCTCTACGTGCCGTTGCACGTCACGGATGTCGCATTGTCGAGTTCGGGCCACAAAAGCGAGCAGGAAATCACGCCGTTTCATGAACAACTTGGCCTTTGGCGCCTTGCACGGGATGCGCTGCGCGGGCACCATGGCACAAGTCTGCGGGGGGTGGCGACACCCTTCGCGCGCGCTGTCGCTCACGCGCGGTTGACCGAGCTGCTTGCCGCCCGGCCGGCCTCGCCGCAGCTTCATGCGCTGGCGGCCCACCGGCTGGCCAGCCTGGCAGCCGAAGAAGCCCGAGAACAATAACGTCCCCGTCGACAGTCCCGAGTCCACGCCTCCACGTGATCCCCGCATGAAAATCCAGGTCCTCGGCTGCTCCGGGTCGATCGCGCGCGACTGCCGCACCACCAGTTTCCTGCTCGACCAGGACATCCTGATCGACGCCGGCACCGGCGTCGGCGATCTCTCGCTCGACGCGCTCGAGCGCATCGACCACATCCTGCTGACGCACTCCCATCTCGACCACGTGCTGGGCGTGCCGTTGCTGGCCGACAGCGTGCTGCGCCGTCGCCAGGCACGCGGCGCCGCGCCGATCGAGGTCCACGCGCTGCCCGAGACGCTCGCCGTCCTGCACGAACACCTGTTCAACAACCACCTGTGGCCCGACTTCACGCGCCTGCCCACCGCCGAATACCCGGTGCTGCGGTTCGTGCCGTTCAACGTCGGCGACACGCTCGAACTGGCCGGTCGCCGGGTCGAAGTCCTCAGCGCGCGCCACTCGGTGCCGGCCTGCGGTTTCGCCGTCCACGGCCCTGAAGGCGGCCGCGGCGCCTGGGTCTTCAGCGGCGACACCGGCCCCAACCCGCCGTTCTGGGAACGCATCGCGCAGTTCCCGGTCGCGCACATCGTCATCGAGACGGCGTTCAGCGAACCAGAGTGCCGCCTCGCCAAGGCCAGCGGCCACCACTGCCCGAGTTCGCTGGCTGCCGAGCTGGCCATCGCGCCGCCGGATGCCCGCGTCTACATCACCCACATCAAGCCGGGTGAGATCGACGCCGTCATGGCCGGGTTGCGCGCGCTCAAGCAGGAGCGCCCATTGATGGAATTGCTCAAGGGTGACACTTTTGAGCTGGGGTGACAAAAATTGTCATCCAGCGGCCGCGAAGGATGCGGCCTGTCGAACAAGACTGACAAGATGCGTCATTTGGCGTGCATAAGTCACGCCGCCCACGGCGATAATGGCAGTCGCCCAGTTGGCACGGCATTCGCATGCAATCGAGTGCGAATGTCTCTCAACATTTCCCAGTCGTCCCTAGTCCCATCTCCCAGGAGTTTCAAATGAAGCGCACCGTTCAGCAGGGTTTCACCCTGATCGAACTGATGATCGTCGTCGCGATCATCGGTATCCTCGCCGCAGTTGCACTGCCGGCTTATCAGACCTACACCATCAAGGCGAAGGTTTCGGAAGGCATGCTGGCCGCCAGCCAGTGCCGCACCACCGTGTCCGAGGTCTACCAGACCGGCAACACCGCCGCCGCCCCTGGCGTCAACGGCTGGGGCTGCGAAAACACGGCCGGCAGCGCGAGCAAGTACGTCAATACCGTCAAGACGGATGCCAACGGCGCGATCCAAGTGATCCTGTCGGGTGATTCGTCGCTCGGCGCCGCCAGCACGAACGCCCTGACGCTGGTGCCGCTCGCTAGCGATGGCACGACCCCACTGACCGCGACCTCGATCGGCGCGACCCAAGTCTTCGCTTGGCGTTGCGGCAAGGCTAGCGACGGTACCTCGGCCACGCTGTCGAAGTACCTGCCGGGCTCGTGCAAGGGCTGATCTTCAGCTGACTTGGCTCCAAGAAAAGAGACGCCCCGGCGTCTCTTTTTTCGTGGCAGCCCGTCGATGTATCCACCACACTTGGAGCCGACCCCGCGGCACTCGATCCTTCCCGTGAACCTAGCCTCCTCCTCGACGACGCTTGGCCGATCCGCCTGGACGGCGGCATTCCTGCTACTCGTCACGTTGTCGATCATGCTCGGGGCCATGCCGTACCGCGGCATCCGCCACGACGGCATTCTTTACATGGGGCAGGCGCTGTCGCACCTGAATCCGGCCTGGGCAGCGAACGACCTTTTCTTCGCGCACGGGTCGCAAGATCAGTTCAGCATCTTCTCGCGCATCGTCGCGTGGCTCCTTCGCCGCTTCGATGCCGCTACCGTCGACATGACGCTCCTGCGCGGAGCCTGGCTGGTCTGGCTCGTTGTGCTCTTCGCGCTGGTGCGCGATTTTTCGCCGCGTCAGCGCTGGCTGTCGGTGCTGGCGGTCGTGGCCGCGAGCCACATCTACGGCACGACGCGTATCTTCAGCTTCCTGGAGCCGTTCGTCACGGCGCGAACCTGGGCGGAGCCCGTGACCATCCTCGCGCTGGTGGCACTGCTGCGCGGCCGCATTGCGATGTCGTTCACGGCCTTTGCGCTGGCCATGGCGCTGCATCCCCTGGTTGCCTTGCCGGCCGGTGCCATTGCGCTGGCCTACCTCATACGGGAGGATCGCCGCTGGGCGGCCTTGCTGCTGCTGGCCATGCCGATCGCCGGCTTGGCGATCGCCGGGGTCGGCCCGTTCGCCAATCTGTTGCGCACTTACGATGCCGCCTGGTTCCAGGCGACGGTCATGGCGAACGACACCGTCTACGTCAGCGAATGGACGATCTCCGACGGCGTGGCGGCACTGGCGCATTGCGGCGTGATCTGGCTGGCCTGCCGCGGGGACGATAAACCCTTTGCTCGTCTCGGGCGCGCGGCTTTGGTCGCGAGCCCGATCCTCTGCCTGATCTCGTTCGTCGGCGCCGACGTGCTGCACAACGTCCTGGTCACGCAGTTGCAACTCTGGCGGGTCACCTGGCTTCTCGATCTGCTCGCCCTCGCAAGCCTGCCGCGCCTGGTCTGCAGCCAGTGGCAACTCGGCCCGAAGGGGCGTTGTGCAGCCATTGCCGTCTTCGTCGCGATGTATGCGCTCGACGACCTGCTTCCTACGGGATGGATGTTCGCCGTCTGGGCCGCGATGGCCCTGATGCTCAGCGCCGGCCACGCGGATCCCAAGCCCTGGGTGCTCAGGCTCGCGACGATAGCCACCGTGGCGGGCGGCATGGGCATCGCCGGCCTGCAGGTACAGAAGTCGATGGCCCAGATGGGCATGCACGAGCAGGGCATGAAGGTGGGCGAGCCCTTCTCCATCTTCTTCGCCACCCCCCTGATCGCGTTGCCGGCGATGGTGGCGCTGATCTGGCTCTGGGAGCGCGGCACGGCGCCGCGCGCGTTCGCCTCCGCCGCCGCGCTGGCGTTGTTCGGCCTGGCGGCCACCCACTGGGACCAGCGCAGCCCGTGGGCGCGCTATGTCGAATCGGCCTCGCGCGGGGCGCATCCCTTCGCCGCCTTGATCCCGCCCGACGCGCAGGTCTACTGGCATGAGCAGACGGCGGCGACCTGGATCCTCCTGCAGCGCGCCAATTTCATGTCGCTCAGCCAAGCTTCGGGCCTGCTGTTTAACCGCGAGACCGCTATGGAGGCGCTCGAGCGCATTCCGGCGTTCCTAGCGGTCATGGTCAACACACAGACCTGCGCGAACCTGGAACGGTTCGGTGGTGCACACTTCGCCTACCCCGCCTGCGAACTGCCCCGGCAAGCTTTCCTGGGGTTCTGCAAGGCCCGCCCCACGCACCCCGACTTCCTCGTCGCCACCACCGACTTCGGCACCGGCGTCATAGCCCGCTGGACCTTCGATCCGCGCGATGGCTCGCCTCCTACCACCTACGCCCTGTACGACTGCAGCAAACTCCAATGAACACGCCGCTGTCCAGGCCCCGCGCCGCGGCGGGCGACGCCTGCGTCCCGCACCGCATCGCCGAGTTCGCCCGCTATTTTGTCGCCAGCGCGGGCGCGCTGTGCGTCGACGTCGGCCTGTACCAGTTGGGGCTACACGCCGGGCTGGCTTATCAGTGGGCGGCGCTGATCGGCTTTTCCGCCGGCGCGGTCGTCGCCTACATCGCGAGCATCGCTTGGGTCTTCGAAGCGAGGACGATCAACCGCTCCGCGCTCGAGTTCGGGTTTTTCGTCGCGATTGGCGTGGCGGGACTGCTGCTCACGGAACTGTTGCTGTGGGTGCAGATCGACCACTTGGGGTGGCCGAAGTTCCTGAGCAAGGCTGGCTCCGCAGGCGTTGTCTTCTTCTTCAATTTCGGAATGCGCAAGACGCTGCTGTTCGGTACCCGGCGCGCGCAGGCGACGGCCGTGCCGTCGGTGGACGCCCTCGCCGGCGGGTCATGATCGCTGGGCAAGAGTCGCCGTCGCCGCGACACTGGCGCTTGCGCTCCGACTGGATCGCCGCACTCGCTGTGGCGGCGCTCTGGTTGTTGTCACGGCCCTATCGCGGCGTCCGCCATGACGCGTTGCTGTACCTCGGCGAGGTGCTGAACCGCCTGATGCCCGCTCGGTTCGCGAACGACCTGTTCCTGCATTCCGCGATGCAGGATCGCTTCTCCATGTTCTCGCTGCTGCTGGCGCCATTGGTATCGAGTTTCGGCATCGGTGGGGTCGAACTCGCAGTTCTGGCAGGCTGTCACATGCTGTTCGCTCTGGGGGCCTGGAAGCTCACCGAAGACTGGGCGTCGAGGCCGTTGCGCTGGGCCATGCTGGCCTTCGTCGTAGCGATGCCGCATACCTACGGCGGGCTTGGCGAGTTCGGTTATGCGGAACCCTTCCTGACAGCGCGCAGTCTCGCCGAGCCTTTCGCATTGCTCGCGTTAGGGCAACTTCTGCGTGGCCGAATCCCGTCGGCGATCCTGCTTGCCGCGGCGGGAGCCGCATTCCACCCGCTCATCGTGCTGCCAGTGCTCGTCGTGGGCTGGATACTGCTGGTGATGCGCCGGCGTTCCTGGGCCTGGCTGGGCGCCGCGTTCGCCGTCATCCCTGTGCTCGCCGTCGCCGGGGTTCCCCCTTTCCCGAACCTCCTGCTCGCCTTCGACCCGCGATGGCTGCAAATCGTCAGCGTCGTGAATCCCCAGGTCTTCGCGGCCTCCTACACCCGCCTGGACTGGTCACCTCTGGCCTTCGATGTGCTCGTCCTGGCGCTGCTGCTGCGGTTTTCGCGCACGCCCGCCCCGGTGGCGCAGATGGCGCGTGCAACGCTGGTCGCGGCTGCGGCGCTCATGGTTGTCTGGGTGGTCGGCGCCGACCTGCTCCACAACGTGCTTCTTACGCAGTTGCAGCTCTGGAGAATCCAGTGGCCGCTTCATCTGCTGGCGCTCATGACGCTGCCGTGCGTGCTGATCGATTGCTGGAGCCGGGCAGGGGTGGGTCGCTGGCTCGCGGCCGCCCTCGGCGTCGCCTGCATCGCTGTGGGTTCGAACTGGAATACCGGCTGGGTCTGCGTCGTCTGGGCCTTGGCAGCGTTCGCCGTGGAACACTTCCGGCTGCAGGTGTCCGATCGCGTCGCGAAGGGCGCGGCGCTGGCATCCTGCGCCGCGATGATCGTGATCAGCGCCCAGGTCACGCACCAGACCCTGGGGGCGATCCATGCCCGGCCTGACATCGTTCGCGACACGGGCGTACTGATGGTCCTTGCGGGCCTGCCACTGATCGCCGCGCTGCTGGTGCTGGCATTCCAGCGACTCCTGGCGGCAGGGCCGCGGATGGAGCTGGTCGCGGCCGCCGTCGCGGTGCTCGGCGTCGCAACCGGCCTGCAGACGTGGGATCAACGCTCCGACTGGCAGCGGCGCGCGGAGGGCCACCTGCAGGCGGGGTCGCCGGTCTTCGATGCGCAGTTGCCGGTCGGCGCCACCGTGTTCTGGGACGACGAGCTCCTTGTGCCCTGGCTGCTGGGACTGCGCGGTGAGTTCTATGCCCAGGCGCAAGGCTCCAGCGTGGTCTTCGACCGCAGCCAGGCGCTCGAGCTGGCGCGCCGCGTCGAAATGCTGGACGGCCTGGACGTGCAGCGCACGCTTTGCCACAAGCTTCAGGAGATGACCGGCGTCGCAGGCGCGCCCGAGGCGAGCTGCCCGGCGACCGTGCCGCTCGTCACCGACATCTGCCATGCGGCGGGACATCCCGACTACCTCGTCTTTCGCGAGCCGATGTCCACGCCTTCCCTCGCGCAGTGGCGCGACCGGAATCCGGGTGACCCGCAGCGTGGCCTGGCCTACCATCTCTATTCGTGCGCCCAGTTCCCATGAGTGCACGCAGCCTTCATGATTGCCCCAGATGAACGTCACATCCGCAGATACAGTCATCATCGGCGCCGGCCCGGCGGGCCTGACCGCCGGCATGGAACTTGTGCGCGCCGGCAAGCGCGATGTCCTCGTCCTGGAGGCCACCGAAGACATCGGCGGACTGTCCAAGACGGTCAACTACAAGGGCAACCGCATCGACATCGGGGGCCACCGCTTCTTCTCCAAGTCAGACTGGGTAATGAACTGGTGGCGCGAGATGCTGCCCGTCGCGATGCCGCCGGGCGCCGGCGGCGAGAGCGAGTTCCGCATCGCCTACCAGGGCGCTTCGCGCCTGCTGGGCGCGGGCCACATCCACGCGACCGAGGCGGACGAGGCCGTCATGCTGCTGCGCAACCGGCTTTCGCGCATCTACTTCAACGGCGCCTTCTTCAACTATCCGCTGAGCCCCGGCGTGGACATGGTCGCCAAGCTCGGCGTGGCCAAGTGCTCGCAGTTCGCGTTCAGCTACGCGCGTTCGCATCTGGCGCCAATCTCGCCCGAGGTCTCACTGGAAGACTTCTTCATCAACCGCTTCGGGCGCGCGCTGTACCTGCAGTTCTTCAAGTCGTACACAGAGAAGGTGTGGGGCGTGCCCTGCAACCAGATCAGCGCTGCCTGGGGCGCGCAGCGCGTCAAGAGCCTGAACATCGGCAACATGATCGCGCACGCGCTGAGGAAGATGTTGCCTGGCCGGAGCGACGCCCAGGAAAAGACCTCGCTCATCGAGAACTTCCTCTATCCCAAGCTGGGTCCCGGCCAGATGTGGGAGACGGCGGCGCGACGCTTCGAGGCCGCGGGCGGTCGCATCCTGAGACGTGCGCAGGTCGTGGGACTCGAGCGCGAAGGCGATCGCATCAAGGCAGTGACGGCGCTCGTCGACGGCGCGCAGACCCTGCGCGTGGAAGCGTCGAACGTGGTGTCGACGATGCCCGTCAAGGATCTGTCGCTGGCGATGGGTGCCGACCTGCCGGGCGCGGTGGCGGGCATCGGCACCCAGCTGGAGTACCGCGACTTCATCACGGTGGGCGTGCTGTACAGAAAGTTGCGCAAGACCGCGGGCGCGATCGACGCGCGCACCCACCTAGTGGCCGACAACTGGATCTACATTCAGGATGCCGGTGTCAAGGTGGGCCGGCTGCAGATCTTCAACAACTGGAGTCCGTACATGGTTGCCAGCCCGGACACGGCCTGGGTCGGACTCGAGTTCTTCGCGCGTGACGACGACGAGCTGTGGGGCCTGTCCGACGAGGCGCTCAAGGCGCTTGCATTGCGCGAGATGCAGCAACTCAAGCTGGCCGACGAGGCTGACGCGCTGGACGCCGTGGTCATCCGCATGCCCAAGGCCTACCCGGGCTATTTCGGGAGCGCCTATGAGCGCTTCGACGAACTGCGCGCCTATCTCGACACCATACGCAACCTCTACCTGATCGGCCGCAACGGCATGCACCGCTATAACAACCAGGATCACTCGATGCTGTCGGCGAAGTTCGCTGTCGAGGCCATCCTCGCCGGCAGCGGCGACAAATCGAAGATCTGGGGCGTCAACATCGACGACGACTATCACGAGGAATCAGACCAGAAGTGAGCGCAATGGCCCCCTCTCGCGACATCGCCGCCGGCACGTCACGTATGACGCTGCTCGACGGCCTCGTCTGCGCCTACCTCGTGCTCCCGTTGCTCGTCTTCAGCGCCTGGTTCAAATGGCCGGTGGCGCTGGCGCTGGCGCTGTTGACGACCTACGGCTTCGTGCAGGCCATGGCCTGCACGGCATGGCGGCGTTTCGAGGTGAGCCGTCAGTCGCTGGCCATCATCCTCGTCGTTGCTTTCGCGTGGACGGCGCTGGCAGGCATCGGCCACTTCTTCTTTGCCAACTCGGACTGGATCACACGGGACGCCGTGCTGCGCGACCTGGTGGAGACGACTTGGCCGCCGATGTACGAGTCGGACGGCGGACAGGCGGTGATCTTGCGCGCGCCTATCGGCTACTACCTGCCCTCTGCTGCGGTCGGCTCCTTGCTGGGATTGCGCTGCGCCGATCTCCTGCTCTACCTGTGGACCGCCAGTGGCCTCGTGCTGGTGCTGTGCGCGGCGACGTCTCTGTTCAAGTCGCGGCGCGAGCGCGTCATCGCGTGCGTGCTGATGCTCGGCTTCGGCGGCCTCGACCTCGTCGGCGTCGTCGCGACGACTGGCGCACTGCCCAAGCTGGGACAGCACATCGAGTGGTGGGCCTCGTTCGTCCAGTACTCCTCGAACTCGACCCTGTTGTTCTGGGTTCCCAACCATGCGCTGCCCGCTTGGCTCGGGATCTTCATGGTCCTGCGTCACTGGCGAACGCCCGATCTGGCACGCGTGTCGTTGATGCTGGCCGCTGCCGTCACGCTGTGGTCGCCCCTGTCGGCCGTGGGCCTCGTGCCATTTTACGTGGTGGGCCTGAACTGGCGGCGTGACATCGGCGCGCTGCTCGCCACCCGCAGCGGCCTCCCCTTTCTCGCGCTGGCCACCCTCGTGGGCCGCTACCTCACCATGGACACGCAGGCCATCCCACGCGGCTGGGCCATCGACATGTTCCCGCAGGCACGCGTGTTCTGGATGTATTACGCGGGCTTCTGCCTGGTGGAATTCGGCATCCTGGCCCTGCTGCTCGCGCTTCTGCGGGCGTTCGACCTGAAGGTGGCGATGGCAGCGGTCATCCTGCTGCTCCTGCCGTTCTTCTACTTCGGCAATGGCAACGACCTGGTGATGCGCTGCTCCATCGCCGCATTGACGGTGCTCGCCATCGCCGCGGTGCGCCCGCTGGCGAACGGAGGTCGGCCGGTGGCGCGCGCGCTGCTGGCGCTGGTGCTCGTCGTCGGCGCGCTCGGCGCGGCGCAGGAGCCGGAGCGTGCGCTGATGACGCCGCGCTGGGCACTCACCGGAAAGACGCTGATACAGATTTCGGCGGACCAATCGCCGTTCCATCTCGCACTGCTGCCGCCCAACTACGTTGGACATCTCAACCAGCCGGGACTGCGCGCGTTGATGCGCCAGCCCGGCATGGTGTTGTCCTATCAGGACGCTTCCATGAGACTACGCCCATGAACCTTCCCCTCACGGACGCTCTGCGCACACGAGCGCGGCGGAGACTTTTGCAGATGCACTACGCCAGTGGCGTCGGACACATCGGTGGCAACCTGTCGGCGCTCGACGCGATGCTGTTGGTGTTCCATGAGTTTCTACGTGAGCAGGATCGCTTCATCCTGTCGAAGGGTCATTCCGCCGGCGCGCTTTACATTGCTCTCTGGAGCGTCGGGCGGCTGGCTGACGAGGCGCTCGAGACGTTCCACAAAGATGGCACCCTGCTGGCCGGCCACCCGCCGAGCGTGGGCATCCCCGATATCCCGTTCGCCACTGGAAGCCTGGGCCACGGCTTGTCTCTGGCTGCCGGCACGGCGCTCGGGCATCGCCTTCAGGGCAGCGATGCCCGAGTGGTCTGCCTGACGTCCGACGGCGAATGGCAGGAGGGCTCGACCTGGGAGGCGCTGATCTTCGCGTGTCATCAGCGTCTGGGCAATCTCACGGTGCTGGTCGACCACAACGAACTGCAGGGGTTTGGCTCGACGCGCGAGGTCGCCTCGATGGCGCCGCTTTGGGACAAGCTCGTCGGCTTCGATGCCGCAATCGACGTCGTCGACGGTCACGACCTCGACGCGCTGCGGGACCTGATGCGGCGGCCTGCCGAAACTCGACCGCGCATCGTCGTGATGCGCACGGTCAAGGGCAAGGGCGTGAGCTTCATGGAGAACCGCATGGAATGGCACTACCTGCCGTTGGGCACGGCGCAGTACGAGGCCGCGATGGCCGAGGTGGACGAGCCATGAGGAAGCAGTTCTGCGATGCCATGGTCGTCCGCGGTGCCGACCCGCGCATGGTGTTCCTCTCCGGCGATCTCGGCTTCATGGCGCTCGAACCGTTGCAGGCCGCGCTCGGCGAGCGCTTCGTCAATGCCGGTGTCGCTGAGCAGAACATGGTCTCCGTGGCCGCCGCGCTCAGTCGCACTGGACTAGAGGCCTGGGTGTACAGCATTGCCCCGTTCGTCACCGCGCGACCTTTCGAGCAGATCCGTAACGATGTCGCGCTCCACGCGCTGCCGGTCAGGATCGTTGGCAACGGCGGCGGCTACGGCTACGGGGTGATGGGGCCGACGCATCACGCCATCGAGGATTACGGCACGCTGCTTTCGCTCGGTGGAATGCGCGCCTGCGTGCCCGCGTTCGACGAGGATGTGGCGGCCGCGGTGCAGACCACAGGCGACACGCCGACGCCGTTCTACCTCAGGCTCGGCCGCGGTGAACCGCCGCCTGGTTATGTGCCTCCACCGTTTGAGGCGTGGCGACAGCTGACCCGCGGCGGCGGTCCGAGCGTTGTCGCGGTCGGCCCGTTGGTCGGTACGTATATCGCCCCGTTGCAGGCGCTGCCTGAGGCGACGCGGCCCAACCTGTGGGTCGTGGGCCTTCTGCCGCTCGCGCACTACCTTCCGCCGCCGGAGTTCTTCCAGCAGCTGGCGCACTCCTGCGCGTTGCTGGTCGTCGAGGAACATGTCGCGCGAGGCGGCTTCGCCAGCGAACTCGCGTTGAATTTGGCCTCGAGCGGCCTCATGCCGCGCCGCTTTCGCCATCTCTGCGCACGTGCTGCGCGTTTCGAGGCTTACGGCTCGCAGTCCTGGCTCCGGCATCAGTCCGGGCTCGACGTTGACACCGTCGTGGCCGCCATTGCCCAACTCTGAACCGAAGGAACCGGCGGTGGCCATCCTTGCTTCCTACATTCGCGCGCTCGAGGGTCCGATACTCGTCACGGGCGCCTCGGGCTTCATCGGCGCAAACCTCTTCAAGGAGATCGCGGCAGTGCGGCGCGACGTCTTCGCCGTGGTACGCCAGGAGAAGGGCTGGCGCTTGGCCGACGTGCACGACTCGAGCATCATCGCAGTCGACCTCAACGACGGCAACGCGACCAAGAACCTGGTCGATTCGGTGCGGCCTCGCACGGTCTTCAACTGTGTCGCGTACGGCGCCTACTCGTTCGAGGAGGACGCCGACCTCATCTATCGCACCAACTTCCTCGCACTGACCCAACTCGTGGAGCGCCTGGCCGAACATCCGCTGGCAGCGTTCGTGCATACGGGCAGTTCATCGGAGTATGGAACGATCTGCGCGGCGCCAGCGGAAGACGCTGCGCGCGACGCCAACAGCCACTACGCGGTCTCCAAGGGCGCGGCGTCAGACTTCCTGCATTTTTTCGGCAAGCATCGCAGCTTTCCCGGAGTCAACCTTCGCCTCTATTCGGTGTACGGGCCGCTCGAGGACACCTCGCGCCTGATCCCCAACCTGTTGCGCCAGGCACTTGCAGGCAGCCTGCCACCCTTGGTCGACGCCAGGACCTCGCGCGATTTCGTCCACGTGACGGACGTCTGCCGCGCGCTCATCGGTGCCGCGTTGCGCATGCATCCAGACATCTATGGCGAGAGCTTCAACATCGGCTCGGGCACGCGCACCACGATCGGCGAACTTGCAGAGCGCACGCGCAGGCTGTTCTCGATTGCGCTGCAGCCGGTGTTCGGAAGCATGGAAGGCCGATCCTGGGATCTCGCTGAATGGTATGCCGACGCATCCAAGGCCCGCGAGGTGCTGGGCTGGAAGCCCGAAGTTGCGCTTGACGATGGCCTGAAGCAGACCGCTGAGTGGGTGAAGTCGCTGTCGGACGCCGACATGGCCGTGCTGACGAAGAAGCGCTCGGGCGCGCACAAGCGCAGCGTCTCGGCCATCATCGCCTGCTACAAGGATGAGCCGGCCATCCCCATCATGCATGCGCGCCTGAGCCAGACCTTCGTCAAGCTGGGCATCGACTACGAGATCATCTTCGTCAACGATTGCAGCCCGGACGACAGTGCCGCAGTCATCCAGCGTCTCAGCGAGAACGACCCGCACGTACTGGGCATCTCGCATTCACGCAACTTTGGTTCGCAGATGGCTTTTCGCAGCGGAATGGAGCTATGCACCAAGGACTCGGTCGTACTGCTCGACGGCGATCTCCAGGATCCGCCTGAGCTAATCGCGCAGTTCTACGAGCAGTGGGAGCAGGGTCACGACGTCGTCTACGGCCGCCGGATCCGGCGCGAGATGTCGTGGTTCTGGGGCTCGATGTACAAGGCCTTCTATCGGATCTTCGCTGCCTTCAGCTACGTTCCGATCCCACACGACGCGGGCGATTTCTCGCTCATGGATCGGCGCGTGGTCGGCTGGCTACTGAATTGCCCCGAGCGAGACTTGTTCGTTCGCGGTCTGCGCGCCTACGTAGGCTTCCGCCAGACGGGAGTCGACTACGTCCGTCCGGAGCGCATGTTCGGGCGCTCCACCAACAACCTACTGAAGAACATCGGCTGGGCCAAAAAGGGCATCTTCTCGTTCAGCGACACGCCGTTGACGATGCTCACCGCCGCTGGCGTCGTGTTGCTGATGGTGTCGGCGCTGGCGGCCGGCATCATGGTGATGCTCAAGCTGCTGCGTCCCGACATCGCGCCGCGCGGCGCGACTTCGATGCTCATCACTACGCTTTTCTTCGGCTCGCTCAACCTGTTCGCGATCGGGCTGGTCGGAGAGTACGTTGCCAAGATCATGACCGAGGTCAAGGGACGTCCGCGGCTGATCCGTTCGGCGTTGATCCGACATGGCAAGGCGACGCAGCTTCTACCAGACGGCAAGTCCGTCGCCGCCGGTCGCCGATGATCACGGCCAGTCTGCGGCCGCCCTGCGGCCCTCGCACCGATGGTTGACTCCCGCGTGTTCCGGTTCCTCCTGGCCGGCATCATGAACACCATCTTCGGCATCGCCGTGTACGCGGGTGTTGAACGAATCGGCGCGCCGCTCTGGCTGGCGCTGCTGGTGGGCATGGCGGCCGGTGTCGTCTTCAGCTTCGTCACGATGGGGGCGTACGCGTTTCGCGACCTGTCGCTCAAGCGCCTGCCGCGCTTCATCGCGTGTTACGCCGCGAACTACATGGTGAACCTGTTGGCGCTGCATCTCCTCGCGCCGATCGTGGAGGACGCCATCGCGCGGCAGGTGCTGCTGACGCCGCTCATGGCCGTCTTCTCGTACTTGTGCCTTTCGCGCTTCGTCTTTGGGCCGGGCCGCGCCGCCGCTCAGGCGCCGCCGACCTCCGACCGTCGCGCGCGAACGAAATAGCCCAATGGATCTTCCTTGGCTCCAAGTCCCAGCGCCACCGACACGTAGCTGGCGCCGAGCATCGCCGCGGCCATCGGCGCCACCACGACCCCCAGCGGCAGGCACCAGGCCATCGTGATCGGCCGCTGCGGCTTGAGCAACCGGATCGTCAACACGATCAACTTGTTGGCGATCACCGAAATGTCGTTGCCGCGTTCGCGGATATCGATATTTTCGAAGCCGGCCTGTTGCAGCACCAACAGCAGTTTCTCCCGCGTGTAGCGCTGGAAGTCGTGAGGCACGTGGTGGCGGCGCGCGGACCAGGGCATCGTCAGCAGCAGCGTCGAGCGCGGCTTGAGCACGCGGGCGATCTCCGCGAGGAAAGGCTCGGGCTCGTCGACATGCTCGAGAACCTCGATGCAGATCGCGCCGTCGAAGCGGGTCGCCGGGTACGGAATGTTGCGGCCATCGTAGTAGACGACGTCCGGCTGCCGGCTCATACCGTAGTCGGCTGCGCCCAGGACGTCGATTCCGAAGTAGACGGAGCTTGGCGGCAGCCAGCCCCGCCATGGCGACTCGCCGGCACCCACGTCCAGGATGTCGCCGTGAAGGTCTGCCATCGCCGGCCGCAGGGCCTTGGCGATCGTTCCGAGCTGCAGGTCGATCCAGCAACGCACCCGGAACAGCGCGGGATTGCGATCGGGGGGCATGACAGGGATTGGCTTAAAAGATTCATTCATGCGAACTTCAGGGCGGGACGGCCACCGCTGGATCGTAGCAGGCCGCGATCGATGCGGTGCCTGCAACGATCGCTGCCGGAAGGCCAAGTAATATCGCGCCATGGACGAATCCATCACCGACGGCACTGGCCTGACACTTCACGCCACGCCGAGCAAGGGACGGCTCGCCGCGACCGGTGTACTCGATCGGGCAAAGGCCTGGATCTCGCGGCGCGCGGGTTCGCTGCTGCCGCTGCTCTTGGCCTTGAGCACCGTGCAGGGCCTGTTGTGGGTTTGGGCTGAGTTCGGCATCGCTCGGCAACGGATCCCTCCTGCACATCCGCTGACGCTGCTCGGCGCCAGCCTTTACCATCCCGATCACGACCTGCCGATCTACCTGTACGGAATCGTGGCCTGCGTACTAGCCGATGCGGCATTCGTGGCGATGCTCGTGCGGCGCGCTTCGCGCCGCGACGACGCCAGCGGCAGGCGCACCGACCTGCTCGGCTGCCTGCTGGTCGCGCTGCTGCCCCTGTTCGCGCCTGACGGCCGGCCCGCCTGGCTCGCGGCCTCCCTATTGGGCCTGGCGTTCGTCGCTTGGAGACTGTGCAGGCATTCCGCCGCGACCCATGCTGCGCCCGACACGGCGATCGCCGGGTTGGCGCCAGTGCGAGGTGCGGGCTTCGCTCGGGACTCTGCGCTTCCGGTGGCGATCCTGGCGCTGTTCGTCTTCGTTCCCTGGCCAGAGTTGCTGTTGTGGCGTACCTTCGACACTGACCAGTTTCACCACCTCGACTTCTACGTGATGGCACCCGCGGTGGCCTATGCGCACGGCCTGCGGCTCTGTACCGACTTCTACGCGCAATATGGCGTCGGATGGCCGCTCCTGCTTGACGCCCTTGGCCGGGTCACCGGCTCGCACGGATACACCACATTCATCCGGCTGGAGATGCTCGCCGGCTGCGCCTATTTCCTGGGGCTGTTCGCCTTTCTGCGTTCGTGGCTGCGCAACGCGGAATGGGCGACGGTGGGCCTGTTGCTAGCGCTCGCCCTGGCGTTGTTCACCGACACGGGCGATGCGCCCAAATGGATCTGGCCGTCCTCCACCGTACTGCGCTACATCTTCGACGTCGCCCTGTTCGCCGTGGTGGCCGCTCACGCACGGAACGGAGACGCCCGCCTCGGCCCGCTGGCCGGCGCAGCGCTTGCGCTGCAGATCGTGTTCTCCATCGACGTCGGCCTATACCTGTCATTCGCCTTCTGTGTCTACCTCGTCTGCAGTCTCCGCCGCGCAGACACCAGCCAGCCTGCCGGCGCACTCGCCCGCTTCGCGCTGGGCGCCGTGTGCGGTTGGGTGCTGGTCGCGGGAGCCGCCTTCACGTGGGCCAACCAAGGCCAGTTTCCCGACGGCGCGTTCTGGCGCGGGTTGACGCAGTCCATCTTCGTCTACGGTGGCGGCATTGCGAACCTGCCGATCGCGGCGGCGATCGTCGGCCACGGAACTACGGCGCTCCTGTTGCTCGCGATGCTGGCAACTTACGTCCGGAGCACCGGCGCCGCGTTGTGCGCCTCGTGGTCGCGAAGCGTCTCGGCGCGGCTGGCGGTGCGCGCCACGATTGCCGTCTATGGAATGGGCACGCTGCTGATCTTCGTGGGCCGATCGCACGAGCAGAACCTGATGCACGTGACGATTCCCTGGTGCCTGCTTCTGGCGGAGGCGGCTGCCAGCGCCTTCACGGTGCCGCTGCGCCCCCGCCGTACCCGGTGGACATTTGCGCTGTCCATCGGCCTGATCGTCTTGATTGCGGCGCAAGCGTCGTCCATCAGGTACCCCAACTTCGTGGACCGCATCGCTGGAGTGCTCGATGCGAGCACCGACAACCGGTCGCGCTGGACCGACGCCGCCGGCGACGAACTCCCCAGGGAGCCCGCCGCCCATCTCGCCGAGTTCCGCATTGCGAGCGACGCGCTCCGCAAGGTCAGCGGCGGCGGGAAGCGCAGCGTGGCCGTCATTGCGTTCAACGACACCGCCTACCTGCTGGAAGCCGGTGTCGCCCCATATTTTCGCTACTCCCCGGTGCTCGCGAACCTCCTGTTCAAGGAGCAGGTCGACGGCATCGTGCGTCGCCTCGTCGAGTCGCCACCCGACTGGATCTTCCTAAGCACCATCGACCAGGCCTCGCTGGGCGACGCGCAGCTGACGGACTCCACCTTCGTCATTCGTCAAGCCATTGCTCCAACCTATGAACTGCTGGGCGGGGCGGGGCAGTTCGCCGTCTATCGCAGAAGGCCGCCCCATGCGCGATCCGCTCTCCCTCGATGAGAACGCACATCCTGCGGTCCATACGATGCGCGACAGGCGGTAGAGGGAAGCCAATGCGCTCATCCAATCAATCTCCGCTGTGCCTGACGCGCCCACTGCGCGGTGCCGCAGTCAAGGCCTGGGCATTCTGGTGCGCCTGGCCCCCGGACACTCCGCGAGCCGGTGTGCTGTCAGCTAGGGAAGGTCTGAACAGACCCACCGAATTCGCCCGTCGCGCGTTAAGACTCGAAAGGAGCAAGCACGATGAGCCAGATCAGTTTCTCGGATGCAGAGTACGCGGGCAAGCGTAAGAAGACGCGGCGCGAGGTGTTCGTTGGAGCGATGGAACTGATGGTGCCGTGGAAGGCACTGCTCAGTGTGATCTCGCCGCACTACCCGGTGGCCGGCCGAGGACGCAGGCCGTACCCGATGGAATTGATGCTGCGGGTGCACTTGATGCAAACCTGGTTTGCACTGAGCGATCCAGCGATGGACGAGGCACTGTACGAGATCGCTTCACTGAGGGCCTTCGCGCGTATGAGCCTGAGCGAGCCGATTCTCGACGAGACGAAGATCCTCAACTTCCGCCATCTGCTCGAGGAAAGTGATCTGGCCGAAGACATCTTCAAGGCCGTCAACGCGCACCTGACCCGAAAGGGCCTGCTGCTCAAGCGCGGCAGCATCGTCGATGCCACGATCATCGCGGCTCCGAGTTCGACCAAGAATGCCGAGGGCGAGCGCGACCCCGACATGCATCAGACGAAGAAGGGCGAGCAGTGGCATTTCGGCATGAAGGCCTCTATCGGCGTCGATGCCGACAGCGGCTTGGTGCACACGGTGACAACGACTGCCGCCAACGAATCGGATGTCGAACAGGTCGCCGATCTTCTCCACGGCAAAGAGCAACAGGTCTGGGCCGACTCAGGATATCGAGGTGCGCCAGCTCGTATGGATCGAGATTTGAAGTGGCATATCGCGGCACGCCCCAGCGACATGGCCAGACTGCCCGAATGCCGCAAGAAGACAGCCGCCAGGAAGACCGAATACCGCGAGGCCAGCGTTCGCGCGAAGGTCGAACATTCGTTTCGTGTCATCAAGCGCCAGTTCGGTCTTGTGAAGGTGCGCTTCTGCGTACTGCCCAAGAACACGGCGCACGGCATCACGCTGTTTGCTCTGTCGAATCTGTGGATGGCTCGAAAGCAATTGATGGCGATGATGGGAGTAGTCCGTCCGAAAACGGCATGATGGGTGCCAAAAGAGGCCGCGCAATGCGTCCCGGCGATTTGCAACGTGTCCCGACGTGTTGCGGCGTGTCGTCTGGAAGTCGTTTGTGCAGATCGATGCGTCTCGCGCCGAGATCTTCGACCTGTTCAGACCTTCCCTATCGCCGGAGTCCAGTTGCTGAACATGGGCGGCCCACCTATCGTGACGATGCGCAACCAGTTGCTGGCCGTTTTCGTCCTGGCCTTGGCCGGCTGCGAAGGCCCCATTCTCGCGGACGGTCTACCATCGATTCCGGACATCGGCGTGCTAGATATCGTCGCCTTCGGTACGGCCGCCAAGTTGGCGACGGTGCAAGTCGAGGCGCCGGAGTCCGGCGCGGCTGCGCCTCTGCGCGCCTGGCAGGCGCTGGTCTTGATGGTGGTAGTGATCGCCGTCTCGGCGTGGGTTGCTACCGAAACGTCGCCACGCTGCTCTTGCCAACTGTCTTGTCGATGCCGCTGCCCTAACGCATCCGGCGCGCCCTTCCGATGCCAGGTGCCCGGGCATCCCGTATCGTGCGCGATTTCAGGCAACCGGAAGCCTCGCGGCGCCGCGCGCCCGCGGGTGCCCCGGAATCGCGTTACCCTGTGCACCGCCCGCGCCCTGGCGCGTCGCGCAAGCCGGCCACTGTCCGCCGGCCTCACTTCCTTTGCCGCAATGACCAGTCAATCCTTTGCCAGCGACCGCTCCGATCTCCGCGTGTTCGTCTACGCGTTCGCGCTGATTTTTCCGCCACTGCTGGCTTACAACCGGACGCCGTCCGCAACCCAGCTCAACGAACTGCTGTGCCTGCTGGGCTGGGGCTTGTGCATGCTGGTGGGCAATCCGACCCCGCCAGCCGGCGCGCGCCGCGGCGCCGTCACGGTGCTGGTGGTGGCGCTGGCGCTGGTCTGCGCCGCGATCCTCGGCTCATGGACGATCGGCTCGCTGCCGACGTCGCTCGCGCTGCCGCCGCTGCTGCTGCTGGTGACGGCCTGCTTCGTCGCGGCGCTCGCCTCGCGCGTCGCACAGGGCGGCGACCAGGACGGCCTGCAGGCGTTCGCGCCGTTCGCGATCGGCATGGTCAGCGTGGGCGTGCTGAGCGCGTTGATCTCGATCATCCAGGTCTATGCCCCGGGCATCACCCACTTCGCCGAGGGCCAGGTCATCGCGCAGTCCGGCCTGCCCGGTCGCGCCGTGGGCAACCTGCGCCAGCCCAATCATCTCGCGAGCCTGTTGGTGTGGTCGGTGATCACGCTGGTGCCGCTGGTCGAATGGCGTCGCGTGCCGCGCTGGCTGGGCCTGGCGATCGGGGCGCTGATCATGGCGGCCGTCGTGCTCAGCGGTTCGCGGACCGGCTTGTATGGGGGCACGGGCGTGCTGGTGCTCTGGGGCCTGTGCGACACGCGCCTTTCGCGCAGCACGCGCGCGGCGCTCGTGGCCTCCATCCTGTTCCCGCTGGGCATCCATGCCTGGCAATGGCTGAGCACGCATGCCTCGTTCCTGCCGCACGCGGCGATCGGCACCGCCACCCGCGCCTCCGACGGCGACAGCTCGCACTTCGCGATCTGGAAGAACGCCATCGAGATGGTGCGCCAGCAGCCGCTGCTGGGCGTGGGCTGGGGTGAGTTCAACTTCGCGTGGACGTTGACGCCGTTCCCGCACCGGCCCACCGCGTTCTTCGATCACACGCACGACCTGCCGCTGCAACTCGTCGTCGAGCTCGGGATCCCGCTGGCGGCGCTGGTGCTGGGCCTGATGGTCTGGGCGTTGGCCCAGGGCCTGCTGCGTGCATGGGCGACGCAAGGCGAGGCTGGCCACGGCGCGCGCGCCGCCTGGGTGATGATCCTGATGATCGCCATTCACAGCCTCGACGAATATCCGCTCTGGTACGCGTATTTCCTGTTGCCCGCGGCCTGGGCCTGGGGTTTCACGCTGGGCTGCGGACCGGCGCCCAGGCCCGCGGCCGAGCCCGCGCTGAGCGGTGTCGGCGGCGGCCGCCCGGTCGATCCAGGCAAGCTGATCCGCCTGAGCAGCGAGGGCGCGGCCCTGCGCTGGTTCGGCGGCGCGATGGTGGCGGTGGCGCTGCTGTCGACCTGGGACTACTGGCGCGTCTCCACGATCTTTCTCGACGACGAGGGCCTCGCGCCGCTCAAGGAGCGCATCCAGGCCGGCCAGACCAGCCCGTTCTTCGCGCACCACGCGGACTACGCCGCCGCCACCACCGCGGAGCCGGCGTCCCTTGCGCTGGGAGCGCTCGAGCGCTCCACGCACTCGCTGCTGGACAGCCGCCTGATGATGGCCTGGGCCAACGCGTTGTCCGAGAGCGGCCAGACCGACCGCGCACGCTACCTCGTCGCGCGCCTGAAGGAATTCGACAAGACAGACACCGAGGAGTTCTTCGCACCCTGCGCCAATGCGAGCGTCACGCCGAAGCCGTTCCAGTGCCAGCCCGAGCCGACTGGGCTCACCTGGCGAGACTTCCGCTGAACGACAAAGGCCCGCGCGATGCGGGCCTTTTCAATGGGGCTTGGCCCGGCATGCCGGATCGTTCGAGCATGCCGGCGCATGGACTTGACGCTGCCCGCTCGCAGGCTCGGATCGTGCGCACAAGTGCGCATGCCCGACGTCGTCCCGGTACGAAAGACAGCAGGTTTCGCCAGGCTTGGCTAAGATCCAGTGCTTCAGGTCACTGAAAGGTCTACCGCCCAGCGACGCGACAAGCGGCTTAGCAACCTTCTCATCTGCACGTCGAGTTCGTGGACCGCGCGCCGAAACCGTCCAACGTCGAATGAACAATGTTTGCAATTGAGCCATTGCCGGTCGAACCAGGATTCGAGCCTCCAGCGAGACTGATTCGATTTGCTCTGGAAAATTGCCTGGACTCTCGGGCCGAGTCACACGGCAGATGCTTGCATGCCACCATCCTGCTGGCCTTGGAGGGCCGCGCACTCGGACTGGAGCACCAACTGGAGTTCCTCCGCTGGGAAGTGACGAACGACCCATCGTTCCGGGAGCATTGGGCGCTCGGCTGGCGCGGCAGGGAGGTGCTGGACATGTCGGCCGCCCAGATTGACGCTGATCCCAGGCCGTTGCGCGTCATATCCTCCTACCCGGCGAATTACGTGCGCATGCGCGGATATCCCCTGGCGCCGATCCTGGCCTGCGTGGAGTCGGGTGATTTCCAACGACCCGATCAGTATTCGAGGACTCTTATGCTGAGACTCCATCGCTGCCTGATGCAAATCGATGTCCTCAAGTCCGTCCGCAGCTTTTCGCCGTCAGGCGTCATCGCTGCCTCGATGCGGCTAGCCAGCGCCGCCTTCGTGCTGGCCGCTGGGCATGTGCTGGAGCGCGCCTTGCAACGCTTGTCGCGAATACTCAATCGCTTGAACTGAGGCCGCACTGGGCCCTGGAATCGTGGCGGCACGGCAGCGCTGGTCGCGCGACCTCAGGATGACGTCGTCCACGACCCCGACTTGCCGCCGTGCTTCTCCAGCACCCGGATGTCCCCCATCACCATCCCCCGGTCGATCGCCTTGACCATGTCGTAGACGGTCAGCAGGCCGATCTGGACGGCCGTGAGGGCCTCCATCTCGACGCCGGTGCGGCCGAGGGTTTCGCACTGCACGTTGCAGTGCACGGCGCTGGCGGCCGCGTCGATCACGAACTCCACCTGCACGTGCGTCAGCGGCAGCGGGTGGCATAGCGGGATCAGCTCCGCGGTGCGCTTGGCGGCCTGGATGGCGGCGATGCGCGCGACGCCCAGCACGTCACCCTTCTTCGCGTTGCCGGCGGTGATCGCGGCGAGCGTCGCCGGTTGCATGCGGATCGAGCCGGCGGCGCGGGCGACGCGGCGGGTCTCGGGCTTGCCGCCGACGTCCACCATGTGGGCTTGGCCGTGCGCGTCGAAGTGCGTCAGGCCGGCGGCGGCGGCGGGGTCGGTCGAGTCGTTCATGGAACCTTGGAGGGTCGGCGGTGATCCGACGTCGGTGGCCGCGGACGCCCGCCGCGGGCGGGCGCTACACGGCCGATACATGGCGGTGTCATCATAGCGAACGCGTGCCGTCGCCAAAGCACCGATCCGACCGGACAGGAAAGCATCCCACTTGCGCCCGAAACTCGCCCCTCTTGCCGCCGCCGCGTGCCTTGCGCTGAACCTGTTCATCGTGCCGGCGTCGCCTGCTGCCCAGTTGAACCTGCCGGCGCTGGGCGAAGCCGAGGCCGATCAGTTCAGCATCGATGACGAGCGCAAGCTGGGCGAGGCGATCATGCGGCAGATCCGTCCGGACCCGGCCGTCATCGACGACCCGGTGCTCTACCAGTACCTGATGTCGCTCTTCGTGCCGCTGCACGATGCGGCGCTGCGGCGCGGCAACATCAGCCCGGAGCAGGAAGAGAAGCTGGCGTGGGAGCCGTTCCTCGTCAACGACCCCGAGTTCAACGCCTTTGCGCTGCCCGGCGGCTACATGGGCGTGAACCTGGGCCTGATCGCGCAGGCCGGCACGCGCGACGAAATGGCGTCCGTACTGGGCCACGAGCTCTCGCACATCACGCAACGCCACATCGCGCGCAGCATGGTGGCCAACCAGCACCAGAGCATGGTGACGATGGCGGCGATGGTGATCGGCCTGATCATGTCGGCCAAGGCACGCAACACCGACGTGCCGATGGCGGTGCTGACCAGCGGCCAGGCCGCGATGGCCACCGGCCAGCTGACGTTCTCGCGCCAGATGGAGACCGAGGCCGATACCTTCGGCCAGGAGGTGATGACCGACGCCGGCTTTTCCCCGTCGGGGATGGCCGACATGTTCGGGCGGCTGGAGGACGTCAGCCGGCTCAACGACAGCAACCAGTACCCATGGCTGCGTTCGCACCCGTTGACGATCGAGCGCATCGCGGCGGCGCGGCTGCGCGCGCATGTGGGCGCGCCCCAGGATCCGGCCAGGAGCCACATCACCGAGCATTCTCTGATGCGCACGCGGGCCCGCGCGCTGATGGACACCTCCGACGTCGCGTTGCGCCGCATGCAGAACCAGGCGCGCCTGAACGTGCCGCTCAACGACGCAGAGCGCCTGGGCACGCTGTATGGCGGGGCGCTGGCGTCGATCGAGCTGCGCGACTTCACGTCCGCCGAGGCGATGATCGCGACGGCGCAGGGCGTGATGACGCAGCACGCCGCCGCCGTGGTGCAACAGGATCGCGATACCGAGACCGTGGCGACCGGTGCCCCGCGCGAAGCGACCGGTACCGCCGGCATCCCGCCGAATGCGCCGGCGGCGGTCACCGTCAGGCCGAGGCTGTACCCGATCGAACCCGAGGTGGCGCGCGATTTCGCGTTGCTGCGCGTGCAGGACGCGGTCGGCAAGCGCAACGGAGCGGACATCGCGGCGGCCGTCGCCGCGCTTGGCAACGAACGCTCGCGCCCCGCCATGATGGCGCGGGCCGAGGCCGCGATCGCGCGCGCCGCGTCGCGCGACCCGAGCGCCGGCGCTGCGCTGCAGCAAGCGGTGGAAACGCTGCAGACGTGGGTGGCCGAACATCCGCGCGACGTCTTTGCCTGGACCTTGTTGTCGCAATGTGCCGAACCGCTGGGGCAGAAGCTGCGCGCGATCCGTGCCGAAGCCGAGGCGCATGCCGCGCAAGGCGACCTGATCGGTGCGATCGACCGCATGCGCGCCGGACAGAAGCTGACGCGCTCCGGCAAGCTCGATTTCGTCGAGGCCTCGATCATCGATTCGCGGCTGCGCGAACTCGAGACGATACGGCGCGAGCTGATGAAGAACCAGCGCGGCAGCTTCGAGGGCAACTGACGCCGCGGGAGCGGGCGTCAGCGGCCGGCGCGCGCCGGCCTCATTCCTCGAACAGGTGCTCGATGGCGACGTCGATGATGGTCGACGCGACGCTGTAGATCAGCGAGCCGATCAGCGCCGACAGGAAACCGTCGACGTGGAAACCGTCCAGCAGGACGGCCGCCGACCAGAACATCAGCGCGTTGATCACGAACAGGAACAGCCCCAGCGTCAGCACCGTCACGGGCAGCGTGAGCAGCACCAGCAGCGGCCGCACCAGCGTGTTGAGCAGGCCCAGCACGAGCGCGGCGATCAGCGCGTAGCCGAAGCTGCTGACGGTGACGCCGGGCGACAGATGCGCCACCAGCAGCAGCGCGGCTGCCAGCAGCAGCCAGCGGACGATGAGTTTCATGACGGACAAGCGTTGGTTGGTATCTGCGTCCGATTGTGAGGCAAGCGCGCGCCATGCGACACCCACTGGCGCAAGCGCGACGCGCGTCGGCGCCGGATTTCACGGGACGACAAGACCCGCAGGCAGCGTGCCCGCGACGCGCCGCCTGCGGGACAACCCGAGTGCGCACCTGCGCTTGCGGCGCGGAATGCGCTCCGACAGACCCGCGCAGCGCTATTCGCGGCAACTCGCGGCAAAATGCAAAATACCGCCAGGGGTATACGGAATCACGCGTCATTTCCCGCTCTGCAGGGACGATTGACGCCTCCACGAGACAAAAACATGCGTTTCCCTCGTGAGATTGATGATTTTCATAGGTGAAGTGGCTTCTCACGCACTGCGCGAGGCAGTACCATTCGTGTCGCTGAGGCCTGCAGAGATGAGAGAGTTCATGCGACGCTCACCCAGGCCCTGGCGCATCAAAACCTCTTGATGGAGAGAATCAACATGGCAACTGCAACGAAGAAGGCCGCTCCGGCCAAGAAGGCACCGGCAAAGAAGGCCGCTGCTCCCGCGAAGAAGGCGGCACCGGCCAAGAAGGCCGCTGCTCCCGCGAAGAAGGCGGCACCGGCCAAGAAGGCGGCTGCTCCTGCAAAGAAGGCCGCTCCGGCCAAGAAGCGTACCCCCAACGCCGCGTTCATGAAGGCGATGACGCCTTCGGCGACGCTGGCGGCCGTGATCGGCGCCACGCCGATCCCGCGCACCGAAGTCACCAAGAAGGTGTGGGAGTACATCAAGAAGAACGGTCTGCAGGACAAGGCCAAGCGCACGATGATCAACGCCGACGCCAAGCTGAAGGAAATCTTCAAGAAGGCGCAAGTCTCGATGTTCGAGATGACGAAGTTGATCAACAGCCACCTGAGCTGATCGCCAATCGGTCGCCTGGCGGCCGTCAGCGAGATGTTCTGGAACCGGCGCCGCGACGCAAGTCGCCGTGCCGGTTTTTTTTGCCTGCGCGCTTTCGCATCGGCCCGTCCGGAGACGCGAATCGAAATCCCTCCCGAGCGGGTTGGAAGTCACGTAGCCTTGTGACGCCCAGGCAAGATGCACGACAGGAGCACGCCCCGTTTCGAAATCGAAATCGAGGGTGGCCCTTTATAAACACCGTTGTTGTTGAGGTCTGATTGAGATACGAGATGAGCATCGAGCGCAGCACCGAGTTGCTGCGCCAAGCCTTGCCGTGGATGTCGCGCCAGCAGGCCGGCCTGCATCCCGTGAGCTACGCCATCTGGTTCGACTACGTCGCCCAGACCAACCCGCCGCTGCGCGCCGCCATCGACGAGCACCTGGCGCGCGAAGGCGCACTCGACGAATTCGCCACGCAGGCGCTGTTCATGCGCCACGTGGCCGACGTCGATCCGCAGACCGCGCAGCGCGTCGTCGACCACATGCAGCGCGTTCTCGGCAGCATCGGCGAATCGGCCGCCGCCGCAGGGGCCCATGCGGCCCGCTACAGCGCCTCGTTGGCCCAGCTGGCGGGCGCGCTGTCCCGGGGCGATACAGATGGGGGTATGGATGACGCTGCGGCCAGCTCCGGCGTCGCGCGCAACGGCCCGGTTCCGCGCAAGCTGGCCGACGTCGTCGCCGAGGTGATCGCCGATACCGGCACGATGCGCAGCCAGATCGGCGGCCTGCAGCAGCGACTGGCCGACAGTCGGCGCCAGATCGACCGCCTGCGCGAAGAAGTGCGTCGCGCCCGTGAGGATTCCCTGCTCGATTCGCTCACGGGCCTGTCCAACCGCCGCGCCTTCGACCAGGCCCTGGCGGCCTGCCTCACGGCCGCCGCGCCACCCGCGCCCGGCCAGAGCGGCCCGTGGCTGCTGATGGCGGACATCGATCATTTCCAGCGCATCAACGACGACTACGGACACGCCTTCGGCGACCAGGTGCTCAAGGCCGTGGCCGAGGCCCTGCGCACGCTGGTGCCCGCGGACGCGACGCTGGCGCGCGTGGGCGGCGAGGCGTTCGCGCTGTTGGTGCCCGGGCTCGACGTCGCCGGCGCGCTTGCGCTCGCACAACGCGTGCGCGCACACATCGGTAGCGCGCGCATCCGCCGACCGGACCAAAGCGAAGCCGAGCCCGTGACGCTGTCGATGGGCATGGCCGGAGGCCAGTCCGGCGAGGCACCGCAGGCGCTGCTGGAGCGCGCCACGGCGGCGTTGAAGCAGGCCAGGGACAGCGGCCGGGACCGCGTCGTCAGCGCCTCCTGATCACTCGCTGAGCAAACGCTCCAGGTAGAGCCCGGTGTGGCTCTCCATGCAGGCCGCCACGTCCTCTGGCGTACCTTCGACCACCACGCTGCCGCCGCCGGCGCCGCCTTCCGGCCCCATGTCGATCACCCAGTCGGCCGTCTTGATGACGTCCAGGTTGTGCTCGATCACGACGATGGTGTTGCCGGCGTCGCGCAACTGATGCAGCACCGTCAGCAGCAGCTGGATGTCGGCGAAGTGCAGCCCCGTGGTGGGCTCGTCCAGGATGTAGAGCGTGCGGCCCGTGTCGCGCTTGCTCAGTTCGAGCGCCAGCTTCACGCGCTGCGCCTCGCCGCCCGACAGCGTCGTCGCGCTCTGGCCCAGCGTGATGTAGCCCAGGCCCACGTCCAGCAGTGTCTGCAGCTTGCGCGCGATGTTGGGAACCGCGTTGAAGAACTCCAGCGCGTCCTCCACCGTCAGCCCCAGCACTTGCGCGATGTGCTTGCCCTTGTAGAGCACCTCGAGCGTCTCGCGGTTGTAGCGCTTGCCGTGACAGATGTCGCAGGGCACATAGACGTCGGGCAGGAAGTGCATCTCCACCTTGAGCACGCCGTCACCCTGGCAGCTCTCGCAGCGTCCGCCCGACACGTTGAAGCTGAAGCGCCCCGGCCCGTAGCCGCGCTCGCGTGCCGCCGGCACTTCCGCGAACATCTCGCGGATCGGCGTGAACAGGCCCGTGTAGGTGGCCGGGTTCGAACGCGGCGTGCGCCCGATCGGGCTCTGGTCGACGTTGATGACCTTGTCGAACGCCTCCAGGCCTTCGAGCGCGTCGTGCGGCGCAGCCTCGGCGTGGCTGCCGTACAGCTCGCGGGCCACGGCCGTGTACAGCGTGTCGTTGACCAGCGTGGACTTGCCGGAGCCCGACACACCCGTGACGCAGGTGAACAGGCCCACCGGGATGTCGACGGTCACGTTCTTGAGGTTGTTGCCGCGTGCCCCGCGCAGGCGCAGGCGCGGCGTGTTCTGCGGGTCGCCATCGGCCGGCTCCTGGCGCCAGGGATTGCGCCGGGCCGGAATCGGAATGCTCAGCACCCTCGACAAGTACTTGCCGGTGAGCGAGTCCGGATTCGCCGCGACCTCGTCGGGCGTGCCCTGCGCGATCACCTGGCCGCCGTGGCGCCCGGCACCCGGGCCCATGTCGATGCAGAACTCGGATGCGCGGATCATGTCCTCGTCGTGCTCCACCACCAGCACGGAGTTGCCGAGGTCGCGCAGGTGGCGCAGCGTGGCGATCAGGCGGTCGTTGTCGCGCTGGTGCAGGCCGATGGACGGCTCGTCCAGCACGTACATCACGCCAGTGAGGCCGGAGCCGATCTGCGAGGCGAGCCGGATGCGCTGCGCCTCGCCGCCCGACAGCGTGTCGGCGCTGCGGTCGAGGCTCAGGTAGTTCAGTCCGACGTTGTTCAGGAACGTGAGGCGGCTGCGGATCTCGCGCACCACCTTGTCGGCGATGTCGGCGCGCGAGCCTTCCAGGTGCAGCTGCTCGAAATAGGACAGGCAGTCCGACAGCGTGGCATGCTCGATCTCGTAGATGGGCTTGCGCTGCAGCGAGGGATCGCTGCCGGTGCCGACGAGAAACACGTTGCGCGCTTCGCGGCGCAGGCGCGTGCCGTGGCACGCCGGGCAGGCCCGGGCGGCCTGGTAGCGCGCGAGATCCTCGCGCACCGCAGCGGAATCGGTCTCCTTGAAACGGCGCTCGAAGTTGGGAAGGATGCCCTCGAACGGATGCGCGCGCTTGACGATGCTCTGCTTCTTGACCTTGGTGCCGGTCTCGGACGTGTAGGTGAACTCGACGTCCTCGTCGCCCGAACCGTTGAGCAGCACGTCGCGCGCCTTCTCGGGCAGCGTCTCGAAGGGCGCGTCCACGTCGAAGCCGTAGTGCGCGGCGACGCTCTCGAGCATCGAGAACGTGTAGCCGTTGCGGCGATCCCAGCCCTTGACCGCGCCGGCCGCGAGGCTCAGCGTGGGGAAGGCGACCACGCGGTCGGGGTCGAACGCGATGACCTGTCCCAGGCCGTCGCAACTGGGGCAGGCGCCCACCGGCGAGTTGAACGAGAACAGGCGTGGCTCGAGCTCGGGCAGCGAGTAGCTGCAGATCGGACACGCGAACTTGGCCGAATAGAGGTGTTCGGCGCCGGAATCCATCTCGAGCGCGATCGCGCGGCCTTCGGCGATGCGCAGCGCGGCCTCGAAGCTCTCGGCCAGGCGCTGGCGCGCATCGTCGCGCGTCTTCAGGCGGTCGATGACGATGTCGATGTCGTGCTTCTCGGTCTTCTTCAGCGTCGGCAGCTCGCTGGCCTCGACGATGGTGCCGTCAACGCGAAAGCGCACGTAGCCCTGCGCCTGCATGTCGGCGAAGAGCTCGAGGAACTCGCCCTTGCGGTCGCGCACGACGGGCGCGAGCACCATCAGCTTGGTCTCTGCGGGCAGCGCGAGCACCGCGTCCACCATCTGCGCCACCGGCGTCGCGGCCAGCGGCAGGTCGTGGTCGGGGCAATACGGCGTGCCGGCGCGGGCGAACAGCAGGCGCAGGTAGTCGTGGATCTCGGTGACCGTCCCCACCGTCGAGCGCGGGTTGTGGCTGGTGGCCTTCTGCTCGATGGAGATCGCCGGCGCCAGGCCTTCGATCACGTCGACATCAGGCTTGTCCATCAGCTGAAGGAACTGGCGCGCGTAAGCTGACAGGCTCTCCACATAGCGGCGCTGGCCCTCGGCGTACAGCGTGTCGAACGCGAGGCTGGACTTGCCCGAGCCCGACAGGCCGGTGATCACCACCAGCGCGTGCTTGGGAATATCGAGGTCGATGTTCTTCAGGTTGTGGGTACGCGCGCCGCGCACGCGGATGGCGTGCGCGTCCGGGCGGGGGACCCGGATCTGGTGCTCGATGTCGAGCACTTCTCGCGGCGCGCGCAAGGCGCGCGCGAGGGTGCGGCCGGCGCCTTGCGCGACTGGCACCGGGGCGGCGGGGGCGTCAGGCGCCTTGACGCGGGGCTTCTTGTTGGCGGGGGCGGGAGTCTTGGAAGATGGCATGGCAAGCGGCGGGCAACCGACCATCATAAACAAGCCGTCAAGCCCTTGCACGTTTCGAAGTTCCAGAAAGCGACGGGCGGCCCGATCCAGGGCGCTCTGGCGCCGAAGCGCGCTCAATTCGCGGCGAAACGCCGCGCGCGGCAATTGGCGCCGAAATCACGATGAATGCGGCTGGGACTTTTCGCCAGCCGCCGGAACATGGTCGACAACCGATTCAACACGTTGCCCACCATGCTGCACTTCGATACCGCCCAGATGGCCGCCATCACGCAGGCCCACTTCTTCTCGCGCGTCGCCGAGTTCATCCGCGACCAGACCACGGTCGCGGCCTATCGTCAGGCCGCCCTCGACACCACGCTGCGCACTGGCCTCTGGGTGCCGCACTGGCCCACGCTGCGCGACGCCAGCGAGCACGACGCCGCGCTGTTCATGTGCTTCTTGCTCGCCTGCGCCACGCTGGGCATCGACTCCACGCGCGCCGTCGAAGCCGTGCGCCAGACCTCGCAACCCGAGACCAGCATGAAGCTGTTCCTGTCCGAACGCGGCCTGCTGCGCTTCTCGGCCTTCGACGTGCCCGACCTCACCCTCCCGGGCAGGGTGGCCTGACATGGGCTGCTTTTCCCGCTCCTCCCCGGCCGCAGCCACCGGGCCTTGCGTGGCGTGCTGCCAGGCGGCGCAGGCCAAGGATGCGCAGCTGTCGCAGGCGAGTGCGTCGCGCATCGGCGCCTTGACGGGGCAACGCCAGGCCGCGAACGCGTCGTCACTGCCCGGCGGGCGTGTCAACGGCGACTGCGCCCAGCAGGCGCGTGTGCTGGCACCAGTGGTGCAGCGCTTCGACCGCTACCGCGAGGCACTGCCGTCGGCGCGGGCGGCAGCGGATCTGAATGAGTTGGGGGACAAGTCGGGCGATGAGCCGAGCAGCAAGCCCTGCCTGACGCGGCTGCCGGTGGATGCGGCCGCGCTCAACAAGGCGCTGGGCCTGCCGGACGGAAAGGTGACGCCCGATGACCTGCGCAACGACAAGACGGGCTTTCGCGCGGCGATGTACCGAGACGAAGGCACTGGCCAACTCATTCTCGTCCCCCGGGATACGCAGCCCGACAGCCTCGCGGATTGGCAGACCAACACGCGCAACGGGCTGGGCCAGGACACGCCGCAGTATTCGGCCATGCGCACGCTGACCCAGCACCTCGAGGCGAGCAACGAGCCGTTCGACATCGCGGGCTACTCGAAGGGCGGCGGCCTCGCGCAGGAGGCGGGACTCGTCAATTCGCGTGCCCAGGTGAGGCTCTTCAATTCAGCCGGTTTGCCTGACAACGCCTTGACCTGGACCGGGCAAACCGATTTCGACAGCCTGTCGAGCCGAACCAAGGGCTTCAGCGCCGAAGGCGACTTCCTCACGTTCATGAACAACACGACGGATCCAGGCCAGAACATCGCCAATTCGCGCTTCCTGCAGCGCGAACTGGCGGGACAGGGCCCCGGCCTGAACCCCATCGACATCAAGGTTCGAAATCCCGCCATGCGCGGCGTCAACGATCCTCAGTTCGCCGCCGACAAGCAAAGCTTCATCGCCGAACTCGGCCAGCAGATCGTCGACATGCAGTCGGCCTACGACACCGGCGGCACGGTTCCCTCTTTCCCACCCGTTCGCGCCGCTTCCCGGGAGACGATCAACGACAGCATGACCACGGCGGGTCGCCTGCTCGGTGGACGGAGTGACCAGCCCACGCTCGGCAAGCTGGCCCAGCACAAGATGGGTGTCGTCCTCGATGCCATGCAGCAGAACGTCGACGCTGACCGCCAGTCGCTCACTCGCTTTCTCACGCGCTGCGGTTGAGTTCGGGCCGACAGCGAACCCGCATCACCGGTCCCACACCGCCAGGAACCCCGATGACCCGATCCCGACTTCGCCGCTTCTGCGCATCGATCGCCGCGTTCGCCAGTGCGCTCGCCGCCTCCGCTCACTCAACCCTGCCCAATTTCATGGCTTCCAGTGCAACCACCTTCTTCACCTCGGGCGTCCAGCAACGACTCGAAAGCGCGATCCGCGCCAACGATGCAGCAACGATTGCCCAGCTTCTCGCGGCGGGCGCGCACGTGAACGCGCGCGGCAAGCAAGACGTCACGCCGCTGATGATCGCCGTGGATGCCCAGGTGCCGGCGGCCGTCGCGGCGCTGCTGAGCGCCTCGGCCAACCCCAACCTCGTGGCCGCCGATGGTGCGGGCGCGGTCCACCTCGCCGTCGAGAACCACGCAGCGAAGCCGAACGGCCACGCGATCCTCGAGATGGTCATGCAGGGCGGAGGCGACCCGGACACGCGCAGACCCGACCGCGACCCGGTCCTCATGCGGTTCATCTATGACCACGACCTCGACGACTTGCGTTGGTTCAAGTCGCTCGGCGCCAATGTCGACATCCCGGCTCGAACGTCGCGGCCCCTGATCGCGGACGCGGCGTTCGGCCAGAACTGGGACAGCGTCTGGTGCCTGATAGAGCTGGGAGCGCAGTACGACTACGAGCACACGCTCTATCCCTTGAGCGAAGCGCTCGACTCGACGTTCGGCTCGTCACCCGATTCACCTCTGTTCGCCGCCAAGTTCAAGGTCTGGCAGCTCCTCAAGGACAAGGGCTTGCCCGTCAAGCCGTTGAGGCAGGTCAAGCCCAGGACGCCCGCCGCCCCGTGACTTCGAAGCTCGCAGGAAGGGCCAGCCGCGCTTGTGAAGGGAGGCATCGTGCAATCTGTAGCGTTGCCCTGCTCCCGCCGGAAGGACGAGACATGAGATTTGCCAGCGCGAAGGTTCCTGCCGCGCGTCCAGGCGCCGCATGCTCGCAGGACTGCCGGCTTTCGCAAGCGGTGCTGGCGGCCGACGCCTCGGCGATCGGTGCCGCGTTGCTTTGCGGCGCCGATGCGAATGCGCGTGGCCCGCAGGAGACGACGCCGCTCATGGTGGCGGTCGATCGGCAGAAGTCGAATGCCGTGAACGCGCTGCTGCGGGCGGGTGCCGATCCGAATGCGATGGCCTGCGACCGCAACACGCCGGTGTCGCTTGCGGTGGAGAGCTATCGCGCCCAACCGGACGGGCGCAGGATATGGATGGCCGTCCTGGAGGGCGGCGGCGATCCGACCGCGCGGCGACCGGATGGCGACCCCGTGATCATGAGATTCATCCTGGACCACGCCAAGCCGGCCTCGGTCTCATGAAGACCTTGGGCGCCGACCTCAACAGCCTGGATCGCGGCGGGCGGCCGCTGATCACCGGCGCCGCCATGGCGCAAGACTGGGACATGGTCTGGGCGCTGATCGAACTTGGCGCCGACATGGACTGCGAAAACGGCGAGTCGCCACAGCCGCTGAGCAAGGCACTGGGCGTGCATTACCCGTCACCCGTCACCCGATTCACCGCTCCATGCCTACAAGCGCGAGGTCTGGCAATTCATGAAGGACAAGCGCATGCCGGTGCCGCCCTTGAAACCGCAGTGGCCGCCGTTGAAGTCGTCGCGACACGGCAAACGTCCGGATCAGGACGCCGCCGCCGCCCGCGCCGCCACCGACGCCGCCTGGTCCACCTTGCGATCCGCCGTCACCTTTTGCGCGCTGGGGCGCAGCTCGATCAGTTTGATGTAGGTCTTCCAGTCGATGCCGGCGCCCTGCAACGCGTCTTCGCCGTAGATCACCTTGGTGGTCATCGCCACCAGCGGCAGGCTGACATAGGCGGCGCAGTCGGCGATCGTGAAGTCGGGGCCGGCCAGGTACGGGCCGAACTTCGCAAGGCGTTGGAACGCGGCGATGTTGCGCGTCAGCAGCTTGTGCACGCGGGCCTTGTTGGCGTCGCTCACCTGGCCGCCGAAAAAGGCCTCGGGATAGAGCTCGCGCACCACCAGCTCCAGGTGCAGTTCGACGAAGGTCACGAGCTCGCGCACCTTGGCCTGTTCCCAGATGTCGGTGGGCAGCAGGCGCGGCTCGGGTTGCAGCGATTCCAGGTACTCGACGATCACCGCGCTCTCGCACAACGCGCCGTGCTCGGTGCGAATGTAGGGCACCTTGCCCAGCGGCGAGCACATCAGATGCTCCTCGCTGACTTCACCCATCTTGCAGCGTTCCTCGACGAAGGGCATGCCCTTCTCGATGAGCACCATCTTGACCTTGTTGTAATAGTTCGAGAGCGTGAATCCGCTGAGCGTGAGCATGGGCTTGTCCTGACGGGAAGAGGCGGGCGCCGCAGGGAGGAGGCGCCGCCAGTGACGGCTGGCAGGAGTGTAGGCGGGGTGGTGCGACGGCCGTGCCGCCTCGGCGACAGCGACAGCGGCCTCAGCGCCGGCGCGCCAGCAGCCGCACGCCGCCCCAGGCCAGCAGGCCGGCCATCACGCCGCATGCGTGCGCCATGGGTGCCACCGAGATGCCCAGCGCCGCGCTGGGCTGCGGCGCGAGGCGCCACGGCGCCTCGAACAACACCTTGGCCAGCGTGCCGACGACGATCGCGACGCCGATCCAGCGCTCGCGCAGCGGCCGCTCGACAGCCTCCGGCGGTCCGGCCGAGGGCTGGTCCAGCGTCGATGCGGGCGCGGGTGCGACCGTGTGTGCGCCCATCTCCGTCATTGCCCACGGGCCCTCGGTGATGCGCGAGGGTTCGATGGCCGAGGCGCGCGTGGCGACGAAGCCGGCGTCCTTGCGCGAGGGCGCGACGAGCGTGTGCAGGCGCGACCGCGCCAGCGGCCAGGCGAGCGACAGGCCCAGCACGACCGCGCCGGCGTGCAACACGCCCGACAGCCCGCCGTAGTGCGGCATCACCGCGCCGACGCGATCGGCGCCGAGCGCGGCCATCGCAACCTGCGTGAGTGGCCAGGCCAGCAGCCACGCCAGTGCCGCGTCGACGCGCAGCCGCGCGCGCCAGCCGACGAACGCGACGACGCCGCCGCCCACCACGTTGACCAGCAGGTGCGCGGCGTTCCAGTGCACCCACGCGCAGGTCCACAGCCGCCAAGGCTCGCGCAGGCCCAGCGCCGCTTGCCAGTCCAGCGCGTTGGCCAGCGGCGCCGTGGCCGGCGACGCGCCGCCCTCGGCGCAGATCGCCGTCACGACGATCGCGCCCAGGCACAACAGCCCGGTCAGCATGACCCAGGCCATGCCGTCGATGCGGAGCGCGCGCCTCACGCGCCGGGGCCGAACACGGCGCGCCAGAGCGCGCGCCCCGCGGCGCGCTCTGGCGCCAGCGTCTCTGCGGAGAACAGTGTCGGCTGTTCGTCCAGGCGCGCCCGGTGCTGCGCGCGACGCAGCTCGCGGTAGGCATCGGCCGCGGCCTTGCCGATGCCCGCGTCCAGCAAGCGCGCGTCCTCGGCGCGCTTGAGCAGCGCGATGTTGCCCAGGTTGTCCTGCAGGCCCGGGTGCGCGCGGCCGTGCGCGAGCACCAGGTATTGCACCGCGAACTCGATGTCCATCAGGCCGCCTTCGCAATGCTTCGGATCAATGCGCTCGTCGCGCTGCGGATGCGCGTCGCGAACTTTCTGGCGCATCGCCGAGATTTCCTGGCGCAACGCCTCGGCGTCGCGCTCGGCTTCGATCACCGCGCGCCGCGTGGACTCGAAGCGCGCGCCCAGGTCGGCGTCGCCCGCGCAGAAGCGGGCCCGCGTGATGGCCTGGTGCTCCCACGTCCACGCGGTGTTGCTGCCGCGGCCGCGCTGGTAGTGTTCGAACGATTCGATGGAGGTCACCAGCAGCCCCGAGTTGCCGTTGGGGCGCAGCGCGGTGTCGATGTCGAACAGCTCGCCGGCCGCGGTGCGCAGCGTCAGCCAGGTGATCAGCTTGCGCACGAACGCGGCGTAGACCTCCTGCGCGCGGTAGGCGTCGACCTCGCCACTGTCGTCGTAGAGGAACACCACGTCCAGGTCGCTGCCGTAGCCCAGTTCCTTGCCGCCCAGCTTGCCGTAGGCGATGACGGCCAGCTTGGGCACGTCGCGATGGCGTTGCTTGAGGTGACCCCAGGCCCAGCGCAGGCTGCGCTCGAGAATGGTGTCGGCCAGCGCGGACAGCTCGTCGGCCACCGCCTCGACGGTGATGCGGCCTTCGACGTCGCGCACCAGCGTGCGGAAGATCTCGGCGTGGTGCGCGCGGCGCAGCGTGTCCAGCAACGCGCCTTCGTCGGCCTCGCCCGAACGCGTCCACGCCGCGTGTCGGCCCTCGAGTTCGGCGCTCAGCACCGCCGGCTCGAAGCGCTCGACCATCGTGCGCTCGTCGGCCAGCTCGTCGATGACGCCTGGGTGCAGCATCAAGTAGCGCATCGGCCAGCGCGCCAGGCCCAGCAGGCGCAGCAAGCGGCGCTGCACGTTCGGGCGCTCCACCAGCAGCGCCAGGTAGCTTTCGCGGCGCAGCAGCGGTTCGATCCAGTCGACGAAGCGCGTGGCGGCGTCCACCGAGCAGTTGCCGGAACGGATCTCTTCGACCCCGCGCTGCACCAGCTTGGCGATGCGCAGGCGGCTTTCCTCGCGCATGTTCTGCACGCGCGGGTTCTCGGCGAAGCGGCGCACGCGCACGGCGAGCTCCGGCGGCAGGCGTTCGAGCCAGGTTTCGCTCTCGAGATGGGCTGGGGGTGAGTTGCAGGCGCCGCTGCGGCAGCCGCCGCTGCGCGGCGGCGGCGCGCGGCCGTCGTGCAGCAGCGTGTCGAATTCGGTGGAGACGAACTCGCGCGTCTCGCCCAGGCGATCCAGCAGCTCGCAGGCGTTCTTGCCGCACGACAGCCCGACGCTGGCGGCGATCCAGCGCAGGTCGTCGTCGTTGGTGGGCAGCAGGTGGGTCTGCTGGTCGTCGAGGAACTGGATGCGGTGCTCGATGCGGCGCAGAAAGACGTAGGCCTCGTGCAGCCTGGCCGCCGTCTCGGCCTTCATCAGCCCGTTGGCGCCGAGCCGTTCCAGCGCCTTCAGCGTGGAGCGCGTGCGGATCTCGGGGAACTGCCCGCCGCGCACCACCAGCAGCAACTGCACGATGAACTCGATCTCGCGGATGCCGCCGCGCGACAGCTTGACGTCGTTGGCGCGCTCCGGCCGTCCCGCGGCGCGCCGCTGCGCCTCTTCGCGGATCTTGTGGTGCAGCGTGCGCAAACCCTCGAACACGCCGTAGTCGAGATAGCGGCGGTAGACGAACGGCGTCACCAGCGAGCGCAGCGCCAGCGCGCGGCCGCTGGTGACTGCGGCGCGCGGCGCCACGACGCGGCTCTTGAGCCACGCGAAGCGCTCCCACTCACGGCCCTGGACCAGGAAGTACTCCTCCAGCATCGCCAGGCTCACCACCGGCGGGCCGGAGTTGCCGTTGGGGCGCAACGCCAGGTCGACGCGGAACACGAAGCCGTCGTCGGTCACGTCGCCGATCAGCGCGTACATGCGCCGCGCCACCTGGCCGAAGTATTCCTGGGCGCTCACCGGCTTGACGCCGTCGGTCGCCGCGTCTTCCTCATAGACGTAGATCAGGTCGATGTCGGACGATACGTTCAGCTCGCGCGCGCCGAGCTTGCCCATGCCGATGATCCAGAACTCCACCGGCTCGCCGGCGGCATTGCGCGGCACGCCCCAGCGCGGGTCGACCTCGGTCAACGCTTGTGCCAGCGCGCGCTCGAGCGTGGCCTCGGCCAGCTGGGTCATCGCGGCGGTGACCTCGGCCTGGTCGGCGCCTTGTTCGATGTCGAGCACGGCCAGACGCTCGAGGACCAACTGGCGGGCGACGCGCAGCGCGCGCATCACGGGCGTGCCCTCGGCCTCCAGCGCGCTGATCAGTGCGGTGATGGTCGCGAAATCGGGCAGGCCGGCGGGCAGGCGGCCCAGCATGTCGGCGTAGCGACGGCGCACGCGCTGCACGAAGCGGCTGTGGGCGGCCTTGGCGTTGCCACGCGCCAAAGGCAATGGCGACTCGGGCGCGTTCACGGTCGGCCGCGCGCCGCGGGGGCGTCTGTTACTAAAAGTTTGCAGGAACAGGCGGCAACAATGCCCCCCTGCCGCCCGGATTGGCGCCGGTCATGCACACCTACACTGTGGTCTGGGGCGCTGCCACCCCGTGCCGAACTTTTCATGAGATTGCAACTGAGCGCATTTTTCGATCCAGTCGCCAGACGGTTGCGCTTCATGCCGTGGCGGCGCGCGCTCCAACTGGCCTGGAAGGCCGTGGTCTACGCCGGCCTGTCCGTGCTGTGCCTGCTCGTGCTCGCCTGGCTGACTCTTCAGTGGGGGATTCTGCCGCACATCGAAGATTGGCGCCCCGAGATCGAACGCCATGCCAGTCGCGCGGTAGGGGTTCCGGTGCACATCGGCAGCATCAGCGTGCGCTCGTCGGGCTGGATCCCCGCGCTGGACCTGCGCGACGTCGTGCTGCGCGACGCCTCCGGCACCGAGGCGCTGCGACTGCCGCGGGTGTCGGCGGCGTTGTCGGCGCGTTCGCTGATCGTGCTGGCACCGCGCCTGGCACAGCTCTACATCGAGGACGCGCGCCTGCTGGTGCGGCGCGACGCTGCCGGCCACCTGCATGTCGGCGGTCTCGACCTGGCGGCCCGCGCCACCGTGTCCAGCGCGAATGAAGCCGCCACGCTCGACTGGTTCTTCAGCCAGGAGGAGATCGTGCTGCGCCACGGCGCCGTGCGCTGGATCGACGAACAGCGCAACGCCCCCGCGCTGGAGCTCACCGACGTCGACATCGTGCTGCGCAACGGCTTGCGCTCGCACGACATGCGTGCGGACGCCACGCCGCCCGCCGCATGGGGCGATCGCGTGACGCTGCGCGCGCGCTGCCGCCAGCCCCTGTTCTCCTACGCTGGCGACTGGCGCCGCTGGACCGGCACCTTCTACGCCGACCTGCCGCGCGGCGACGTCGCGCAGCTCAAGCGCCATGTCGACCTGCCGTTCGAGCTCGACGGCGGCCAGGGGTCGCTGCGCCTGTGGCTCGACTTCCAGAACAACCACTGGCGCTCGGCCACCGCCGACGTCGCGCTGACCAACGTCGGCGTGCGCCTGTCGCCCGCGGTCGAGCCGCTGGCGATCGCGCACGCGGGCGGCCGCCTGACGGCCAGTCGCGACCCGGCCGGCGTCGCGCTGTCGGCCGAGCACTTCGGCTTCGAGACTGCCGCCGGCGTCGTCTGGCCGGCTGGCGACATGCGCGTGTCCTGGCAACAGGTGCAGCGCAGCGTCGTGATGAAGATCGGCCGCCACGCCTACGTCAGCTACACGCGCGAAAAGGCGCTGGCCGAGGCGCAAGGCCGCGCGCTGGCCGCGTCCGCGCCGGCGTCGACCTCCACCGGCACCGTGCCTTGGGACGACCTGTTGCCCGTCACCGGTGGCGAACTGTCGGCCGACCACCTCGACCTGACGCTGATGCGCCGTCTTGCCGCCGCGCTGCCGCTGCCGCCGGTGGCGCAGCAGTGGCTGGGCGATTTCCAGCCCGAAGGCGTCGTGCGCCGGCTCGATGCGCGCTGGTCGGGCCCGCTTGCTGCGCCCGGCGTCTACCGCGTTACCGCTGGCGTCACCGGTTTCTCGATGGCCGCCGGTGCGGTTGCGGAAGGCGCGCGCAACGGCCGCCCCGGCTGGCGCAACGCGAACGTGACCGTCGACGCCAACGAGAAGGGCGGCAGCGCGCGGCTTGCGCTCGACGGCGGCAGCATCGAGCTGCCCGGCGTGTTCGAGGAGCCCGTGATCCCGTTCGACCGCTTCGCCGCCACTGCCAACTGGACGATCGCCACGCCACGCGACGCCACGCAGCCGGCGGCGATCGCGGTCACGTTCGAGGACGTCCGTTTCGCCAACGCCGACGCCGAAGGCGAGCTGCAACTGCAGTGGCACAGCGGACCCGGCGCGGGCCGGGTCGCCGCCGCGCCAGCCTCCGCCGCGGCGAGCCAGTTCGGCCGCGGCCGGCGCTTCCCCGGCGAGATCGACCTCAAGGGCCGGCTGATCCACGCCCGCGCGGCCCGCCTCGCGCGCTACCTGCCGCAGCAAGGCCTGGACAGCACGCGCAGCTACCTCGCGGCGGCGTTCTCCGCAGGCGAGATGGACAACGTCCGCTTCAACGTGCGTGGCGACCTGGCCGCGTTCCCGTATGTGCGCATGCACGACGGCGACTTCCACATCGACGGCCGCGTGCGTGGCGTCGACCTCGACTACGTGCCCGGCACGCGCGCCGACGACGGCACGCGCGCGCCGACGCCATGGCCGATCTTCACGCAGGTGGCCGGCCAGGTGATCCTCGATCGCGGCGCGCTCGAGATCCGCGACGCCACCGGCCACATGGGCAACCTGGTGTTGCACGACGTCAACGGCGGCTTCAAGTCGCTGTACGACCAGCCCACGCTGGCGCTGCATGGCCAGGTCACGGGCCCGATGACGGACTTCCTGCGCTACGTCGCGCAGTCGCCCGTCGGCGGCTGGCTGCACAACGGCCTGGCCACGGCCAGCGCGAGTGGCCATGCCAACCTCGACCTGGCGCTCAGCATCCCGCTGCAACACGCCGACCAGACCAGCGTCAACGGCACGCTGACGCTGGCGGACAACGAGGTGCGCCTGGTTCCGGGGCAGCCTCCGCTCACCGACACGCAGGCCCGCATCGCCTTCACCGAAAAGAGCGTGAGCGTCACCGGCGGGCACGCGCGCACGCTCGGCGGCGAGACCACGTTCGATGGCGGCAGCCAGCCCGACGGCAACCTGCGTTTCGATGCGCAGGGCACGGTCAGCGCCGAGGGCCTGCGCCAGGTGGCCGACGAGCCGGTGCTGGTGCGCCTGGCCTCGCACGTGAGCGGCCAGTCCACCTACAAGCTCAAGATCGGCGTGGCCAAGGGCCAGACCGAGTTCGCGCTGACGAGCCCGCTCACCGGCCTGGGCCTGACGCTGCCGGCGCCGCTGAACAAGCCCGCCGACGCGACGTGGCCGTTGAGTGTGTCCACCACCGTGGCGTTCGACGAGGGCCGGCCGCGCGACACCTTGCGCGTGGAGCTGGCGCAGCCGCAAGGCACGCTGTTGCAGGCCGAGGTGCTGCGGGACCGCTCCGGCGACACGCCGCGCCCGCTGCGCGCCGCGTACGCCATCGGCACGCCCCTGCCGCCGCTGCAGCCGGGCGGCATCCTGGTGCTGCACGGCCCGTCGTTCAACGGCGACGCCTGGCTCGCGTTCTGGCGTGGCCTGTCCGCCAACCCGCCCGGTGCCGCGGCGGCGGCGGGACCCGCCGCTGCGGCCAACGACGAGATGGGCATCAGCTACGTGCCGAGCGCGGCGGTGTTGAAGACGCCCGACCTGTTCATCGGCGGCCGCCACCTCAGCAAGGTCGACGTGATGCTGGCCCAGGTGATGGCCGCGGGCGACAACGTCTGGCGCTCCAACATCGTGTCCGACCAGACCAAGGGTGTCGTCGAGTACCGTCCCGAGACGCCGCGTCGCGGCGCGGAGCTGTTCGCGCGCCTGGATCGGCTGGCGCTCGATTCGCGCGACATTGACGCCGACACCGGCGCCCCGTCCGCCGCGCCGGCGACGCCGGCCGAGCAGTCGCCCACCAACACCGTGCCGGCGCTCGACATCGTCGTCGACAACTTCGAGCTCAACGCCAGGAAGCTGGGCAAGCTGGAGGTCGCGGCCACGCTGCAGTCGGGCGCCCGTGACTGGCGCCTCACCAAGTTCGCGCTGACCACGCCCGAGGCCAGGTTCAGCGGCAGCGGACGCTGGAGCGGCGCGCCGGTGCGCCACATGGCGCTCGACTTCGACCTGGAGCTCGCCGATTCGGGTGCTTTCCTGGGGCGTCTCGGCCTGGGCGAGGTGCTCAAGAAGGGCAAAGGCAAGCTGGCCGGTTCGGTCACGTGGACGGGTTCGCCGCTGGCGCTCGACACCCCGACGCTCGCCGGCAAGCTGCGCCTGACGCTGGACGAAGGCCAGTTCCTCAAGGTCGACGCCGGCGCCGGCCGCTTGCTGGGCGTGCTGAGCCTGCAGTCGATACCGCGCCGCTTCACGCTCGACTTCCGCGACCTGTTCCAGGAAGGCTTGGCCTTCGACAACGTCACCGGCGACGTGCTGATCGACCACGGCGTGGCCACCACCCAGGACTTCCGCATGCGCAGCGTCACGGCGGCGGTGCTGATGTCCGGCCGCGCCGACCTGAAGGCCGAGACGCAGGATCTTGACGTGATCATCGTGCCCGAGATCAACGCCGGCGCCGCGTCGCTCGCCTACGCGGCCATCAACCCGGTGATCGGCATCGGCACCTTCCTCGCGCAGTTGTTCCTGCGCAGCCCGCTCACCGAGGCCGGCACGCGCGAGCTGCACGTCACCGGCACCTGGGCCGATCCGAAGGTGGACCAGGTCGAGCACAAGGCCGCGGTCGCGGCGGCCGCCGCCGCGGCTTCGGCGGCGCGCGCCAACGAGGCCAGCGCCGCGGCGTCCGCCGCTTCCGGCGCACTCGCGCAGCCGGCGCCCTGAGCGGCCTACGGTTTCGAGCGGCGGCGGATACTGGCATCAACGCAAGGAATCGCCATGACGAAATTCGCCGCCATCCAGACCGTCTCCACGCCCGACGTCGAGCGCAACCTGGCCACCGCTGGCCGCCTCATCGCGCAGGCGGCCGAGGCCGGTGCGCAGTGGATCGCGCTGCCCGAATACTTCTGCCTGATGGGCCTGCGCGACGACGCCAAGCTGCTCGTCGCCGAGGCCGATGGCGACGGCCCCCTCCAGCGCTTCCTCGCCGACGCCGCGCGCCAGCATGGCGTCGTGCTGATCGGTGGCACGTTGCCGATCCACGCGAAGACGCCCGGCCGCGTGCGCAATGCGTGCTGCGTGTACGGCCCAGACGGTGCGCGCCTGGCGCGCTACGACAAGATCCACCTGTTCGCGTTCGACAACGGCAAGGAGTCCTACGACGAGGCCCGCGTGCTGGAGCCCGGCGACACGCCGGTCGCGTTCGAGCACGACGGCTGGCGCGCCGGCCTGTCGGTGTGCTACGACCTGCGCTTCCCCGAGCTGTACCGCGGGCTGATGCGTCCGCCATGCGACGTGCTGTTCGTGCCCGCCGCGTTCACCTACACCACCGGCCTGGCCCACTGGCTGCTGCTGCTGCGCGCCCGCGCCGTCGAGAACCAGTGCTACGTCGTCGCGCCCGCGCAGGGCGGCACGCACGAGAACGGTCGCCGCACGTTCGGCCACAGCGTGGTGATCGACCCGTGGGGCGAGGTGCTGTCGCTGGCGTTGGACGGCGGCGAAGGCGAGGGCATCGCGCTCGCCGAGCTGTCGCGCCAGCGCATCGAGCAGGTGCGCGTGCAACTGCCGGCGTTGCGCCATCGCAAGCTTTGAGACGGCCGATCGGCGCTCGTGACCCAGCGGCACCGCGTCTCGCGGTCGACGCAGGGCGAGTGATCACGTCACGCGTCGTCGTCGCGCCGTCAGGCCCGCGATCGCGGCCAGCGCGCCTGCCAGCATCAGCGACGCATTGGCCGGCTCGGGCACGGCGGCCGCGGTCGCCAGCAACTCGGACGGGTGGCCGTAGTTGTATTCGAGCGAGCTGAAGACGTCCGTGCCGGTCGTGCGCAGGTTGAACGCCACGTACGCCGACCTCACGCTGTTGACGAAGTTCGTGACGTCGAAGCTCGCGTCCTGGCCGTAGCCGAGGTTGGCTGGCAGCGCCAGCGTGCCGAGGTACGTGCCCGCATTGGCGTCCGAGGCGTCGAGCGCCGCGATGGAGGTGCCGTAGCCGTATACCGCCACGTCCTTGCCGAACAGCGGCTCGGCGTACGGATTGAGCGTGAGCAGCACCTGGGACTGTGGCCCGACCAGCCCGGCCATCGAGAACTTGACGTCCCCCTGAATGTAGGTGCTGGCGAGCACGTATGCGCCGTCCGACACGGTGTTGCAGCCCGTGCAGACGTAGAGCGAGCCGTCGCTGGTCGGCTTGACCACGGTCTGGACCGGCGTCGGATTCGCGTGCGCGGCCATCGCAGCCTGGAGCAAGGCGAGCGCCAGGCCGCTTGCGGCCATCGATTTGTTCTTCATGAATATTCCCCTGAGCATGGTTCTTGTTGCGCCCGCAGGCCCGTCTTGAGGGCTGCCGCGGGCGCGGTGGAGGCAGGATTGCAGCCACCAACCCATTGTGTTGATCGACAGGCTCAGGGGATGAGCCGGGCGGGTCAGGCCGCCGCGAGTTGCTCGTCCCGGTCCGATCCCGACGCTGATTTCAGCAGCGCCATCGCCAGATGCGCGGCGACCGGCGTCACCTCGATGCCGAATGGCGCGACGTCCGCCGCCACCGCCTCGCAAAACCCGGCGATCGAGAAAAGCATCGGGCCGCGCGCCTTGTCCGGCGCCGGCACCAGGTGGTGGATGCGGCCGGCGCCCTGCTCGCGCATCGCCTCGAGCACGCCGCGCGTCACGTTGAACAGCGAACGCACCGAGGCGCTGAAGTCGCGCGGTGGGACGGGCGTGTCGAATTCGGTGTGCGGACTGCATGCCGCGGCGCCGTGGACCAGCACGTCGATGCCGCCGAAGCGCGCCACCGCGGCCTTCACCGCGGCGCCCACCTCGCAGGCGTCTACCTCGTCCAGCGGCAGCGCGAGAAGGCGTTCGTCGGCCACCTTGCCCACGCGGCGCAGCACCGCGATCGGGTCGGCGTCCGTGGCGACGACCTGGTGGCCGGCAACCAGCGCCTGGCGCACGATGCCGGCGCCGAGGTGCGACGCCGCGCCGGTCACGAACCAAGTTTGTCGAATCATCATCATCTCCTCGAAGGGGCGGTCATGCCGACGGCTGCGCCGGAGGGCGCGCGCCAACCGGCGTCGGACATTCAATGGGGTCTCGGCGTGGCAGCTCGGTGGCGTCACGGCCCGTGGAGGACGGGCGCCTGCGTTGGGTGATGCGACCCGGGCTCGTCGCAGGCGGGAAGGGCGCGTCGTCTCGCTGCGCGGCCGCTTCGGAGGGCCGGGTCGCAGGGCGGCCGGGAGGTCGCACGCGCCGATCTCTTTCGAGGCCGGGTGAACGCAGTTTAGGAAGGTCGGGCGCGGGAGTGAAGTCCTGAAACTCCAGACTTCTTGCCTAAAACTCTGATCGATGCGGCGAATAGGACTCTACGGGTTCTGGTTCCTGGCCTGTTCCTTTAGAGTTCGTTCCACTGAACAAGCTCTGGAAGGAGCGCCATGGCGCATGACGATGCCGCTGCCCGCGCGGAAATGACGGCCCTGGTGGCCGAGTTGGCCCCCAACGAAGGCATGACGCCATCGCTGCTGGAAGGCGTCGCCTTCGGCCGATCCAACCGCTCGCTCCCGCGCACGCCGGTGCTGCACGATGCGTGCGTGGTGATCGTGTGCCAGGGCCGCAAGCGCGGATATTTCGGCGACCAGATCATCGAGTACGGCGCGCACCAGTTCATGGTGGCGTCGGTGCCGATGCCGTTCGAGGGCGAGACCTTCGCGTCCCCCGAGGAGCCGCTGCTGGTCATCAAGGTCAAGCTCGACCTGGCCGTGATCGCCGACCTCGCGCTGGCCATCGACCCGACATTCGATCCCGTGCCCGGCGCCGAGAGCGTCGCCACGGCGCCAGTCGACGCGGCGCTGGCCGACTCGGTGATCCGCCTGCTGCGCGCGCTGCGTTCCCCGGTCGAGACCAAGCTGTTCGGTGCGAGCCTGGTGCGCGAGGTCTGCTACCGCGTGCTCACCGGCGCCAAGGGCCCGGCGTTGCGCGCGGCGCTAGGGCAGCGCGGCCATTTCGGGCAGATCGCCAAGGCGCTGCACCGCATCCACATGGACTACCACCAGCGCCTCGACATCGACACCCTCGCCCAGGAGGTGCATCTGAGCGCCGCCGCGTTCCATGCGCACTTCAAGACGGTGACGGCGACCTCGCCGATCCAGTACCTGAAGGCGACACGACTGCACAAGGCGCGCCTGCTGATGATCCAGGATGGCGTCAGCGCGAGCCGCGCGTCGAGCCGCGTCGGCTACGAGAGCGCGTCGCAGTTCAGCCGGGAGTTCAAGCGCCTGTTCGGCCGCACGCCGGTCGAGGAGCAGCGCCTCGTGCACGCCGCGTACGCACCCGCGCATGAGGGTCGCGACCGGCCCTGACGCCGTCGCTGCGACACGCGCAGGCCGGCGGCCGCCGTCAGGCCGATCGCTCAGCGGATCCCGAGTTCGGCGCGACGCGGCAGGTCGGCGCCGCGCCGCGAGCAGGTGATCGCGGCCGCCTGGCTCGCGAAGCGCATCGCGTCCAGCAGCGTCTCGGCGCTCATGCCGCGCACGCCGTCGGGCGACAGCGCGCCCAGCTCGTCCAGGCGTGTCAGCAGGGAGGCCTGGAAGGTGTCGCCGGCGCCCACGGTGTCGATCACGTCGACGATCACCGGCGGCACGTCGACGATGCCGCTGGCATGCCAGGCGAACGCGCCCTTGCCGCCGCGCGTCAGCGCGACAAGGCCGGCACCCTTGCCCAGGCAGTCGGCGGCGAACGCGGCCGGGTCGATGCCGGGATAGAGCAGGCCGAGATCCTCGTCGCTGAGCTTGAGCACGTCGGTGCGTGGCAGCATCCATTCGAGCGTCGCTCGCCACACGTCCAGGTCGGGCTCGACGTTCAGGCGCAGGTTCGGGTCGTAGCTGACCACCATCTTGCCGCACACCCGGTCGACCAGCGCTCGCTGCGTGGCGGCGGTGTCGCCCACCACCATCGTGTACGAGCCGACGTGCAGCAGGCGTGCGTCGGCGGGCATGCATTCCAGCGCGGCGAGCGGCAGCGTGCGGTCGGCCGCGCCGGCGCCGTAGAACGCGTACTCGGGCACGCCCTTGGCGTCGACGCCGATCAGGCTGATCGTGGTGGGCGCGGCGCTGCGGTGCACGGCGTCCAGCGACACGCCTTCGGCGCGCAGTGCGTCCACCAGCCGGTTGCCCAGCTCGCCGCTGGAGATGCCGCCGAGGAAGGCGACCTGCTGGCCCATGCGCGCGAGGCCGAACGCCACGTTCAGCGGCGAGCCGCCGATGCGCGCGTCGAGCGCGATGCCGGTGGGCGTCGTCGCGCCGGTGAACACATCCATCAGGGCTTCGCCCGCGACCACGAACATGCTTGTCTCTCTCGATTCGATTGAAGGGTTCAGCGCCAGCCGAACATCATCTGGCGGGCGAACGCGCGCTTGAACGCGGGGACGGCCTGCAGCGCGGCCAGGCCCAGCCCGCGTGCGGCCGCGAGGCCTGGTGCTTGCCACGTGAAGCTGCGCGCGAGGAAGTCCGTGGCACCGATGACGCTCCAGCGGTCGGGTGCGCGGGCGAACGCGAGCCCGCGCAGGGCGCGCGCGATGCCAAAATCTGTGGCCTGTGCGCCGTCAGCCAACCGGTCGACGAGCAGGAACGCGTCGCGCAACCCGAGGTTCAGCCCCTGGCCGGCCACGGGATGCAGCGTCTGCGCCGCGTTGCCGATGCGCACGACCCGACCGTCGACCAGGCTGCGTTCGGCGTTGAGCCCGAGCGCGAACGACTTCAGCGCGGAGATCGCCACCGGCGTGCCGACCTCCGCCGGCAAGCGCGTGGCCAGCACGGCCAAACGTTGCGCGTCGGTCAGCGGCGCAACGGGATCGTCCGTGCTGTCCACGCACCAGACGAGCGCGGCACGTGACGTCCTGGGATCGGCGCCGGGCAGCGCGGGCAGCGGCAGCAGCGCCAGCGGGCCGTCGCGCGTGAAGCGCTCCATCGCCAGGCCCGGCGTCGCGCCTTCGAGCGTGACCGTGCCGATCCAGGCAGTCTGCTGGTAGTCGTGCGTGACGCCCTTGCGCGGCTGCTCGGCGAACACGCCACCTTCGGCGATCACGGCGAGGTCGAAGCGTTCGGCGACGCCGCCGTCTGGCGTCACGAGCACCGCGTCGGCGTCGGTGGCGACGTCGGCCACCGCGGTGCCGAAGCGCGCGTGCAGCCCGGCCGCCAGCGTGCCGAGGGCGCCGCCCCGCGTGGCGCAGGCGTCGAGGAAGGCCTGCTGAAGTGGCGCCAGCAGCGAGCCGTAGCTGAGCACCGCGCCAAGCATGGGCACGTTCAATTCATCAGCGCGGATGTGCACCACCGGGTCGCCGAACGGCGTCGACAAGGTGGGCGGCGCCTGCGACACGTGCACCTGGCGGATCGGCGCGGCCTGGGCCCCGGGCCAGACCTTCAGCCGTTCGAGCATCTGCACGCTGCCCAGCGACAGCGCGAGGGTGCGCGGGTCGCCGGTGATGTCCTTGGCCGCGTCGCGCGTGTCGAACACGCTGATCGACCAGCCTGGGCAGCGCTGGCGCGCGAGCAGGGCCAGCGACAAGCCCACCGGGCCGCCGCCGATCACCGCCAGCCGCGGCGGGGCCGTTCGTTGCGTGTCGTGCGTTGTCACCATGGATGCGAGGGTCAGCGTGGGAATGCTATTGTGGCCCGATGCCTGCGGTCGTGTTGATGCGCAGGTGCGAAATGGAGATCCGCCAATGCAATATCGACGACTGGGCCGCGCCGGCCTGCAAGTGAGCGAACTGTCGCTCGGTTCCTGGGTCACCTACGCCAACCAGGTGGACGTCGACGCCGCCGTCGAGATGATGGCCGCGGCCTACGACAACGGCGTGAACTTCTTCGACAACGCCGAGGCCTACGCCGGCGGCAAGAGCGAGGAGGTGATGGGCGCGGCGCTGAAGAAGCTGGGCTGGGCGCGCCTGAACTACACGGTGTCGACCAAGTTCTTCTGGGGCCTGCCGGATGCAGGCGGCGTCACCGTCAACCGCAAGAACACGCTCAACCGCAAGTACCTGATGCAGGCCATCGACGGCTCGCTGCAGCGCTTCGGCCTGGATCACCTCGACCTCGTCTACTGCCATCGCAGCGACCCGAACACGCCCATCGAGGAGACCGTGCACGCGATGAGCGACATGATCACCCAGGGCAAGGCGCTCTACTGGGGCACCAGCGAATGGTCGGCCGCCGACATCCGCGCCGCCTGGGACATCGCCGACAAGCACCACCTGCACAAGCCCGTCGTCGAGCAGCCGCAGTACCACCTGTTCCACCGCGAGAAGGTCGAGAAGGAGTTCGCGCGCCTGTACGACGACATCGGCCTGGGCCTGACCACCTGGAGCCCGCTGGCGTCCGGCCTGCTCACCGGCAAGTACAAGGCCGGCATCCCCAGCGACAGCCGCGGCGCGATGGCCAACATGAGCTTCCTGCAGGACGGGCTCACCGACCAGGCCAAGAACGCGGCCGTCGCCAAGCTGGAGCCGATCGCGCGCGACCTGGGCGCGACGACCGCTCAGCTCGCGATCGCGTGGGTCGCGAAGAACCCGCGCGTCAGCAGCGTCATCACGGGCGCCTCGAGCGTCGCGCAGCTCAAGGACAACCTGAAGGCGGCGGACATCATCGCGAAGCTGACGCCGGACGTGATGGCGCGGATCGACGAGATCACGAAGCCGCTGGCCCCGTAGTGGCTGGGGTGCCGCCTGGAGTCAGCTCCAGCCCTCGAGCAGCGTGGCTTGCAGCGCCGGGTCGGACTTCACCGCCATGGCGTAGGCCAGCCAGTCTTCCAACTCGTCCTGCTCCGGAACAAGCGGCTCGTAGGTCGCGTCGCCTCTCCACCATGCCGGATAGGTGAGAGCGCGGCCGTTGACGCTGAACGTGGTCGTTTCAGCGGAGAGGTCATGGCCGTACTTCATGGACGCACTGACCAGCGGCCAGCGGCTGTCGTTCCACTGCAACCAGAGCTGGTGCTGGTCGGCATAGAGTGCGAAGTCCTGGCCTTCGATGGTCGCCAGCGTGCCGTGGGCCGGCGCATCCGGCGATACGTCCGCGGGTGTCGCGCGGCCGGTGGCGACATCCAGGAGCAGCGCTTGGCTGGGCCCCTGGACACGCTGGAGGAGGATCTGGCGAGACATGGGATGTGTCCTTAGAGCTTGGCCTGGGGAACCACGGTGGCGACACCGCACAGCACGTCCATGCCGGTGTTGCTTCGGGTGCCGGCGAGGATGACCGCGGCAGGAGTCCTGTACGTCTTGAGCAGCGACTCGTACGTCGGGCCGTACTTGTTCTGGTACTTGTTCTGATTGCGTTCGTAAATCATCGGCAGCTTGTCTTCCGAGTACTTGGACAGGCGCGCCTTGTTTCGAATGTCCACCAACTCGCGAGCGATCGTATCGTCGCTGGCGCCCTTCTCGCGCATGTCGGCGACCCAGGCCTTCTCGTCTTCAAGTCCCTGGTGATAGGCGACGCGCACCAGTTTTGCCTTCGCCACCGCTTCCTTGTCTGTCCAGTCCGGCCAGTCGGGCTTCGTGAATTCCGTGTCGGGCTTGGGGACGTAGCCGTAGACGCCACGAGGGTCGGGCTGCAGATCCTCGGGAACCGTGGACGTCACGTAGGAAGGATCGAAGGGCGCAGTGCCGCCACAGGCACACACCGGCGCACCGGGCTCGCTCGCACTGAACTCGGGCTTGGCGTTGTCGCCGGACTTGTCAACTGGCATGCGGCGCTCCAGGCTCGGGGCGGCGGCGAGCGGCGCCGAACAGCAAATGCAGGCGCCATTGGGGCGACATCGTGGACTTCGCGTCGAGGAAGGGGCGCAGCGTGACGAGCGCGGGATCCTCGTCGAAGCGGGCCCCGAGGTACAGCATCACGAGCAGGTAGTGCACGATGTCGCGCTCACTGGTGAAACCGTAGCGCACGGCCCGCTGCTGGCCATGCGCGACGAGTGCGTCGAACGCCTGCGGGCCGACTGCGCGTGCCAGGTCCGGGTATTCGTCCTGCAGGAATCTGGCGGCTCGCCGCGGGAAGGCGTCCGCGACCGGTTGCTGGAGGGCCTGGGCTTGCTTGTGCGATATGTGCATGTAGCGGCAGTTCGGGTTCGGCGCGACGTTCGCTCCATACCGTGCGCAGTATAGGCAGCGCGCCGGGTAGAAGCGGTGGTCGTCCGGTCAACCGGGGGCTGCGTTGAGCGCGGCCAACTGCTCCGGCGTGCCCAGGTTGTCCCAGCGCCCGTCCCAGCGTTGCGCGCGCAGGGCGCGCCGGTCGATCGCTTCCTCGAACTTGGGCCGCAGCGCCAGCCGCGTGCCGGGCGCGACGTCGCGGAACAGCTCGGCCCGGAACAGCGCGACGTTGGCGTAGGTCAGCCTGGGCGTGGATGCTCGGCTGGCCAGGCCGTCGGCGTCGATGCCGAAGTCACCCGCGGGGTGCCACGATCGGTTGGGCACGAACCAGAGATCGCCGAGGGCGCCGCTGCGCTCGAATGCGTGCGCGTCGGCGCTCGCGAACTTGAACTCGGGGGCCCAGATGTCGCCGGAGACGACCCAGAACGTCTCGCCCAGCAGCGGCAGGGCCTTGGCGATGCCGCCCGCGGTCTCCAGCGCCTGCCCGTGGTCGCGGCCCTCGAACGAGTAGTCGATGTGCACGCCGTAGCGCGAGCCGTTGCCCAGCGCCGCCGGGAACTGCTCTTCCAGCCAGGCGGTGTTGACGACGACCTCGCGCACGCCCGCTCGCGCAAGCGCCTCGAGGTGCCATTCGATCAGCGGCTTGCCGTGCACCGGCAGCAAGGGCTTGGGGGTGTGGTCGCTCAGCGGGCGCATGCGTTCGCCGCGGCCCGCGGCCAGGATCAATGCCTTCATGGCCCCAGTGTAGTGATGCGCTGGAGCGCAACTTCAGGGCCGTCGCCGGGTTTTCCCCGCGTTTGCCGCCCGCCCGTCTAAAATCGCCGGTTCCGCCCCGCCGCATTCCGCCCTAAAAAGAGTCGTCCATGTCCGAGATCTCGAACGTCGTTCCCGCCGCCACCCCCACCGTCACCCCGATGCCCACGCAGATGGCCAACGCCATCCGCGCGCTCGCGATGGACGCCGTCCAGGCCGCCAACTCCGGCCACCCGGGCGCGCCGATGGGCATGGCCGACATCGCCGTCGCGCTGTGGAGCCGTCACCTCCAGCACAACCCGGCCAACCCGCACTGGCACAACCGCGACCGCTTCGTGCTGTCCAACGGTCACGGCTCGATGCTGCAGTACGCGCTGCTGCACCTGACCGGCTACGACCTGCCGATCGACGAGCTGAAGAACTTCCGCAAGCTTCACAGCCGCACGGCCGGCCACCCGGAAGTGGACGTCACGCCCGGCGTCGAAACCACCACCGGCCCGCTGGGCCAGGGCCTGGCGAACGCCGTCGGCATGGCGCTGGCCGAGAAGCTGCTGGCCGCCGAGTTCAACCGCCCCGGCCACGAGATCGTCGACCACCACACCTACGTCTTCATGGGCGACGGCTGCCTGATGGAAGGCATCAGCCACGAAGCCTGCGCGCTCGCCGGCGCGTGGAAGCTCAACAAGCTGGTCGCCGTGTATGACGACAACGGCATCTCGATCGACGGCCAGGTCGCGCCCTGGTACATCGATGACGTGCGCGCCCGCTTCGTCGCCTACGGCTGGAACGTGGTCGACCAGGTCGACGGCCACGACATCGACGTCGTCGACGCCGCCATCGCGGAAGCGCTCAAGAGCACGACGCGCCCGACGCTGGTCATCTGCAAGACGGTCATTGGCAAGGGCTCGCCCAACCGCGCGGGCACGTCCAAGGCCCACGGCGAGGCGCTGGGCGCTGCCGAGATCGAGCTGACGCGCAAGGCGCTCGGCTGGAACCACCCGCCGTTCGACGTGCCGGCCGACATCTACGCCGCCTGGGACGCCAAGGCCGCCGGCGCTGCCGCCGAAGCCGAGTGGACCAAGGAGTTCGACGCCTACGAGGCCTCGCACCCCGAACTCGCCAAGGAATTCCACCGCCGCATGATCGGCGAGCTGCCGGCCAACTTCGCCGAGATCGCCGCCGACGCCGTCGCCGGCGCGCACGCCAAGTCCGAGACCGTCGCCAGCCGCAAGGCCAGCCAGATCGCGCTGGAAGCCTTCACGGGCAAGCTGCCGGAAATGCTCGGCGGCTCCGCCGACCTGACCGGCTCCAACCTGACCAACACCTCCAGCACGCCGCAGCTGCGCTTCGGCGCCGAAGGCCAGGTGATGACGACCGAAGGCAAGATCGGCCGCCACATCAACTACGGCGTGCGCGAGTTCGGCATGGCCGCGATCATGAACGGCGTCGCGTTGCACGGCGGCTACATCCCTTACGGCGGCACCTTCCTCACGTTCAGCGACTACAGCCGCAACGCGATTCGCATGGCCGCGCTGATGAAGCGCCGCGTCATCCATGTCTTCACCCACGACTCGATCGGCCTGGGCGAGGACGGCCCCACCCACCAGTCGGTCGAGCACGCCGCCAGCTTGCGCCTGATCCCGGGCCTGGACGTCTGGCGTCCGGCCGACACGATGGAGACCACCGTCGCCTGGACCATGGCCCTGGTGCAGAAGCATCGCCCCAGCGCGCTGCTGCTGTCGCGCCAGAACCTGCCCTACCTGCCCAAGGCCGACGCCGACGTCATCACGCAGGGCGCCTACATCCTGGCCGAGCCGAGCGAGGTGGGCCTGAACAAGAAGGCCCAGGTCGTGCTGATGGCCACGGGCTCGGAAGTGCACCTGGCGCTGCAGGCGCAAGAGGCGTTGGCCAAGTTCAAGATCGCGGCGCGCGTCGTCTCGGTGCCGTGCACGAGCGTGTTCGACCGACAGACCGAGTCGTACAAGGTGCAGGTGCTGCCGCGCAACGTGCCGCGCATCGCCATCGAGGCCGGCGTCACCGACGGCTGGTGGAAGTACGGCTGCGCCGCCGTCGTCGGCTTGGACCGCTTCGGCGAATCGGCGCCGGCGCCGGACCTGTTCAAGCTGTTCGGGTTCACGGTGGACAACATCGTGGCCGTGGCGCGCAAGGTCGTCGGCAAGTGATGGGCTCGACGCGGCGTCGCCCGGTAGCCCTGGTTGCGCGCGCGTCAGCCCTGCTGCTGGCGGTGGGCCTCGCCCGCGCCGCGCTCGCGGCCGGCGACCTCGGGCCGCCGCAGTCCGCTGCATTGCAGTGCCTGTCGCCGTCGGTCGCCGAGCAGGCCAAGACGGTCTACCCGCCGCGCATGCTGGAGATCAAGCGCGGCGCTTACGTCCGCGTCAAGCTGACGTTCGATGACGCGCGCAGCGCGCCCTCGGTCACCTTCCTCACGGACACCTCCGAGCCATTCGAGGAGGCCATTTCCGACTACGCCAGGCAACTGCGCGTGCCCTGTCTGCAGCCGGGCGCGGCGCCGGTGACGCTCACGCAGATTTTCGATTTCGTCCCGAACGACGGCCGCAAGGTGGCCCTGACGCTGCCGCTCGACGAGGCGCAGCAGAAAGGCGCCCAGTCGCCGTGCGTGGTCGACGCGAACGGCCGGGATGTCCCCAAGCCCAGGTATCCCGGCGATCTCATCCGCCGGAGGAAGGAAGGCAACGTCGTCGTTCGGCTGCGCTTCTTCGACACCTCGCTGCCGCCCGAGATCACCGTGTTGGACGACGGTGGAGACAGGCTATTCGAGCACGCAGTGCGTCCCAGCGTCGAGGCGCTGCGCATGAGCTGCCCCGGCGGCAAGATGGTGCCGTTCGAGATTCAGGTCAAGTACAGCTTCTTCCTCGATGGCGAGGCCAATCGCCTGGTGCTGAAGGAACTGGCTCTGCCCCAGTTCCTCAGGGCTGTGAAACCGTTCGCGAGCGGCGGCATCTACTTCGACACCACGCTGATGAAGTGCCCGTTCGACGTCCGCCTGACGTTCCGCCAGCCCTGGAATCGCAACCAGATCGACGAGCTCGAGGAAGACGTCGAGTCCCGGCACGCGTTCCTGAGCTGGCTCTCCACGCTGGAACTCGACGTGCCGTCGCGCCAGGCCAATCTCGTGCTCGGCCAGACGATGACCATCCAGGTCCCCTGCACGCGGATCGACCTCTAGCCAGCGGCGATAATCCAGCCCTTGCGCCGCAGCATCGAAAGTTCCCCCGCCGTAACTCCCAGCAGGCAGACTTCCACCCCGCGCCCGAATTCCTTTCCTTCGAGACCAAGAGAGACATCGACATGACCATCAAGATCGGCATCAACGGCTTCGGCCGCATCGGGCGCATGGTGTTCCGTGCAGCTGTGCAGAACTTCTCCGACATCGAGATCGTCGGCATCAACGACCTGCTCGAGCCGGACTACCTGGCCTACATGCTCAGCTACGACTCGGTGCACGGCCGCTTCAAGGGCGAGGTCTCGATCGACAACGGCACGCTGATCGTCAACGGCAAGCGCATCCGCCTGACGGCCGTCAAGGATCCGTCGGAACTGAAGTGGGGCGAGATCGGCGCGGACATCGTCGTCGAGTCGACCGGCCTGTTCCTGACCAAGGAAACGGCGCAAAAGCACATCGACGCGGGCGCCAAGAAGGTGATCCTGTCGGCGCCGTCCAAGGACGACACGCCGATGTTCGTGTTCGGCGTCAACGACAAGACCTACGCCGGCCAGGCCATCATCTCCAACGCCTCGTGCACGACGAACTGCCTGGCCCCGGTGGCCAAGGTGCTCAACGACACCTTCGGCATCAAGCGCGGCCTGATGACCACGGTGCACGCCACCACGGCGACGCAAAAGACCGTCGACGGCCCGTCCAACAAGGACTGGCGCGGCGGCCGCGGCATCCTCGAGAACATCATCCCGTCGTCGACGGGCGCGGCCAAGGCCGTGGGGGTCGTGATTCCCGAGCTCAACAAGAAGCTCACTGGCATGTCGTTCCGCGTGCCGACGTCCGACGTGTCGGTCATCGACCTGACCGTCGAGCTGGTCAAGGAAGCCAGCTACGCCGACATCTGCAACGCCATGAAGGCCGCATCGCAAGGCGCGATGAAGGGCGTGCTCGGATACACCGAGGACAAGGTGGTCTCCACCGATTTCCGCGGCGAGCCGATGACGTCGGTGTTCGACGCCGATGCCGGCATCGCGCTGGACAGCACCTTCGTCAAGATCGTGGCCTGGTACGACAACGAGTGGGGCTACTCGAACAAGGTGCTGGAGATGGCGCGCGTCATCGCCGGTTGACCGTCCGCTGAGACTTCGCGCGTACCCTGCGCGAAGCTGAACGAATGGCCCCCGCGGGGGCCATTTTTCGTATCCACGGCGCGTGGGCGTGACGAATGCCACGCCGGATACGTTCCATTGCCAATTTAGCGGCTCAATGTCCGTCCGGACGCACTGGCGCAACGCGTTTGCAACCGGAACCCCACTAGACTCGTAACAACAACGAAGCCCCGCATGCTGGGGCGTTCCCAACCTTTCGGAGAGTGCGATGGCACGCATGAGTCGACTGCTGAGCGCGGTCAGTCTGGGTATCGCGGCAACGGCCGCCGTGGCCGCGGTCACGATCGCGACGGAGTACGCGCCGGTGCACAGGGCGCCGAACCATCGCGCCGAATCCACCAGCAGCGCGCGCGTCATTGTCAAATTCAAGGAAAGCGCCACGGGCCGCTCGACGATCGCGTCGACCACCATCGAGAGCGCCACCGGCCCGCAAAAGGCCAGCCTGCTCGGCTCCCGCCTGGGCCTGGCGCTCACCGACGGCCGCATCCTGGGCGCACGCACGCAGGTGCTCAAGGCCAGCGGCATGACGTCGTCCGCGCTGGCCAGCGCGATCGGTGCCGACGCCGACGTGGAATGGGTCGAGGTCGACCGCAAGCGCTATATCCAGGCCGTCGTCGACGACCCGCGCTACCCCGACAACCTGTCCACGAGCGTCGCGCCCACGGGCCCGGCCTCCGGCCAGTGGTATCTGCGCGCGCCGGGCATCGACGCCAGCGGCCGCGACGTCGTCTCCAGCATCAACATCGAACCGGCCTGGGCCATCACGCACGGCTCGGCGTCCATCGTCATCGCTGACGTCGACACCGGCATCACGCAGCACCCCGACCTCACCAGCAACAACAGCAAGATGTTGACGGGCTACGACTTCATTGCCGATGCCCCGACCGCGAATGACGGCAACGCCCGCGATGCCGATCCGTCCGACTCGGGCGACTACGTCACCGCGGCCGAGAATTCGCAGAAGACCGGCAACACCGAGGGCCCGTTCTTCGGTTGCAACGACAACGGCACGGGCGCCGCGGTTGCCGAGAACAGCACCTGGCACGGCACGCAGACGGCGGGCATCCTGGGCGCGTCCACCAACAACGCGACCGGCATGGCCGGCTCCGCTTACAACGTGCCGGTCATCGCGGCGCGCGCGCTCGGCAAGTGCGGTGGTTACGACTCCGACATCATCGCCGCCGCCCAATGGTCCGGCGGCATCGCCGTCAGCGGGGTGCCGACCAATGCGCATCCGGCCCGCGTGATCAACATGAGTCTGGGCGCCACGGGCGCATGCTCGCAGGCGTACGTGGATTCGATGACTGCGCTGCGCAACAAGAACGTCGTTGTCGTGGTGGCCGCAGGCAATGACGAAGGCTTGGCCGTGGGCACGCCGGCAAACTGCCAGCCGGCCGCGTCCGACACCAACAAGACCCCCATCGTGATCGCTGTCGCCGGACTGCGCCACGCGGGCACCAAGGTCGGCTTCTCCGACATCGGGCCGGAAGTCACCATCGCTGCTCCGGGCGGCAACTGCATCAACACCGCCAGCAATGCGCCTTGCCTCTACCCGATCGTCACCGCAGCCAATTCCGGCAACACGACGCAGGTACTGAACGGCGGCATCTACACGGACGGGCTGACCAACGTCAGCCTGGGCACCAGCTTCGCGACGCCGATGGTGGCGGGCACCGTGGCCTTGATGTTGTCGACGGCGCCCAACCTCACGAATGCGCAAGTCATCAACATCCTGAGGTCCACGGCCCGTCCGTTCCCGACCGTCAGCGATACGACGCCGCAGCCACCGGTGTGCACGGCGCCTACGGGTGCAGTGCAGGACGAGTGCATCTGCACGACCAGCACCTGCGGCGCCGGCATGCTCGACGCCGGTGCGGCCGTGACCGCCGCCGCCGCCCTGTCGACGGGCGCTGCGACGACCTACACCTGGCCCACGGCCGCCGTGTCGCCGACCTCGGCAAGCGTGGTCGCGGGGAGCAGCATCACGCTCAGCGGCAGCACCAGCGTCGTCGGCTCCAGCGGAGCGGCGCTGACATACAAGTGGTCGATTCCCGACGGCGACACCGCCATCACGCTGGGCTCGGCCTCGAGCTCGAGCGTCTCGGTCACGGGCGTCTCGGCCGGCACCGGCGAGGTGCAACTGAGCGTCACCGATCCGACCAGCGGACTGACCAACAGCACGACGCTCAGCGTCACGGTGTCGGCCGCTCCAGCGGTCAGCAGCGGCGGCGGCGGCGGTGGCGCCGCGAACCCCGCGTGGCTGGTGGCGCTGGCCATCGCCGGCCTGCTGCTGGGCCCGCGCGCGCGCCGCATCGGCCAGTAGCACCGCCAGACGCTTCGCCGGAGGGCCGCTGCAGCGATGCAGCGGCCTTCTTGCGTTCAGGGACCGGTAAGCGGGTCAACAAGCGGCCCCCTTTCGTTCGTCGCGATGCTGCTCGCGCGTGGGCGGGCTGCAGGGCTCAAGCGCGGTCCGGCCTGGCCCGCCGCGCGCCCGTCCGCTCAGGTGCTGGACGACGTGTCGACCGCGCAGCTGTTGAAGCGCTGCGCGCCGGTGGCGTGGCGCCAGGCCGGGTTGGTGGCGCGCACCTGCAGGTGGCGCAGGATGATGGGTGCGGTGAGCGTGACGACCTTGGCGCCGTGCACGCCGTGCCGGGTCAGATCGTCGAGCTTCTTCGTCGCGTCCGGCTGGCTGGAGAACTGGCCCAGCGACAGGCCTGGCGCGAGCGTCGACGGTGTGTTGACGCGCTCGAACTTCACGTCCAGCTTGCGCATCTCGTCGGCCTTCTGCTGCCAGGCCTGCGCGTCGGCGTAGCGGCCGAGGTAGACGATCCACGAGCCGCCCTGCGCCTGGCGCCGTTCGGCGATGGCCTCGGCCGGCACGCCGGCCTTGGCGAGCGCGGCCTTGAGCGTCGTGAACTGTGCGTTGTCGATCGGCGGCGTCTCGGCGCAGTCGATCTCGGCGTCGCTGGTCTTGTGCGCGAAAGCGGCCGTGGCGCCGGAGGCCGTCGCGGCGACCGCGCTGGCCGTCGTGCCGGCGACGATGGCCGCGTCCACGCCGCTGGCGGATGTGGTTGTTGCGGAGGCCGCCGATGCGGGCGCAGACCCGGCGCGCCTGCCGGAGGCCGGCAGGTCGGGCAGCACCTGGATCGCGTCCGGAGACACCTGGCGGCCCAGGCGCTGCGGTTCGCGGTCGGCTTGCAACGCGTTCGGATCGGACTGCAGCCAGTAGTACAGGGCCGCGTTGACCATCACGAAGAGCAGGACCAGTGCGCGCAGCATCGCCTCAGCGCCTCCCGGGCCATTGCACGACGCAGCGGCAGCGACGCATCACTGCGCCTCCGCCAGTCGCACGCTGACTTCACCGCTGACGACGCGCCGGGTCTGGCCGCCGCCGGCCACCTTCAGCGCGCCGTCGGCGTCCACGCCGGTGGCCATGCCTTCGGGCATCGCGGCATCGCTGGTCCGCACGAGCAGGCCACGCAACACGTCGCGGCGCGCGTAGGCGTCGATCAGCGGCGCGAAGCCGTCGCGCTCGAAAGCCTGCAGCGCCCGCACCAGCGGCTCGCCGATGCGCGCCAGCACTTCCTGCGGCGTTGCCTCGGCCCACAGTTCGCTCAGCGCGGCCGCGCCGTAGTCGGCCTCGGCCGCCTGCTGGGGCAGCACGTTGACGCCGATGCCGATGACGGCGGCGCGCTGGTCACCCACCGCGACCGACTCGATGAGGATGCCGCCGAGCTTGCGGCCCATCGGGTAGCGCTTATCCTGCACCGATCCGCCCCCAGGGTCTCGAAGGATCAGGTCGTTGGGCCACTTCAGGCCCAGTCGCTGGCCATCCGGATCCAGCGCCTCGACCACCGCCAGCCCGACCGCCAGGGACAGCCCCGACCAGTCGGTGCGGCCGAGCGGGAGCGCCAGCGAGAACGTGAGCGACGAGCCCGGCGTGGCGTACCAATGTCGGCCGAGCCGGCCGCGACCCGCTGTCTGATTGATGGCGACCAGCATTTGCGGCGACAGGTCGTCCACTCGACCGCCGCGGCGCTCCGACTTCTGCGGGGACGCGTTGCGCAGCCGGTCGGTGAGCTCGCTGTTGGTGGAGGCCAGCGTCTGGACGACCTCGATCGACAGCCCTGGCAGCAGGGGAGCCAGGGCCTGCCACAATGCCTCGGCGCCCCAGTGCGGGCGTGTGGTGCTCACCGGATGGCGAGGGGAGGCCAGTGGATCGGTCATGAGTGTTGGAAAAAGGAGAGCCTGTGGCGAGCACCGTCCGCGAGGATGACGGCGCGGCCGTTCATCGTTTCGGAGAAAGCATCGTGCCACGGCAGCCGCGGGTGCCGCAGCGGCACTCGAAGCGCTTCTTCACGGCAGGCGTGTAGCGTTCGTCGATCACGAGGCCGTAGTCGTAGAACAGCTCGTCGCCCGCCTTGATGGCCTTGCGGGCCGTGATGAAGATGCGGCTGTCGATCTCGTCGGCGATGCAATTGGGGGCGCAGGCGTGGTTGATCCAGCGCGCCGCGTTGCCACCGACGCTCGCGTCGAGCACGCAGTCTTCGTCGATGTGGAAGTAGAAGGTGTGGTCAGGCTGCGACGGATCGTGCGGGTGACGATCCAGAGCCTGCTCCCAGGAGATGCGTTCACCGAGGTACTCGATGAGCACCTCGCCCTTGACGATGTCGCGGGCGGCGAAGACGCCCTTGCCATGCACGCCGCTTTTGCGTACCTGGATGCGGCGACCGGCGGGAACGGTATGGTTTTGCGCTTGCAGCTTGGACGTCATTCGGTACATTGAAATTGTGGGCGCGCGCGTGTACGTATGTGCAGGCGCGCGCGAGAGATGCATTTTAGGCAGGGCTTTTAGAGGCCCCGCGGTTCCAAGGTAAATAAATGACAAAGACTCTGATCATTGCGGAAAAGCCGAGCGTGGCACAGGACATCGTCCGCGCGCTGACGCCCACCGCTGGCAAGTTCGAGAAGTTCGCGGAATATTTCGAGAGCGATCGCTACGTCGTCACGTCCGCCGTCGGCCACCTGGTGGAGATCAAGGCCCCCGAGGAATTCGACGTCAAGCGGGGCAAGTGGAGCTTCGCCAACCTGCCGGTGATCCCGCCGCACTTCGACCTGGCACCCATCGACAAGGCCAAGACGCGCCTGAACGCGGTCGTCAAGCTGGTGCGCCGCAAAGACATCACCGACCTGATCAACGCCTGCGACGCGGGCCGCGAGGGCGAGCTCATCTTCCGGCTCATTGCCCAGTACGCGGAGCCGGCGCGCGGCGCACTCAACAAGCCGGTTCGACGCCTGTGGCTGCAGAGCATGACGCCACAGGCCATCCGCGACGGCTTCGACAAGCTGCGCACCGACGAACAGATGCAGGGCCTGGCCGCGGCCGCCCGCAGCCGCTCCGAAGCCGACTGGCTGGTGGGCATCAACGGCACGCGCGCGATGACCGCGTTCAACTCGCGCGATGGCGGCTTCTTCCTGACCACCGTCGGCCGGGTGCAGACGCCCACGCTGTCCATCGTGGTCGAACGCGAGGAAAAGATCCGCAAGCACATCTCGCGCGACTACTGGGAAATCAAGGCTTCGTTCGATGCCCAGGCCGGGCTCTACGACGGCAAGTGGGTCGACCCGGCGTTCAAGAAGGACGAGGACCCCGACCGCCGCGCCGACCGTCTCTGGGACAAGGCTGCCGCCGAGAAGATCGCCGCCGCCGTGCTCGGCCAGCCCGGCAAGGTCACCGAAGAGTCCAAGCCCAGCACGTCCGCCAGCCCGTTGCTGTACGACCTGACCAGCTTGCAGCGCGAGGCCAACGGCCGCTTCGGCTTCTCGGCCAAGACGACCCTGTCGCTGGCCCAGGCGCTGTATGAGAAGCACAAGGTGCTGACCTACCCGCGGACGGACTCGCGCGCGCTGCCCGAGGACTACCTGCCGGTGGTCAAGGACACGCTCAAGATGCTCGCCACCGAGGAGCTGCCCGGCCCGCTGCGCGAGCTCGGCCCGCACGCCGCGAAGGCGCTCAAGGAGGGTTACGTCAAGCCCACCAAGCGCGTGTTCGACAACGCGAAAGTCTCGGATCACTTCGCGATCATCCCGACGCTGCAGGCGCCCAAGTCGCTGTCCGAGATCGAGGCCAAGCTGTACGACCTGGTCGTCAAGCGCTTCATCGCGGTGTTCTACCCGAGCGCCGAATACCAGGTCACCACGCGCCTGACCCAGGTCGCCGAGCACCGCTTCCAGACCAACGGCAAGGTGCTGGTCAACCCGGGCTGGCTGGCCGTCTACGGCAAGGAAGCGCAGGACGACGACGCGATGCTGGTGCCCGTGCAGCCCGAGGAGATCGTGCGCAACGAGGCGGTCGAGGCCGTCGGCCAGAAGACGCGCCCGCCGGCGCGCTACAACGAAGGCACGCTGCTATCGGCCATGGAAGGCGCGGGCAAGCTGATCGACGACGAGGAGTTCCGCGACGCGATGTCCGAGAAGGGCCTCGGCACCCCGGCCACGCGGGCGCAGGTGATCGAAGGCCTGATCCTCGAGAAGTACATGCTGCGCGAAGGCCGCGACCTGATCCCCACCGCCAAGGCGTTCCAGCTCATGACGCTGCTGCGCGGCCTCGGCGTGGAAGACCTGACGCGCCCCGACCTGACCGGCAACTGGGAGTTCAAGCTCGTCGAGATGGAGCACGGCCGGCTGTCGCGCGACGCCTTCATGGCCGACATCGCCGAGATGGCCGACCGCATCGTCAAGAAGGCCAAGGAATACGACCGCGACACGATTCCCGGCGACTACGCCACGCTGAGCACGCCGTGCCCCAATTGCGGCGGCGTGGTCAAGGAAAACTACCGCCGCTACACCTGCCAAGGAAAGTTGGGCGACGGCAGCGACAGTTGTGAATTCTCGATCACCAAGATCCCGGCCGGCCGCGCGTTCGAGACGACCGAGGTCGAGCAGTTCCTGCGTGACAAGAAGATCGGCCCGCTCGAAGGCTTCCGCTCCAAGGCCGGCTGGCCGTTCACCGCGGAGTTGAAGCTCGCCTTCGACGACGAGATCAAGAACTGGAAGCTCGAGTTCGACTTCGGCGAGGACGCCAAGGACGGCGACGGCGAGCCGGTGGACTTCTCCGACCAGGAGTCGCTGGGCCCGTGCCCCAAGGACCAGGGCCACGTCTACGAGCACGGCTCGTCCTACGTCTGCGAGCACGCGGTGGGCGCGCACGTCACTTGCGACTTCAAGAGCGGCAAGATCATCCTGCAGCAACCGGTCACGCGCGAGAACATGGCCAAGTTGCTGGCCACCGGCAAGACCGACCTGATGGAGAACTTCGTCTCCAACAAGACGCGCCGCAAGTTCAAGGCCTTCCTCGCCTTCGACAAGAAGGAAGGCAAGGTCAACTTCGAGTTCGAGCCGCGCGCAGCGAAGGTGCCAGCGGCCAAGAAGGTCGCGGCCAAGAAGAAGGCGGCCGACGAGTAAGCGCGCTTCGCCCCGCATCGCAGGCGCCTGCCGGAGAGTCATTCCGTCAGGCGCTTTCTCTTTTCTCGCGTCAGTAGAGAGCGGTCAGGCCGAGGCCCCAATGGCTGGCTTCGAGATCGCCGCCGCTCGCCTGCTCGTAGCGCTCGTAGGCGTAGCGCATGTCCAGCAGCAGGTGCGGCATCAGTCGATAGCCCACGCCCAGCACCAGGCCGGGTGTCGCGTTGAGGCCGTCCACGGTCTTTGCGCCGGCGCCACTGAAGCGTGAATGCAATGCATAGCGCATGCCCGCGCCGACGCGCACCTTGTCGCTGAGCGGGTACCAGAGCGTGGCTTCCACCGGGAAGCTGGTCATGTGTTCGCTGCTGCCGGCGCCGGTGAAGCTGGCGGTGACGTGGATGCCGGCGGTCAGCCGCAGCGACAGGCCGTTCGGATCGATCGGGAACTCGGCGCCCGCCAATGCCTCGTAGCGCCCGCTGAGGCTGCCCGTGGCGACGCTGCCGTCAGGGTTCTTGACGTTGAGCCTGTTGTCGCCGACGGTGCCGGTCAGCAGCACGCCCACGAGCGGGTGGATCCAGGCGGGCGTGGCGTCTGGGCTGGCGCCGGCGGCCGGCGAGGTGGCGGCGAACGACGGGGCGGCCGCCAGCGCGCAGGCCAGCGTGACGGCGTGGACGGGGCGGCGGAGCGCTACGGGCAAGGTGCGGAGTGGCATCGGGACGGTTCCTGGGCTGGTCGGTCGGCGCGTGCGCCCACCTGGGCGCGCACGGCGCCGACAAGCCGGAAAGGTCGCGACGGAAATCGGCGGCGGCGCCTGCAGTCGCATCCGGCGGGCGGGTGAGCGAGGCAGGCGCCGGCGGCGTGACGGTGCGTCGGGCCAGCGGCGGCTGCAATCTTAACGGGCGACGGGCAAGCGCGAGAAGCCGGCACGCCCGAGCGGCGCGCCAACTTGCTTGCCGGGCGCCGGGCCTGGCGTCAGAAGTAGTAGTTGAAGCCGACGCCACCGTGGGTGCCGTCGACGGTGACGTCGTCGCTGCCGTTGGCGGCCACGCCCTGGAGCTTGAACTTCTCGCTCACGAAGCGCACCTGCAGCCCCATCGACGGCGTGATCAGCCATTCGCCCATCACCAGGCCGCCGAGCTGCGACTTGAACTTGCCGCTGCCGACGTAGCCGGCGCCGTCGCTGCTGAACTTGGCATCCATCGCATAGCGCGCGCCGGCACCGAAGCGGAACTTCGGCGTGGCGTTGAACAGCGCGATGGCTTCGACCGGGAAGCGCTCGAATCTCTGATTGCCGTTGCGCGCGGAGGCTTGGTCGACGTGGTAGCCAAGCGTGGCCTGGAAGCCGATCGGCGAGCCCTTCTGGTGATATTCGGCCCCGCCGTAGAACTGCACGAGGCCGCCCGCGGTGACGCTCTGGGACGTGCCGTTCGTGTATTCGATTCGCGACAGCTTGTCGCCGCCGCCGGTGAGGGCGATACCGACCAGCGGATGGATCGGGTTGTCGGACTCCAGGCCGGCATGGGCCAGCGTCGGGGCGAGGGCGGCGGCGGCCAGGGCCGCGGTAACGATGAGGTGGTTCATGAGATCTCTTTGGATGACTGGCAGTGGCAGCGCCGGGTTCCTCCCTGCGCTGTCCCCGCGTTCGGGGCTTGGCCTTTGCGGGTGGCGAATATTAGCCAGCGCAGCTTTGCTGTTCGGTGAAGTCGTCGCGGCGATCCCACACTCGCCGAAACACGAAATCTCCGCGCCCGTGGCGATCTTGGCGCGTGACGGACAATCGTTCCATGACCGAGATGGATGTCGTCGCCACCCTGGACGCGCTGGGCGCCGCCGCCCGCGGCGCCGCGGCCCGCATGGCCGCTTCGCCGCGCGCCCGGCGCGACGCGGCCCTGCGCGCGCTTGCCGTGCGCCTGCGCGAGGCCGGCGTCGAGCTGGCGACGGCCAACGCGCAGGACCTGCGCGCAGCCGCCGACAACGGCCTCGCCGGCCCGCTCCTGGAGCGCCTGCGCCTGGACGCCCACGCGCTCGACACCGTCATCCAGGGCTGCCTGCAACTGGCCGAGATGCCCGACCCGATCGGCGAGATCACCGGTGTCACGCAGCGCCCCAGCGGCATCCGGGTGGGCCGCATGCGCGTGCCGCTCGGCGTGTTCGGCATGATCTACGAGAGCCGGCCCAACGTCACGATCGAGGCCGCGTCGCTGGCCATCAAGAGCGGCAACGCCTGCATCCTGCGCGGCGGCTCGGAGGCGATTCGCTCCAACGTCGCACTGTGGCGTTGCGTGCAGCGCGCGCTGGCCGACGCCGGCTTGCCCGAGACGGCGGTGCAGCTGGTCGAGACCACCGATCGCGCCGCCGTCGGCCGCCTGATCGCGATGCCCGAGTTCGTCGATGTGATCATCCCGCGCGGCGGCAAGGGCCTGATCGAGCGCGTGGCGCGCGAGGCGCGCGTGCCGGTCATCAAGCACCTGGACGGCAACTGCCACACCTACGTCGACGAGCGCGTCGACCTCGAACTGGCGCTGCGCGTCACCGACAACGCGAAGACGCAGAAGTACAGCCCCTGCAACGCCACCGAGTCGCTGCTGGTGCACGCCGCCCAGGCGGCCGCGTTCCTGCCGCGCATCGGCGCAGTATTCGCGGCCAAGGGTGTCGAGATGCGCGGCGACGCGCGTTCGCTCAACTGCCTGAAGGACGTGCCCGGCGCCAAGCTGGTGCCCGCGCAAGACAGCGACTGGGGCGAGGAATACCTGGCGCCCATCGTCAGCGTGCGCGTGGTCGATTCGCTGGACGAGGCCATCGCCCACATCAACCGGCACGGCTCGCACCACACCGACGCGATCCTCACCACCGACCACCCGAACGCGATGCGCTTCCTGCGCGAGGTGGACTCGGCCAGCGTGATGGTCAACGCCAGCACGCGTTTCGCCGATGGTTTCGAGTACGGCCTGGGCGCCGAGATCGGCATCTCCACCGACAAGTTCCACGCCCGCGGCCCGGTCGGCCTCGAGGGGCTGACGTCGCAGAAGTGGATCGTGCTTGGCGAGGGCGAGATCCGGACCTAGCGGAGCAGGAAGCGCACGCTGCGCGTCTGCGTCGCCTGCAGGATCGAGAAGGCGTGGAACGCGGTCGACAACGTTCCGGCGTTGCTGCTCACCACATGCAGCGTGATATCGCAGCGGCTGACGGCCGCGGGCGGCGCGACGTCCTGGTCGAACTCCAGGCTGGACAGGAAGGCCTCCACGTTGAACTGGAACGACTCGCCGCCGTTGCCCACCTGCGAGAACGACTGGCCGTCGGGCACGCGGTTGCTGGTCTGGTTGCCGTTGGCGTCGGTGCAGAAGAATGTGGTGCTGAAGTTGCCGGTGTTCAGCGGCGCGCTGACGGTGATCGGGACGGCGCTGGAGCCGATTGCGAAGACCTGGTCATTGCCCGGCGCGCCGATCGTGAATGGCGCGGGCAGCGTCACCTGGCTCGCCACCGTGCCGCCGGCGCGGCGCAGCTGGAACTCGTAGCTGCGCGCGGCGCTCGGCTGCGGGGCAATGTCGGCCAGGTAGGGCTGGCCCAGGGTCAGCAGGTTCTGGAAGAAGTCCCACGCGCCCTCGCGCGCGAGCAACATGCGCCGCTGCGTGGCGCCGTCGTCCACCCACAGCGTGTCGCCCTCGAGCTCGACGTTGTGGAAGATCGAGCCGTCGGTGTTGAAGCCGGCCTGCGCCTGCGTGCGCGAGCCGTCGTCGACCACGTACATCAGCGCGGTGATGCTGCCGGCGGACAGCGTGTTGGACGACACGCAGCCGTTGACGCCGCAGGCCAGGCGAACGTCGGGCGAGGTGCCCTGGGGATCGGGCACGATGCCGCCACCGCACGATGCCAGGGCCGCCGCCGCGACGGCGGCCAGCACGCGAATGGTTGAACTCATTGTTGTCTCCCCGGCGGCAAGGCGCCGCGCCTGCGACTATGCTTGCAGCTCTTCTGATTTGGCACCCCCCCATGATCGACCCCCGCAGCGCCCTGGTCTTGTTTTCCGGCGGTCAGGATTCCACCGCCTGCCTCGCCTGGGCGCTCGCGCGTTTCGCACGCGTGGAGACCATCGGCTTCGACTACGGCCAGCGCCATCGCATCGAGCTCGACTGTCGCGCGGGCGTGCGCGAAGCCCTGGCAGCGCTCGACCCCGACTGGGCCGCGCGCCTGGGCGACGACCACCTGCTCGACCTGGCCTTGCTGGGCCAGGTCTCCGACACCGCGCTGACGTCGGAGCGCGCCATCGAGTTCGAGGCCAACGGCCTGCCCAACACCTTCGTTCCGGGCCGCAACCTGCTGTTCCTGGGCTTCGCCTCGACCATCGCCTACCGCCGCGGCGCCTCGGTGCTGGTAGGCGGCATGTGCGAGACCGACTTCTCCGGCTACCCCGACTGCCGCGACAACACGCTCAAGGCGATGCAGGTCGCGCTGAGCCTGGGCCTGGCCACGCCGATGACCATCGAGACGCCGTTGATGTTCATCACCAAGGCGCAGACCTGGGCGCTCACCGATGGGCTGGGCGGCGCAGCGCTCAACGACGTGATCGTCGAGAAGACCCACACCTGCTACCTGGGCGAGCGCGGGAGCCGACACACCTGGGGGTATGGCTGCGGCTTGTGCCCCGCCTGCCAGCTGCGGGCTGCCGGGTACGCCGCCTTCGTCGCGGGCAGCACGGCGGCATGACCTCGCACTGGCTGTTCCAACTGGTGCTGCTGGCCGTGCTGCTGGGCTGGGTCGTCGGCGCCTACAACCGCATGGCGCGGCTGCGCGCGTCCATCGTCTCGGCCTGGGAGCAGATCGTCGCCGCGCTGGTCAAGCGCAGCGAAGCGATGGCGGCCGTGGCCGATGCGGTGCGCGAGTCGCTGCCGGCCGAGGGCGCCACGCTGCAGGCGCTGGCCGAGGCCGACGCCAGGCAGCGCACCGCGGCCGACGGTGTGCGCCAGGCGCGCGCGCGCATCGCCGACGTGTCGCTGTGGGTGAGCGCCGAGGCGTCGCTGGCGTCTCCGGCGAGCCGCCTGCGCGCGCTCATCGAGCTGCAACCGGCGCTGATCCACGAGTCCGACAAGGGCCCGCAACTCGCCGCCGCGCTCGCGGCCTGGGGCGAGGCCGAGCCGCGCATCCAGTTCGCCCGCCAGGGCTTCAACGACGCGGTCGACCTGTACAACAAGGCCATCCACCAGGTGCCCACGCGCCTGATCGCGTCGCCGCTCGGATTCCGCTCCGCGGGCCGAGTCTGACAATCCTGTCAGTTACAGATGCCTGACTAGACAGGCGTAGACCGGCCTGGGGCGTATGTCTCGGCCTTGGTGCACTGTTGCGGACAGGTCACATTTTGGTGCGCTTGCGATGGCATGTCCGGTCGCGTTCGCGAGCTGATGCAAGCCGCGCTCTGCCCCGTCGCAACCAGGGTCCACAGAGGTAAATCCGGCCTGTCAACGATGAAGCTGATGCGCTAGAGGAATACCCCGTGAGGGTGAGCACGAGGTTTGCATATGGGAAAGTTTCGTTAACGTCCCCAACACAATTCTTATCTCTCCCAGGACTCCCATGAACGCACAGAACTCGACGCGGGCTCGCCTGTTCCGCCGATCGCTGATGGCAATGGCCTGCGCAGCCGCAGCCGCACCGACCTTTGCCCAGAACGCCGCCGCGCCGGGCGCCGCCGCCTCGGCCCCTGAACAAATCCAGCGCGTCGTCGTGACGGGTAGCCGCATCAAGCAGATCGACCTCGAAGGCGCGTCGCCGATCCAGGTGATCAACCGCGAAGAAATCCGCAAGACGGGTGTCACGAGCGTCCAGGAACTGCTCAACAACATGACCGCGACGTCCTCCGGGACGGCCACCGACATCAGCGCCTCCAACTCGTTCGCACCGGGCGCGTCGCAAGCCAGCCTGCGCAACCTCGGCGCTCAGGCCACGCTGGTCTTGCTCAACGGCCGCCGGCTGCCGACGTTCCCGCTGCCCGACTTCCAGGTCACCTTCGCCAATCTCGACGCCATTCCGCTGTCGGCCATCGACCGCGTCGAAGTGCTCAAGGTCGGCGGCTCCGCCATCTACGGCTCCGACGCCATCGCCGGCGTGATCAACATCATCACGCGCAGCTCGTACGAAGGCATCGAGGCCAGTGGCAGCCAGCAGGCCTCGCTCCAGATCGGCAAGTTCGGCCAGCGCTCGGCCTCGCTCACCGGCGGCCTGGGCAACTACGACCGGGACGGCTACAACCTGTTCGGCACCGTCGAATGGTTCCAGCGTGACGCCGTGTTCTGGAACGGCAACGTGCTGGCCAGCGTCAACCCCGCGTACAAGGACGTGGCGGGGGCGTTCGGATCGACCTCGAGCTACAGCTTCGCAGGCTACCTGAACCGCAAGGCCATTGTTCCCTCATCCTGTGCCCTGCCGCTGAGCAGCAGCGGCGCGTGCCCTTACAACCGCTACTCACGCTTCGAGGCCGTGCCGGCCGCCAAGCGCGTCAACGCCATCCTGGGCGGCGACCTGCGCCTGGGCGGCAACACGCAGTGGCACACCGAGCTGCAGTTGTCCGACGTCCGCGTGCGCTACGAGAGCGCCTATGCGACCTACGGCAGCGTGGCGGCCCCGACCACGTGGCTGAACCTTGCCACTGGCCAAGCCAAGACGTTCTACCCCCGTGGCCTGCCCCTGACCAACCCGCTCAATCAGACGGGCCAGAATGAGGACGAGAACGACTTCCGCTACCGCTTCGCCGACTCGGGCGCGGGCGAGACCACGCACACGACGAGCTATCGGCTGCTGAGCGACCTCAAGGGCGATTGGCACGACTGGAGCTATGACGCCGCCATCGGCGTGATGGGCGGACACGCGCACGACCGCTCGCGCGGCCAGTACAGCGAGTCGGGCTTCACCCAGACCGTCGGCGACCCGGGCCACCTCGTCACCGATCCCAACGACCCGAATGCCGGTACGCTGACCCCGGTGGCCGCGGACTTCTTCAACGTGGCGGGCGGCTACAAGCTCGGCGGCCCGAACACCGCTGCGGTGCTGGGCACCCTGTTCCCGCAGTACGGCTTCGACGGCACCTACCGCCAGTTCTTCGTCGACGCCAGTGCCAACACCACCATCGCCCAACTGCCGGCCGGCCCGCTGCAGCTGTCGCTCGGTGCCGAAGCGCGGCATGAGTCGATGGTGCTCAAGCCGACGGCCAATCTGGTGCAGTCGGACATCGTCGGCTTCTCGCTGTCGCAGTCCGACGGCTCGCGCAACTTCGAGGCCGCCTACACCGAGCTGCAGATCCCGATCCTGAAGACGATGACCGCCAACCTGGCGGCCCGCGTCGACAAGTTCCCCAATATCTCGGCCCACATCTCGCCGCGCGCCAACCTCGAGTTCCGCCCGGTCGACATCCTGAAGCTGCGCGGCACCGTCGAGACCGGATTCCGCGCGCCGAACCTGCAGGAAAGCGCGAAGTCGTCGAAGTCGGCCTACAACCCCGGCGTCACCGACCCGCTGCGCTGCCCGGCGGCGACCCAGATCGCCAATGGCCTGCGCGCCGACGCGGTGTCCGACCCGGACAACGCCGACGAGTACCTGCGCCAGGCCGATCAGATCCAGGGCAACGAGTGCAGCACCAGCGTGCCGATCATCGCGCAGAACAATCCCGCGCTGAAGCCCGAGACCTCGCTGTCGAAGTCCTTCGGCGCGGTGCTGCAGGTGACGCGCCACTGGTCGGTCGCCGCCGACTACTGGAACATCGAGCGCCGCAACGAGATCAACCTGAAGTCGGTCAACGACCTCCTGGCCTCGGGCGACACGGCCGCGGTGACCCGCCAGCCGCTGATAGACGACGGCACCGGCAAACTCGTCGTCAACCCTGTCACCGACCCGACGTTCACGCAGGCCCAGCTCACCCAATACAACATCACTGCGCCTTCCATCGCGTCCGTCAAGCTGCAGTACGCCAACCTGTTCAAGACGCGCACCTCCGGCGTCGACCTCGGCTTCACGGGCGACGTGGACACGCCGATCGGCAAGTGGACGTCCACGCTGGAAGGCACGTACACGGCCAACTGGCAGACGTACAGCCCGACGCGCAACGGCACCGGCGCCTGGGGCGACAACCTCGCCGGCCGCTACGGCTATCCGCGCTGGCAGACCACGTTCCAGAACTCGCTGGACTTGGGCAGCTTCTCGCACACGCTGGTCTGGCGCCATCACAGCGGCACCTCGCTGCAGGGCGACTTCAACGACCCGAGCTTCACCGGCGCCGACTGCGCGGGCGAAGGCTTGGAGGACTCCCAGTGCAAGCTCAGTGCGTACGATCGTTTCGACTACAGCGTCGCCTTCACGGGGATCAAGGACCTGGTGATCGGCGCCTACGTCCAGAACGTGTTCGGCAAGCGTCCGCCGGTTGACTACCGTAGCTTCGGCGGCGCCTCGGGGATCATCCCGGTCGACAACGAAGACGCGACCCGTCGCCTGCTCAAGGTGTCGTTGAACTACAAGTTCAAGTGATCCTGAGCTGATCGGGGGCCGGTTGCCCGGCCCCGGCATGAACAACGGGCCGGCGCCTTCGGGTGCCGGCCCGTTCGCATTGGGCGCCTGGAACGGCCGTCAGGCCGTCGTGGAGGGCCTCACGGCTGCCCCATGATCGCCGCCGTGGCAATCATCTCGTCGAACAACGCCGCCGTGGCCTCGCCCGGCACCGCCCACGGGTCGAGGTTGCCCAACTCCGAGTACTTCAGGATCAGGCCCGGGTTGAGCCGCGCCATGTTGACCTGGCCCATGGACCAGCCGGCGAAGCGGCGCTCGTCGATTTCCTCGTATTGCAGCAGCGTGACGTCGGTGTGGCGCGCGTCGGCCACGATGCGGTTGTAGCGCTTGCTGACCGCATTGCGCCCGCCTTCGAGCACCTGGATGAACAGCCGCCCGTTGCTGCACAGGCACAGCGCGCCCGTGAGGCCCTCGCGCGCGTTCGTGGCGCGCGACTTGCGCAGGATGGCGGTCACCTCTTCGTTGTCGAGGTTGGCCGCCGCGCGGCTCGCGTACATCAGTCGTACCAGCATGTGGATGCTCCGGCGCTCAGGCGGTTTTCTTCGACAGCAGCGACAGGAACTCGCGCCGCAGGTGCGGATCCTTGAGGAAGGCGCCGCGCATCACGCTGTTGGTCATCGCGGAGTCCAGGTCCTTCACGCCGCGCCACTGCATGCAGAAGTGATCGGCCTCCATGACGATGGCCAAGCCGTCGGGCTTCACGCGTTCCTGGAGCACGTTGGCCAGCATCGTGACCGCCTCTTCCTGGATCTGCGGGCGCGTCATGATCCAGTCGGTGATGCGCGAATATTTGGACAGGCCGATCAGGTTCGAGTGCTCGTTGGGCAGGATGCCGATCCAGACGCGGCCCAGGATCGGGCACATGTGGTGCGAGCAGGCGCTGCGCACCGAGATCGGCCCGACGATCATCAGCTCGTTCAGGCGCGAGACGTTGGGGAACTCCGTGACCGCCGGCATCGGCTGGTAGCGGCCGCGGAACACCTCGTCGACGAACATCTTGGCCACGCGGCGCGCGGTCTCCTGCGTGTTGTGGTCGCTGTCGGTGTCGATCACCAGCGCGCGCAGCACGGCCTGCATGTGCTCGGCCACCTCGGCCTTCAACTCCTCCGTCTCGCCCGGGCGGACGTATTCGGAGATGTTGTCGTTGGCGTGGAAGCGGCAGTCGGCGCCCACCAGGCGATAGCGGATGCGCTCGGAGGCCGGCAGCGCGGCCAGGTCGGCCTCGGTGCGGATCAGCGTCAGCGAGCGGGACGGCTTGTCCCCGGCGTCGGGTGAGGGCTCGGGCGGCGGAACGGGAGTGGGCATGGGGCGTCTGTCGGGAGATCCGGGTGCGTCCATTTTGCGCCGACGCCACATGTCCCGTATTCGCAGCGGACTTCCAGCCCCTTTTCGGCGCGGAAATCCACCGCTTCCGACATTCGGTCGCGCGATTCCGACAGGTTGCCGTCCGGACACGTCGCCGATGCCCGGCAGCAAACACCCGTGGGTAGACTGCCCGAGTGACCTCCGACAACCCTCCCCGCGCCGCGCCTTCAGGCCAGGCCCCGGCGCTGTCGCGCCTGCTCGAGCAGACCGCCGACGCCGTGCAAGCCGTGCGCAGCGGCCGCTCGCTGACCGACATCCTCGCTGCCTGCCCGGGCCCGCTGCGGCCGGGCACCCAGGCGCTGTCCTTCCTCGTCCTGCGCCGGCTCGGCGCGGCTCAGGCGGTGCGCGCCATCGTCGCGCCGCGCACGCCGCCGCCGGCCGTCGAGGCCCTGCTGCTGAGTGCCATTGCGCTGCTGTGGCCCGACGACGCACCACCGTACCCCGACCACACGCTGGTGGACCAGGCCGTGACCGCCGCCCGCAAGCGCGCACCGCAGTCGGCGTCCTTCCTCAACGCCGTGCTGCGCCGCTTCATCCGCGAGCGCGACGCCCTGGTGGCCGCGGTGCTCAAGCAACCGACGGCGCACTGGAACCACCCGCAGTGGTGGATCGACCGCCTGAAGGCCGACTGGCCGCAGCAGTGGCAGGGCATCCTCGCCGCGGCGCAGGCGCGTCCGCCCATGTGCCTGCGCGTGAACCTGCGCCAGTCCACCGGCGCGCACTACCTGCAGCAGTTGCGGGACGCCGGCCTGGCCGGCCGGCTCACGGGTGACCAGACCATCGTGCTGGACGCCCCCGTGCCCGTCGACCGCCTGCCCGGCTTCGCCGACGGCGCCGTCTCCGTGCAGGACGCCGCCGCCCAGCGCGCCGCCAACCTGCTGGTGGGCGCGGGCCTGCCGCCCGGCGCCCGCGTGCTGGACGCCTGCGCCGCCCCCGGCGGCAAGACGGCTCACCTGCTGGAGCTGGCCGACCTCGACGTGCTGGCCCTCGACAGCGACCCGAAGCGTCTCGCGCGCGTCGACGAGACGCTCGCGCGCCTGCACCTGAAGGCGCGCACGCAGGCCGGCGACGGGCGGCGTCCGTCCGACTGGTGGGACGGCCAACCGTTCGACGCGATCCTGCTCGACGCCCCGTGCAGCGCCTCGGGCATCGTGCGCCGCCACCCGGACATCCGCTGGCTGCGCCGCTCCGAGGACATCGCCGCGCTCGGCAGGATCCAGTCCGAGCTGCTGGACGCGCTGTGGCCCACGCTCAAGCCGGGTGGCTGGCTGCTTTATGTCACCTGCTCGGTGTTCCGGACCGAGGGTGAGCACCAGATCGACGCATTTTTGCAACGCCGCGGGGGCTCAGTCGCCCATTTGGACGGCCGCTCGCCCGGTCACCTGCTGCCGCTGCCGGACAATGGATCAACTGGGGCGTCGTCGCCCGGCGACGGTGTCGACGCGGGGTTCCGCGACGTTTCCGACGGCTTCTACTACGCGCTGTTGCGCAAGGAGCCTGCTGCCGGCGCGGCCTGACGCCCCTCTCGTTTCGTATCGCTCCAAGCCACTTCGCGCTCCACCGCGCGCCCTTCGCATCGCCACCGTGCACCTGCCCCTGGTCCGATCGCTTCCCCGCTGGATTCACCTGGCCCAAGACGCCCGGCGCGTCATGGCGGCAGCGTTGCTGGCCGTCGCGTGCTTCGTCGGGATGGCGGGCTTCGCGCCGCAGGCTCGGGCCCAGGGCGTGGAGCTGCCGACCATCGTCGCCAAGCGCCAGGACGGCGGCGTCGTGCTCGACTTCGTTGCCAACCTCACCCTCAGCCGCGCTGTCGAGGACGCGTTGAGGCGCGGCGTGCCGGTCTATTTCGTGGCCGAGGCCACCGTCAAGAAGCCGCGCTGGTACTGGCGCGACGATCGCGTGTCGCGGGTGTCGCGCAGCTGGCGCTTGTCGTACCAGCCGCTCACCTCGGCCTGGCGCGTGAGCCTGGGCGCGTTCAGCCAGTCGTACCCGTCTCTGGAAGAGGCGCTCACCACCGTGACACGCATCGCCCACTGGCGCGTCGCCGAAGCCGACGTCAACGCCAGCGATCGCTACTACGTCGACTTCCAGTTCTATCTCGACTCGTCCCAACTGCCGCCGCCGATGCGCCTGGACCTGAACGCGCAGTCGGAATGGAAGCTGGGCGTCGAACGCACCGTTCCGGTCGAGTGAGCGACGACGCCATGGCCGCAGCCGACGCTCCGAAGCCGATTCGGCGGCGTCCGTCCTTCAAGATGAGCAAGCGCTCGGTGCGCTTCGTGTGGGCCGTCTCGATCCTGGCCTTCCTGGGCGTGGCGCTGGTGCTGGGCTTCGTCGTGTCGCTCGCGTCCGGCGAGCCGGCCCTCTACGAGCGCAACTTCGTCTGGCTGTTCTGGCTCAACGCCGTCGTCGCGCTGGCGCTGCTCATCGTGCTGGTGGGCGCCACGATCCGCCTGGGCCTGCGCTGGCGCAGCGGCAAGTTCGGCAGCCGGCTGCTGCTCAAGCTCGCGGCCATCTTCGCGCTGGTGGGCGTCGTGCCGGGCGCCTTGATCTACACCGTGTCGCTGCAGTTCGTGACGCGCAGCATCGACGCGTGGTTCGACACCAAGGTCGACCACGCGCTGGTCGCCGGCCTGAACCTCGGCAAGGGCACGCTCGATACGCTGACCGCCGACCTGGTGGAGAAGGCGCGCAACGTCGCCGCGCGCATGGGCGACCCGCACGCGCCCGGCGCCGCGCTCACGCTGGAGCGCATGCGCGACCAGATCGGCGCGCAGGATCTCGCCCTGGTCGCCGGCAACGGCCAGATCGTGCTGGCCGCCAGTTCGCGTCCGTCGCTGATGCCCGACCGGCCGTCGGCGGCATTGATCCTCCAGTCGCGCGCCACCGGCCAGGCCAGCCAGGTCGAAGGGCTGGAGGACGAGGCCTCGCCCGGCACCGGCGTGGCCGCCCGCGTGCGCGCCCTCGTGCAGGTGCCGTCCAGCAGCCTGTCGCTGGACAACAGCGAGCGCTTCCTGCTCGCGGTGCAGCCGCTGCCGCCCGTTGTCGTCAACAACGCGCTGGCCGTGCAGGCCGCCTACCGCGACTACCAGCAGCGCGCGTTGGCTCGCGAAGGCCTGCGCCGCATGTACGTGGGCACGCTGACGCTGGCCGTGGTGCTGGCCGTGTTCGGCTCGGTGCTGATCGCCATCACCTTCGGCAACCAGCTCGCGCGGCCGCTGCTGCTGCTGGCCGAAGGCATGCGCGCCGTCGCCGCGGGCGACCTCGGAGCCAAGCCGGTCTATGAATCGCGCGACGAGATCGGCGGATTGACGCGCTCGTTCGCCCAGATGACCGAGCAGCTTGGGCAGGCGCGCGAGGAAGTCGATCGAAGCGTCACGGCCGTCGAGGGCGCACGCACGCGCCTGCAGACCATCCTGGACAACCTCACCGCGGGCGTGATCCTGTTCGATTCGCAGTGGCGCATCGACACCGTCAACCCCGGCGCCACCCGCATCCTGCGCGTGCCGCTGTCTGCGTACCAGGGACGCAAGCTGGAGGACATCCCGCTGCTGACGGGCTTCGCGCAGGCCGTGGAGCAGCGCTTCGAGCTGCACCTGGCCAGCCCCGAGGCCGGTGAACGCGTGCTGTGGCAGGACCAGTTCGACCTCAAGGTGGGCGAGAAGGGCCAGGAGCTGACGCTGTTGGTGCGCGGCGCGCTGCTGCCCGGCGACGCGCGGCTGATGGTGTTCGACGACATCACCGAGGTGGTGTCGGCGCAGCGCTCTGCCGCGTGGAGCGAGGTGGCGCGCCGGCTCGCGCACGAGATCAAGAACCCGCTCACGCCGATCCAGCTATCGGCCGAGCGGCTGCAGTTCAAGCTCGAGAGCAAGCTCGCCGACGCCGCCGACCAGGCGATGCTGCAGCGCGGCGTCAGCACCATCGTCGCCCAGGTGCAGTCGATGAAGCAGCTCGTCAACGAGTTCCGCGACTACGCGCGGCTGCCCAACGCCAACCTGCAGCCGATCGACCTCAACGAGCTCGTCACCGACGTGCTGGCGCTGTATGGCGAGGCGCAGGAGAAAGGCCACCTCATCGCGAAGCTGGAGGCCGGCTTGCCCAAGATCATGGGCGACACCACGCAGTTGCGCCAGGTGGTGCACAACCTCGTGCAGAACGCGCTGGACGCGGCATCGATCTGGCCGGACACCCTCGTGTGCGTGCGCACCGAGTCCGCCCGCAACGACGACGGGCGCCTGCGCGCCGTGCGTCTCAAGGTGGAGGACAATGGACCCGGATTTCCGGAGAATGTTCTCCAGCGCGCTTTCGAACCGTACGTCACCACCAAGTCCAAAGGCACCGGCCTGGGGTTGGCGGTCGTCAAGAAGATCGCCGACGAACACCGAGCCCGCGTGCGTATCGCGAACCTGGGCAGCGGCGAAGACGGCGCGACAGGCGCTGCCGGAGCCCAAGTTTCGATATCATTTTCTCGCTTCGTCGAGGCGGCCCCCCCAGAGCCGCCACACGAAACCGCTGTATAAAGCGTCATTTGCTTCCGGTGCCAGCTCAGCCGAGCCAGCCCGCAGCCCTTTCCCGAATTCATGGCCACGATTCTTGTAGTTGACGACGAAATGGGCATCCGCGCCCTGCTGTCCGAGATCCTCACCGACGAGGGTCACACGGTAGAGGTCGCAGAAAACGCCGCTAACGCACGCTTGGTGCGCGAACGCCTGCGTCCCGACCTCGTCTTGCTGGACATCTGGATGCCCGACGTCGACGGCATCACGCTGCTCAAGGAGTGGGGCGCCACCGCCCAGCTCAACATGCCCGTGATCATGATGAGCGGCCACGGCACCATCGACACGGCCGTCGAGGCCACCAAGTACGGCGCCATCGCGTTCCTGGAAAAACCGATCACGCTGCAGAAGCTGCTGCGCGCCGTCGAACAAGGCCTCGCGCGCCCGAGTTCGCGCCCCGCAGCCGCGACCGACGTCCAGTCCGCGATGCAAGGCAACGGCGGCTACCGCCCCGACGCGAACACAGTCGAGGCCGCCATGACCGGCGGCCTGGGCCTGCAGCCCGTGGCCCCGCTCAACCTGGGCCCGCAGCCCGAACAGAGCTTCGACCTCGACCGCCCGCTGCGCGAAGCACGCGACGCCTTCGAGAAGAGCTACTTCGAGTTCCACCTGGCACGCGAGAACGGGTCGATGACCCGCGTGGCCGAGAAGACGGGCCTCGAGCGCACCCACTTGTATCGCAAGCTCAAGCAGCTGGGCGTGGACCTCTCGCGCGGCAAGCGCGGGGCGGGCGGCTGAGCCCCAGCCGCTCGAAATTTCGTCGTACGCGCTATGGGGGGCCAAAGCGCTGCTATACTAGCGGGCTTCGCCGATCGCTCTGAAAAGGGCCGGCCGACGAAGCAAGTCTGAAGAAGACGGCCTGGTAGCTCAGTTGGTAGAGCAGCGGATTGAAAATCCGCGTGTCGGTGGTTCGATTCCGCCCCAGGCCACCAAGTTACTGTCCGAGGACGTCCCACAGCGTCCCAGGAAATCCAAAAAGCCCTTGAGAATCAACGCTCTAGGGCTTTTTTGTTGTCCCAACCGGCTTCATGGAATTCGTTGCGGTAACCCGGTCTGAGCAGTAAGGTCGCCAGTAACTGTCCTTTTGGCGCTTTTTGGCCGGAAAGTTACTGTCATGGCACGCAACCTGATCCCTGGTGACGCCACTCTGCGGGCGATCAAGCCCGGCGATTCCCGCCGACGGTTGAGTGACGGGGACAACCTGTACCTACTGCTCTTCGTGGGCGGCGGGGCCCACGGCTGGCGCTTCGACTACCGGTTCCACGGCAAGCGCAATACGCTGTCGCTGGGCACCTATCCGGACACGTCGCTGGGCCTGGCGCGGCGCAAGGCCGACGAGGCGCGGGCGCTGCTGGCCGAGGGCAAGAACCCGAGCGACCTGCGTAAGGCCGAGAAGGCGTCCTGGGCTCAGGCCGAGATCGTGGAGGAGCGCAAGGCCAAGGGCCTGCCGCCGCTGGACTCCTTCGAGGCGGTCGCCCGGGAGTGGTTCGACATCAAGAAGAGCGGCTGGGCGCCCATGTACGCCGAGAAGATCATCGGGCGGCTGGTGGCCGACGTGTTCCCGTACATCGGCCACGAGCTGGTGGCCG
>JBDSDD010000063.1:0-71594 GCA_039920745.1 Burkholderiaceae bacterium | reverse complement strand
GCCGCCGATATCGACCCGGTTGAAGGTCTCCAGGGCCTTCTTGAAAGAGGCTCGCGTGATGGGGTTCTTGCCGTCCGCCGAGGCCTTCTTCAGCCCGATGACCAGCACCTTGGCGGCGGCAAAGCCTCAGCTCAGGAACACGTTGATCAACGCGTCGCAGATGCCCATCAACGCCGCCGCCGAGATCAGGCCCGCACAAATCGGCTCCGCGCCTTCGACCCAGATCTGGTTGGCCTTGGTGCCCGGCGTCTTGTAGATACGGCCGAGGATCCAGAAGCCCATCGCGCCTATCCACATCGCCACGCACGAGTCGAACGGCAGCACCACGCCGAGACCGACTGAAACCGCGGACAGCGGGAAGCGGCCCTTGGTGAAGATGCGCGCCATCTCCATCAGGAACGCCACGACGGCGGCGATGCCAGCGGCCATGATGGCCGTGGTCGGGGCGCCATGGAAGCCGCGGGCGATGATCTCGGCCACGCCACGCCACTGCACGGCGGCGGGCATGGGGAACGCTTCGGAGATGATCTTGGTGGTGTCCATCACACCCGAGGCATCGGGCCGAAGGAACAGCAGGAAGAACAGCGGCACGGAGAAGATCGCACCCGAGACGATGCCGATCAGGTGGCCCCACACCTGGTGGCGCGGCTTGCCACCCAGCATGTAGCCGGGCTTGATGTCGGACAGCAGGCTGGCGGCGTTCATCGAGATCTGCGCTGTCATCGTGGCCGGCAGCAGGTTGCTGGCCGGGTTGACGCGGTCGACCATGCCGACGCTGAACTGCGTGATCTTGGCCACGGCGCCCAGCGGCATCCACGAGGTCAGCGCCATCGAGTTGGTGCAGATGACCGTCAAGACGAAGATCAGCGGCAGCGACACGAGCGACAACAGCCAGGGCACGCCGAAGAAATCGTGCGTGGCCCAGGCGCCCACCAGGCTGAAGATCGGCACGCCGACCCACGACACCCACAGCGGCACCTCGATGTGCTTGAGCACGTCGTTGCGCGACTCCGGCGCTGCGCCCGCCATCTTGCGCATCGACTTGAAGGCCTTGGTGAACAACTCGGGCTTGGCGAACAGGCCGGCGAGCGCGCCGACCACCATCATCGAGACACCCCACCAGATCGACCACTGGTTGACGATCTCGGCGCGCGAGATGTTGACCACGTGGCCGTTGGCCAGCGTGCGCGCCACGATGTCGCCGTGCGCGATCATGATGGGCGCGAGGATCGCGAGATTGACGATGGCGCCCAGCAGCACGCTGGTGGCCACCGCCACGCCCATCAGGCCGCCGATGCCCAGCATCGCGAAGTCGAGCGAGAAGCGCAGGCCCAGCTGGCGGATGTCGGTGCCCAGGATCCTGGGCACCGACATGTTCATCTTCGCGAGCCACATGTAGTAGTAGTCGTCCAGGTGCTCGTGCAGCGTCCACGGCTCCTTCAGGCCGGCCCAGACGTTCATGCGCAGGATCTTGAACTGGATCAGGCGTTCCCAGCCGTCCATCACCAGCAGTTCCCACGCGGCCGTGATGCCCGCCGTCACGTACAGCAGCTTGGTCTTGAACAGGCCCACCTCGGCGCCGCCCGTGTAGAGCGAATCCAGCACCACGCCGCACGCGCGGCCTTCAGGGAAAGGCAGCTGGTCCTCGTTGATGAAGCGGCGCTTCATTGGGAAGGCGATCAGCACGCCGGTGATCGAGATGACGATCAGCCAGACCACCATCTGCCACCACGGCGGCACGTGGCCCGTCATCACCATGTAGGCCGGCAGGCCCGCGCCCAGCGGCGACATCACGTAGCCCGCCGACGTGGCGATGGACTGCGTGGCGTTGTTCTCCAGCACCGTGAAGTCCTTGGCGATGCCCGCGGAGGCCAATGCGCGGAACATCGCGAACGACAGCAGCACCGACGTGAGGCCGACGCCGATGCCGATGGCCGTCTTGGCCAGGATGTACATCGCCGTCGCCGCCAGGATGCCGCCGAGCAGGAAACCCGTGATGCCGGAGCGCAGCGTCAACTGGGGCATGTCGCCGCGGTAGACATTGGCGAGCCACCATTGGTCCTTCTGATCGCGCGACCAGGTCTTGATCTGTTCTTCGGTGAGTTGCAGCAGGGCCATGAGGGGTCGATCCGTGGGCGGGGTCAGGAGGGCGCGGCTTGTGGCCGCGACGTCGAATGCGGGCGGATTTTCGCAGCCGATGCCTGCGGCCGCGCCCGAGGTAACGCCTAGAACCAACACCGAACCGAATTTCATGCGGCCGGCTGTCGTGATAATTCACGCGGTCCACGCCTTTCCGGAGATGCCGCATGTCGATGTTCCCCGCCGCCACCTACCAGGCGCGCCGCGCCGCCCTCCTCGCCCGCCTGCGTGACGCCGACGCGCGGGGACTCGTGCTGCTGCCAGGCCACGTCGACAGCCCGATGAACTACCGCGACAACGCGTACGACTTCCGCCAGGATTCCAGCTTCCTGTACTTCTGCGGCCTGCAGCAACCCGAGCTCGCGCTGGTACTCGACATCGACGCCGACAGCGCCACGCTGTTCGGCGACGACATCGGCATCGACCATCTCGTGTGGACCGGCCCGCTGACCAGCATCGCCGAACGCGCGGCGCAGTCGGCCATCGCCCGGACCGCCACGACCGCGCAACTCGCGGCCACGCTCGCACAGGCGCGTGCGTCCGGGCGCGACGTGCACTTCCTCAAACCGTTCCGCGGCGAGTCGCGCCTTGCCATCGCCGCCTGGCTGGGCCTGGCCGACACCCAACTCGACGCCGCCGCCAGCCGCGCGCTGACGCTGGCCGTGATCGCACTGCGCTCGGTCAAGAGCACGGCCGAGGTTGCCGAGATCGAGAACGCGCTGCACGTCACGCACGACCTGCACCACCTGGCGATGCGACTCAGTCGACCCGGCGTCGTGGAGCAGGAGGTCGTCGGCGCGATGGAGGGCCTCGCGCTCAAGCACGGCCGGCGCCTGGCCTACCCGTCCATCTTCACGAGCCGCGGCGAGATCCTGCACAACCACGATCACTCGGTGCGGCTTCAGGGCGGCGAGTTGATCGTCAACGACACCGGCGCGAACTCACCCATCGGTTACGCGTCCGACATCACGCGCACCATCCCCGTCGGCGGCCACTTCGGCACTCTGCAGGGCGAGCTCTACGACTTGGTGCTCGATGCGCAAACCCAGGCGATTGCCGCCGTCGCGCCAGGCGTGCCTTACCGCGACGTGCATGAACTCGCGTGCCGCGTGATGGTGGACGGCATGATCGCGCTGGGCTTCATGCGCGGCGACGCCGCCGAGGCCGTGCAGGCCGGCGCGCACGCGATCTTCTTCCAGTGCGGCACTGGCCACATGATGGGCCTGGACGTGCACGACATGGAAGGCCTGGGCGAAAACGACGTCGGCTACGGCGACGGGTATGTTCGCAGCACGCTGTTCGGCCACAAGTCGCTGCGCCTCGCGCGGCCGCTGCAGCCTGGCTTCGTCGTGACGATCGAGCCCGGCGTCTACATCAACCGCTGGCTCACCGAGCGCTGGAAGGCCGAAGGCCGCCACGCGAACTTCATCGACTACGCGATGTTCGAAAAGCACGCGAACTTCGGCGGCATTCGCATCGAGGACGACATCCTAGTGACCGCTGACAGCCGGCGCGAGCTGGGGCCGCACATCGCGCGCAGCAGGGTGGACGTCGAGGCCGCCTGCGCCGCCTGATTGCCCATTGAAAGCGGTTTCATGGTTGCGCCACAATAGCGGCACTTCATGAAAAAGGCGCTCGCGAGACATGCTGCAACGACTCCTGCCCGCCGGCGTCGCCGCCCTGCTGGGCATTGGCCTGCCCGCACAGTGCGCCGGGTCGCCCGCCTCGAGCGCGGAGTCGTTCGCCACGTCCGACAGGCCTGACTTCGGCCCCAACATCCACGTCTTCGATCCTTCGACGCCCGTCGCCAAGATCCAGGCGGCGCTGGACGCGGCCTTCGACGCGCAATACCTGGTCAAGGCCGCGCAGTTCGGCCCGCAGCGCCATGCGTTCCTGTTCAAGCCGGGCCGCTACGCCGTCACCGCCAAGCTGGGCTTCTACACCTCGGTGCAGGGCCTGGGTCGTGATCCCGACGCGGTGCGCATCACGGGCAACGTGCTCGCCGACAGCGGCTGGAACGCCGACGACCGCGACAACGTGCTGATCAACTTCTGGCGCTCAGTGGAGAATTTGTCCGTCTCGCCCGCGGGCGGCACGACGACCTGGGCCGTGTCGCAGGCCGCGCCGATGCGGCGCGTGCACATCCTGGGCCGGCTGCGCGTCAGCCCCTCCAACGACGGCAACGGCCACGGCTTCGCCAGCGGCGGCTACCTGGCCGACACCCGCATCGACGGCGGCGTGGCCACCGGCGGCCAGCAGCAGTGGTACACGCGCGACAGCAACGTCGCAGGCGGTTGGTCAGGCGGCGGCTGGAACACCGTTTTCTCGGGCGTGGTGGGCGCGCCGCCGACATCGTTCCCGACCCCGCCCGTGACGACGCTGGCGACGACGCCCCGCTCGCGCGAGAAGCCCTGGCTCTACGTCGACGTCGACGGCAGGTACCGCGTGTTCGTGCCGGCGCTGCGCACCGACGCGTCGGGCGCGAGCTGGGGCCCGGACGCACCGACGCCGGGCACGTCGATCCCGCTGCGCCAGTTCTTCGTCGCCAAACCGGGCGACAGCGGCGCGAGGATCAACGCCGCACTCGCGTCCGGCCTGAACCTGCTGTTCACGCCGGGCATCTACCCGCTCGAGCAGACGATCCACGTCACCCGCGCGCGCACCGTCGTGCTGGGCATCGGCTTTGCGACCCTGCAGCCGCTCAAGGGCATCCGCCCGATGGCCGTGGACGATGTCGATGGCGTGCGGCTCGCCGGCCTGTTGTTCGACGCCGGCGTCGTGTCCACCGACCAGTTGCTGACGATAGGCGCCGGCACCACGACACGGCGCCACGTCGCCGATCCGGTGACGGTGCAGGACGTGTTCTTCCGCATCGGCGGGGCCGTGGCTGGCAAGGCCGGCGTGAGCCTGGTCGTCCACAGCAACGACGCGATCATCGACCACGTGTGGGCCTGGCGCGCCGACCACGGCGACGCGGCGCCGGGTTGGAACATCAACCCCGCCGAGACCGGCGTGCTCGTCAACGGCAGCGACGTGCTCGCCACCGGCCTGTTCGTCGAGCACTACCGCCAGTACCAGGTCGTCTGGAACGGCGAGAACGGCCGCACGATCTTCTACCAGAACGAGATGCCGTACGACGTACCGCGCCAGCGCCAATGGATGACGGGCAGCAGCAACGGCGCGGCGGCCTACAAGGTCGGCGACGGCGTCAAGCGGCACGAGGCCTGGGGGCTGGGCAGCTACTGCTTCTTCAGCCGCCATGAGCCGGGCGAGCACATCCAGGCGGCGCGCGCGTTCGAGGTGCCCGAGACGCCCGGCGTCCGGATGCACGCCATGGTCACCGTGTCGCTCGGCGGCCAGGGCGCTATCGCCCACGTCGTCAACGACCGCGGCGACCGCACCAAGGACGCCGGAGCGGTCGCGGTGAACCTCCTCCGTTACCCGTAGCGTTGCGCGCGACAACGCATTTTCATTATTTTTCCATCCCCGGTTCGGGGTATTGGTTCTGTATTTCGTTGAATATCCTTCGTCTGAAATGGATGCTGCAACGCAGCAGATTTATATAACAGCAAAAAACGTACAAATAAGTATTTGTTAAGTATTGAAACTGGAATGGCATCGTTATTCCAATGATTCCATCGGCCATTGAAACCGGGACCATTGGTAGCGCTTTCATAACGCGACTTTCCCGTGCGTTTTTCGCCAGAAACGTCTCGTTTCATCTGCTGCCGAGGCCACGTTGTCGGACTCCCACAATCCGCTCTCGATTAAAGCAATGTTAAGGAAGAGACATGCAGATCACTGGATTGAAGAGTTCCCCCTGGGTAATATTTGCGGCGCTACTGACGTTCGGTGCCCATGCCAGTGCCGCTGATTTCACCCAAGGGGTAACGGTATCGGGCCCGACCGCCACGATCTGGTTCAAATCCAACGTCAACACGACGTGGGTCGATGTTCACTACCAGGTCAACGGCGGGCCGCAGCAGAACCTGCGCATGACCTACAACGCTGCCACCGCCCAGGACGAACAGCCGGTAACTGTCGCCAATGGCAACACGCTGAGCTACAACTTCACCTACAACAACGGCTCGCCGGCCTACGACTCGGCGACGTTCACGTACACGGTCGGCACGACCACCCCGCCGCCGGCCCCCGCCCCGCCGCCGCCCGCGCCCGCGCCAGCCCCCGCACCCGCCCCAGCGCCCAGCGGGACGATCTGCTTCTACGCCGACGCCAACTATGCCGGCGACACGTTCTGCGCCAGTGCCGACAGCAACTGGGTCGGCAGCACCTGGAACGACCGCATTTCCTCCGTGAAGGTGACGGCGGGCTACGAGGTCGACCTGTATGCCGACGTCAACTACGGCGGCGGCGTGGTCAAGCTCACGGCCAACAACGCCAACCTGACCGCCAACAGCTTCAACGACGCGGCGTCGTCGTTCCGCGTGATCAAGCTGACCACGATCCCAACGTCCGACACGCCCGACTTCGGCCCCAACGTGAAGATCTTCGACTCGACGATGTCGGCCGCGACGATCCAGTCGTCGCTCGACAGCACCTTCAACGCGGAGCTGCTGAGCTCGACGGCGCAGTTCGGCAGCGAGCGCACTGCGTTCCTGTTCAAGCCGGGCACCTACAACGTCACCGCCAAACTGGGCTTCTACGAGTCCGTGCAGGGCCTGGGCCAGAATCCGGGCGACGTGCAGCTCAACGGCGGCGTGACCGTGGACAGCGGCTGGAACCTGGGCGACCAGACCAACGCGACCCAGAACTTCTGGCGCTCGGTGGAGAACCTGGCCATCGTGCCGGGCGGCGGCACCACGGAGTGGGCAGTCTCGCAGGCCGCGCCGATGCGCCGCGTCCACATCATCGGCAACCTGCACATGGGCCCGACCAACCAGGGCCAGGGCCAGGGCTATTCGAGCGGCGGCTACATCGCCGACAGCCGCGTCGACAACATCGTGTCCACCGGCTCGCAGCAGCAGTGGTACACGCGGGACTCCAACGTGGGGGTCTGGTACGACGGCGTCTGGAACACGGTGTTCTCGGGCGTCGCCGGCGCGCCACCGCAGTCCTTCCCGGCGCCGCCGGATACCACCGTCGCCACGACGCCGGCCTCGCGCGAGAAGCCGTACCTCTACATCGATTCCACCGGCAAGTACCGCGTGTTCGCGCCTTCGCTGCGCACGAACTCATCGGGCGCGAGTTGGAACGTCGGCTCGCCCACGCCGGGCACGTCGCTGCCGATGAGCCAGTTCTACGTCGCCAAGCCGGGCGTCACCGGCGCCACCCTCAACGCCGCGCTGGCCGCCGGCCTGAACCTGTTCTTCACGCCGGGCGTCTATTCGATCGAGCAGCCGATCAACATCACGCGGGCCAACACCGTCGTTCTGGGCATCGGCTTCCCGACGCTGCAGCCCACGGGCGGCGTGACGCCGATGACGGTGGGCGACGTCGACGGGGTCAGGATCGCCGGCTTGCTGTTCGATGCCGGCACGACCAACAGCGCGTCGCTGCTGACCGTCGGGCCGGGCGCGTCGACGGTGAGCCACGCGGGCAATCCCACCACAGTCCAGGATGTCTTCTTCCGCATCGGCGGGGCGGTGTCGGGCAAGGCCACCAACAGTCTGATCGTCAACAGCAACAACGTGATCGTCGACGACATCTGGGCCTGGCGCGCCGACCACGGCAGCGCCGCGACGGGTTGGACGGTCAACACCGCCGAGACGGGCCTGCTGGTCAACGGCGCCAACGTGCTGGCCACGGGGCTGTTCGTCGAGCACTACCAGAAGTACCAGGTGCTGTGGAACGGCGAGAACGGCAAGACGATCTTCTTCCAGAACGAGATGCCCTACGACGTGCCGAGCCAGGCCGCGTGGTCCAGCGGCAATGGCAACGGCTGGGCCGCGTACAAGGTCGGCGCCAACGTGAAGAACCACGAGGCCTGGGGCCTGGGCAGCTACTGCTTCTTCAATATCGGTGGCACCAACACCAACATCAACGCCGCGCGCGGCTTCGAGGTGCCCGACACCGCCGGCGTCAAGCTGCACAGCATCCTCACGGTCTCGCTGGGCGGCAACGGGACGATCAGCCACGTCGTCAACAACACGGGCGCGGCGGCGCAGGGAACGTCGACGACGCCGGTCGACCTCATCAGCTACCCGTAGACTGCAGCGGACACTTCGATCGAAGTATCCATGATGGCGAGCGGGTGGTAATTTCTGCCCGCGCGGCCGCTCGGATACCTCGATGGAAGTACAAGGGAGCGGCGGGTCCGGCTCTGCCGGGCCGCCCGCGGCCGGCCCCTCGGGGGCAGGGAGCGCCAGCGACCGTGGGGCTGTCATTCCGGAATGTGCATAATGGGTTTCATGCCCGAGTCCCACAACCGCGCACTTCCAGCAAAAAGCCGCCCAGGTTCCTGTGCGGCTTTTTTCTTTTCTCTTTCCTAACCACCGCGACGCGTCCGCAACCTCATGCCACTTCCGAAGCCTCCCGCCACTCGCGCAGCTCTTCTGTCGGCTGCTGACTACGAATCGCAATCGGCTCCCAAGACGAGCCGCCGCGTCCAGAAGGCCGCGGAACCGAAATCGAAGCTGCTGGATCTTCATGACGACCGGTCGGAGACGGCCGTCGCCAAAGCCGCCACCAAGCCTTCGCCTGCCCCGCAGGCGCGCACCCCCGCCCCCACGGGCCTGCCAATGAAGGCGCCGGCCGCCTATCCCATCGCGCCCGCGCCCGCCGCCAAGCCCAAGACCAGCCTCGGCGGCGCCCGCAAGCGCGCGCGCTCGGGCGGCCCAGCCAAGTTGTTCGTGCTCGACACCAACGTACTGCTGCACGACCCGACCTCGCTGTTCCGCTTCGAGGAACACGACGTCTACCTCCCGATGATCACGCTGGAGGAGCTCGACAACCACAAGAAGGGCATGACCGAGGTCGCGCGCAACGCGCGCCAGGTCTCGCGCGACCTCGACGGCCTGGCCACCGAGGGCTCGCTGGACCCGGTCGCGGGCATCCCGCTGTCGAAGACGGGCCACCGCGAGGCCGGCGGCAAGCTGTTCTTCCAGACCCAGTTCCTCGACGCCAAGGCGCCGTCGGGCCTGCCGCAGGGCAAGGCCGACAACCAGATCCTGGCGGTCGTTCAGGCGCTGCGCGAGCAGCACGGCAGCCGCGACGTGGTGCTGGTGTCCAAGGACATCAACATGCGCGTCAAGGCGCGTGCCCTGGGCCTGCCCGCGGAAGACTACTTCAACGACAAGACGCTGGACGACGGCGACCTGCTCTACACCGGCGTCCTCGCCCTGCCCGCCGACTTCTGGGACAAGCACGGCAAGACGATGGAGAGCTGGAACCAGGGCGGCCACACGTTCTACCGCATCGTCGGCCCGCTCGTTCCGTCGCTGCTGATCAACCAGTTCGTCTACCTCGAGACCCCGGGCGCCGCGCCGCTGTATGCCCGCGTCACGGAGATCACCGGCAAGTCGGCCGTGCTCAAGACGCTGCGCGACTTCACGCACGCCAAGAATGCCGTCTGGGGCATCACCGCGCGCAACCGCGAGCAGAACTTCGCCCTGAACCTGCTGATGGATCCGGAGGTCGACTTCCTGACGCTGACTGGCACCGCCGGCACCGGCAAGACGCTGGCGACGCTGGCCTGCGGCCTGGCCCAGGTGATGGACGAGCGCCGCTACAGCGAGATCATCGTCACCCGCGTCACCGTGCCCGTTGGCGAGGACATCGGCTTCCTGCCCGGCACCGAGGAAGAGAAGATGGGCCCGTGGATGGGCGCGCTCGATGACAACCTCGAGGTGCTGTCCAAGGGTGACGGCGGCGCCGGCGAATGGGGCCGCGCAGCGACGCAGGACCTCGTGCGCTCCAAGATCAAGGTCAAGAGCCTGAACTTCATGCGCGGCCGCACGTTCCTCAACAAGTTCGTCATCATCGACGAGGCGCAGAACCTGACGCCCAAGCAGATGAAGACGCTGATCACGCGCGCCGGCCCGGGCACCAAGATCATCTGCCTGGGCAACCTGGCACAGATCGACACGCCCTACCTCACCGAAGGCAGCTCGGGCCTGACCTACGCGGTCGACCGCTTCAAGGGCTGGCCGCACGGCGGGCACATCACGCTGGCGCGCGGCGAGCGCTCGCGCCTGGCGGATTTCGCGTCCGACGCCTTGTAGTCGTCGATCCCGGCCGACGTCGCGAACGAGGGATGGCGCTCTCCCGGCGCGGCGCTACGCTGCCTGGATCGACAACCCTTGCCGCACATACCCATGAGCGACGAACTCAAGCAGGTCTATACCTCTGCGAACAAGTCAGGCCGGTTCTACGAAGGCCAGACACCGGTCAACCTCTACCGCGGCCAGCGCGCGGACGACAGCTTCGACATTATGCAGCCGACACTGATCGGATGGGTCACCTCGAACGGGCCGCGCCTGCCGGACATCCTGCTCAACGATTCGAAAGGCAACTCGCCGCAGTACGTGGGCGGCCGGCCCGGCGGAGAGCTGGTCACGGAATCGAAGAAGCGGCCGACCACGGGGCAGATCGTTTCCGATGCCTCGGCGTACACCGTCAAGGGTTGCCGGACAATTCGCGGCGACCACCGCGGTGTGTCGGTGTTCGATACGACCAACCCGCAATTGAAGAACTTCGACTGGTACGAGATCGCTGCTGGCACCCCGATTCCAGAAGCCCTGGCCGTCACTCGCGACGCGGATCGTCCGATCCCCGGCCGGGCGACGCACTACACCATCGCGCCCAAAGACGACATGCCGCTGTCGCTGTTCCTGCAGCATCTCAAGGGCATGGCGGCAAAAGCCAAGAAAGTCTGAAGCACACCATCCGAGGAACCGACATGAGTGACCTGTCCATCCGAACTCTCATGCTGAGCATCGGCGCGCTGGCGCGCGAGCGCAACAGCATCCTGAACACCCTCAAGACCGCGACGCGCGAGCAGGACGAGGACGACCGCCTGTCCGAGCAGGTGCTCGACATCGACCAGGCCCTGGGCGAACTCGCCGACGAATACGAGGCCCAGCGCGGCGACTCGTCGACCTATCCTCCGTTCGAAAAGGCGGCCGGCATAGCCTGACGCAACCGGCTCGCGTGCGCGTTCGAAGATCGCTGCGCCCCACCCGCCAACCGTTCGCCAAGGGCCGTCTCGACGGCCCTTTTTCATGCTCGCCGTCAAGAAAACCCAGCCGTCACTTCTTGAGCCAGTCGAAGAAGGCCTGCGAGCTGCCGTCACGGCCCAGGAAATCCTTGACGATCTGCTGCGGCGGCTTCTGCGCGCCTTCGGCGAGCACGCTGCTGCGGTAGCGCGCGCCGACCTTGGGGTCGAGCTTGTCGGCGCCAAACGCGGTGCGCATGTCGGTGGCGACGGCCTGGCTCCACAGGTAGCCGTAGTACCCGGCACCGTATCCGCCGGCGATGTGGGCGAAGCCCGACGGGAACGTCGTGCCGGCCACGTAGCCCAGCGGCGTGGAGGCCTCCAATTTCTCCCACGTCTCCATCGGATCGGGCGCAGCCGCGCCGTGCAGCGAAAGGTCGTAGGCGGCGTAGAGCTGCTGGCGCGCCACCTGCATGCCCTTGCCGAAGTCGCGCGCGGCGCGGGCCTTGTCGACCAGGTCGTCGGGCGCCGGCTTGCAGGTCGGGCAGACCTCCTGGAACACCTTGAGCACCTTCTTGTCGTAGACCCATTCCTCGAGCATCTGCGACGGGGCCTCGGCGAAGTCCTGGGCCACGTTCTCGCCGGCGTCGCTGGCATAGCGCGTGGCCGACAGGTTGTTGCGCAGCGTGTGGCCGAACTCGTGCATCAACGTCTCGAGCTCGCGCAACGTCAGGCCGCGCTTGTCGAAGTTGACCACCAGCGCCGACTGCGCCTGGCGCGGCACGCTGCTGGCGCCGTTGCGATAGTTCCAGACCGCGGCGTGGTTGTACTTGCCGTCGCGCGGGTACGGATCGACGTACAGCGTGGCGACCTTCTTGTTGCTGGCCACGTCGGTGACGGCCCAGGCCTGGACCTCGGGGGCCCAGGACGCGGCGTCGACCTTGTCGTAGCGCACGCCGAACATCTTCTCGGCCAGGCGCATCACGAAGCGCAAGCTCTCCTGTGGCGGGAAGCACGGACGGAACGCCTCGTCGTCGAGTGCGAAGCGATCGCGCTCGATGCGCTCGGCGTAGAACATCGTGTCCCAGCGCTGCAGCTTGGTCACCTCCAACGGCTGGCCCAGGTGGCGCGCCTTGGCGTCGCGCAGTTCGGCGGTGTCGTGCTTGTCCTGGTCGGCGACGGCGCCGTGCACGTCGTCGAGGAACTTCATGGCGCGAGTCGGGGACTCCACCATGCGACGGCGCAGCACGAATTCGCCGTAGCTGGCGAAGCCGAACAGCCTGGCCTGGTCGAGGCGCAGTTGCTCGATCTGGGCCAGCACCTTCAGGTTGTCCGGGCCGCCTTCGTTGGTCTTGGCGCGCCACAGGCGCTCGCGCGCGGCGGGGTCCTCGGCACTCTGCATCACCGTGGCATACGCCGGGCCGTCGATGGGCAGCGTGAGCTTGCCGTCCGCGTCGCGCGGCTGGCCCTTCCACACGGACTCGGGCACGCCCTTCATCTCGGCGTCGGTGAATGCGACGCGCGTGTGGGCGTCGCGGATATTGCGGTTGAATTGCTGGCTCAGCGCCGCCAGCTTGTCGGCAATCTGCTTGGCAGCGGCCTGCTTGTCCTTGGGCAGCGCGACACCGGAGTCCTCGAAGGCCTCCAGCGCGAGTTGCGCGGCGCGCTTGTCGACCGGATCCTTGAGCGTGGCGACGGTCTGCTTCGCGCCCTGGTAGACGAGGTCGTTGAGGCCCATGCCGGCCTGGAAGGCGCTCCAGCGCTGCTCGCACTTCTCGGCTTCGGCACGCACTTCGGGCTTCGGATGCACGTTCTGCAGGAAGATCAGCGCACCGCTCTGGTCCTCTTCCCAGTTGTAGAGAGACTCCCAGCCCTTGAGCCAGTCGACGCCCGCCTTGCGCTTCTCGAGTTCCTTGACGCGCATCACCGCGCCCTCGAGGCCGGTGGTGCAGGCCGAGGCCACCTGCGGGCCATGGTCGAACTTGGGGAAAGGCAGATCGGCGATCGGGTTGTCGACGACCGGCTTCACCGGAATCGGCTTCGGGTGGGCCGGAGCGCGCACCACGCGCTTGCGCGGCGCCGCGTCCGCCAATGTGGCCGCCAGGGCCAGGGCGGCCACCAGGGCCAGCGTCGCGGGAATTCGGGGCGATCTCTTCATCGGGTCTCCGGCAGGACGGGAAAGCTGCTCGACAATGTCTTTTGACCACCGGTCGAGCAGGCCGCGCGATTGTCACTGCGTGTAGAGCGAAATTCCGACCGCGTTGTGACCAGTTGCAGATTTACCCGCCGGAAACCTTCGTCTCTCAGACTGGAATCGTCACGTAACCGCATGCAAGTCTTTGTATTTGCTGGGGTTTTACCCGAGTCCCACGTTGACCCAAAAAGCTGGCATGTTGTATGCTGGCCCTGTGCGAATTATCAAGAACAGTCGAGGGGCAGCGGTTTCGCAACCGCCCCGCCACCTCCCCCGATTCCTTGGGATCCTGGTGATGTCGGCGGCGCTCCTGGCGCCGTTCGGCACGGCGCTGGCCGCCCCACAATCGGTTCGCCAGCCCGCGATGCGCCCGGTCGACGACCAGGGCCTGCTCGATACGGTGGCCAGTTCGGTCGCCACCAAGAGCTCCCAGCTGATCACCACCGTGCGCGACGGCGCGTCCGGCCTGGTCGATTCGGCCATGAACTTCCTGGGCGTGCGCTACAAGCTGGGTGGCAACACCGCTGAGACCGGCTTCGACTGCTCGGGCTTCACCCGCTACGTCTTCGAGAACAGCCTCGGCCGGGTCCTGCCGCACCGCGCCGACGAACAGGCCAATGCGCCCGAACTAGCCAAGATCGACAAGAAGGACCTGAAACCCGGCGACCTCGTGTTCTTCGACACGATGCGCAAGACGTTCTCGCACGTGGGCATCTACCTGGGCGACGGCAAGTTCATCCACTCGCCGCGCACCGGCGAAACCGTGCGCATCGAGGACATCAACATCTCCTACTGGGCGCGCCACTTCACCGGCGCCCGCCGCGTGCCCGAGCTGGCCGACGCCGGCGGCAACCCCACCACGGCCGGCAGCTCGATGCTGGCGTCGCTGACAGCGCGGCTGTCAGGCGGTGGCGGTGGCGGCGCTGTCGTCACGCCGGTTCCTGCCGTGCAACCCTCGCCGTCGGCCTCGCTCAATCCGTCGGGCCTGCGCATCGGCAGCACGCTGCCGTCGCTGTCCAGCGGCTCTCCGGCCGTGCTGGGCCCGTCGCACGTGCCGTTCGCGCGCCAGATGGCCGAGCGCTGAACCTCGCCTTCCCCTTGTCGTCGCAGCCCGCCATCGTGCGGGCTGTGTCGCTTTCGAGATGGCCCGCCTGGCTTCGCATGGCCGGCGGACGGGCACAATCAGGGCATGGGCAAGATCTTCACCATCAATGACCTGCGCCGCGGCGTCGCGGGCGTGGGCGCGAGTGCGCCCGCCAGCGGGCTGGCGCCCGGCCAGGATCGCCTCGACAAGCTGGCCCGGCCCCTGCGCGACCTGCGCATCTCGGTCACCGACCGATGCAATTTCCGTTGCAGCTATTGCATGCCCAAGGAGGTCTTCGACCACCAGCACGTGTTCCTGCCGCAGTCGGCGCTGCTCAGCTTCGAGGAGATCACCCGCCTTGCGCGCCTGTTTGCCAATGCGGGCGCGCGCAAGCTGCGCCTGACCGGTGGCGAGCCGCTGCTGCGCAAGAACCTCGATCACCTGGTGGAGATGCTGGCGGCGCTGCGCACGCCCGATGGCGAGCCGCTCGATCTCACGCTCACCACCAACGGCTCGCTGCTGGCGCGAAAGGCCGGCTCGCTGAAGGCCGCGGGTCTGAAGCGCGTCACCGTCAGCCTGGACGCCATCGACGACGACGTGTTCCGCCGCATGAACGACGTCGGCTTCGCCGTGGAGGACGTGCTCAAGGGCATCGACGCGGCGGTTGCCGCGGGATTCGCGCCGGTCAAGGTCAACATGGTCGTCAAGAAGGGCACGAACGACGACCAGATCGTGCCGCTCGCACGCGCGCTGCACGCCCGCTACGGCAGCGCGGTGGTGCTGCGCTTCATCGAGTTCATGGACGTCGGCTCCACCAATGGCTGGCGCCTGGACGACGTGCTCCCTTCACATGACGTGCTGGCGCGCCTGCGCGAGATCGGCCCGCTCACCGCGTTGGCGGCCAGCGCCGCGGGCGAGACCGCGCAACGCTGGCGCTTCGACGACAGCGGCCAGGAGGTCGGCCTCGTCTCCAGCGTCACGCAGGCGTTCTGCGACAGCTGCAACCGGGCCCGGCTGTCCACCGACGGCCAGCTCTACCTGTGTCTGTTCGCCAGCCACGGCCACGACCTGCGCGCGCTGCTGCGCGGCGGCTCCGACGACGCCGCGGTCTCCGCCGCCATCGACCACGTCTGGACCGTCCGCGACGACCGCTACTCGGCGCTGCGCACAGCCGCCACGCCACCGTTCGCGCCCGCCGAAGAGCGCCGCGTCGAGATGCACTACATCGGCGGCTGATGGCCCGGCCGCCCTCGCCCGACGCGATCACCGGCCTGATCCTGGCCGGCGGACGCGGCCAGCGCATGGGGGGCGTCGACAAGGGCCTGCAACCCTGGCGCGGCCTGCCGCTGGTCGACCACGCGCTCGCGCGTCTCGCGCCGCAGGTGCGCGAGGTGATGATCAATGCCAACCGCAACGCGGCCGCCTACGCCACGCGCGCGGCCCGCGTGCTGGCCGATGCCTCGGAGGACTTCCCGGGGCCGCTCGCGGGCATCCTGGCGGGTTTGCGGGCCACGGCGACGCCCTGGCTCGCCGTGGTGCCGTGCGACTCGCCGCAACTGCCCGCGGACCTGTTCGCGCGACTCGGGCAGGGCCTGGGCGGCGCCCCGGGCGCGGTCGTCCAGCGCGACCAGCGGCTGGAGCCGGTCTGCTGCCTGTTGTCGAAGACGCTGGCCGACGACCTCGAACGCTACCTGGCCGAGGGCGGCCGCAAGGTCGAGGGCTGGGTGGCGCGGCACGCGACGCCGGTCCCCTTCGACCGCCCCGAGGACGCGGCGGCCTTCGCCAACGTCAACACGCTGGCCGATCTCGAAAGCTAGCCCGCGGCCTTGCCGTCCAGCACCAGTTGCACGCCCTTGTTGGCCAGCATGTCCGCGCGCTCGTTGCCTGGATCGCCGGCGTGGCCCTTGACCCAGTGCCACTTGACGTCGTGCGCGTCGGCCAGCGTCTCGAGCTGCTGCCAGAGTTCGATGTTCTTGACGGGCTTGCCGTCGGCCGTCTTCCAGCCGCGGCGCTTCCAGCCATGGATCCAGGTCATGATGCCGTTGCGCACGTATTCGCTGTCGGTGTAGATCGCCACCGTGCAGCGGCGCGTGAGCACCGACAGGCCCTTGATCACCGCGGTGAGCTCCATGCGGTTGTTGGTGGTCTGCGGCGCGCCGCCGAACAGCTCGCGCTCCTTGCCGCTGGCCGACAGCCAGCAACCCCAGCCGCCCGGCCCGGGATTGCCCTTGCAGGCGCCATCCGTGTAGATCGTCACGTCGTTCGAAACTTCTTCTGTCATGGGCGGCATGGTACCCGGACGGCGCCGTGGCGAGCCGCTTCAGCGCCGCCGAGTCGTCGTCACCACCGCCGGCGTGCCCGCTGTCTTCAAGCGCTCCTTGCGCACCTTGCCGATCAAGTGCATGCCGCGCACGCGCCGCACCGCCACGATGACGTAGACGGCGCCCAGCACCGGCCACCAGCGCTCGCCGGTGTGCTCCATCCACGAGAAGCGCGAAAGCCACTTCTGCGAGCTCCAGGGCGGCCGATAGCAGCCGAACTTGCCCACCTCCACCTCGAAGCTGAGCAGCCGCAGCCAGTCGCGCAACCGCCAGTAGCCGATGAACTCGCCCGCGCTGGGCAGGAACAGATCCTCGTCGGCCATCTTCAGGCTGTGCCCGGTGCGGCCCAGGCGCTGGCGCAGCGCCCACAGGCTCATCGGATTGAAGCCGACGATCACGAGCCGGCCCTCCGGCACCAGGCAGCGCGTGGCCTCGGCCAGCGCCAGGTGCGGGTCGGCGGCCATCTCCAGCGCGTGCGGCATCACGATCAGGTCGAGGCTGTTGCTGGCGAACGGCAGCGCCTCGGGCTCGCAGTGCAGGCCCACGGGCACCTTCAGCGGCTGGGTGGAGATCTCCAGGTCGCGCGGCGGCGCGATGTCCTGCGGTTCGGGGGCCACCAGGCTGTTGCTGGCCAGCCAGCGGTAGGGCATGCGGTTGGCGCGCAGCCCGTCGAGCGCGGGCAGGCCCATCTGCAGCGCGTGGTAGCCGAAGATGTCGAACACGGCCGTGTCGATGCGCTCCTGCTCCCAGGCAAGCAGGTACTGGCCGGGCGGCGTCTTCAGCCACCCGCCCAACTCTATAATCGCAGCGCTTCTCTCCATGGATCTGATCGCCCTACCCGCCTTCGCCGACAACCTCATCTGGATGCTTCACGACGGCGAGAACGCCCTCGTGGTGGATCCCGGATCGGCGGCGCCTGTCAGGAACGCGTTGCGCGAGCGGGGTCTGCGGCTCGCGGCCATTCTAGTGACCCACCACCACCCGGATCATGTCGGCGGCCTCAAGGAGCTCGAAGCGCTGCTGCAAGGGCCCGTCTACGGCCCGGCGCACGAGGCGATGCCGGTGGCCGTCGAGAAGATGTCCCAGGGCATGGCGTTCGACCTGCTGGGCGCGCGCGTCGAGGTGCTTGACGTGCCCGGCCACACGGCCGGCCACATCGCCTACGTCGTCACCGAGACGGGCCACGCGCCATGGCTGTTCTGCGGCGACACGCTGTTCTCCGGTGGCTGCGGCCGCCTGTTCGAGGGAACTCCAGCGCAGATGCACCACTCTCTTGATCAGCTCGCCGCGTTGCCGGGCGAGACGCGCGTCTGCTGCGCGCACGAATACACGCTCTCGAACCTGCGCTTCGCGCGCACGGTCGAGCCCCGCAACACGGCCCTGGCCGAGTACGAAACACGCTGCAAGGCATTGCGCGCCGAAGGCGCGTGGACGCTGCCCTCGACGATCGCCACCGAGCGCGCCGTCAACCCGTTCCTGCGCGTGCGCGAACCCGACGTGGTCGCGTCCGCCCAGGAGCACGGCGCCGAATCCTCCGGCCCGGTCGAAGTCCTTGCCGCCTTGCGCGAATGGAAGAACACGTTTTGAACATGACTCACCCGAAGCAGCGCCTGCCCTTGCTCAGCGCACTGCCATTCGTTTTCACGCTGACGCTCGCGGCCTGCTCCAGTGTCGACCTCGCCCCGGCCACCGCCGCCGGCAGCGCCCCCGTCACCGCCGTCGCGGTGACGCCTGCGGAGCCAGGCTCCGCGCCTGCCTCCGTCGCGACACAGGTCGACAGCACCAGTGCCGCCGCCACCGCGCCGGCCACGGCCGCCTCGGGCGCCGAGGCGATGGAGGCCGACGATGCAGACGAGACGGACGCCGACGTCGCCAAGACCGGCCTTGTGCCGGCCGTGTTGCCGCCGTACGACCCGCTGCAGCCCGAGACCAAGGTCAACCTCGACGACAGCGCTGCCCGCTCCGACCTGTGGCACCGCGTGCGCAACGGCTTCGCCATCCCCGACCTGGACAACCCCGAGGTCAAGGTGTGGGAGCAGTGGTATTCGTCCCGCCCCGACTACGTGGGCCGCATGACGGCACGCGGCTCGAAGTACCTCTATCACATCACCCAGGAGGTGGAGCGGCGCCACATGCCCACCGAGCTGGCGCTGCTGCCGTTCACGGAGAGCGCGTTCAACCCGCAGGCGATGTCCGTGGCCAAGGCCTCGGGCATGTGGCAGTTCGTGTCGGCCACCGGCAAGGACTTCGACCTCAAGCAGAACATCTTTCGCGACGACCGCCGCGACGTGCTCGCGTCCACCCGCGCCGCGCTGGACTACCTGCAACGCCTGCACGACATGTTCGGCGACTGGCGCCTCGCGCTGGCCGCCTACAACTGCGGCCAGGGCACCGTGCAGCGCGCGATCAACCGCAACCTGAAGGCCGGCAAGCCCACCGACTACGAGAGCCTGAGCTTGCCGGTGGAGACGCGCCAATACGTGCCCAAGCTGCAGGCCGTCAAGAACATCGTGATGCACCCGGACGCGTTCTCGCTGACGCTGCCCGCGGTGGGCAACCACCCGTATTTCCTGAGCGTGCCGATCGAGCGCGACATCGACGTCGACACCGCCGCCAGGCTGGCCAACGTGCCACTGGACGAGTTCAGGATGCTCAACCCGCAACTCGACAAGCCCGTGATCCTCGCGGCCGGCACGCCGCAGGTGCTGCTGCCCTACGACAACGCCGACGACTTCGTACGCGCGGTGAAGTCGCACGATGGCGCGCTGGCCACGTGGACCGTGTATGTCGTCGGCAAGACGATGCGCCCGGCCGACGCCGCCAAGCTGGTGGGCATGAGCGAGCCCGAGCTGCGCGCGGTCAACCGCATCCCGGCGCGCATGCTGGTGAAGTCCGGCTCGACGCTGCTGGTGCCCCGTTCGGCCCAGCACATCGCGGACGTCTCGGTGAACGTCGCCGACACCGCCGCGATGAGCCTCGCCCCCGACCTGCCACCCACGCGCCGCGTGAACATGCGCGTCGGCAAGGGCGGAGAAACGGTGGCCTCGGTCGCCAGGCGCTGGCACGTGTCGACGTCGGACGTGGCGGCGTGGAACCACGTGTCGGCCAGCGGCAAGTTCGCGTCCGGCAGCACCGCGGTGCTGTTCCTGCCGCGCTCGACTTCGCTGGCACGCGCGCCGACCCACGCGGGTGCGAGCAAGGTCGCCAAGTCGGCCCCAGGCAAGAGCACCGCCCGTGTGCGGGTCGCCCAGACGCCCAACGCCCGCAGCGGCACGCACGTCGCGACATCGAAGGCGCCGCACCGGGGCAGGACGGTCGTTGCGCACAAGGCTGGCGGCGCACCCGCCAAGGCAGCCGCCAAGACCAGGGTCGCCCAGCCTTGACCTGGGCAACGCCAGCCCGCACCAACAAGGATTCGCGATGAGCAGTTCCCTCGCCCTCGATACCTGGCACCGACTGGTGCGCACCGGCGACGTGGCTGGCCTGCGCGACCTGGTTGCCGAAGACGCCGTTTTTCATTCGCCGGTCGTCCACGCGCCGCAGCACGGCCGCAAGCTGACGGTGATGTACCTGTCGGCCGCGTTCCAGGTGTTCTTCAACCCGACGTTCCGCTACGTGCGCGAGATCGTCGGCGCGCACGACGCCATGCTGGAGTTCGAGACGGCGATCGACGGCATCCTCGTCAACGGCGTCGACATCATCACGTGGAACGACGCCAACCAGATCGTCGCGTTCAAGGTGATGATCCGGCCGCTCAAGGGCATGAACATCATCCACCAGAAGATGGGCGAGATGCTGCAGGCGGCGCAGGCCGGCCAGGCACCCTGACGCGTATCCGCGTGGGACATCCGGCCAACGCGACCGCGCCCGCCCCGCACCCGCGGCCGCCACACGCGGTCGCTCTCTTGCGCGACGCCTGCCTGGCCACGAGCGAGACCCTGCCGCGCCTCGACCGTGGCGGCCCGCGCAAGGAGCGCTGCCCCGCGTGCCGCCTGGCCCCCAGCCACTGCATGTGCGCGTTGCGCACGAGCGTGCCCACGCGCGCGGGGGTGTGCCTCGTGATGTGCGAGTTCGAGCCGCTCAAGCCCAGCAACACCGGCTGGCTCGTGGCCGATGTCGTGCCCGACACGCAGGCGTTCGCGTGGTCGCGCCTGCAGGTCGACGCCGCACTGCTGGCGCTGCTGGACGATCCGCAGTGGCAACCGATGGTGGTGTTCCCCGGCGAGTTCGCGCTGCCCTCGCGCGTGGTCACCGAAGTGGACGCGGCGCCGGGCCGCCGGCCGCTGTTCATCCTGATGGACGGCACGTGGTCCGAGGCCCGCAAGGCGTTCCGCAAGAGCCCGTACCTCGACCGGTTTCCAGTGCTGAGCCTGACCCCGGAGCAGGTCTCGCGCTACAAGTTGCGCCGATCCTGGCACGAGCATCACTTCTGTACCGCCGAGGTGGCGGCGCTGTGCCTCGCGCTGGCCGGCGACGAATGCGCGGCGCGGGTGCTGGAAGCAACGCTGGACGTCTTCAGCGATCGCTATCTGCGCGCGAAACAGAGCCTGCCACCTGACCTCGGCGGCGAGGCGCAAACCCGGCTGGAGGCCCTGCGCACGCACCAACGGATCGCGCAGCAAGACGCTTGAACTGCGCGATACCACACGTTGCGCGCACGCAGTAGGGATGGCGCCGGACCACCAGCCTCCCTAGCGTGAGGGCTCCCCCTGGATACGAGAACCTCGATGGCCTACGTCTCACCGAACTACACCACCAACGCCAACGCCCCCGAAGGCAAATGGGTGTGCACGCGCACGTCCTCCCTCGGCCCGTTCGCCGCCCACCCGGCCGCGGACCAGCGCCACAACCCGGACTACTGCGGCCAGTGCGTCTCCTACGTCACGACCGTCTGCCCCACCGTTCCCGTCAACACCGGCAAGTGGACCAAGGGCGTTCCGGTCAAGGGCAACGCGACCATCGCCGAAGGCACGGCCATCGCCACCTTCGACACAGTCGGCACCTATGTCGGCCACGCCGCGATCTACGTCAAGCAGGACAAGGTCGGCATCCACGTCTACGATCAATGGATCACGGGCACGGGCAAGGCCGTCGGCCCGCGCACGATTCGCTGGGATGGCACCGGCGTGTCCAACCGGGGAGACGGGTTCTATGTCATCGAATGAGTGGATCCGGCGGGCCGCCTGCATCGCGGCCTGTTTCGTGGCCACGGCGTGTGCAGGCGCCGATCGCGCACCCGCGCCAGCCGGCGTGTGCCCGGTGCACGCGGGCACGGGCGTGAGCCAGATCGACCTGTTCGACGGCGATCCGGCAGAACAGGTGCTGCTGGCGCCCGACGACGACCAGGCCGGCGCCAACACCTACTCGGTCAAGACCGTCTACGACGCGCACCGCGTCCTCACGATCCGCTGCCACTACGGCGCGGCCAGTGAGGACGTCAAGCTCGTGAAACCGGTGTCGGTGTGCAGGTATTCCGGCGGCGAGGCGCATCCCACGCTGACCTGCAAGTAGCGCCTGGAACCGTCAGCGGCCGGCCCGCGTGCGCATCGAGATGTGCGTGAGCCCCTCGAACTGGCACAGGTCCAGCAGGTGCACGACCTCCTGGTACGGCACCTGGGTATCGCCGTCGATGCGCACCGCGCGGTTCGGGTCGCGCTGGGCCTCGGCGTGCAGGCGCTCGCGCAACTCCACCGTCGTCACCGGATCTCGGCCCCAGTAGAGGCCGCCCTTCACGTCGACGCCGATGATGACCGGGCTCGGATCGGCATCCGTCCGATCCAGCGACACCGCCGATTGCGGCAGCGTGATCGGCAGTTGCTTCTGCGCCTTGCCCTCGGCCTGCTTCTGGAACGAAGTAGCCACCATGAAGAACATGAGCAGGAAGAAGATGCAGTCGATCAGCGCGATCAGGCTGATCTCGGGCTGCTCCTCCTCGCCGACGTCGATGCGCATCAGTGGCCTCCGTCACGCACGCAGGCGTCGAGCACCCGTTCGAGCTGAACCTCGAGCGCCAGGCCGCCCACCGTCAGGCGATGGCGGAAGAAGTGGTGCAGTGCGAGCGCTGGCAGCGCGACGCTGAGGCCAGCCGCGGTATTGATCAGCGCCTTGGAGATGCCGCCGGCCAGCAGCGAGGCGTCGCCCATGCCGCCGGTGAACGCGATCACGTGGAAGGCCTCGATCATGCCGACCACGGTGCCCAGCAGGCCGACGATGGGCGCCACGGTGGCGACCACCGCCAGCGGGTAGGCGCGTTGCTGCTGCAGGCGCAGTTCGCGCGACGCGAGCTCGCCGACTCGGTTGCCCAGCACCTCGGCCGACCAGCGCGCGCGATTGGCCACGAGGAAGGCGATGGCCTTGGCGAGCACGCTGTCGTGGCGCTTCAAGGCCTGCTGCAGCAAGTCGAACTGGCCGGCCTGCCACAGCGGCACGATCTCGTCGACCAGCCCCGACGGCACGACGGCTGACACGCGGAAGCGGTGGAAACGTTCGATGGCGACGGTGATCATCAGCACCGACAGCGCGCCGATCACCCAGATGCCGGCGCCGCCGGTGGCCAGTTGTTGGAACAGATTGAATTGCAAGGTGGCTTCCTGAGAGCTTACTTGGAGAGGACAACGGAGAAGAAGGTGCGGTCGCTGTCGTTGTACAGCTTGAACAGCAGTCGGTGCACGCCCGCAGTGAGGTGGACCCGGCGCTGGCCCTCCCTCAGCGAAAGGCTGCCGACGAGCTCGTCGCGCAGATAGTACGGCGGGTGATACCAGGGCTTGTCACCAGGCGCGCTGACCCACACGAGACGCTCGTCGACCCACATCATCGAGTCGTCGTCGGCGGCGACGGCGATCCACACGTCCCGATCGTCGTCCACCCGCAGTTCGGTGTACGCGTAGTAGACCGCGTTGGCACGCCGGTCGGGCGGGATGAACGGATAGAAGCCGCGGCTGGTGAACTGCCAGGTCAGCGTGCGGCCCTCGGGGCCCGGGTAGGCGGCGTCGAGGTCGACGGCGTCCTCGGGCGGATAGGCGGCCTGCATCGACTCGTCGCCATGGCCCTCGAACGGGCCGATCACGTACCAGGTGTCCAGGTAGACGCGCTCGGCGTAGGTGCCTCCGGCGCCGAATACACGTCCCGCGGCGGTGTGCAGCGTGGCCATGTCGACCGTCGGCGGCGACGCGTAGCGCACGAGCTCGTGGTGCCCGCCCGCGCCGCTGCCGGTGAGGTCGAGCGAGCTGCCCGCGATGCGCACCGCCGACAGCCCCCGCGGCGTGGCATCGGGGGCGCGGCTGCCGTTCTTCGTCTCGCCCGATCCGTTCTCGCCGACGCCACCGTTGCGCCCGCTCTTGCCACTCTGCCCTTCGAGCACGACCGAGCGGGTCTGGGCTGCCTTGTCGGAGTCGCGCCCGAAGTCCTGCTCGGTGGCGTTGCGTCCGCCGGCCACGCCCTTGACATGTTCGCGATTGACCGACAGCCCCGCCTCGGTGCCGACCACGCCGACACGCCCTTGCGGGCCGCCCAGCCGCACCATCGCGGCCAGTTGCTCGGCCGCCGAGCGCGGGATGCCGTCGGCGACGTGGGCCTGGCCGGTCGTGCCGGACGCCGGCGTCGTGTGGGCCAGCGCGGCGTCGGGCGCGTAGATGCGCTGCGCTTTCGCGTGCGCGTGCGTGCTCGTCACGCGCAGCCCCTCGCGCTGCGCGTCCAGGCGCGCACGCCGGGCCTCGGCGATCTCGCGCGCCCGGAGTTCGAGGCGCACGATCTTCTGGGCCGCGTTCTCGGGCAGCACGGGCCGGGACGGCGCGGCCTCCTGAGCAAGCTTTCGGCGCGCCTCGTCGGGGCTCATCTGGGTGAGGCGCGCCAGGTCGGCGGCGCGCGCCTCGCGGTCGGCCGCGTCGATTGCGTCGGCCAGTTGCTGCGCACGTTGCGCCAGCACTTCTGGCGACGCGTCCGCCGTGCCGGGCGGCAAGGCCTTGGCCGTCGGCTCGAGCTCCGCCAACAGGGACGCCATGCGTTCGACGCGGTGCTGCAGGTCGCGCGCCTTCGTCTGCGCGATGCGCTGCGCGTCCCTGGTGGCTTCGGCCGCGGCCACCTGCGCGCTCTTGCGCGCGTCGAACGCGGCGACGTTCAACAGCAGCAGCGCCAACACGCCGTGGACGACGACCGAGCCCGAGAAGTACGGACGCCCCGCCACGAGCCGCTTGAGCTTGTGCAGCAAACGGTCGCTGAGGGAGATGCCCGGCACACGCACGCTGGCGAGGTCAGGCGAAGCAAGGGACGGGCTCAAACGGGGCGGCTCTCCGGCGTCACGCGCACCGCCGCTGGCACGGTGCGAAAGCGATTCTGTCAGAGCGTGTGGGGGGCGGGACCGCAGCGGTGGTGTCCGCCGTCGAACACCCGGGTTGCCCGCGGGTCAGCGCCGGTCGGCGAGCGCGTGCGCGATGGTCGACAAGTCGACGTATTCGAGCTCGCTGCCGGCGGGCACGCCGCGCGCGAGCCGCGACACGGTGATGCCGCGCGCCTTCAGCGCCTCGCCGATCACGTGCGAGGTGACCTCGCCCTCGGCGGTGAAGCTGGTGGCGAGGATGACCTCGCCGACCGGCTCGCGTTCGACGCGCTCCAGCAGCGGGCCGACGCCGATGTCGCCCACGCCGACGCCGTCGAGCGGGCTGAGCCGCCCCATCAGCACGAAGTACAGGCCCTTGTAGCTGCCGGTGCGCTCCAGCGCCGACTGGTCGGCTGGCGTCTCGACGATGCACAGCACGCTGGCGTCGCGGTCAGGATCGGCGCAGACGTCGCACAGTGCGTGCTCGGTGAACGTGTGGCAACGCTCGCAGTGGCGGATGTCGTGCACCGCGGCATCCAGCGCCGTCGCCAGCCGCAGCGCACCGTCGCGGTCGTGCTGCAGCAGGTGGAACGCCATGCGCTGCGCCGACTTGACGCCCACGCCGGGCAGGATGCGCAAGGCCTCCACGAGCGACAGCAAACGAGCTTCAGTCATCCTTCGTGAACCATTTTCTGTGTTTGGAACCGGCGCTGCCGCTCGGACCGAGCCCGGAAGGTCCAAGCTCTCGGGAAGCGAGGATCACATCCGAGCCGACCCGAGCTCCCCCTCGGGGGGCAGCGACCAGCGGGAGCGTAGGGGCCCTCAGAACGGCATCTTCATGCCGGGGGGCAAGGGCATGCCGGCAGTGGCCTTGCCCATCTTGGCGGTGCTCACCTCTTCGGCGTTGCGCAGCGCATCGTTGAACGCGGCGGCCACCATGTCCTCGAGCATGTCCTTGTCGTCCGCGAGCAGGCTCGGGTCGATCGTGACGCGGCGGACGTCGTGCTTGCACGTCATCGTGATCTTGACGAGGCCGTTGCCAGCCTGGCCATCGACCTCGATGGTGGCGAGCTCGTCCTGCACCTTCTTCAGGTTGTCCTGCATCGCCTGGGCCTGTTTCATCAGACCGGCGAGTTGACCTTTCATCATGGGGTACGACCTTTCGTGTTCGTTGGAGTCGTCATCGACTCCGGGAGGGAATCAGAGGGGCTTCACGGAGCCGGGAAGAATGCGGGCGGTCTGGAACTGCGCCAGCAAGGCGCGGACCGTGGCGTCGGACTGGATCTCGTCGATGGCCGCGCGCTGGCGCTTGTCGGCCTCGGCGGCGTCGCGCTTGAGCGGCGTGTCCTGCGCGTCGCCCATCTCGACGACCAGTTGCAGGCTCTGTCCGGTCAGTTCGCGCAGGATCACGGACAGCTTCTCGGAAAGCGCCGGATTGCGCAGGGTCTCGAGGCTGACGCGCAGGCGCCACGTCGGCGTCTCGCCGTCGGTGTCGCAGGCGAGGAGTTCGGATTGCATCGCCAGAGCCCGCACCATCGCGACCAGCTTGCCAGCTTCGGCGCACTGGCTGATCAGCGCGTACCAGCGCGAGCCGAGCTCGGTGCGCTCGAACTGCGCCAGCGCCGGGGGCGGTGCAACCTTGCGCGACGGCGCGGCGGCCGCCTCGTCGTCGAATTCGGGTTCGAGCTCGTCGATGGCCGGACGCGCACGCTGTACCGGCGGCGCCGCGTTGCCGCTGCGGCCGCGGGTGGGCACCGGCAGGTCATCCATCAGGTCGTCCGGCTCCTCGTTGCTCCACGGGGGATCGAAGTCGTCGGCGACAGTGGCGACCGCCGCCGCTGCAACGGCGCGCGCCGCGGGCGGCGTGCGCATGAGCGGGGCCGCGGGTGCGGAGGCTGCCGTGGCGACCGGCGATGGAAGCGGTGTCGGCGTCGGACGTTGCGCCACGACTGGAGCCGGCGCTGCGGCGACTGGCGCCGCAGCCGGCGGGGCGCTGACCGGCGCGGGTGCGGGTCGCGGCGCCGCAACCGGGCTGGCCGACGGCGTGGCCGCCGCACGCGGGCCGCCATCGGGCTGGCGCGCGCTCGGCGGGGCCGATCCGCCCCCACCCGAGCCGCCGCCATCGCCCGAGGGGAAGGCCATGAAGCGCAGCAGCACCATCACCAGGCCGGCGTATTCATCAGGCGCCAGGCTCAACTCGGCGCGGCCGTGCACGGCGATGCTGTACAGGAGCTGCGTCTCGTCGGGGGCCATCGCGGCGGCGAGCGTGCGGGCGGCCCCGGTGTCGGAATCGCTGGCGTCCAGCGCGCCGGGCAGCGCCTGCTCGACGGCCATCTGCTGCAGCAGCCGGGCCACCTCTTCCAGCGTGCCCGCGGCCGACAGCCCCAGGCCGCGCAGCGCGTTGACCTCGCCCAGCATCGCTGCCGCGTCGCGTCGTGCGAGCGATTCGACGATGCGGTTGGCGTGGCTGCGGTCGACGGTGCCGAGCATCGCGCGCACCGCGCCTTCTTCCAACGTGCCCGCGCCGTAAGCGATGGCCTGGTCAGTCAGCGACAGCCCATCGCGCATCGAGCCGCGCGCGGCGCGCGACAGCAGGCGCAACGAGCCGGCGTCGAAGGGGATCGCCTCGGCGCCCAGCACCTGCTCCAGGTGGGCCGCGACGGTTTCGGGCGCCATCGGGCGCAGATTGAACTGCAGGCAGCGGCTGAGCACCGTCGGCAGCATCTTGTCGGGGTCGGTCGTGGCCAGCACGAACTTCAGGTACTCGGGCGGCTCTTCCAGCGTCTTGAGCAGCGCGTTGAAGGCGTCCTTGGTGAGCTGGTGCGCCTCGTCGATCATGAAGACCTTGTAGCGCCCCACGCTCGGCTTGTAGGCGGAGCGCTCGATCAGGTCGCGGATCTCGTCGATCGAGCGGTTGGATGCGGCGTCGAGCTCGATGTAGTCGATGAAGCGGTCGCCGTCGATCTCGGTGCAGGCCGTGCACACGCCGCACGGGTGCGCGGTGATGCCGCCCTGCCCGTCCGGGCCGGTGCAGTTGAGGCTCTTGGCCAGGATCCGCGACACCGTCGTCTTGCCGATGCCCCGCGTGCCCGTGAACAGGTAGGCGTGGTGCAACCGACCCTGCTCCAGCCCATGCGTCAGCGCGCGCACGACGTGATCCTGCCCCACCATCTGTTCGAAGGTGCGCGGGCGGTACTTGCGTGCGAGGACGACGTAACTCATCTGATTGATTCTACCGGCGCGGCCGGACACTCCAGGATGCCGGGACGTAGCAATTGCCGCCGCCGGCGCTGACCTGCGGGAACGAAATTGAAGGGAGCGCGGGAGCCGGCTCTGCCGGGCACGTCGCGGCCGGCCCCTCGGGGGCAGGGAGCGCGCGCGAAGCCTCCCCTCGGGGGACAGCGACCGTGGGGCTAAAATGTGTGGGATGACCTCGCATTCCTCCTCGAATCCCGGCACGCTCAGCTACGAACAGGCCGGCGTCAACTACGACCTGATCGACCCGCTGAAGGTGGCCGCCCAGCGCGCCGCCGCAGCCACCGCCACGCACCTCAAGGGCCACGGCTTCACCGAGGTCGCCGCATCGCGCGGCGAATCGGCCTACGTCGTCGACGTCGGTCCGTTCTACCTCGCCAGCATCGTCGAGTGCCTCGGCTCCAAGGCGCTGGTCGCCGACGAGATGGCCGAGCTCACCGGCCAGAGCTACTACGCCGGCATCGCCCAGGACACCATCGCGATGTCCATCAACGACCTGATCACCGTCGGCGCCACGCCGCTGGTCATCCAGGCCTACTGGGCCGCCGGCGGCAGCGACTGGTTCAGCGACAAGGAGCGCGCCAAGGCACTGGTTGACGGCTGGAAGGCCGCCTGCGATGCCTGCGGCGTTGCCTGGGGCGGCGGCGAGACGCCTGCGCTTGCCGGCATCGTCGAAGGCGGCCGCATCGACCTCGCGTCGTCGTGCACCGGCATCATCAGCCCGAAGAGCCGCCTGTCCGTCGGCGACAACCTGGCCGCCGGCAACGCCATCGTGCTGCTGAGCTCCAGCGGCATCCACGCCAACGGTCTGAGCCTGGCCCGCAAGCTCGTCGAGCGCCTGCCGCACGGCTACATGACGCCGGTCGAGTCCGGCGTGTCCTACGGCGAGGCCCTGCTGGCCCCGACCGCGCTGTACTCGCCCGTCACCGAGGCCCTGGCCGCCGCCGGCCTCACCGTGCACTACAGCGCCAACATCACCGGCCACGGCTGGCGCAAGCTGCTGCGCCATCCGAAGCCGTTCACCTATCGCATCACCCGCGTACCCGCCGTGCCACCAGTGCTGAAGTTCATTCAGCAATGGGCCAAGCACGACGACCGCGAGGCCTACAGCACCCTCAACATGGGCGCCGGCTTTGCCCTGTTCATGCCCGCCGACCAAGCCGCGCAGGCCTGCCAGATCGCCGAAGACCTCGGCATCGGCGCCTGCATCGCCGGTACGGTCGAGGACGGGCCGAAGCAACTGCTGATCGAGCCGTTGAACATCCGTTTCGGCGACGACGACCTGCAGCTGCGCTGATCGGCCTGTTTCGGCTCTGACGCCTCGTGCGGCGCATCTGCGGGTGTGTATTTCACGAGGCGTTTTCATTGGCGAGCCGGAAATGACCTCCGGAGTCGCCTACAATCGTCAGTGACGGGCCTCCCCGCATGGAAGCACGGCCAACCGGGTCAGGTCGGGAACGAAGCAGCCCTAACTGTTGTGACCAGTGCCGGGGTCAGGCTCGTCACCTTCTTCTGAAAAAGTCGTTTGGATTCAATAACTTGAGTCAAATCAACGACTTACGAATCGCCAGCGTGTCCTTTCACCGTGTCACATGAGCAACCCTCATGACAGATGAAAACATGACAAAACGCGCTGCTGGCGTGCATCCCCGTTCGGACTCTTCGGTGTGGCAATGGAAGATTCGGGTTCCTCAGGAACTCCGATCCCTCTACCCATCCGAATGGGCGCATCGCTGCTCTCTGAAGACCTCCGACCTGTCCTCCGCCAACATCAAGGCGGCGCAGCTTCAGGCGCGATGGACGATCCGCTTTGATGAGGAACGCAACGGCCTGAATCCTCAAGTCGTTGAACGAGTCACGCCCGAGATGGGCAAGCTCCTGGCCGAGCGTGTGGCGGCGCGAATTCTGGGCATGGACGAGAAGCTCCGCAATGAGCCCGAAACGGCCCGCATGCTGCTCGAAGCCACACGCCCCTTCCGAATCCCCCACGGCCTCGCCATCGGGCCATACGAGCCTCCCAGCGCCATTGCCGACCGTGCCCCTCTCGATCCGCTCGAAGGGATGCCTCTGGATCTCCTCCTGGAGCTTGGCGACGTGAATGAGGCCATCAACCGGCAAGCCGCCATACAGATGGCAACGCAGCGGGTCGCGGCTGTGCTCCCGTTCGTGAAGGCGGAGGCGCTGGCCTTGGGCCTCACGTTCGACGCGAAGGTGCCCGGAGCACTCGACGCCCTCCGTGTGTGCCTGAAGGCTTATCGCAAAGCATGGCAGGACGTGACGGAGCGGGATGCGGGCAACGTGATCGAGACGCCGGAGGCACCGACTCCCACGAAGATGAAGCAGGCCAAGCCAACCTTCCTTCGTGATGTGCTGCCTCAGTGGAAGCTGTCCAAGACGCGCCGGCCTCAGACCGTGAAGGCAGCGGAAAAGGCCCTCGGCTTGTACGAGGAGGCCACAGGTAACCCACCCATCGCATCCCTCACCCGGGCACAGGGGGTTGACTGCCGAAACGCCCTGCTGGATCAAGGCGTCACAGCCAAGACGGCCCGTGATCGGTTCGACTACATCAAGGGCTTCCTCAACTTCGCCCACCGGGAGCTTGAGCTACTCACGCGGAACCCTTGGGAGGGCTTGGCAATCGAGTACACGACCACCTCGCCACGCCGTCCATGGAGCGGAGAGCAACTGGGAACCCTCTTCAAGCTGCCCCTGTTCACGGCCTACGACATCCCCAATGACTGGCATGCGGGAGGAGACGCCGCCTACTGGATTCCGCTCCTCGGCATCTTCACGGGAGCCCGAGTCGGTGAGTTGTGTCAACTCGAAGTAGCTGACATCGAAACTGTTGATGGCGTGGCATCGCTCCACATCACCGACCTCGGCGACACGAAGACGGTGAAGACCTCCGCGAGTCGAAGGCTTGTGCCAGTGCATTCGGAGTTGATTCGGCTGGGGTTCCTCGACTACGTGGATGCGATCAAGCAAGCAAAGTCCACGAGCCTCTGGCCTGCCCTCAAGCTGGCTCCGACGAAACCCAGCAACTACTTCTCGGCATGGTTCAAGACCATTCGGGCAGTGGAGGACGAGAAGGAGCTTCCCGACTTCCACTCCTTCCGACACACGGTGCGGTCAAAGCTTGCATCCGCTGGTGTTGCCGAGCCGATGATCGATGTTCTGTGTGGTCACGAGGTCACCGGCAGTACGGGGGCCAAGAAGTACACCGAGCGCACGATTGACGACAAGCAGAAGGCACTTGATCGGGTCGCCTACTCGGGGCTGTCGCTGCCGAAGGTCTTCGCCTCACCCGTGCACCTCTACGCGAAGCCGAAGCGCAAGTCCTCGAAGACATCGACATTCGCTTGAATGGCAAGCTGAAGGAGTCTCCAAGGTGGCCTACCCGGGGACGTTGGACAAGCCCTGAGCCTCAAGGCTTGCAGCGCAAAGCCTCCGCAGTGACGGACTGACCATCGAACCCACTTGTCCCCGCCGCGACGATGAACATGCCATTGCCACCCCGGCGGGCAACTTCATTGACTGCGCGATTCATGGAGTTGGACGCCTTGTTCAGCCCAAGTTGCTGATCGGCGCTGACGATGCCCAAGGACTCACTGCGGCACTTTTCATCTGCGGTCACTATCCGCACCTTCTCGGCTCCTGTGTCAAGCTGGGTGGCACATCCTACCAAGGCCAAAGTACGCAGGGCAGCGAGGATGATGGCGATGGGTTTCCATTGCTCACTTCATGGTGGTGGTCGAGACTAAGTTGTCTGGGCGCATGACAGGGCTTGAGGCGGGGTCAACGCACTTGAAGGAGGTCAACGCTCCGACCAAGCAAACGGAAGGGATGTTCTGCGTCACGTTCTGCGTGACCAACTGGAACTCCTTGCTCATTGATCCGCAGAATTGGTTGCCTTCGACAATCAACGCCCCGGCCACAGCCGACCAGTTCGCCCCGGTGCTCGGTGCAGGCGACGGAATGTCAGTTCAGTGACTTCGCCTTGTCAGGGAGTGCGAGGTCGAACTCCGCACGCTTGCAAAAACATACGCCCGTAGGGGGTGACTTCCGCCAAGCCGCGCTTGAACGTAATTTGTTCGTCAGGTGCGACGATGTGAGCATACTGCGTCTTCACCTGTGCTTCCAATGCGTCATATGCGCCGGGCAGGATTCGCTGCTTGTCAAACGTCGTCTGCAGTACACCCAATCCCGCCAGATTGCTGATGTAGGCGTCCAAGTTTTGAGGGAAGGCCAGTCCTTCACTCGTGCGCGGCTCGTACAGCGCCTCGCCAATTATTTTCTGCACAGCTTCCGTCGGCTTGCCGAATAGCGGCAACACCAACAGAGCGCTGCTTGCTGCGGCCCAGGTTCTCAAGAAAGCAGCCTCGTCAGGTGAGAGCGCGTTGATGAGGTTCACAAAGCTCGGGTGAGCTAGGCCCATGTCCTCGACGAGGGACGCTTTAGCGAGAAGCTCGACGTACAACTCGGCAAGCGACGGGTCTGAGACATATGCAAGCTTTTCGGCAATGGGAACACCGACCTCTGCAGGCACTTCCGCAATCTTTTCGATTGGCTCGTTCGCGAGTCGCTCGCGGTAACGTTCGAGGTTCGACTCCAAGGCGGCCCTCGCACGACCGTTCAACAGATGTATTGGATACAGCGCCGTGTTGCCCAGACCAAGCACGCCATCAAGCGCTTTTCCGACTTGTGCGACGCCCGGCTTGAGCGCGTCGCCATAGATCTCTTTCAGGAGATCGGTTCCCTTCCACGCCGTGACGGCCGCACCCAGGGCTTTTGTGTATTCGATTAAATCCACTTCATCCTCCCTTACGTCTCACCGGGATACTACCCGCACTGGCTCAGCAACACCGGGGAAGCGTCGGGGTTCATCACCGCCGCCACCTCGAAGCAGTACCCATGTGGAAAGGCGAAGAAGTAGGGAGCCGATTCAGAGCCTGCGGAGGCTCCGCTCACCTACCCCTCTTGGTGGGGCGCTTGCGGCTACTTCTTGAAGTGGCCCTTCTCGCACCAGAAGCGGGTTTTCACGCCCGGCTGCCCCCTGAACAGTTCGGCTGCCTGGGTGCAGTTCTCGCTGTTGTACTTCTCGCCATCGGCAGCATCAAAGGTGGCGACATGAATGCGCATCTGAGGGTCGAGAGCACTGTTCCGGTACAAGGTGAAGACCGTGTCCTCGGAGGCACCGCACGAGGCGCAGGCCATCACAGCACAGAGAAGCAGGGAGAGGCGATGCGGATTGTTCATGCCTGGAGCTTAACCGGAGCGTTAGGCCCAGTCATTGCAGGCTATTGCTGGGGCTTGGCCTTGTTCGGGCGCGTACCCCCTTGGGTTGCTCACTGAGGCCCCGTAAGGCGCCATCCAGGCCCGAGGGAAGGCACCCTTGATGGTCAGAGAGCCTATCGCGTCGGCATCGTCGTGCTGAGGTGGTAGCCCTTCGATGTCATGCACGGCATCTCGATCTCCATCCCCGTGAAAGCCTTCTGGCCTCCACTGTTCCCTGTCACACGGCACTCCAACAGGTCGGTCGTGGTGACCTGGATCGTAGTGTCAGATCTCACCCACTATTGCGTGTGCGCGGCGCAGGAGGCGACCGCAAGAGTAAGACATAAGACAGCAATGGTTTTCATGCCCGGAGCTTAACCGGAGCGTTAGGCTGGCGATTGCTGAGGCTCTACACCCTTTGGGCACCTGCCCCTTGGCTCGCTCATTTCGACTCCGCGAGACCCCATCCAGGCCCGAGGGAAGGCGTCTTTGAAAGGCTTGCGTGGCGAGCATCGGGTCCGCTGAGGATTGCCCAAAAAATGTCTGAGGGTTCCACGCAGGTTTCGACTCAGGAATCCCCCCGGTGCCCCCCTCCACGCGCCTGTTGACGCGCCCGAAGGATGCAGCCCTAATGCCCACGTCAACGGGCGCGATGCCGATTGCTGGCCGGCCTCTGCGAATCACCTGGGGATGATCACCTCAGAGCCCCATGACGTGCCGCACCTGCTGCGCTAGAAGCTCACCCTTCGGGGTCAACTCCAGCACCTTGCGTCGGGCCTCCAGGCGATTCTCCCGGGAGGAGATCAAGCCCATTGGTTGCCTCTTACCGCGCCCTCCCTTCGCACCCAGCGACTGCGCGTGGCGGGTAGCGGAAGACTTGCCGAACTGTCCCTTGGTCTTCAGGCCCGACAGAGAGATGCCATCCGATGCAGCCACTACCAAGAAACTGACGGCCTCACCCATATTCATGTCGGGGTCGGTCGCCCGGAACAGATCGATTAAGGCGAGCACCTTCCGAGCGGCAGCAAGCTCCCCGGGTGTGCAAGTCGGTTCGTTCATGTGTTGCCCTGTTGTTGGTCTACACAGGATCGCAGAAGGGCACCGGGGGCACCATCCCTCCGAGTACTGATTACCCGGCGTGGTGTTGAAAGTGACCCCTTAGGTGAGACACACATTCTCAGGACGTCGGCTTGAAGTACTGACTCATGGAGAACTGTACGGTCTCACCGGGCGTCAGTTTCAAAACCTCATCTTAGGGAGACGTACACGACCCACGACATGGCCCACAAGTTGTACGTTCTGGACTGGCCCTGCCTCAGTGATCCAGCCCGGTAGCGAAAAGCTCACAAGATACTTGACACCTGTTGTGGACTAGCTCAGAATTGTGCGCATAACTTCTGGACTTCGACATGAGTCGCATCGCCTACTACCGAGTCAGCACCCGAGACCAGTCCATCGACTCCCAGCGGGATGCCATGAACGGGACGGATGGGGTCACCTTCGACAAGGAGTTCTCTGACCCCGGCGTGAGTGGTGCAACCCCGGCAGCAGACCGCCCAGGCTTCGCTGACCTCCTCCGGTACATCCGTGAGGGAGACACGCTGTACGTCTACGCTGTTGACCGACTCGGACGGGATGCCATCGACGTGCAGTCCACTGTCCGCAAGCTCCTTGACCGTGGCATCACCCTGCATGTCCGTGGCCTCGGTGTCATCGGCAAGGGAGTCGGTGAGCTGATCCTCGCAGTCCTCGCCCAGGTAGCCAACATGGAGCGGGACAGGATCATCGAGCGCACCGAAGCTGGCCGGGTGACAGCCCGTGACTCCCTCCAGCGGACTGGCCTCACTCACAAGGGGAAGACCAGCATGGGCAGGCCCCATGAGAGGAACCCGGAAGAGGTCGCGGCCTGGAGGAAGGCGAACAACGCCAGCCTGGAACAGACCCGACTTCACTTCGGGATCTCGGTCTCCTCCGTCAAGAGGTACTGCGCTACCGCCTGACGCCCGGTGGAATTTGAATCCCGCGCTTTAGGATAACTGTACGAACTCGACCGGCATCCCCGAGTCCGTCGTGACAGACCCCGATCACCGGGCGTAGCGTTGAAAGTTGCACCTTTGGAGAAGGGCACCAACTTCCGGCCCTCTCTCTTGACGCCCCGAGCGTCTCCCCATTCCAGCCCTCGACGGTCTCACGGCCCCGAGGGCTTTCGCATTCTTGGTCGTCCGTTTGTGGCGATCTATTCCGGCATTTACTCAATGAGGGCTCCCATGCTCACCCCTACCCGACCTGACTCCGGCACCGTCCGCAGCCGCTACGTCCGCGCCATCAACGGCGTGACCCTTGTCCTGAACTACACCGAGCGTGAGGCCAAGCCACTCCGAGAGGCCATCAACGGCATCCGCCTTCGAGGTGACCGCAAGCCCTCCCTATCGCTCCTCGCTCGCCGCTCCATGGCGCTCTACCTGGAACTGCTCCATCGAGATCCCGAGGCCCGAGCACAGGAGATGGAAGCGCTGGAGTTGCTGGCTACCCCTCTGGCTACCCGACGCAAGACGGTGCCCGAGTAACCCTCCTATTCCCCAAGAAACCAACCATGACCAAGACCACGATTCCCTTCGACGCCGCCGCATTCCTCCACTCGATGCGACACCGTTCGTTCTCCTTCGTCGGCGCAGCGATGCTCCTTCGAGCCCACCTCACGCTGGCCCCATCCAACCGACTCTCCAGAGCGGCTGTCTACGAGCTGTTCCGTGCGACGACAGCCCAGACCATCGCCCTCGTTGACGACGTGATGGACTACGCCTTCCGTGAAGACGACCAGCAGATGATCTTCAGCCCTGGCATTGACCGGGCCATGAGTCCGTTGGCAGCATGACCACGCCCCTGAAGAAGCCTGAGAAGCTCCACTGGATCAAGTTCAATCCCACCGAGTGGCTTGGCATGTTCCCCGAGTTGACCGACGAGGAGTACGGGATGCTTCACCGTGTCATCGCCAAGCTCTGGGCAGTACCGGGTAACCGGCTCTCCGAGTCCGACCTGATGACCGACCTTCGGCTGACTCCAGACAGCCACCGAGCGGCACTCCTTCGGGGCCTCATCGGCTATGCCTTGAAGGTCTCCAATGACGGACTGATCTTCATCCCCGCACTGCATGAAGCGTTCGCTGATGCCGTGGGCCGCTCCGCTCAAGCCGCAGCCGCCTCCTCTGCCCGATGGAACAAGCCCGGCGTGTCACCCAAGGCGGCAATGAAGGCCGATCTCCAGGACTTCTGATGCTCCCGGAATGCTCCCGCATTGCTGATGCATTCCTCCAGCATTGCTCCGGGAATGCTAACTACAGCTACACCACAGCGATAGCTGGAACTGAAGAAGCAGAGCCATAAAAGAGCCACGCAACGACAAGCTCGGCGTGATCCGTCTTGATGGTGACCATCTCCCTCTGCACCCGTGAAGTGCAAGCCCTTGACCACTGCTTCGCAGCAGGCCCAAGACACGCCTTCATGAGGCAAGCCCCATCACCAACCCCCTGAAGAACCAGTCCCGTGGTCACCCCGCTTCGCGGCATCTCACGGGCAACTCTTCAGAGCCAACCCACAAAGCCATGTCCAACATTCAGCCGCAAGGCGTCAAGACTTTCGACTTCGCCCCTGGTCTCCAACTGCGGTCGATCACCAAGGACGGAGAGTCCTGGTTCGTGTGCACCGATGTCTGCAAAGCCCTCTACACGACCAACACGTCACAGGCAGTCGCCGGCCTCGACGCAGACGAGAAAGGGTTTACGGTTATATCAACCCCAGGCGGGAACCAGAAGGTGCTGGCCGTCAACGAATCCGGTCTCTACTCTCTGATCATCCGAAGCCGCAAGGCTGAAGCCAAGCCCTTCAGGCGCTGGGTCACAGGCACTGTCATTCCGAGCATCCGCAAGGATGGCATCTACATCACGGGCCAAGAGAAGCCGATCCCGGCAGGCACGACCTTGCCCGAACTCCTGGCCCAGCATGCGGCCATCCAGGCCCAGATCAACGCCTTCACGGTCGCTCGCGTGAATCAGTGGTCAGCACGCCACCAAGAGGAGAAGGACGCACGGAGCATCGCTCTGCGGTCTATGAGGGGCAGTCGCTCGTACCGGGCTAAGGCTGCGCGATGAGCACCGACCGCACGGAAGTGGTCATCCGCCTTCGTCCCCTCCCTGGCTCCCGCTGGATCAAGGAAGACCCTGCCATGTCCTTCTCGGATGTCTGCTTCGCTGGAGAGGCGGAACAACTCCTCGAATCCGAGGCTTGCCCCCGTCAGCTAACCGTGGTCTCCGTCCGACTGAATGGGCGCGAGATCCCTCACCGTGTCCTGTCTCCCACGACCGTCCGACTGATGCCCCGATTGCGCCTCGAAGGCGACCGTCTGGACATCGAATGCACCCGCCCCCAGGAGCCCGTTACGGGTCTCAAGAGCCTTCCCGCTACATACCCCGCCCCTGACCTCGGCTATGGCCTCCAGAGGGCTGTAAACCTGCCTGCGAGGCATCCGCAATGAACTCTCTTCTGATCCATCCCCTTCGCTCGCCGAATCTCGCAGCCACAGCCTCCGAACTGAAGGCCCGGCACCCGGCCATCACGCCCCCGATCCCGCCCCATCAACTGCACCTCAAGCGGCTGATGAGGACGTGGATGCAACGACCCATGTGCGAGTCCGCATACCGCTCCCTGAACGAGGCCATGAGGAACTACGAACTCGCGGCCCGCCTCCAGAAGCTCGACCCCATCTCCAACTGACCCAAGAAAGCCACCATGGCAACCAAGAAAAACACCTTCATCGCCAACTCCATCGGACTGGTCTCCCCCGACCACCTGGAGATGCTCCTGAACCAGCCCGGCGCGACCACCACCTCTGTGGCCTATGCCATCGGCATCGCGCCTCAACAACTCGCCGCACTGCTTGCACAGCCTGCCCCTCCCGTCACCTACTTGGTCGGAGATCAGATTGTCAGCAACAACGGCGGAAGCCCGGTGGGTGTGCCTTTCCAGCCTTGGCCCGCACAGGCCAAGCAATGGCCTTTCTACTACTGATCAAACAAGAAGAACATGAGCAACGGATTCAACAGCTACCAAGTCGGGCAAGACGACCCGCAGACCCAGACCCAGGCCCCGCAAGGGGCACGAGTCAACGTCCGAGACACCGTCAACTACACGACCCTGAGCGATGGCGTGATCACCGAGCGCACCACGGGGCACACCAAGGGCAGCACCGCCGAACTGAACCCGTACCACGGGACGGACTCCTTCGGTGCCTCTGCGAAGAACCCGAACGGTTCCCCCGTGACGGAGCTTCTGTCCACCACCCTGGTGACCATCGACGGGGTGCAAGCCCCGGTCTCCTTCTGGGTCAGCGAAGGCAAGCTCCAGAAGGCGAGTGATGGCAGCTTCGTGGAGGCAGGCACCCAAGCAGTGCAAGCCCCCCAGGCGGATGGCTCGGACATTTTCGCGGCGAACCCGCAGACCATGGACGCCATCAACCAAGCACTGGAGCCGCTACCCCAGGAGAGCCTGGATGGACTCATCGCCACCGGCATGGGCATCGCAGCGGGTCGTCTCGACGGTGCATCCCTTGCCACCAAGTTCGCCCAGATGACGGGCCTCGAAGTGGCCGACAGCGAGCAGCGTGTGGATGTCCTTCGCACTGCCTACCAACGGCAAGCCGACAACGCTCTCACCGATCCCGCCCGAAGCGGCCTCAGCGTGGGAGACCTTCCGGCCTTCTACCAGTGGTGTCGGGACAACCGTCAGGGACAGCTTCAGGAGTCCATCCAGAAGCAGGTTCGCACCCATGACGTGAGCGGATACCGCGCCCTGGCTGATCAGTGGCGAGTGGCAGTCCCGCCCAGCATCGACGCCTTCAAGAGGGCCGGCGTCCCCACCCGCATGCAGGGCCAGTCCCCGGAGGTGTTCCTTCGAGGCCAGTGGATGACTCCTGGCGCAGCCGCCAAGGCCCGTCTGGTCTAACCAGCAACTCCAACCAATCAAGCCCTCCCAGGTGAATCCTCGGAGGGCTTTCTTCATTCCCAGGAAAGAAAATCATGAGATCAGTTACCGAAGTCGCCAACGGCATCAAGACCACCTTCACCATCCCGTCGAGTCCCCTCACCAAGTTCTGCAAGGTGGCCGGCGTGCTCGTGACTCTCTCGGCACAGTCCGAGATCAGCGTCACCCCAACCGTGATGCCCACCGCCGGCCAGACCGTGGAGACCTTCTTCGGCACCGACCTGGCAGTGCCCCCGGGCACCGTTACGGCCAGCTTCAACGGTGCAGCAATGCCCGCCCCCATCGGCGGCTATCCGCTGACGCTTCTCTTCAACATCACCGCCGTGTCGGGCACCTCGCCCACGATGAATGCGAAGGTGCAGATCCTTGACGCTCCGTCCGGTAGCTGGGTTGATTTCCCGGGTGCATTCATCACCACTCAGACGGCAGTCGGCGTTGCCATGCTGAACATCGGCGTCGGCCTCCAAAACGTCGCCAACGTCTCCGTGAACCTGCCCATTCGGAACATCTATCGAGTGGTGGTCACCATCGGCGGCACCACGCCGTCCTTCACGTTCTCGGTGAGCGCACAGGCTACGTAAGCCAGCCCTCAGTCAGCCAACCAATCAGGCCCTCTTCGGTTCATCCGATGAGAGTCTGCCCATTTCCGGGTGCCCCCTGCATCCAACCAACATCAAGACCTCCATGTCCGATCAACTCAACCCCTGCCCCCCGTGCACCCACGAGACGAAGACGCTCACCCACCTCCATAGGAATCATCATGTGTGATGGATTTTCAGAAGCCGGCGAAGGCGCGGCGATTGGTGGCATGGCCTCCGCCTCTGCTGCCGCTGCTGCTGCCTCTGCCGCTGCTGCCGGTGGTGTCGCTGTAGGCACTGCTGGCGGGGTCGGCACTGCTGCCGGTGCTGCTGCCCTTACCGCTGGCGGAGTCGCTACGGCCAACGCCGCTGCTGGTGGCATCCTCGGCACCGGCATCACGACCGCCCAGTTGCTCTCCGGCCTTCAAATCGCTTCGGCTGTGGCCGGCCTCGGCATGGGCATCCAGACCAAGGTGGCAGGTGACGCCTCCAACAAGGCACTCACCAAGAACGCCTTGACTGCCCGTGCGGAGAACGCCAATCAGGTGGGCTTGGAGGAGATCCAGCAGCACGACGCCGCCAGCCAGAAGATCGGCGCGAACAACCAAGCTGCACGCGAGGCAGGGGCAACCTACCTGTCCCAAGGCGGGGTCGGCGGGCTGTCCGTGGATGCCATGCTCGGTGACATCGCCGGCAAGGGTGCCAAGTACAACTCGTCCGTCCTGTCGAACCTCTCTTCTGCCAACGCCGCGCTGGACAACCAGATGCGGAACGTCAACACGAACGCTGCCAATGTGATCGCGGGTGAGAAGACCCCGGCCACTCCCGACTACCTGGGAACCGCATTGCAGATCGGTGGGGACTACGGCAACTACCTGAAGAACAACGGCTGATCCCATCCAAGAATGACGAAAGCCCCCGAGGACGAATCCAAGGGGGCCTCTTCGGGTGTGTCTTAGGCAGTTACTGAGGGGACAGCCGAAGGGGTCAGGCCATCATCAGATGCCGGGGACGAAGCAGGCCGATTCCTGCGCAAGTCGGAAGGCTCGGATCTTGTCCTGATCATCAAGAGGACAGACGATCACATGGAGGCCGAAGCCCCAGAATTCATGAGACAGCTTCTTGTCTTCCCAAGCGATGGCGCGTGCTATGTGCTCCAAATTGAAGAAGCCCATGCGGGGCGTGTCGCGCTCGATGTACACATCCAGGCCGAAGAAGCGGAGAGCCCATTCGGTGATGGCAACCAGGGAGAAGAGAAGGCGGTTCATGTCGTGGGCTTTCGGTGAGAGAAGTCCCGACTGTGTCTCCAATGGTCGTGAAGGTCCAGCAGCATCGTCATGCCCCTCCAGACCAGAGCCTATTCAATTGGCAATCATCCCCAAGTGGCGATGAATCGGATGGCAGAGTCTGCGAGTGCAGCAACCGAGGCGAAGCGCGATCACTCACCAAGTGGCAACGATCAAGGGACACTTCGGGGTGTGGCGGAATGGTTGAAGTGGTGCCTACAGACCAACCTACAGACCACCACATGACACACACCTTGAAGACCTTCGCGTTCGCCCCCGGCCTCGACCTCCGCACCATCGAGATCGACGGGAACCCCTGGTTCGTTGCTCTGGACGTGTGTGCTGTCCTCGGCCATACCAACCCCACCGTGGCGCTGCTGCGGATCGATGAGGCCGACCGGGCTAAACAAACTTTAGGTAAAGGCCGTCCGGCGAACATCGTCAACGAGTCCGGTCTGTACAGCCTGATCCTCCGCAGCAACAAGCCGGAAGCCAAGGCATTCAAACGTTGGGTGACAACCACGGTTCTCCCCACGATCCGCAAGCACGGCGGCTACATGGCCCCGGAGCTGGCCGTCCAGGCTGTGGAAGACCCGGCAGTGTTCATGGCCCGCGCCCTGGTGATCGCCCACGAGACCATCAAGGGCCTCCAGACGCTTTCCAAGGGGATGACGGCGAATGCAAATGTCAATTCAACTTTGCTTTTCCGAGCGGGTGAAGCCGACTGCCGCAGCTGATAATGGCCGCGTTCAACCAAGGGAGCCAATGTGATCAATCCGTCAAGCTACAGCGCATGCAGTGAGTTCTATGAGGTAGCGAAGTCAGTCGAATTCGTCAGACCATATGGAGGAGAAGACCGAAGGTTTCGCATCGATGCACTTCTCAATCTGGCCGACGGCAGCTTCAGTACATCGGCCTACCTCGAAGAGAGCGTCACCCTACAACCTTCATTTCCGCAGTCGAACGGTGCCTTTGACCGGAAACCGGAAGCCTTCCGTGTGTGGGTCGCATTTAGCAACATCGGCTGGACAAATCGCACCAGTGCAGACGACGCGATCAATCAGGCTCTAGGCATGCTCTGAGAGAAGGTAGGAGGCAAAGGCGACCTCAGGAGGAGGTGATCGGGGCAGTCGGCATATACTGTTGTTTCATACAGTTTTCAGTCATGCTCGTTAAAGCGCTCCGCCTACGCCGCCTTGGCACCCGCATATCTGCCGAAGAGCTTCGAGCGGAAACCCCCTCGCTCGGCAACCTTCGCTACGAGGCCAACCCGCTGCAGGGCCGCGATGGGCAAGGAGCACTGACGTGTCTCCTGATGCCCCTAAGCAAAAGCACCGACCCGGAGGTGCAGCTGTTTCATGCGAAGGTGCGCCGGATCGATGGGCGCGGCATCCTCATCCAAGGCATTGAGGCGTTGTGGAAGCGGAAGCACCGGACGGACTATCAGCAGACACTGTGGGCGTGGCCGATCAACCCCGATGACCTCAAGCCTGCACCCATGAACCCCATCGACCTCGAAGACGAAGAGGTCGCCATGGGTATCGCGATGCGTGGACGGTAGGATGAGGCGTTCAGACAATCATGCAGTGGGGGACGACATGAGCGAAATAACGGACGCGATGGCGAAGCTGGCCGGCATTCAACGATCTCTTAGTGATCTCATCAAGGGTAACGACAAGGCGGCGCAGGATCGAGGCAGGCTCTACATTCCCTCGCTTCGTCACAATGAGGTCGGACACTATTTCGCTCAGACCGCGAAGACTGTGGATGTGCTTCGCGAAGCACTGCCCAACCTCTATGGCGACTTCCACCCCATCGCTACTTCGCCGGATGTTCAGATGGCTCCCACTGCGGCAGGTATCCCGACGCCTCCGCAGTACTCGTCGGGCATGGTGCAAACTCTTGCCCGCGACATCACACAGGTGCTGGAAATAAGGGCAAATAGCGAACTCGAACAGCCAAAATCGGACACCTCGCCCAGGCGCGTGTTCATTACGCACGGCAATACCGATGAGTGGCGCAGGGTGCAAGCTGTTGTCGAAAAGGATCTCGGACTAAGAAGCATCGAACTTGCTCAGGAAGTGAATGCTGGGCAAACCATCATCGAGAAACTGTTCGCAAACGCAGACAAGTGCGATAGCGCGGTGGTGGTGTGGACAGGCGATGATCGCGACGAAAAGGGCACGCCAATGGCTCGTGAGAACGTCATGCACGAGATCGGCTTCTTCCAGGGCAAGTACGGAAGGGGGCGTGTGATTCTGCTTCACGAAGACGGTGTGAACGTGCCAACCAACTTGAGTGGCTTGGTCTACTCGCCGTTTCCGAAAGGCGGCATTGATGCGAGTCTGTATCTCCTGGGCCGTGAACTCAGGAGCATCTACGGAGTGTGAGCTAAACTGCCAGCCGGCGTGTCACGAGACCGTGTCACCTGGAGATTCGGAACCCATATAAGTCATTGATTTATATAGACTTTTTGGAGATTCCGAAGAGGGTCAGGCTCGTCACCTTTGATTGCCCCAAGAAAAACCGCCCACGTGGCGGTTTTTGCTTTTGTGCGGTGGTGATGGCACGGTGCGCACGAGACGAGACCTTGCGCGCCGGCCTGTGGTTTTACCTGGCACTCGGCTCCGTAGTGCCGCAGGCAGTGCTGCCCATTCACAGCGCATCGCGCATGCGACGGGCAAACCGCATCCTCGAACACGCAGGGTAGCGGGCTTTGCCTTTGGCGTCGGGCTTGGGTAGCGAAAGGCAAGACCCGCAGCGGGACGCGGGTACGTCCCCACGTATGGGTTCCCAGACCGCCCGGATGCGTGGGAACCCTATGCTCCCCACCCCGCCCCCTAACCCGACCGCAGGGGATGGCCGCGACAGGCAAGGCGAGTGATAGTGGTTCACCGCTAACCACTCTCTCGAGGGCCACCATGACCGCACTCTGGCGCCACGCCATCGCCACGCTGCTGATGGCAGCAGGCATCTTCGCCACGCAGGCCGCGCACGCCGAAAACCTGCAGGAATATGCCGCCAGATGCGACGCCGCCACCGGCGTCTCGGTGCCCGCCTTCGACTGCGACGACCCCGCTGCCACCGAAGTGCCCATGACGCACCCGCACTACGCGCCGGGCAGCACCACGCACGTGCAGACCTGCGACAAACCCAACCGGTTGAACAGCGAATGCGACCCCGGCAGCCGCTTTCATGTGCTGGTGCGCACGCCCGATGCGTTCGTGGTGGCGCATTGCCGCAAGAAGGGCAATGCGCCGGGCCAATATGGCGACATCGCGGTGATCCAGCACAACGAAAAGAACGGTGCCACCTGCTTCTACCAGGAAGGCCCGGCCACCGGCATGAGCCACAGCGTGGTGGCGCCAAAGGTTGCCAACGGCGATTGGATCCAACCTGCGTCGGTCAAGGGCGAGAACTGCGTCGGCTGCCATGACAACGGCCCCATCATCCGCTCGCCTTACCTGGCCCAGATCACCGGCGCCAACAAGCTGCCGGGCGCCGGCGATTCCAGCTTCAACAGCAACCAGCCCTACTACTTCGTGGGCTCCACGTTCGCCGACTGGAAGTCCTTCAAGGTCGTGGCCAAGGTGCTCAACGCGCAAGGCCAGCTCGAGCCCGACACCTGCAACGGCTGCCACCGCATGGGCGTCAGCAACTCGGGCAACGGCGGCACGTCGCTCGACTTCGGCCTGCGCGCCACCGGCAGCCAACCCGAGCAATCGCAGAATCCGCACTCGGCCGATTCGCCGTTGTGGATGACGCCTGGCACCATCGCCTACAACGCGTCCAACGACGCCAGCGCCAAGGCCATCGCGGCCTGCGCCCAGCAGTACAAGGCGCACCCCGACAGCCCGCCCAATACCGACGCCTGCAGCGTGACGCAGTTCAGCGGCCAAGCCGACACCCCCGACCACTACGCGGCCATCTGGGCCAAGAACGGCACGGGCGCCTGGGTGGCGCGCCACGGCATGAGCAGCGCGGACTACCAGGCGGCCTTCAACGACAACTTCAGGAAGGGCTACCGGCTCGTGTCGGTCGATGGCTATGAAGTGGACGGCCAGGCCCGCTACGCGGCCATCTGGCGCAAGATCGCCGGCCCCGCATGGGTCGCTCGCCACGGCATGACGGCTGACGACTACCAGGCCGCCTTCAACGACAACGTGAAGAAGGGCTACCGCCTCACATGGGTCAATGGCTACACCGTGCAAGGCAGCGCCCTGTACGCCGCCATCTGGGAGAAGAGCGCCGGCCCCGCGTGGACGGCCCGCCACGGCATGACGGCCGATGAGTACCAGGCCGCCTTCAACGACAACGTCTCCAAGGGCTTCCGCCTGGTGCTCGTGAGCGGCTATGCCAGCGGCAACGAAGCCCGCTACGCCGCCATCTGGGACAAGAGCGCCAGCGCCTCCTGGGTCGCCCGGCACGGCATGAGCAGCGCCGAGTACCAGGCCGAGTTCGACAAGGACGTGGGCAAGGGCTTTCGCCTGGCGCTGGTCAGTGGCTACAAGGTGGGCAACAACACCCTGTACGCCGCCATCTGGGACAAGAACCCGACCGGCGCCTGGGCGGCCCGCCACGGCATGAGCGCCGCCGAGTACCAAGCCGAGTTCAACGCCTTTGTCGCACAGGGCTACCGCTTGCAGGAGGTCAGCGGGTATTGATGCGTGGCCGAAGTGCCGCCATGGTCGATCAAGTCGCAGGAGCGAATCTCATGACACGCATCGTCCGCATCGGCCTCTGCGCCCTGCTCGCCGCGTTCACGGCGCTGGCACCCGCATTCGCCCAGCCAGCCCTGGTCATCAAGGCGCTGGCCGAGCGCCGTGTCGCCGAGTTGCCGGTCGGCGAGTTGTTCTGGCGCATCGAGTCGGTCGACTCGCGCGCACAGGCCGACGCTGTCGCCGGGCCGTGGAGCCTGGTGGCGGAGTCGGCGGGCAAGACCTGGCTGTTCACGCTCGGTGGCACCGGCGGCGTCACCACGGGCACGACCAAGGTGGCCGAGGTGGGCCCGATCGCGCGCGTGCAGGCAGCGCAATACCTGCTGCGCATCAACGACGCCAGCGGCCCGCCCGGTGCCGTGACACCGGTGCACAGCCATCCGGGCTCCGAGGCGTTCTACGTGTTGACCGGCGAGCAGAGCATTCGCGGCGCGCATGGCACGTTGCATGTCGAGGCCGGGCACGCGGAGGCGGGGCACGGCGCCGACATGGCGATGCAGGTGTCGAGCAGCGGCACGACCGAACTGCATGCGCTGGTGATGTTCGTGGTCGATGCGAACAAGCCGTTCTCGGTGCCGGCCATGCTGCCTTGAGGCCGGCGTCCCGCCTTCAGTCCACGTCGCTCGCGCGTAACCATTTGTCCAGCTTCACCCCGTCCAGCCGCGCGCTGTACATGCGCGGCACGAGGTCGCCCTCGTGGTAGCCGCGCTCGTTGTAGAAACTGCGCGCCGCCTCGTTGTCCATGCGCGCCTCGACGCGGATGCGCTGCGCGCCGGCCGCCTGCGCCGCCTCTTCTAGCCACTGAAGCAACGCGCTGCCGACGCCCTGCCGCTGCCGCGACTTGTGCACCGCAAACAGCAGCAGGTGGGCGTCGTCGTCGGCGTAGTACATCACCCCGAACGCCACCACCGCGCCGGGCGGGCCGACGACGATGACGTTCGTCTCGGCGTCGGCGATCGCGTTGCGCACGCGCGGCTCGCGCCAGGTCCATGGCAGGCCGTGCTCGATCTCGGAGCGCGAGAGCGCGGCGATCGCGAAGGCGTCGCGCGGGGTGGCGAAGCGAATGGTCAGGTGCGATATCACGATGACCGGAGTATGGACCCGGGCATCCAGGCGGCGCTATGCTCTGCGCCCGACGCGCCCCCACCGGAGCTCCCCTGAACCCCGCGATCCACCCTGACGGCCTTCCCCGCCCGCAACGCCAATGGGCGATGTTCGCGATCGCCGTGGCGGTGACGATGGCGGTGCTCGACTCCGCGGTGGCCAACATCGCGCTGCCCGCGATCGCGCGGCAGCTGGGGGTGTCACCGGCCGAGTCCGTCTGGGTGATCAATGCCTACCAGCTGGCGATCGTCGTGCTGCTGCTGCCGCTGGCGGCGCTCGGCGAACGCATCGGCTATCGGCGCGTCTCCATCGCCGGGCTGGCCCTGTTCACGCTCGGGTCGCTTGCGTGCGCGCTTTCCGGCAGTCTCGCCACCTTGATCGCCGCGCGCATCGCGCAGGGGCTGGGCGCGGCCGGCATCATGGCGGTCAACGGGGCACTGGTTCGACACACCTACCCGCACTCGGCGCTGGGGCACGGCGTGGGGCTCAACGCACTGGTGGTGTCGATCGCCGGCGCCATCGGCCCGACCGTTGCCTCGGGCATCCTCGCGATCGGGCCGTGGCAGTGGCTGTTCGCGGTCAACGTGCCGATCGGTGTCGCCAACATCGTGCTGGCCTCACGCGTACTACCGTGGTCGACGCTGTCGGACAAGTCGCTCGACTGGGCCAGCGCCGCTCTCAGCGCGCTGACCTTCGGCGCGTTCTTCATCGGTGTGGACACGCTGACCCACGGCCAGCAACAGGGGGCGCTCGGCGTCGCGGAACTGGCGCTGGGCGTGCTGGCCGGCGTCGCGCTGTTCCGCCGCGAGCGCCACGAGACACGGCCGTTGATCCCGATCGACCTGCTGCGCATCCCAGTCTTCGGGCTGTCGACCGCGACCTCTATCTGCTCGTTCGCCGCCTACATGCTGGCGTTCCTGGCGCTGCCGTTCTGGTTCCAGGCTGTGCTGCACCGCGACCAGGTGCAGACGGGCCTGCTGATGACGCCCTGGCCCGTCGGCGTCGGCCTGGTGGCCCCGCTCGCGGGCCGCCTCGCCGACCGCATCCCGGCGGCGATCCTGGGCAGCGCGGGCCTGCTGGCGCTGGCCATCGGCCTCGCGCTGATGTCGCTGCTGTCCGCCGATGCGTCGTCCTTCGACATCGCCTGGCGCATGGCCTTGTGCGGCCTGGGCTTCGGCTTTTTCCAGGCGCCCAACAACCGCACGATGCTGGGCAGCGCGCCGCGCGAGCGCTCCGGCGCCGCCGGTGGCATGTTGGCCACGGCGCGGCTGACGGGCATGACGGTGGGCGCGACGATCGCGGCACTGGTGTTTCGCGTGGCGCCGACGGATGCGGAGCACCTGTGCGTGCTGATCGCGGTGGGGCTGGCGGTGGCGGGCGGGGTGGCGAGCCTGTCGCGGCTCAAGGCGAGCGCGGTGGCGCCAGCGGCCTGAGCACGCGGCCCAGTCGCCAGGCGCGCGCCCCACGCCCTCGCGCGTCACGCGCAGCGCGCGTCAGTGATACCCAAGCTGCTTGGCCTCGACCATGCCCGTCATCGACGACGCGTCGATCGAGCAACCGTAGTCGCCCATCGTCATCGGGTTGACGACCGCCGCGGACACGCGCGACGCGCCATTCAGCGACACGACCTGCGGGCCGATGAGCTTGACGCCAAGCTCCTTGGCGATCGCGGGCAGCGCCGCGACGGGGGTCTCGGTGGTGACGCGGGCGCAGAACGCATCCACCTGATGGCCCGCGTGCCGGAACGCCAGGCCGAATCCCGTCGACACCAGAAGCAGGATCACGCCGCCCTTGAACATCGCCTGGCGGATGCGGCTGGGTGGCGTCATGCCTGCACGCACTTCTGCCGAGCCCGATGCAGCGTGTCCAGCGAGATGGGACGCAGCGCCAGCTTGCTTTGCTCCCCATGCGCCTTGAGCAGGCTCACGGCCTCATCGGCGTGGCGGCGCGTGATGGCGCGCAGGACGCCGGCATGCTCGTCGCAGGAGGCCGCCACGCGCGCCGGCTTCGTGAAGTCCAGGCGACGGATGATGCGCACGCGTGCGGTGATCTCGTGGTGCACGCGAGTCATCTCGCGGCTGCCGCCCGCGGCCACCAGCCGGGTGTGGACCTGTTCGTCGAGCCGGCCCACGTCGGCCCCATCAGTCACGCGCTCAGCGGTGGACACGAGCCAGCTCTCGGCCAGCGCGGCAAGACCGGGCGCCGCTGCTGGCGGCCTGGATCAACTCACGGCGATTCCAATGTTGTGCGGCCACGCGATTCGCTCCTCTTTGGACATGGAAGGACGGTGCCGGATGCTCAGCCGGCCTGATCACACCAACTGGTGTTGCGACGTTTATACCAGCAGGTTCAGTGACAGCGCAGGCGGCTCTCCGCGGCCTGTATCCGCACAACAGCCACGCAGGAATGGTGGCTGGCGCCCAGACGATCGGCGCGTCGTCCACCGATTCGACAAGCCGAGTGGGCACGCCAGTTGCCGTACTGGCTCGACTCGACAACGAATCACCAACGGAGGGGCGGAATTCGCTTGCTCGACAGGAAAAAGTTCCCGATGTGGGAAGCCACACCCTGTCAACTGAGCCCCCACCCTTCTGCGTTGTCAGCTCATGGACTCGATCGATGGTCGGTCGGTGATCCACACAAACTCACCAAGGAAATGACAATGAGCAAGCTCCTCGCCGCCCTGATCGCCTCCCTCTTCGCATCGGCCGCCATGGCACAAGCCAGCGCCCCGATGGCCACCCCCGCCGTCGTCAAGGCGGAAGCCAAGGCCGACAAGGCCGACATGAAGGCCATGAACTCCGAAGCCAAGGTCGACGCCAAGGCCGACACGAAGGTCAGCAAGGCCCAAGCCAAGGCTGACAAGAAGAAGGCCGATGCCGCCAACGACGCGATGAAGGACAAGTCCAAGGCGCAAGCCAAGGTCGACAAGGCCGATCCGGAAGACAAGGCCAAGATGGCCGCCAAGGCCGAGAAGGCCGGCGCCGAAGCCAATGCCGACCAGGCCAAGGCTGACGTCAAGGCCAACACCAAGGTCACCAAGGCCAAGGCCGATGCGCATGCGGACAAGATGAAGGCGTCGATCAAGACCGACAAGACCAAGGCCGAAGGCCAGGCCGACGTCGACAAGGCCGCCGCCAAGTCGAACTAAGTCGATGTCCGGGAGCCACCGCGGCGACGCGGCCTCCCGGCGGGTCGAATGCAGAAGGGCACCTCGTGCGCGAGGTGCCCTTTTCACGTCGATACATACCAATCACCGCAACCAGTCGTGTCGCAAGCAGCGCGATGTTGCCCATCGGTAAATCCGGCACGCGCGCTCGGCCCGGCACGGATACTGCGATCTCGTCTCCGCCTCGACATCGAATCCGCATGACCGCCATGCGCCGCCCTGCGCCGATCAGTGAATCTCCCAGCCACGCCGCGCCGCCCCTCCCGAGTCGTCGCCGTCGCGCTGCTGCTGGTCCTGCACCTCGTCGCGGTCGACCTGATCTTCCACCTGCAGACCACGCGTGAGCGCGTGCGAGAGCGGCTGACCTCGCTGCTGCTGATCGACACCCCGACGAAGCCCGCGCCCGCCGAGACGCGCCCAGCCGCGACGCCACCCCGACCGCTGCTCGCACCGCTGCCGCCGGCCCAAGTCGACGCGCCGCCGAGCCTGCGCGACAGCGCCACACCGGCCGCGATGGCCGCTGCAGCCACCGGCTCGCCCGGCGCCGCCGCCTCGATGCCCGGGCCGGCCAGGCTGGACCTGCGCATTCCCAGGGACTTCTACGCGCACCCGCCCAAACTGACGCCAGCGCAGGAGGCGATGCAGGATCCGCGCTCCAACCGCCTGGTGCTGACCCGGCAGGAGCAGATGGACGTCGCGTTCGGCGGGGTCGAGTGCATTGCCTGGCAACGCATGCCCGACGGCAGCATCTACCGCGGGCCTGGCCACCATCAACGCATCCAGGGCATCAGCACGAATCCGTTCACCCAGCACAAGCCGGGCGCCGAGGACAGGCCCGAAGAATGCGTCAGGTGAGGTGCGCTGTCACTGCTCCGTCGGCTTGACCTCGGGGCTCGCCGGAGCGGCATTGACGCCTCTGCCGGACGCGAGGAAGCTGTCCGCGCGCGCCTGAGCGTTGGCGATCGCCGCGGAGACGCTGTCCTTGCCGTGCGGCGCCGGTGCGCTTTTCTGCAAGGGGGTCGTCGGCGCAGACGGCAACGTTCTCGCCGTCGTCACGGACGGCGACGTGGTCGCTGCCACACGGGCTGCCTCAGGCGCGAAAGCGGGGAGATCCAAAGGACGCGCCACGCGTGCCGGACCGGCCGCTTGCACCGACGCCACCGGCACGGCGGCCGCGCGCGCGGCCGCGGCGAGCGCGGCGTCCACTTCGGCATTGGTGCGCGTGGTCGGCGTGCCGGCCGCCGTGGCGATGGGAATCTCCTGCTGGCTCGACGACAGCACGCGCGCGGCCTCGGCCTGCGCGGCGACCTGGGGCGTGATCAGCGAGGCGTTGCTGGGCGTCGGATGCGACAGCCAGCCGGCCTTCCACGCCACGCCACCACCCATCAGCATGATGACCGCGCCGAGCCCGGCCGACAGCGCGAACTTGAACGGCTCGCTGGGCGGCTGGTGGATACGGGCCCGCGTGAGCGTGGGCACGTTGGCCCGAACCGATCGGGTGCCGGGCGCCGCCGCGGGCGTGGCGAGCATCGGCATGACGGCGGGCTTGTCGTAGTGCGCGGTACCGGCGGACAGCGACAGGTCAGTGCGCGTCGTGCCCGTGGGAACACGCTCGGCACGCGGCGTCAGGCGCGCCTCGTGCATGAAGCGGGCCTGCGCACCGCTGCGGGTCTTGATGGGCGCCTGCGCCAGCGACGCGCCGAGGAACGAGCGGGCATGCTGGGACGCTATGCCCGGATTGAAGCTGCCGCCCACCAGGTTGAGCGGCATGCCAGCGTGGGGCACGTCCTCCTGCGGCGTGCGCACCGAGTGGTCGAGCGCCGCGTATTCGGTGCGGATCCAGCCCGCGCTGTCGATGTCGCCCGCGTCGTCGGCTGCCAACTGAGAGTCGGTGAAGGACGCACGAGCCAGGGCACGGGTCGCAGCCAGCGCCGCGGAAGCACGTTCGGAGCGTTCGATCTCGCGGTCGATGGGCGAGTGCGCGCCGTGCTGCGGGAAATCAGGTAGCGGCCGGTCAGCGGGTGACACCGACGGAACATCGCCGCGCGCGGCGTCCGGTGCGGACTGCTGCTGAGGAACTGGGTGACTCATGACTGTGCTCTGGAAACAACCTGCCGCAGGTTCAGTTCGAGCAGAACGACTTCGCCGGAGGCTCCCGACGCCAACACCGCTCCCCATGTTTTCGCCACCGCGCGACCAACCGGTGGGAAATTTCTTGTATAGGCAAATTCTCCATACAAACGCCGCATTGGCAACAGATTTTTACACTTAGAACCGAAGATTGTTCAGTTGCGCGCATCCGGCTTGCTGCCCGCGGTCGCGATGCTAAACTGCCGGCTTGTCAGGAGAGAGCCGATGTTCGCGTTCAAGCGTGAGCTGAAAGCCGCCGAAGGCGCAGGGGCCCGCAAGCCCCGAACGCTCAGGCAAAAGGACTGACGAGACGCCCGTCGAACACGGGCGTTCCTCACTGGAGAGAGACGATGCGGTTGCCGGTTCATGCCGGCTGCGAGATCGTCCACCGAAGGGGCAAGCGGGGCCGGCACACCGGCCTTGCAATCTCTCAGGTAAAGCGGACAGCGAGGGCATCCACCCGCCCTATAACAGGGGCGGACCTGCCTGCCCTCGAAGGATCCATGATGTCCGCTGCTTCATCCCCAAGTTCGACCACTGCGTTGCGCCAGACCCCCCTGCACGCCCTGCACCTGGAACTCGGTGCCCGCATGGTGCCGTTCGCGGGCTACGCGATGCCGGTGCAGTACCCGGCAGGCATCATGGCCGAGCACCGCCAGTGTCGTCACGAAGCCGCGCTGTTCGACGTGTCGCACATGGGCCAGTTGCTGCTCAAGGGCGCCGACGCCGCCGCCGCGCTCGAGACGCTGGTGCCGGTCGACGTCATCGACCTGCCGCTCGACAAGCAGCGCTACGCCCTGTTCACCAATGCCCAGGGCGGCCTGCTCGACGATCTGATGATCACGCACCGCGCCGACGGCCTGTTCGTCATCGTCAACGCCGCCTGCAAGGACGCCGACCTGCAACACCTGCGCGACCACATCGGCTCGCGCTGCGAGATCGTGACGATGTTCGACCGCGCGCTGCTGGCGTTGCAGGGCCCGATGGCGGTGCACGCGATGGCGCGCTTGTCGCCCGGCATCGAAAAGCTCACCTTCATGACCGGCGGCTTCTTCGACGTCGCGGGCGTCGCCTGCTACGTCACGCGCTCGGGCTACACCGGCGAAGACGGCTTCGAGATCTCCGTGGCCGCCGCCGATGCCGACAAGCTGGCCCGCGCGCTGCTGGCCCAGCCCGAAGTCAAGCCGGTGGGCCTCGGCGCCCGCGATTCGCTGCGCCTCGAAGCCGGCCTGTGCCTGTACGGCCACGACATCGGCAGCACCACCACGCCGGTCGAGGCCGCGCTCACCTGGGCGATCCAGAAGGTGCGTCGCCCGGGCGGCGCGCGCGAAGGCGGCTATCCGGGCGCCGACGTCATCGGCAAGCAGCTGACGATGGGCGCGATGAGCAAACGCGTCGGCCTCGTCGGCCTAGAGCGCGCGCCAGTGCGCGAAGGCACCGTCATCGTCGACGCCCACGGCCACAAGCTGGGCGTCGTCACCAGCGGCACGCTGGCGCCCACCGTCAACCAGCCCGTGGCGATGGCCTACCTGCCGGTCGACCACGCGATCGTCGCGCACGAGGTGTATGCCGAGGTACGCGGCAAGCGCCTGCCCATGCGCGTCTCCCCCATGCCCTTCACGCCCAACCGCTACTTCCGCGGCTGAACCAGCGCTGCCCGTTCCCATTTCATCCCAGCCCAAAATCCAGGAGCCCTGCATGACGACCAAGTTCACGACCGACCACGAATGGATCAACATCGAAGATCATGACGCCGCCGTGGTGGGCATCACGCTGCACGCACAGGACGCGCTGGGCGATGTCGTGTTCGTCGACCTGCCCGCCGTCGGCCGCACGTTCGTCAAGGGCGAGATCGCCGGCGTCGTCGAGTCCGTCAAGGCCGCGGCCGACATCTACATGCCCGTCTCGGGCGAGGTCGTCGAGATCAACGAGAAGCTGCGCGACGAGCCGGCACTGGCCAACACCGACCCGCTGGGCCAGGGATGGTTCTTCAAGGTCAAGATCTCCAACATGATCGAGTTCGACGACCTGATGGACGGCCCCGGCTACGACGCGCTTCTGAAGTCGCTCTGATCCCCCTGCTCCTCCGATGACCCGGCGCGACGCCACCCGTCGCGCCGACATGCGCCTTGAAAGCGGCAGCGTCCACCCGACGCACGTCGAGCGCCCCTTGCTGCCCCCTGCCCAGGAAATTCCGTCATGTCGCTGACCGCCCCGACCCCGCTGGCCGAACTCGAGAACCCCACCGAATTCGTCGCCCGCCACATCGGCCCCGACGCCTGCGACGAGGCCCGCATGCTGTCGGTCATCGGCGCGGCCTCGCGCGAGGCCCTGATCTCGGCGCTGGTGCCGGCCAACATCCTGCGCGGCCAGGCGATGGCGATCCCCGACGCGATCAGCGAGGCCCGCGCACTGGCGGAGCTCAAGGCGATGGCCAGCAAGAACAAGGTCCTCAAGAGCTTCATCGGCCAGGGCTACTTCGGCACGATCACGCCAGGCGTCATCCTGCGCAACATCCTCGAGAACCCGGCCTGGTACACCGCCTACACGCCCTACCAGGCCGAGATCTCGCAAGGCCGCATGGAAGCGCTGCTGAACTTCCAGACCATGGTCACCGACCTCACCGGCATGGCCATCGCCAACGCGTCGATGCTCGACGAGGCCACCGCCGCCGCCGAGGCGATGACGTTGGCGCAGCGCATGGGCAAGAGCAAGAGCAAGGTGTTCTTCGTCGCCGACGACGTGCTGCCGCAGACGATCGAAGTCGTGCAGACGCGCGCCAAGCCGATCGGCATCGAGGTGCGGGTCGGCCCGGCTGAACAGGCGGCCGACCAGGACTGCTTCGGCGTCCTCTTCCAATACCCTGGCGTCACCGGCAACGTGCGCGTGCTCAAGCCGCTGGTCGAGGCGATCCACGCGCGCTCGGGTCTCGTGATCGTCGCCGCCGACCTGCTGGCGCTGACGCTGCTGCAGGCCCCGGCGGAGTTCGGTGCCGACATCGCCTGCGGCAACACGCAACGCTTCGGCATGCCCATGGGCGCCGGCGGCCCGCACGCGGCCTACCTGGCCACGCAGGACGCCCTCAAGCGCTCGCTGCCGGGCCGCCTGGTGGGCGTCAGCGTCGACTCGCACGGCGCGCCCGCCTACCGCCTGGCGCTGCAGACGCGCGAGCAGCACATCCGCCGCGAGAAGGCCACGTCCAACATCTGCACGGCGCAGGTGCTGCCGGCGGTCATCGCGAGCATGTACGCGGTCTACCACGGCCCAGAAGGCCTGCGCCGCATCGCGCGCCGCGTCGCGTCGTACACCGCGATCCTGGCCGCCGGTCTCGAGCAGCGCGGCTTCGCGTGCGTGAACCAGCACGCGTTCGACACGATCGAACTCACGACCGGCGCCCAGACCGGCGCCATCCTCGCGCGCGCCGTCGCCGCGAGCATGAACCTGCGTCGCGCGAGCGCGACCAGCGTGTCGGTCAGTTTCGACGAGACCACCACCCGCGCCTGCGTGCTGGCGCTGTGGGGCGTCTTCGCGCCGGGCCAGCCCGCGCCGTCGTTCGATGCCTTCGAGCAAGGCATCGCGCTGCGTCTGCCCACCGAGTTGCTGCGCACCAGCGGTTTCCTGGCGCACCCGGTGTTCAACACGCACCACAGCGAGACCGAGATGCTGCGCTACATCCGCCGCCTGTCCGACAAGGACCTGGCGCTGGACCGCAGCATGATCCCGCTGGGCTCGTGCACGATGAAGCTCAACGCCACCAGCGAGATGATCCCGATCACCTGGCCCGAGTTCGCGCACATCCACCCGTTCGCGCCGCTCGAGCAGCTCGAAGGCTACAAGCTGCTCGACGAGCAGCTCTGCAAGTGGCTCGAGCAGGCCACCGGCTATGCGGGCATCAGCCTGCAGCCCAACGCGGGCTCGCAGGGCGAATACGCCGGCCTGCTGGTGATCCGCGCGTGGCACGAGTCGCGTGGCGAAGGCGCGCGCGACATCTGCCTGATCCCCGAGTCGGCCCACGGCACCAACCCGGCGTCCGCGCAGATGGTGGGCATGAAGGTCGTCGTCGTCAAGTGCACGCCGTCGGGCGAGGTCGACATGGCCGACCTCGAGACCAAGTGCATCGCGCACAAGGACGACCTGGCTGCGATGATGATCACCTACCCCTCCACGTATGGCGTGTTCGAGCCGGGCGTCAAGGCGCTGTGCGCGCTGGTGCACCAGTACGGCGGCCGCGTGTATGTCGACGGCGCCAACATGAACGCGATGGTGGGCGTGGCCGCGCCGGGCGAGTTCGGCGGCGACGTCAGCCACCTGAACCTGCACAAGACCTTCTGCATCCCGCACGGCGGTGGCGGCCCGGGCGTCGGCCCGGTCTGCGTGGTCGAAGACCTCGTGCCCTTCCTGCCGGCGCACCGCACCGGCGCGTTGGGCGTCGGCTCGCCGGCCCGCGTCGGCGCCGTCTCGGCCGCTCCGCTGGGCAACGCCGCGGTGCTGCCGATCAGCTGGATGTACGTGCGCATGATGGGCGCGGCCGGCCTGAAGCAGGCCACCGAGACCGCGATCCTGAGCGCCAACTACATCGCGGCACGCCTGTCGGCCCACTACGACATCCATTTCAGCGGCGAGATCGCCGGCATCGCGGGTGGCGGCGTGGCGCACGAGTGCATCCTCGACTTGCGTCCGCTCAAGGAGACGTCGGGCATCAGCGCCGAGGACGTCGCCAAGCGCCTGATCGACTACGGCTTCCACGCGCCGACGCTGTCGTTCCCGGTGGCGGGTACGCTGATGGTCGAGCCGACCGAGAGCGAGCCGCTGGCCGAGCTCGACCGCTTCTGCGACGCGATGATCGCGATCCGCAGCGAGATCGCCAAGGTCGAGCAGTCCGCCTGGCCGCGCGAGGACAACCCGCTCAAGAACGCGCCGCACACCGCCCAGGCGCTGCTCAAGAAGGACTGGCCCCACGCCTACACACGCGAGGACGCCGCCTACCCGGTGGCAGCGCTGCGCCTGGGCAAGTACTGGTCGCCCGTGGGCCGTGTCGACAACGTCTACGGCGACCGCAACCTGTTTTGCAGCTGCGTGCCGATGAGCGAGTTCGAGGACGTCGCAGAAGCTGAGGCTGCGCAGGCCTGATCCAGGCGTCGCCGGACTCCGGCAACGCTCGACGTTTCCCATTCTCGCGGTGGCCACAAGCCGCCGCGAGAACCGACCGCACCCAAAGGGCACGCCATGGCAGTCTCGGCTTTCGACCTCTTCAAGATCGGCATTGGCCCATCCAGCTCGCACACGGTGGGCCCGATGCGTGCCGCGCGGATGTTCTCGATCCGGCTCCAGCACGAGGGGCTGCTCGAGCGCGTGGCGCGCGTCAAGTGCGACCTCTACGGCTCGCTCGGGGCCACCGGCAAGGGCCACGGCAGCGACAAGGCCGTGCTGCTGGGCCTGCACGGCCACGAGCCGGACACCGTCGACATCGAGCGCGTGCCGCTCGAGCTGGAGGCGATGCGCAGCAACAAGCAGGTGCTGCTGGCCGGCATGCACATCATCTCGTTCGACGAGACCACCGACTTGATCATGCATCGCCGCGAGACGCTGCCGTTCCATGCCAACGGCATGCGCTTCACGGCGTTCGATGCCGAAGGCGTCGAGGTCGAGAACCGCGTCTACTACTCGGTCGGCGGCGGCTTCGTCGTCAGCGAAGAGGTGGCGGCCGACGGCACGAAGCAGAAGACGATCGCGCCTGACACCACGGTACTGCCCCACCCGTTCCACAGCGGCGACGACCTGCTCAGGCTCGCGGCGGAGCACAAGATCAGCATCGCCGAGCTGATGCGCAACAATGAGCGCCACTGGCGCACCGACGACGAGGTGCACGCCGGCCTGATGAAGATCTGGCAAGTGATGCAGGATTGCGTCACGCGCGGCTGCCGCACCGAAGGCATTTTGCCGGGCGGCTTCAAGGTCAAGCGCCGCGCGGCGCAGTTGTTCCGCGACCTCACCGTCAACCCCGAGGCCGCGATGCGCGACCCGTTGATCGTGATGGACTGGGTCAACCTGTACGCGCTGGCCGTCAACGAGGAGAACGCCGCCGGCGGCCGCGTCGTCACCGCGCCCACCAACGGTGCCGCGGGCATCGTGCCCGCAGTACTCCACTACTACACCCGCTTCGTGCCCGGCGCGACCGACAAGGGCGTCGTCGACTTCATGCTCACCGCCGCCGCGATCGGCATCCTGTACAAGGAGAACGCCTCGATCTCCGGCGCCGAAGTGGGATGCCAGGGCGAGGTGGGTGTGGCCTGCTCGATGGCCGCCGCAGGCCTCGCGGCCGTGATGGGGGGAACGCCCGAACAGGTGGAGAACGCCGCCGAGATCGGCATGGAGCACCACCTTGGCCTCACCTGCGACCCGGTCGGCGGCCTCGTGCAGATCCCCTGCATCGAACGCAACGCGATCGCCTCGGTCAAGGCGATCAACGCAGCGCGCATGGCCCTGCGCGGCGACGGCACGCACCACGTCAGCCTGGACAAGGTCATCAAGACGATGCGCGAGACCGGCGCCGACATGCAGACCAAGTACAAGGAAACGGCCCGGGGCGGCCTGGCGGTCAACATCGTCGAGTGTTGAGGTGGACGTGGCGCGAAGCCATGAAAAACGGCGACACTAGCCGTCCATGCAACGCACCCACTTTTCGTTGGCGGCCTGTTTCCTGATCCTGGCTGGCTGCGCCTCCGCGCCGCTGGCAGGCGCCGCGTTGGACGAGGTACACATCGAAACCCGCGGCAGCGACGCCGGTGGCGAGGCGTGTTCCGACTTCTCGCTGACCGCCGCGCAGGCGCGCTACTTCCTGGCCCGTTCGGTGGTCGTCACGGCCAACCAGCAGCGCGAGGGCTGGGACGTGCTGCCCTGCTACGTGCGCGGCACCGCGCGCTCGGCCAGCGGCCTGTGGCGCTGGGAGATCCGCGCCGGCGGCACTGCCACGCTGGAGACGCCCGCTGGCGACTCCGAGCTGCGGGCTTGCACGGGGTGCGAGGTCGTCCTGGGCCGGCCCAGCGGCAAGACGCGCCGCCCGTAGCGCTTACCTGCTGGCCGGATAGGCGACGGCGCGATCCGCCGCGGCCTGCGCCTGGTCCCAGTTGTCGAGCACGGCCTGCGCGGCCCTGATCCGGCTCTCGTCGAGCTCGGCCAGCGCGCCGTAGCGGTTGTTGATCGACACGATCGCGTCCTTCAACGCCTGCGCGTTCGACGGGTCGTCGCCGAATTGCCTGCGAGCCGCCGCCGTCGCCTCCGCTCGGGTGGCGAAGCGGTGCGCCTTGTCGGCCTGCGCGTCCTTGACCTTCTGCACCAGCGCGTCGCGCTGCTCCTGGCGCTCGAAGCTGGCGAGCATCTTCTTGTTGACGTCGGGCTCGACCTTGCCCGCCGGCGCCGTCGACCGCACGATCACCGGTGGCGCGACCACGCCGGAGGCCGCCGGCGGATGGCCGTTGGGGACGACGACCAGCTTTTGTTCGGACTTGGCGCCGAAACAAGGCGTCTGCTGAAACGTGATGCCACCGTCGGCCGCGGTGCACTTGTACTGGGCCAGGGCGGCGCCTGCGTAGGTGGCCAACAGCAGGAGAGTCAGGCGGGATTTCATGGGCGCCACCATATCACCGCCCTTTGGCTCCCCATGAAGAAAGCCGCCGGACGCGCAGCTTGACGCGACCGACGGCTTGCAGGGTTGACGTGCGCAGGGATCAGGCCATGACGGAATCCGACTCCGGCTCGGAGTCCGGCTGCGAGTCCGGCGCCAGCGAGTGCGGCGAACCCATGGACAGCTCTTCCGGCGGGCCGCCGTCCTGGATCGGGCGCAGGAACGCGAGGATCATGAAGCCCAGCATGCCCAGCAGGCCCATCGCGGCCCAGCCGGCACGGTACTCGTTGGCCTTGGCGTACGACCAGCAGGCCCACACGCTAAGGACGATCGCCACGGCCATCACCACGCCCACGCCGGCCATCGGCACGCCGCTCATCATCAGCACGATGCCCACCAGGGCGGCCAGCACGGCACCGACGATGCCGCCGCGCGAATTGCCGTCGAGGCGCGTCTTGAAGAAGCCGACCCACTGCTCGATGTACGCGTAGATCACCGGCACGACCACCAGCGTCAGCAGCGTCGAGGTGATGACGCCGCCGATGATGGCACGGCCCATCGGCGCCTGCAGTTCGCCGCCCTCGTCGAGCGCGAGCGCCAGCGGGAGCATGCCGAACACCATGGCCGCGGTGGTCATGATGATCGGGCGCATCCGGATCTGACCGGCCGAGAGCACCGCCTCCGCAAGCGTCGCCCCGGCCTTGCGAGCGTGGTTGGAGAAGTCCACCAAGAGGATCGCGTTCTTGGTCACCAGGCCCATCAACATGATCAGGCCGATCAGCGAGAACAGGTTGATCGTCGAATGGAACAGCTTGAGCGAGATCATCACGCCGATCAGCGACAGCGGCAGCGAGGCCATGATCGCCAGCGGTTGCAGGAAACTGCCGAACTGGCTGGCCAGCACGATGTAGATGAAGATCAGCGCCAGGCCCAGCGCGCTGCCGATGTTGCCGAAGATCTCGTCCTGGTCCTTGGCCGAGCCGCCGACGTCGAAGCGATAGCCCGCGGGCAGCACGGTCGCCTTGACGATCTTGTCGACATCGGAATTGACCTCGCCGCTGGAGCGGCCGGACTTCTGGTCGATGCCGGCATAGATCGCCTGGCGGCGTTGCAGGTCCTGGCGCTTGATGACGGCCGGGTTGTCGACCGAGGTGATCGTGGCCACGCTGGACAGCGCGATCGGCGTGCCGTCCTTGGCGTAGGCCACCGGCAGTTGCGAGAGCTGGGTGACGCTCTGGCGGCTCGCCTCGGGCAGGCGCACCTGCACCTCCACCTGCTGGCCGTCGGGCGTCGTCCAGTAGGTCGACACGTCGCCCTGCACGTAGGCGCGCAGGCTGGCTGCGAGGTCCGTGGAGGTCAGGCCCAGTTCGCGTGCCGCGTCCGGGCGCACGCGCACTGCGAACGCGGGCAGGCCGGGCTTGACGGACGTGGTGAGGTCGGTGATGCCCTTGATCTTCTTGATCTTGCTGGCCAGGTCGCTCGTGATGGTGTCGAGCACCGTCGGATCGGGCCCGAGCAGCGCGATGTAGATCGGCTGGTTGCCGAGCGCGACGTCGATGCCCGGGATGCCCTCGAGCTGGCTGCGGATCGCGTCCTCGACCTGCATCTGCGAGAGCTTGCGCGAGTGGCGCGGCACCAGGCCGATGCCGATATTGCCGGAGTTGTGGCCGGAGTCACCGCCGACCTGCGTCGACAAGGTGTCGACCTCGGGCATCTTCGAGATGATCGCCTCGATCTGCTTCATCTTGTCGTCGGCGCGCTTCAGGCTGGTACCCACCGGCATCGTGATGTTGATCTGGGTGTAGCTCTGGTCGGTCTGCGGAACCGCTTCGGCGCCGACGAAGGGCACCAGGGCGAGCGCAGCGGCAAAGGTGGCGGCGGCGCACCACAGCACGATGCCGCGCGGCGTCAGCGTGGCGAAGCGGAAGTGGCGGCGGCCGTTGTGCAGGCGGCGGCCGGCGGCGTCGAAGCCGAAGCCGTAGGCCGGCACCGGCGGCACGAACACGCGGTAGCGGCGGCCGCTGAAGGCCCAGGTGATCAGGTGCTCGTAGAGCGAGTGCAGGCCGGCCATGCCGCGGTCGACGAGACGCATCGCGTGGCCGATGCCCCAGATGCGGCCCAGCGTGGCGGCCGGCGGATCGCGCCAGATCGACGACAGCATCGGGTCGAGCGTGAAGCTGACGAACAGCGACACGATCACGGCTGCGACGACGGTGATGCCGAACGGAAAGAAGAACTTGCCGACGATGCCCTTCATGAAGGCCACCGGCACGAACACCGCGCAGATCGCGAACGTGGTGGCCATCACGGCCAGGCCGATCTCGTCGGTGCCCACGCGCGCGGCGGTGTGGTGATCCTGCCCCATGCCGACGTGGCGCACGATGTTCTCGCGCACCACGATCGCATCGTCGATCAGCAAGCCGATGCACAGGCTCAGCGCCATCATCGTCATGAAGTTCAGCGTCAGGCCGAACGCGTTGATCGCGATGAACGACGCGATCACGGCGATCGGCAGCGTGAGGCCGGTGATGATGGTCGAACGCCAGCTGTGCAGGAACAGGAACACGATCGCGATGGTCAGCAGCGCGCCTTCGACGAGCGTCTTCTTGACGCCGCTGAGCGATTGTTCGACCCAGTCGCTGCTGGCGTAGACCAGCTTCAGTTCGACACCCGGGGGCAGCGACTTGCGCATCTCCTCGGTGGCTTCCTTGATCGCAGCGCCGGTCTTGACGATGTTGGCGTCCTGCTGCTTGAAGATGTTGAACGAGACCGCCGGCTTGCCGTTGATGCGCGACAGCGAGTCGGGCTCCTGCTCGCGCTCGACCAGCTTGCCGACGTCGCCCAGCAGAACCACGCCACCACTGGCGTTGCGCGAGATGACCATGTTGGCGAACTGCTTCGGGTCGAGGACGCGGCCCTCCACGCGCACGATCGAATCCTCGGTGGCATTGGACAGCACGCCCACCGGCTGGTCGGCATTGGCCTTGTTGATGGCCGCCGTGACGTCGGCCGGCGTGAGTCCGAACGAACGCAGGCGCTGCGGATCGAGGTCGATGCGCACCTGGCGCGTGACCAGGCCCGACGGCGTGACGCGGGCCACGCCTTCGACGCTGGTCAGGCGCTTTTGCACCGTCTGGTCGGCGATCAGCGACAACTCGCGGTCGCTGCGGCCCGTGGCGATCAGCGCGAGCACCACCGTGGGCTGCGCGTTGTCACCGTCGAAACGGCTGACGAACGGCGGCTTGACGTCGCGGTTGAAGCCGGCCTGCACGACCGAGACCTTGTCACGCACGTCCTGCGTGGCGCGCGTCATGTCGGAAGACAGCTTGAACTCGACCACGGTCTCGCTGCGGCCTTCCATGCTGTTGGAACGGATCATCTTGACGCCCGCGATGCCATTCAGGGCATCTTCGAGCGGCTTGGTGATCTCGGTCTCGACGGCACCGGGCGATGCGCCCGGATATTGCACGCTGACGAAGACGACGGGGATCGTGATGTCGGGCATCTGCTCGACGCCCAACCGTTGGTACGAGAACAACCCGAGCACGCACAGCGCCACCATCACCATGGTCGCGAATACGGGGTTGTTGATGGCGACGCGCGTCATCCACATGGGAACTCTCCTCGGAGGGTGGCCGTTGATACGGCGCGAATCAATGGGTGGTGGCGATGGTCGGGAGCGGCTTCGGCGTGGCAGCGGTCGCGACGGTCACGACACGGGCCTTGGCGCCTTCACGCAGGTTGTCGAAGCGCGCGCCGAGCACCGGCACGTCCGCGGACAGGCCATCGAGCACTTCCGCACGCCCACGCACCGTGTCGCGGCGACCCGTCGTGACGGTGCGGCGCAGCAACTTGCCGCCCTCCACCGTCCACACGTATTCCTGGCCCGATGCCGAGCTGATCGCGCCGATCGGCACAGTCAGGCGCGGCGTCGCGTCGCCGATCTGCACCTTCGCGACGGCGTACTGGCCGGCGCGCATCGTCTCGTTCGGGTTCTGCAGTTGCACCGCAACGCCGATCGAGCGCGTTCCGGCCTCGGCCGAGGGCGCGATGCGGGCGAGCTTGCCCTCCAGGGGCTTGTCGACGCCTTCGATCCTGAGCGTCACCGGCATGCCGGGCGACAGGCGCGCGACATCCTGGGTGCCGACGGTGCCCGCGAGTTCGAGCATGCGCAGGTCGACGATGTTGACGACCTGCTGCTCGGCGGTGACCTTCTCGCCCGCGACCACGTAGCGCTTGGACACGATGCCGCTGATCGGCGCGATCAGCGAAGCGTCGCGCAACGCGATCTTGGCAGAGTCGAGAGCGGCCTCGGCGGCGGCGACCTGCGCCTTGGCGCTGTCGAGCTGCGACCTCGAACCTTCGAGCGCGATCGGCGAGATGAACTTGTCGTTGGCCAAGCCGACGTTGGAGTCGTGCGTACGCTGCGCCTGGCCCAGCGTCGTCCTGACAGCCGCCAGGTTGGCGCTGCGCTCGGCCACGTGGCTGGCCAGGTCGCTGACGTCGATTCGGCCCAGCAGTTCGCCAGCCTTGACGCGCTGGCCTTCCTGCACGGCAAGCGTCAGCAGCGTGCCCGTGGCCTTGGCGCGCACCATCGCCGTGTTCGGTGCGACCAGCGCACCCGAGAACTCGATGACCTGCGGCAGCGCCAGCGAGACCGGCTTCGTGGCCTCCGCCGCCGTGAAGTCCAACGGCACTGCGCTGGCCGCGGCGTCCGGCGTGTTGGCCGCCATCGCGGCGCTGGCGGGCACCGCCGCGGCACCCTTGCCAGCCTTGATCGCGAACCCCGCTCCGATAGCCACGACGACCACCGCCACCCCGAACACCAAGCGTTTGCGCATTTCCTCTTCCTTCATCGTTTTTCCAGGCTCATCCTGAATTGCGTTGCAGTGTGGATCGGCGGGCCCGGACGTGGTGGGAAATTGCGACGAATTGCTGCTGGGCCGGGACGAGTTGCAGTGCCGCTGGACGAACCGTCCAGGCACCTGACGAACTGCAGCGGACGCAGCTCAGTGGCCGGCCGACGCGTTGGCGCCGCACGGCGCGTGCGCCGTGGCCTGCGCGCTCTTGGCGACCATCGGCTTCAGGACTGCCGGGGTCGCCGCACGATTCACGCCTTGGGCGCGCAAGCCGCGATCGGCGGTCTTTCCAGCAGGACGTCGCCGCATTGGGCGCGGTGCGCCAGCACGTGGTCCATCACGACCAGCGCCAGCATCGCCTCGACGATGGGCGTCGCGCGGATGCCCACGCAGGGATCGTGGCGGCCAAAGGTCTCGACGACGGCCGGCTCGCCGGCGCGGTCGATCGAGCGGCGCGGCGTTCGGATCGAGCTGGTCGGCTTGATCGCGATCGAGACGCGCAGGTCCTGGCCGGTGGAGATGCCGCCCAGCACGCCGCCGGCGTTGTTGCCAACGAAGCCCTGCGGGGTCAGCTCGTCGCCGTGCTCGGTGCCGCGCTGGGCGACGCTGCCGAAGCCCGCGCCGATCTCGACGCCCTTGACCGCGTTGACACCCATCATGGCGTAGGCGATGTCGGCATCGAGCTTGTCGAACAGCGGCTGGCCCAGGCCGACGGGCATGCCACGGGCGATGACCTCGATGCGAGCGCCGCAGGAGTCACCGGCCTTGCGCAGGTCGTCCATGCGGCTCTCCAGCACCGGCACGATGTCGGCGTCGGGCGCGAAGAAGGGATTCAACGGGATCTGGCTCTCGTCGACGAACGGGATGGCGATGTCGCCCAGCTGGCTCATCCAGCCGAGAAAGGTCGTGCCGCGGTGCTCCTTGAGCCACTTGCGGGCGACCGCACCGGCGGCGACCATCGGTGCGGTCAGGCGCGCGGACGAGCGTCCGCCGCCGCGCGGATCGCGCAGGCCATACTTGCGCCAGTAGGTGTAGTCGGCGTGACCGGGGCGGAAGGTGTCGAGGATGTTGCCGTAGTCCTTGCTGCGCTGGTCCGTGTTGCGAATGAGAAGCGCTATCGGGGTGCCGGTGGTGACGCCTTCATATACCCCAGACAGTATCTCGACCGCATCGGGCTCGTTGCGCTGCGTGACGTGGCGCGAGGTCCCCGGACGGCGCCGGTCCAGCTCGACCTGGATGTCGGCCTCGCACAGAGCCAGCCCGGGTGGGCAGCCATCGATGACGCAACCGATCGCCACGCCGTGCGATTCGCCGAAATTGGTGACGCGAAAGAGTTCGCCGAAGGTGCTGCCTGACATGTGTCGATTCTAAGGGGCAGCGCGCACCTCGCCTTCGCAATCCGGCGGACGGCGCTTCGCGCGCTCGCGTCGGACGGATTCGCCGTGCGGGCCGGCCAACGTCGAGCTGTGTGAAAAAGGCCACGACGATGGGCTTTATTCACGCGACCCCGCCCGAGGTTCCCAGGCAAAGTCCTGGGATGCTGTCTTTAGGCCCTAGTTCAAGCGTCATGGGAGGCGCAACAGGCGATCAGCAGGCGGATGCACACGAGCGTCCGGCTGCGGTTGTCCACGTCTTCCGCACGCTCCGTCTTTCCATCGCGCTCACCGGCGCGACCGTGGGTGCGTCCGCCTCCGCCGCCGCCGCCGTCCCGTCCGACCCTGTCATCGCCCTGCCGCTGTGGCTGCTCTGGCTCGTTGTCGCCAGCCTGCTGGGGCTGGGTGGCGCCCTGTTCGCCCAGACCATGCGCACGCGCCGCTCGCTCAAGCGCGAACGCCTGGCCAACCGCCTGATCGACCACAGCCCGCAGCTCGTCTGCGTGCTCGACCCGAATGGCGCGGTGCGCCACATGAATGGCACCGGCCGGAACTGGCTCCACGTCACGCACCCGCAGATCGCCGGCCGGCGCCTGGACGAGATCGCCGAGCTGGGCATCGCCGCACCCCAGGCGAAGGCATTGCAGGCCGTCATCACCCAGGCCGTCGCCGGTACCACGGTCAGCCATGAACTCACCCTGCAGCGCCCCGATGGCGCGGTCCTGACGCTGGAGCTGTCGATCCGCGCGATCCCGCGCACACGCGACACGCCGCCGAACCTGCTCGTCGAAGGGCGTGACATCACCAAGCGCAAGTCCGTCGAGGACAAGCTGCAGCTCGCCGCCGCCGTGTTCGAGCAGGCGCGCGAAGGCTTCGTCATCGCCGACCGCGATGGCTGCGTCGTCACCGTCAACCAGGCGTTCTGCGAGATCAGCGGCTACAGCGTCGACGAGTTGCAGGGCCAGCAGACCGCGGCCCTCGGTTTCGGCATCGGCCGGCGCGACGTGCGCCGCCAGGTGCGCACCGCGCTTCAGACCTCCGGCCACTGGCAGGGCGAGGTCCGCACCTCGCGCAAGGACGGCAGCCTGTACACCTGCTGGGCCGCGATCACGCAGCAGCGCGACGCCAACGGCGCGGTCACGCACTACATCGGCATCCTCAACGACATCACGCAGTTCCGCGAGGTCGAGCGCAACCTGGTGCGCCTCGCGCATGTCGACACCCTCACCGACCTGCCCAACCGCAGCCTGCTGGCCGACCGCGTCGGCCAGTTGACCAGCGTTTCGCGCCGCGACCACCGGCCGTTCGCGCTGATGTTCATGGATCTGGACCAGTTCAAGAACATCAACGACACCCTCGGCCACAGCATCGGCGACGCCTTGCTGAGCGAGGTTGCGCGCAGACTGCAAGGCAGCCTGCGCGAAGTCGACACGGTGGCCCGCCTGGGCGGCGACGAGTTCGCGGTGCTGCTGCCGGGCGCAGACGCCGCCGGCGCCGAGCTGGTCGCGTCCAAGCTGCTGGAACGCCTGGCCGAGCCCTGCATGGTGGAAGGCCACGAGTTGAGCATGACGATGTCGATCGGCATCGCCACCTACCCGTCCGACGGCGACGACTACGAGATCCTGTCGCGCAACGCGGACACGGCGATGTACCGCGCCAAGCACGAAGGCAAGGCCACGTGGCGCTTCTTCGCGGACGGCATGCAGCAGCGCTCAGCGCGCCAGTTGCAGTTGGAGTCGGCGCTGCGCCGCGCGCTGGAGCGCAAGGAGCTGCTGCTGCACTACCAGCCGCAGCTCGACGCCAACGGCGAGCACCTGGTGGGCGTCGAGGCGCTGCTGCGCTGGCGCCATCCTGAGTTCGGCATGGTGTCGCCGGCCGAGTTCATTCCGCTGGCCGAGACCAGCGGCCAGATCGTCGCAATCGGCGAGTGGGTGCTGCGCACCGCGGTCACCCAGCTGAAGGCCTGGATAGATGCCGGCGTGCCGCCGATGGTGGTGGCCGTCAACCTGTCAGCCGTGCAGTTCCGCCATGCGGGGCTGTCCAACGTCGTGGCGCGCGCGCTGAGCGACGCCGGCCTGCCGGCCCAGTACCTGGAGCTGGAGCTGACCGAGAGCGTCACCGCCAACCCGGCTGCCGCGACCGCCGTGATGGACGCGCTGCATGCGCTGGGCGTGCGCCTGTCGCTGGATGACTTCGGCACCGGCTTCTCGTCGTTGAACTACCTCAAGCGCTTCCCGCTGCACACGCTGAAGATCGACCAGTCGTTCGTGCGCGACATCGACACCGACCCGGACGACCGCGCCATCGTGCGCGCGATCATCCAGCTGGCGCGTGCGCTGAACCTCAAGACCATCGCCGAAGGCGTCGAGACCGACGCCCAGCACCAGTTCCTGCGCCACGAAGGCTGCGACATGATGCAGGGCTACCGCTTCTGCCGCCCGATCGACGCTGCGGCCCTGGAGATGTGGATCGCCAGCCGCGAGCAGGCGCCGCCGTCCAACGTCGTCCCGATGATTGCCGCCTAGAACTGTCGGCCCCCACGCTCCCGCTGGTCGCTGCCCCCGAGGGAGAGCTCGGGTCGGCTCGGATGTGATCCTCGCTTCCCGAGAGCCTGGTTGAGCCTGCGGCTCGCTGCCTACAGCCGGCTCACAATGACTGGCCGACTTTCGTATCCTCTTCAGAGGGCCAGTCGCGGATGTAGGCCTTGAGCATGCGGTTCTCGAAGTCCTGTGCCTCGACCACCGTGCGGGCCACGTCGTAGAACGAAATCACGCCCATCAACGTCTGGCCGTTGAGAACGGGCATGTAGCGCGCATGGCGGCCCAGCATCATGCGGCGCACCTCGTCGATCTCGGTCTCGGGCGTGCACGTGAGCGGTGCGTCGTCCATCACCGACCGGATCGTGAGCGTGCCCAGCGTGCCGCCCTGTCGGACGGTGGCGCGGATGACCTCGCGGAACGTGAGCATGCCGGTCAGGTCGCCATGGTCCATCACGACCAGGGATCCGATGTCGTGCTCGGCCATCGTGACGACGGCCTCGTGCAGCGGCTGGTCGGGCGAAACGGTGAACAAGGTATTGCCCTTGACACGCAGGATGTCGCTGACTTTCATGGCAACGCCTCCCTCAGGAATCATTAAAAACAGGTGATCAACATAGCACACAATCGCAATATTGGCGTCGTGGTTCGACCCTGAATCGACCTTTGAGCACGGCGCCGCAACACGTCTCAGAAAGCCTCCATGCCTGGCCCGTCCGACCCTGGTTTCGACACCCTCGCCCTGCACGCGGGCGCCGCGCCCGACCCCGCCACCGGCGCGCGCGCGACACCCATCCACCTGACGACCTCGTTCGTCTTCGAGTCCAGCGAACACGCCGCGTCGTTGTTCAACATGGAGCGCGCGGGCCACGTCTACAGCCGCATCTCGAACCCGACCACCGCCGTGTTCGAGGAGCGCGTGGCCGCGCTCGAAGGCGGCGTCGGCGCGATCGCCACCGCCAGCGGTCAGGCCGCGTTGCACCTGGGCGTCGCCACCATCGCCGGCGCCGGGTCGCACATCGTCGCCAGCGCCGCGCTGTACGGCGGCTCGCACAACCTGCTCGCGTACACGCTGGCGCGCTTCGGCATCGAGACGACGTTCGTCAAGCCGCGCGACGTCGATGCCTGGCGCGCCGCGATCCGACCCAACACCCGGCTGCTGTTCGGCGAGTCGCTGGGCAACCCGGGGCTGGACGTGCTGGACATCCCGCGCGTCGGCGCCATCGCGCACGACGCGGGTGTGCCGCTGCTGGTCGACGCCACGTTCACGACGCCGTGGTTGCAGCAACCGTTCAAGCTGGGCGCTGACCTCGTGTTCCATTCGGCGACGAAGTTCCTGTCGGGCCATGGCACCGTCGTCGGCGGCGTGCTGGTCGACTCCGGCGCCTTCGATTGGGATCGCAGCGGCCGCTTTCCCGAACTGACCACGCCCTACGCCGGCTTCCACGACATGGTGTTCACCGAGGAGAGCACCGTCGGCGCATTCCTGCTGCGCGCCCGCCGCGAGGGCCTGCGCGACTTCGGCGCCTGCATGAGCCCGCACACCGCGTGGCTGATCCTGCAAGGGATCGAGACGCTGCCGCTGCGCATGGCGCGGCACATGCAGAACACCGAGAAAGTGGTGGAGTTCCTGGCAAGCCATCCGTTCGTCTCACGGGTCGGCCACCCGCTGCTCGATTCGCACCCGAGCCATGCATTGGCCAAGAAGCTGCTGCCACGCGGCGCTGGCTCCGTGTTCAGCTTCGACCTCAAAGGCGATCGCAACCAAGGCAAGGCATTCGTCGACTCGCTCAAAGTCTTCAGCCACCTGGCCAACGTTGGCGACTGCCGCAGCCTGGTGATCCATCCGGCCAGCACCACGCACTTCCGCATGACCGACGAAGCGCTGCAAGCTGGCGGCATCGGCCAGGGCACGATCCGCCTGTCGATCGGCCTGGAAGACCCCGCCGATCTGATCGACGACCTGAAGCGTGCGTTGAAGGCAGCCGAGAAGGCCATCGGCACGCCGGCCGCCAAACCGGCAACGTTGGCCGCCTGATGGAGCTTCAAGTCAACGGCGCCCGCATCTACTGCTACACCGGCGGCAAGGCGTTCGATGCAATCAAGCCCACCGTCGTCTTCATCCACGGTGTGCTGAACGACCACAGCGTCTGGGTCCTGCAAAGCCGCTCACTCGCGCACCACGGCCACAACGTACTGGCACCCGATCTGCCAGGACACTGCAAGAGCGCTGGCGCACCGCCGACAACGGTAGAAGAAGGCGCCGACTTCGTGCTGGCGCTGCTGGATGCGGCCGGCATCAACCAGGCCGCGCTGATCGGCCACAGCTTCGGCTCGCTGATCGCACTGGAAGCGGCGGCTCGCGCACCGGGGCGCGTCACCCATCTCGCATTGATCGGCACGGCCTGCCCGATGCGCGTGTCCCCGGCACTGCTCGATGCATCGGTGAACGCGCCAGAGCAGGCGATTGCAATGGTCAACACGTTCT
>JBDSDD010000062.1:0-114319 GCA_039920745.1 Burkholderiaceae bacterium | reverse complement strand
CGACGACGGGTTGCGCAGGCCGTGCGACAGGCCGAACGCGACGTTCTGGCGCACGTTCAGTTTCGGGAACAAGGCGTAGTCCTGGAACAGGTAGCCGAAGCCGCGCGCCCGCGCCGGGATATCGATGCCGGCGGCCTTGTCGAACAGCACGTCACCGTCGAATGCGATGCGGCCGGTGTCAGGGGTGAGCAGGCCGGCGAGCGCCTGCAGGGTCAGGCTCTTGCCGGCGCCGGAGGGCCCGAAGATCACGCTGCGCCTTGCGCTTGCACGAAAGCGCACGCTGAGCCGAAAGCTGCGCTGTTCGCTGCGCACCGTCTTGTCGATGTCGACATCGAAGCTCATGGGGTCAGTTCCGGACCGCCGGCCGCGGCGCGAGCCGCCCGGCCGCGAGCAGCACGACGATGCAGACGATCGACGTGAGCACGACCAGAAAGTTCGCGGTGTCGTCCTGCCCGGCCTGCACCGCCTCGTAGACCGCGATCGACAGCGTCTGCGTGCGTCCGGGGATGCTGCCGGCCACCATCAACGTGGCGCCGAACTCGCCGAGCGAGCGCGCGAACACGAGCAGCACGCCGGCCAGAATGCCCGGCCACGCCATCGGCAAGGTCACCCGAAAGAACACCGCCCATTCGCTCAGGCCAAGCACCCGCGCGGCCTGCTCGAGCTGCGGATCGACCGCCTCGAACGCACTGCGCGCCGACTTCAGGACCAGCGGGAATGCGACGATCGTCGCGGCGATCACCGCACCCTGCCAGCTGAAGATCAGGTTGATGCCGAAGCTGTTCTGCAACCAGGCGCCGAGCCAGCCCCGCTTGCCGATCACGACCAGCAGGTAGTAGCCCATCACGGTCGGCGGCAGCACCAGCGGCAAGGTCAGCACGGCGTCGATGAACTCGCGGCCGAAGAAGCGCTTGCGCGCCAGCAGCCAGCCGACCGCCACGCCGAGCAGCGCGTTGATCGCGGTGGCCCAGCCGGCCACCTTCAAGGTGAGCGCCAAGGTGATCCAGACCGACGAGTCCATCGCGTTGTCCCTAGGGCCTGACGAAGCCGTAGCGCGCCAGCACCGTCTGCGCGGCCGGCGAGGCCACGAACTCGATGAACTTTCGCGCGGCCGCGGGGTTCGGGCTGCCGGCCACCGCAGCGATCGGGTAAGTGATCGCGGTGCCGGTCGCAATCATTGCGACGACGCTGACCTTGTCTTTCATGATGGCCGCGTCGGTCGCGTACACGAAGCCCGCCTCGACCTCGCCGCGCGCAACGTAGTCGAGCGCCTGGCGTACGCTCTGCGCCATCACGGCCTTCGGCTCGACGGCGCCCCACAGCTTTGCGGTGGCGAGCGAGCCCCTGGTGTAGCGACCCACCGGCACGCTGGCCGGGTTGCCGATCGCGACCCGCCTGACCTCAGGCTTGCGCAGATCGGCAAGCGCCGTCAGGCCGAGCGCGCTGTCGGCCGGCACGATCATCACCAGCGCGTTCGCGGTGAAGTCGCGGCGCGTGCCGGCGACGAGCAGGTTCAGCGCGGCGGCGCGATCCATCGCCTGGTGGTCGGCCGAGGCGAACACGTCGGCCGGCGCGCCCTTCGCGATCTGCGCGAGCAGCGCATCCGACGCAGCGAAGTTGAGCAGCACTTTCGTGCCCGGCTGCTGCGCCTCGAACGCCGGGCCGAGTTCCTTGAAAGCGTTGGTCAGGCTCGCGGCGGCCGAGACGGTCAGGTCGGCCGCGTGCGCGACAAAGGAAACCAGGGTCAGCAGCACGCAGGTGAGCGGGCGGTACAGAAGTGCGTGAGCCATTCGATGCGACGGAGATGCAGTCGCAATATACCGCACTACATAACGGTGTTCAGGTCACCGGCGCAGGGTTGAACAGCACGAGCGCGTTGTGCAGCTTCCAGTGCTCGGCCCAGGTTTTCTTGCGGCCGCTCGCCACCTCGAGCATCAGGCGGAAGAGCTCCCAGCCGACCTCCTCGATGGTGGCCGAGCCGTCGGCGATTACGCCGGCGTTGACGTCCATCAGGTCGTGCCAGCGCCGCGCCAGGTCGCTGCGGGTCGCGACCTTGATCACCGGCACTTCGGCCAGGCCGTAGGGCGTGCCGCGGCCGGTCGTGAACACGTGCAGGTTGATGCCGGCGGCAAGTTGCAGGGTGCCGCAGATGAAGTCGCTCGCCGGGGTGGCGGCGTAGACCAGCCCATTCGTGATGCCGCGGTCGCGCAGCTTCTCGCCGGGTGACAGCACGCCGCTGATCGGCGCCGTGCCGCTCTTGACGATCGAGCCCATCGCCTTCTCGACGATGTTGCTCAAGCCGCCCTTCTTGTTGCCCGGCGTCGTGTTCGCGCTGCGGTCGGCGTGGCCCTTCGCGAGGTAGGCGTCGTACCAGGCCATCTCGCGGATCATCGCGTCGGCCACTTCGGGTGACGCTGCGCGCGCGGTGAGCTGGTCGATGCCGTCGCGCACTTCGGTGGTCTCGCTGAACATCACGGTCGCGCCGGCGCGCACCAGCAGGTCGGTGCAGAAACCGACCGCCGGGTTGGCGGTGACGCCGCTGAACGCATCGCTGCCGCCGCACTGCACGCCGACAACGAGCGCGCTCGCCGGGCAGGTTTCGCGGCGGCGCGCGTTCAGGCGTTCGAGGTGGAACTCGGCGGTCGACATGATCGAATCGATCATCGACATGAAGCCGACATGCGCTTCGTCCTGCAGGCACACCACATCGAGCTTGGCCTCTTCGCTGGCGCCCACGTCGGCGACATTGCGCTCGTCGACGATCGCAAAGCTGCCCGGCGGCAGCAGGCACTCGGGCTGCAACTTTTCGCAGCCCAGGCTGACGACCATCACCTCGCCGCCGAAGTTCGGGTTCAGCGAGATGTTGCGCAGCGTGCGGATCGGGATCTCGGCGCCGGGGGCGTCGATGGCCACGCCGCAGCCGTAGTTGTGCTCCAGCCCGATGACGTCGTCGACGTTCGGGTACAGCGGCAGCAGCTCGGACTTGATGCGTGCCACCGCGATGGCGACGACGCCAGCCACGCACTGCACGGTCGTCGTGATCGCCAGGATGTTGCGCGTGCCGACCGAGCGGTCGGCATTGCGGTATCCCTCGAACGTGAAGCCGGTCAACGGCTCCGCGATCGGCGCTTCGACAGTGGCCATCGGCAAGCCTTCGAGCGCGCGCGCCGCGGGCATCCGGATCAGGCGCTCGTGCACCCAGCTGCCCGCCGCGATGGGCTTGAGCGCGTAGCCGATCGGCACGTTGTAGCGCCGGATGGGCGCGCCCTCGGCGAGGTCGACCAGCGCGACCTTGTGGCCCTGCGGCACCTTGTCGCGCAGCGTGACGCCGCCACCAGGCACGCCGTCAGGGAGCGCGGTGCCAGCGGGCAAGCCGCCGTCGTTGGCGACGATGGCCACGTTGTCGCTCGCGTGCATGCGGATCGTCAGCGGCGGCCTGGAGAGTCTCTCGTTCATCGTTGTCCCGTCGAAGCCGGTGCGCGGGCGGCAAGGACCATGAAAGCCATGGCATCGGTTCCAGCCCGTTCTTGGTACAGTCCCCTTGACACGCTTGTAGTACGTCGTCAGTTGTCGTACAACAGCGCCATGAACTTTATGCGTTACATCGCGCCAAGATGATCAGGGTAAACACCAGGCCATGAGCACCACCGACCTCGTTCGTCGTCGACCCCGTTCGCTTGCGCTCGAACTCGTTTCCTCGCTCAGCGAACGTATTCGCGATGGTCGCCTGAAGGTCGGCGACAAGATCCCCACTGAAGCGGCCATCATGGCCGAGTTCGACGTCAGCCGCACGGTGGTACGCGAAGCCCTGTCCAAGCTGCAGGCCTCGAGCCTGGTCGAGACGCGCCACGGCATCGGTACCTTCGTGCTGGGCCTGGGCGACGACGCCGGCTTCAAGATCAGCCGCGAACAGTACAGCACGCTGCAGGACGTCGTCGCCGTGCTGGAACTGCGCATCGGCCTCGAGACCGAGGCCGCCGCCCTCGCCGCCCAACGCCGCACCGAAGCCAACCTCCTGGCGATGCGCAACGCGCTCGACGCCCTCGGGCTGGCGCTGGAGAGTGGCAGCGATGCCGTCGCGGCCGACTTCCAGTTCCACCAGGAAGTGGCCCGCGCAACGCAGAACGACCACTTCGCTGACCTGATGACGACGTTGGGCAGCCGCATCATCCCGCGCGCCCGCCTCGAGCCCGCACAGGTGATGACGGACGAGCGCCGCGAGTACCTGCGCCGCGTCAACGGCGAGCACGAGAGCATCTTCGACGCGATCTCCTCGCAGGACGCCGAAGGCGCGCGCGCCGCGATGCGCACGCACCTGGCCAACAGCCGCGAACGGCGGCGGCGCTCGCAAACCGAGCTGCGCTGAATCGGCGGACCGGGGCCTCGGGTAATCCCCTGAGTCTGGTGTCGTCTTTGGTTGTACGATGACTGACAAGTAAAGAGACGAGCATCTCGCAGCATGTCCTCTCCTCCGCATGAAAGAGCACCCGATGTCGCCCCAAGAACTCAAGACCGTCCTCGGTTCCGGCCTGCTGTCGTTCCCGCTGACCGACTTCGACGCCAACCTGGATTTCGCGCCCAAGCCGTTTGCCGAGCGTCTCGAGTGGCTGCAGCCCTACGGCGCCACGGTACTGTTCGCGGCCGGCGGCACGGGCGAGTTCTTCTCGCTGGAACCGGACGAGTACAGCGAGGTGGTCAAGGTCTCGCTCGACACCTGCCGGGGCCGCACGCCCATCGTCGCCGGCGCCGGCGGCGGCACCACGCTGGCCATCAAGTACGCCCAGGAAGCCGAGCGTCTGGGCGCGCAAGGCATCCTGCTGCTGCCGCACTACCTGACCGAAGGCAGCCAGCATGGCCTGGTCGAGCACGTCACCGCGGTGTGCAAGAGCGTGCGCATCGGCGTGATCGTCTACAACCGCGCCGGCTGCAAACTGACGCCTGCCAGCCTGCAGGTGCTGGCCGAGCGCAACCCGAACCTGATCGGCTTCAAGGACGGCGTGGGCGACATCGAGAAGTTCGTCGCCGTGCGCCAGACGCTGGGCGATCGCTTCACCTACCTCGGCGGCCTGCCGACCGCAGAGGTCTTCGCGGGGGCCTACAACGCGATGGGCTGCCCGGTCTACTCGTCAGCCGTCTTCAACTTCATCCCCAAGACCGCGATGGATTTCTACCGGGCCCAGGTCGACGGCGACGTCGCCACGACGAACCGCTTGATCAAGGATTTCTTCCTGCCCTACATCGGGCTGCGCAACCAGGGCGAGGGCTACGCCGTGTCCATCGTCAAGGCCGGCGCCACCGCCGTGGGCCACACGGCCGGGCCGGTGCGCCCGCCGCTGTCGGAGCTGAAGAGCTCTGAGTTCGACGCCCTGAGCTTGCTGATCGCCAAGCTCGGCCCGCAATGAGCCGCTTCAAAGGAACGCCATGTTCAAGAACTTCATCGCCGGCGAATGGGTCGCCGGCGTCAGCGTCTCGCGCAATGTCAATCCGTCCGACACCAGCGACCTCGTCGGCGAGTACGCACAGGCCGACGCGGCCCAGGCGCGCGCCGCGATCGCGGCCGCGCGCCAGGCGTTTGCCGCGTGGAGCCTGAGCACGCCGCAACATCGCTTCGACATCCTGGACGCCGCCGGCACCGAGCTCCTGGCGCGCCGCGCCGAGCTCGGCGACCTGCTGGCACGCGAGGAGGGCAAGACCTTGCCCGAGGCGATCGGCGAGGTCCAGCGCGCGGGCAACATCTTCAAGTTCTTCGCCGGCGAAGCGCTGCGGCCGGGCGGCGAAGCGATGGCCTCGGTGCGGCCAGGCGTGGGCGTCGAGCTGACGCGCGAGCCGATCGGCGTCGTCGGCATCATCACGCCATGGAACTTTCCGATCGCGATTCCCGCGTGGAAGATGGCGCCGGCGCTGGCGTACGGCAACTGCGTCGTCATCAAGCCCGCTGACCTGGTGCCGGCGTCGGTCTGGGCGCTGTGCGAGATCCTGTCGCGCAGCGGCCTGCCGCAGGGCGTGCTGAACCTGGTGATGGGACGCGGCTCGGAGGTTGGAGCGACGATGCTGGCCGATCGCGGCATCGACGCGATCACCTTCACCGGCTCGGTGGCCACCGGCCAGAAGGTCGCCCAGGCGTGCGTCACGCGCATGGCCAAGATCCAGCTCGAGATGGGCGGCAAGAACCCGATGATCGTGCTCGACGACGCCGACCTCGGCGTGGCGATCAACTGCGCGGTGCAGAGCGGCTTCTTCTCCACCGGGCAGCGCTGCACGGCGTCGTCGCGCGTGATCGTCACGGACGCGATCCACGACCGCTTCGTCGCCGGCGTCATCGACAAGCTGAAGACGCTCAAGGTCGACAACGCGCGCAAGGCCGGCACGGACATCGGCCCGGTGGTCGACGCGTCCCAGCTCAAGCAGGATCTGGACTACGTGGAGATCGCGCGCGGCGAAGGCGCGCACGTGGCGTTCGGCGGCGAGGCCATCGAGCGCAATGCCGACGGCCAGTCCGGCTTCTACATGCGCCCTGCCCTGATCACCGAGTCGACGCCGCAGATGCGCATCAATCGCGAGGAGGTGTTCGGCCCGGTGGTGAGCGTGGCGCGCGTGCGCGACTATGAAGAGGCGCTGGCGCAGGCCAACGACACGCCGTTCGGGCTGTCGGCCGGCATCGCCACCACCTCGTTGAAGCATGCGACGCACTTCAAGCGCCACTCGCAGGCCGGCATGGTGATGGTCAACGTGCCCACCGCGGGCGTCGACTATCACGTGCCGTTCGGCGGCCGCAAGGGTTCGAGCTACGGCGCGCGTGAACAGGGTCGCTATGCGGCCGAGTTCTACACGGTCGTGAAGACGGCGTACACGCAGGCCTGAACAGGCCGCGAGCCGACGGGCGTGGATTCGCCCGTTTGGGGCACAATCGGAACCGCTCGCCGCAGTTCCGCGGTGAGTTTCGCTAGGGGTGCTGGCTGAGAGGCTGGCTGAGAAAGTCCCTTTGAACCTGATTGGTCGCGAGCGCTCAGGCGCCAGCGACCAGGTCGACCGCAAAGTCGGCCCGAGGTAATCCTCGCGCAGGGAAGCGGTCGTACCGCCGTGGCCATTCGCGTCCCGGTTTTCCCGACTCCGTTCCCCTGCCATCGCTTTGAAAGAGTTCGATGGCTTCCGTTGTTCGTTTCCGCTATTTTCGTCCCGCGCCGCTCACCGCGGCCATCCTCGCCCTCGCGGGTGCAGCGCGCGCGCAAGACGCCGCGCCCGCGCAGACCGTGCAGGTCACGGCGCGCAGCGTCTCCGAGACCGCCGGCGTCACCGGCTTCGCGCAACCACTGGCGCGCACGCCCATCCCGGCCGACGTCATCGACACCAGGCTGCTGGCCGACATCGGCGCCACGTCGCTGTCCGACCTGACGCGCATCGACGCCAGCCTCACCGACTCGTACAACGCGGTCGGCTACTGGACGACCTTCGCGGTGCGCGGTTTCCAGGTCGACAACCGCACCAACTTCCGTCGCGACGGCCTGCCCATCAACGCCGAGACCGTGCTGTCCCTGGCCAACAAGTCCAGCATCGAGGTGCTCAAGGGCCTCAGCGGCACGCAGGCCGGCACCAGCGCGCCGGGCGGTCTGGTCAACCTGGTCGTCAAGCGCCCCGACCAGGACCTGCGCGACGTGACGGTGGGTTGGGTGCAGCCCGGCACGCTGGGCATCGCCGCCGACCTGAGCCAGCGCTTCGGCGCCCGCCGTGAGTTCGGCGCGCGCGTGAACCTGTCGGCCGACAAGCTGGCCCCGAACGCGCGTGACGCCCGCGGCCATGCGCGCACGGCATCCATCGCCACCGACTGGCGCCCCGACGCCGACCAACTGCTCGAGCTCGAGTTCGAGCACAACGTGCAGTCGCAGCCGAGCGTGCCCGCGTTCAGCATGCTGGGCCCCGTCGTGCCGAACCCGCACACCATCGACCCGAAGGTCAACCTCAACGACCAGCCGTGGTCGCTGCCGGTGGTGACGCAGGGCAACACGCTGTCGCTGCGCTACACGCAGGCCTTGGACGCGAACTGGCGCGTCGAGGTGCATGCGCTGCAGCAGCAGCTGGTCAGCAACGACCATCTGGCATTCGCCTTCGGCGCGAATGCGGATTGCGATCCGTGCGATCGCTTCGCGAGCGACGGCACCTACGCGATCTACGACTTCCGCAGCGACAACGAACGCCGCCAGACGCGCGACCTCGACGTCTCGCTGGCCGGCAGCTTCGTCACCGGCCCGCTCAAGCACGCACTGAGCGCCGGCGTGCTGCAGACGCGATTCACCGCGCGTTTCAACGACGAGGCCTACAACTTCGTGGGCATCGGCAACATCGACGCCAGCGCGACGGTACCGTCCGATCCGTCGCTGACTTCGCCCAACACCAACCGCAACGAAAGCAGCAGCGAGCTGTACCTGCGCGACACCGTGCAGATCGCCGACGACTGGTCGGCATGGATCGGCGTGCGCCACTCGACGCTGCATCGCTCGTCCTCCGAGACGTCCACCGGCAGCTCCGAGTTCGACACGCGCTACCGCCAGGCGTTCACGACGCCGTGGCTGTCGCTGAGCCACCAGCTCAGCGCCGCCGACATGCTCTACGTGAGCTGGGGTCAAGGCGTGGAGAGCACCATCGCGCCGACGCACGGCGACGCCAAGAACCACGGCCAGCCGCTGCCCGCCACGCTCAGTCGCCAATGGGAGGCCGGCTGGAAACACGCCGCCGGCGTGGACAGCTGGGGCCTGACCGCCTACGACATCAGGCAGGCCTACGCGGACAATGTCGGGCTGGCGCCCGACGCGATGTTCGCGCACGATGGCGTGACGCACGCACGCGGGCTCGAGGCAGAGGCGCAGACGCGCACGGGTGCGCTCACGTTGCGCGCGTCCGCGATGCTGCAGCAGGTGCGCCGCGAGCAATCGTCCATCGCGACCAACGACGGCCTGCGTCCGACCAACATCCCGGACAGTTCGCTGAAGCTGCTCGCGTCGTATGCGGTCACACAACTGCCGGGCCTCAGCGTGCAGGCCAACATGGCCTGGGAAGGCCAGCGCGAGGTGCTGCCGGACAACACCGTGCAGATCCCCGCCTGGACGCGCTTCGACCTCGGCGTGCGCTACGCGCAGTCGCTGGGCACTACAACGCTGGTGTGGCGCGCCGGGGTCGACAACGTGTTCAACCGCCGCGCCTGGCGCGAGGCGCCGTACCAGTACGATCACGCGTATCTCTTCCCTCTCGAGGCACGCACTTTCCACGCGTCGGTGGAAGCAAAGTTTTGACGTTCTTGCAAAACTGGTTATACTGAGAGGCTTCGCAGTTCCCCGATAGCTCAGTTGGTAGAGCGCCGGACTGTTAATCCGTAGGTCCCTGGTTCGAGCCCAGGTCGGGGAGCCATCCCTTAAGCGAAGCAAATCAAGCCCTTGCAGTGATGCGAGGGCTTTTTTGTTGGTCGATCGGAATCACGGTTTCGGGACGATTCCCGCGCCCTCTCCAGCGGCCCACCCCGTTGAGTCTCCGATGCGAGCGCAGGCGCCCAGCGTGCATATGCCTCAGCAATCGCGCCATTGCGCCAGGCGGCAACGCTTGTGGCGACTGTTACGCCTTCATACTGAGCGCGGTATATCAAGAGAGGGACGGGCGCAGTGGAAGTTATCGGAAAGAGGCTTGAGGCGAGTGGTGGCATCGGCAAGGGATTCGACGCCCTCCGCCTGATTCTCGCGGTCGGCGTCGTGGGATGGCACGCGAACTCCATGGTGCGTGGAGGCCTCTGGCTCGACCACACCCGGTTCGCATGGTTTCCAGGCTACGCGATTCTCAGCATGTTCTTTGCCCTGAGCGGATTCCTGATCGCCGGCAGTGCAAGACGCCTGAGACTTCCGGATTTCCTCCTGAACAGAGGCCTTCGGATATTTCCTGCGCTCGCGGTCGAAATACTGTTGTCGGCGTTCGTGCTCGGCCTCGCGGTGACGACCCTACCCGCCGCCACCTATCTGACGCGCGGCCAGACCTGGCACTACCTCACAAACATAGTTGCGCTGATCAACTACGAGCTGCCGGGCGTCTTCAAGACGAATGCCAACGACATCGTCAACGGCTCGCTGTGGACGGTGCCACTGGAATTTCTTTGCTACGCGGTGATGGCGGTCATCATGCTCACGTCGATGCTCAAGCGACCCGTGACGATCCTGATCCTCAGCGCGGCATTGATTTGCGTGGGCTTGATCGCCCAGCTGGCGGCGCCGCCCCTCATGGACGGCACCGCGGCCTTCATGGGTGCGGGCCTCTTCGAGAAGATCTTCACCGCGCACCAGTCCCGCCTGCTGATCAGCTTCCTGCTGGGAATCATCCTGTTCTGCTACAAGGATCGAATTCCTTACAGTAAGACCTATGCGGCGATCGCCGTCGCGACATGCGTCCTGGTTTCGTTTGCCGGATACCCGCAACAAATCGGATATCCCTTGCTGAACCTGATCGCCGCGCCTGCGCTGGCCTACCTGATGGTGTTCGTCGGCGTGTCGAATGTGCCGACTCCCGCGGTGTTCAAGAAGGGCGACTATTCGTATGGCATATACCTCTATGGGTATCCACTCCAACAGCTCGCGGCCAGCAACTTTCCAGGCGTCCACAGCGCGGTTCTGCAGTTCTTCATCGCCCTGCCGCTGATCGCCCTGTTCTCGATCTTCTCGTGGCACTTCATCGAGAAGCCGATCCTGCGGATGCGCAAGCATTTCTCGTTCATCAGCCGCGCACGGCTGGCCGAGGATGCCGAAGCCAACGCGGCACCGAAGACCGCGGCCTTGCAAAGCTAGGCGCGCAATCGGCTCGTGCCCATCCGAGCCGATTGAACAAGGCGGGGCTCGCGCAGCGGACGAGGCGGAGCAAAGCCAGCCGCCGGCCGATGGGCGCTTGAGCCCACCCTAGCCGTTGCGGGCATCCCACTCGGACTCTTCGGACATGGGTGGATAGTTTTTCGTGATCCGCCCCGCGATCCAGCTCACGAGGAAGATGACACCCACAACGGCGGCCAGGAAGAGGACGGTCGCGACAGGAAATGCTGCAGCGCTGGTCAGGTCATGTCGCATGTCTCTCTACCCCCTAGTTTGTAGTCAAGTTTGTAACATCAATTTATTTTCTTGATCCGTCTCCACCTCATCGTTCGGCCGCCAGTCGTGTCGTCCGTCACGATCGAGTCGCGCGGGTGCACACGGCGCCAGCGATCGACAAACAGGTACGGACCCGGGCGTGAAGATCGGGGTTGTCTGCTTTCTGCTTTCCGGCACGACAATCCCCGACCTATCCAGGGGAGACTCGATGAAAAAGACCTTGCTCGCGCTGGCGCTGTGCGCCGTCGCCTCGCTCACCCACGCCGCCGACGTCAAGCCCGCCTATCCGCCCTTCGGCCTCGACCTGGCGGCTCGCGATCCGGCCACCAGGCCCGGCAACGACTTCTTCCAGTACGCCAACGGCCACTACCTGGCGCGCAGCGTGATCCCGGCCGACGAGCCGAGCGTGTCGCGCCGCAGCGGCATGACGCGCGCCATCGACGCCCGCCTGCACGCGATCCTCGACGAGCTCTCGAAGAACGTGGCCGAGCAGCCCGCCGACGTGCACGGCAAGGTCGGCGCGTTCTACGCCGCCTACATGGACGAGGCGCGCATCGAGCAGGTGGGCGTGGGCGCGATCGCGCTCGAGCTCGACGCGATCCGCTCGGCGCCCGACCTCGCGGCGCTGACGACGCTGATGGGTCGCTCCACCATCGATCTCTACCCGAGCCCGTTTGCCGTCCAGATCGACGTCGACTTGAAGAAGCCGTCGATCTATTCGGTCTACCTGTCGCAGGCCGACCTGGGCCTGCCCGACATCGACTACTACACCAAGCCCGCGTACGAGACGCAGCGCGCCGCCTACCGTGCTTACATCGCCAAGATGCTGGCGCTGGCCGGCTGGGCCGACGCCGACGCGGCCGCCGCCGACGTGCTGACCTTCGAGACGCACATCGCCGAGGTCAGCTGGACCAAGGTGCAGCAGCGCGACGTCGTCGCCCAGTACAACCCGGTCTCGCGCGCGGAGCTGCAGGCGCTGGCGCCCGCGTTCGCCTGGCCCGAGTTCCTGCAAGCCGCGCAACTGGGCGACCGCTCGACGTTGATCGCGGCGCAGAACACCGCGTTCCCGAAGATCGCCGCGGTAGTCGCCGCGGCGCCTTTGGCTACGACCAAGGCCTGGATGGCGTTCCGCACCGCCGACGCCGCCGCCGACTACTTGCCCAAGGCGTTCACCGCGGCCTCGTTCGAGCTCCACGGCAAGGCGCTGCAGGGCCAGGCCGAGCAGGCGCCGCGCTGGAAACGCGGCCTCGTCGTCGTCGCAGGCAAAGGCTGCGACAGCGACCCGCACGCCTGCTTCGGCACGCTGCAATGGGCGGTCGGCCAGGTCTACGCCGAGCGCTGGTTTCCGCCCGTCGCCAAGGCCCGCATGACGGCGCTCGCGGTCGACCTCAAGAAGGCGTTCCGCGCGCACATCGAGACGCTGGCCTGGATGGGCCCGGCGACCCGGGCCGAGGCGCTGCGCAAGCTCGACGCCGTCACGATCAAGGTCGGCTACCCCGACAAGTGGCGCGACTACGCAGGCACCACGATCCGTCGCGACGACCTGATGGCCGACATCCGTTCGGCCGCCGCCGACGACTGGATCTTCGCCGTCCAGCGCAGCAAGGGCTCGGTCGACCGCGGCGACTGGGGCATGACGCCGCAGACGAACAACGCCTACAGCGGCAGCCTGCTCGACATCGTGTTCCCGGCCGGCATCCTGCAGCCGCCGATCTTCGACGTCGCCGCCGACCCGGCCATCAATTACGGCGCCGTCGGCGGCGTGATCGGCCATGAGATCACGCACCAGTTCGACGACCAGGGCCGCACCGTCGACGCCGACGGCGTCCTGCGCGACTGGTGGACGCCCGCGGACGCCGACGCGTTCAAGGCGCGCACCGACGTGCTGGGCGCGCAGTACGCGCAGTTCGAGCCGGTGCCCGGCCTGCACATCAACCCGGGCCTGACGATGGGCGAGAACCTGGCCGACCTGGGCGGCCTGGCGATCGCGCTCGATGCGTACCACGCGTCCCTGCACGGCAAGCCCGCACCGGTGCTGCACGGCCTGACCGGTGACCAGCGCGTGTTCCTCGGCTGGGCCCAGGCCTGGGCCGGCAAGACCCAACCCGAGGCCATCCGCCGCCTGACCACCAGCGACCCGCACAGCTACCGCAAGTTCCGCGTCAACGGCGTCGTGCGCAACATCGACGGCTGGTACAAGGCGTTCGGGATCAAGCCGGGTGATGCGCTGTACATCGCGCCGGACAAGCGGGTGCGGGTCTGGTGACCCTTCAGCGACGGCCGCTCAGCGCGCCGCCGTGCACTCGATCTCGACCCGCGCCCCCAGCGCCAGCCCCGCGCAGCCGAACGCGCTGCGTGCGGGCATCGGCTTGTCGCTGAAGAACTCGCTCCAGACCCCGTTGAACCTGAGCCACTCGCCGATGTCGGCCAGCATCACGGTGCAGCGCAGCAGGTTCTCCAGGCCCAGGCCCTGCGCCTGCAGCACCGTCAGGATGTTGACGAGCGCCTGCCGCGCCTCGGCCTCGATGCCGCCTTCGACCAGTGTCAGCGTGCCCGGCACGTTGCCGAGCTGGCCGGACAGGAAGACGAGTCCGCCGAGAGCCGTGCCTTCGCAGAACGGGACGGACAGCGGCAGCGTGCGGCCGCTGTTGAAACGTTCGATGGTGTTCGCGCTCATCGCCTCATTCCCATGGCTTGTTCCAATGCGGCCGGCTCGTAGACCTGGCCGGCCTTGATCGTGCGCCACACGTGGCGAATGTCGGCGATGTTGCGCGACGGATCGCCATCGATCAAGACCATGTCGGCCTGTCGGCCCGGCGCGATGAAGCCGCGCTGGCTCGGGCCGGCGACGCCCAGCACCTGCGCGGGCGTCAACGTGGCCAGGCGCAGCACCTCGGGTGCGGGAATGCCGGCCTGCACGTAGAGCTCCAGCTCGTTGTGCAGCGTGTAGCCGGCGAACGAGTCGGTACCGGCCATGATCGTCACGCCGCCGTCGTGCAGCGCCTTGAGCAGGCGCATCAGCGCCGGCAGGGCCTGCGCATAGACGGCATCCTCGCCGGGCGGCACCGCCACGGCGCCGGACAACAGGCGCCGCCGCGTCACCGGCGGAAAGCGCTCGATCATGGCGCACAGGCCGCGCGCGCACTGGCCGGGCACGCCGGAGTACAGATCCTGGAACACCGATAGCGTCGGGTCCAGCACGGTGTGGTGCTGGCGCAGCAGCGTCATGAACGCGGCGAACTCGGGCGAGTCGAGCTTGAGCTCCTGCAACTTCTCGGCCGTGATCGTGTAGCGATCCTTGCTGCGCGTGTCCTTCACGTCGGGGAAGAAGTTCAGCACGATGAAGTTCAGGTGCTGGATCTCATCGGCGCCGGCCTCGATGAACTGCTGCGCGCGCATGAACGCAGGCACGTGCCCGCTCACGCGCAGCCCGCGCGCGTGAGCCATGTCGGCGATGGGCGCGACCAGCGCTGGCGGGAACGACGAATAGATCTTGATCTGCTCATACCCGTGGTCGGCGTACCAGTCGACTGCGCCCTGCGCCTGCGCGCGGGTCTCGATGCGCACGTCGGTCGGGCCAGCGAGCGCTCCGGTGCCCTCGACGATGCCGGCGAGGACGACGCGCGGGCCCAGCTCGGTGCCGGTGTCGAAGCGCTTGACGCGCGCCAGCAGCGGCACGTTGTCGTTGGCCATGTCGCGGGCGCTGGTGACGCCGGCGATCAGGTCGAAGGTGCCGTCGACGCCCGCGAAGTGCTGGTGCACGTCCCACAGCCCCGGCATCAGGAAGCGACCGGCCGCGTCGATCACCTCGGTGCCTTCGGGCGCAGGGCTGGCGTCGTCGGGATCGACGCGGACGACGTGCTCGCCCTGCACCAGCACGCGCATGTCGTCGCGCACCGAGAGGTCGCGCGGGTCGAACAGGCGCGCGTGGCGGATCATCAGCGCGCCCGCAGGCCTGTGAGCCAGGCGCCTGGCGACGTCTGCGCTCCAGGCCTGGTCGGCCGCGCCCTGCGCCGCCTGCAGCCTGGGCAGCAGCGGCTTGAGCGGCTCGTCCAGCACCTCGAACCAGTCGTCGATGACGGCCGCGGTGGCGCCCTTCTCGTCCAGCCACACCGGCACCGGCGTGAACTCGATGCCGCCGATGCGGTACAGCGTCAACGTGTGCTTGCCGGCGCCCACGTGCGCGCCGCGTTCGAGCCACCCCTCGCCGGCGGGCAGCAGCTTCAGGCGCTGGCCGGGCGACTTCAGCAGCGCGCGGGCCAGCACGCCCATGAACTCGGGCGGCGCGTTGGCCGGCACGTAGAACGCGCCCGGCGCGCTCCAGGCCGCCGAGCCCGACTCGATGCGGTTCTTCCAGCTCGCCTTGCCGGCGCTGACGTCGAAGTGCTCGGCCAGCGGCACCTTCCAGTAGTCGTTGCCCTCGGCGTCGTAGGCGACGGGCAGGCCTTGCGCGTCCACGCGCCAGCGCGCATGGATCTGGTCGCCGCGCCCGCGCTCGCTGAAACCGTAGTCGGCCTGCATGCGGCCGTCTGGCAGCGGCGTCAGGGTCTGCGAGCCGACCGCGACGCCGTGGATGCGCACGTCGTCGTGGGCCAGCGCGGGCGGGCCGCCGACAATGCACAGCAGCGCCGCGACGCACGCAAGCAGGTGGCGCAACCAGGAGGTCGGCATGGCGCGTCCTTGCACGGTCAATGGGAGGCCCAGGCCTCGGTCATCAGGCGCTGGAAGTTGCCGCCCAGGATCTTCTCGATGCGCGTCGCGCTGTGGCCGCGCGCGGCCAGCAGGTCGGCCAGGCGCTGGAACTGGGTCGGGCCGCACAGGTCGGGCAGGAAGGTGCTGACGTCGGCGGTTTCGCCCGGGGCACTGATGCCCATGCGGCGGCGCTTGGCGACCTCGTCCTCGAGCTGGCGCCGATAGGCCGTCATGTCGTCGTGGCGCGTGGTGCCGCCGTCGGTGCCCAGGCCGACGTGATCCTCGCCGCACACCGCGATCGCGTGCTCCAGGTGGGCGATCAAGTCGGCAGCCAGCGGCTGGCCGCCGAGCCGAAGGTATGGCATGAAGTACAACCCCACGACGCCGCCGCGCTCGGCCAGCAGGCGCAGCTCGGCGTCGCTCTTGTTGCGCGGGTGGTCAGCCACCGCGCGGCAGGCGGAATGCGTGATCGCGACGGGCCGCCGCGCCAACGCCAGCGCGTCCAGGCAGGTCTTCTCGCTGCTGTGGCTCAGGTCGACCAGCACGCCTTCGGACTGCAGCCGCTCGATCACGTCGCCGCCGAAGCGCGACAGGCCCTGGTCGTCCGCCACCGTGGCGCCGTCGCCGACCGCGTTGCGGCCGTTGTACGTCAACTGGATCACACGAACGCCCATCTTCGCGAACAGGCGCACGCGGGCGAGTTCGCGTCCCAGCATCTCGGTGTTCTGGAAGCCGTAGATCACGCCGACCTGGCCGGCGCCGTTGGCGGCGGCGATATCCGCCACGTTGAGCACGCGGCGCAGCGCACCCGGATGCTGCGCGACGAAGGCGTTCCATCCGGTGATGTCGCGCACGGTTTCGCAGAACGGATCGGCCGTGCCGGCGACATGGCCCAGCGTGATGTTGACGGCCGACAACCCCGCGCTGCGCGCGTCCTCGAGCGAGCGCACGTCGACACTGCGGGCGCCGCCGGCGTAGCCCAGCCCGTCGGCAGCGCCGGCATCGGCCTGCGCCAGGTTCGGGTTGTCCAGCACACCCAGGGCGTTGATGGTCGCGTAGCGAGTCTCGGTCACGGCTTCCTCGGATTCAGTCAGTCTGCTGGCCGTCATGAAGCGGACCACGCGGGGCTGGCTGCCAGGGGCCAGCGGCGACACCGCGGCGGACGGCAGGGTCGGGGAGGCCGAAATGGCGCAGGCCAGCGGCCCTGTCGGTCGGGCGCCCGCTGCGTGGCGGAGGCCTTTCGGCGTCGCGGCAACGACATCGAGTGACTAGAACGTTATTCTAGAATACTATTCCACACATGGTGCGAAAGAATTTGAACACTTTGCAGGCCGCCGCGGCAGACCGGCTGCTTGCCCACGCGCTGCCCGACGCGCGTCACGCGAGCCGACGCAGCGTGCTGCGCCATGCGCTGACGCTGTTCAACGACAACGGCGTGGAGGCAACGACGATCGACGACCTGCGCCGCGCCAGCGGCCAGAGCGTCGGCACGATCTACCACCACTTCAAGAACAAGGAAGGCGTCGTCGCGGCGCTGTTCTTTGCCGCGCTCGATGACCAGAGCCGAGCGATCGCCGAGCGCATCGCCGGCCTGGCCGACGGCCATGCGGTGGTGGAGGCGCTGATCGACGCCTACACCGCGTGGATCACCCGCCAGCCCGAATGCGCGCACTTCGTCTTCGTGGCGCGCGATTCCGTGGCGCAGGGCGCGCATGCCGCCGACCTGACGCAACGGCTGGCGGCGCGCTATGCGCCCATCGACGAGCTGCTGGCGCGGGATGCGGCCGCCGGGCGGATCCTGCCGCTGCCGGTGGACCTGATCCCGTCGCTGGTGCTGGGCGCCGCGGAGTTCTACGCGCGCGGCTGGCTGGCCGGTCGACGCCAGGCAGCGCCCACGAGCCACGCGCAACGCTTTGCCGTGGCGGCGTGGCGCTCGCTGACCGACTGAACGGCCAAGCGAGACGTCTGCCGACGCCCCGCTCGCGTCACTTCGCGGCCGAGGCCGCGGCGGCAGCAAGAGCCGCCTTGGGCACCGCGTCCTTCACGTAGGTGTCGAACCAGCGCACCATCTCGTAGATCTGCTGCTCCTGCGATTCCATCGCCGAGTACCAATGCGGCTCGTGCGGCAGCATCACCAGCCGCGCCGTGCCGCCGTTGCCGCGGATGGCCTCGTACAGCTTGAGCGACTGCAGCGGCGTCGTGCCGGGGTTGGCGTCGTCCTCGCCGTGCAGGATGAGCAGCGGCAGCTTCAACTTGTCGGCCGAGAAGAACGGCGACACCTTCGCGTAGACCTCCGGCGCCTCCCACACCGAGCGCCGCTCGTTCTGGAAGCCGAACGGCGTCAGCGTCTTGTTGTACGAACCGCTGGTGGCGATGCCGGCCCGAAACAGGTCGGAGTGGGCGAGCAGGTTGACCGTCATCAGCGCGCCGTGGCTGTGGCCGGTGACGCCGATGCGGTCCGGGTCGGCCACGCCCAGGCGCACCGCCTCGTCGACCGCGGCCTTGGCGTCGGCGACCAGTTGCTCCAGGTAGCTGTCGTAGGCCTTCTTCGGGTCGCCGATGACCGGGAACGACGCGCGGTCGATGATCGCGTAGCCGGCCAGCAGCAGCAGTTGGTACTGGCGCAGGCGAGTGAACGTCGCTTGCGATCCGCTGACCTGGCCGGCCTTGGACGCGTCGGCGAAGTCCAGCGGGTACGCGTACAGGATCGTCGGCACGCGCGTGCCCGCGACGTAGCCCGGCGGCGTGTACAACGTGAACGACAGGTCGACGCCGTCGGCGCGCTTGTAGGTGACCAGGCGCTTGTTGATGGCGCGCACCGCCGGCGTCGGATCCGGGATGTGCGTGACCGCGACGCGGGTCGACGCGATCGAGGCCTCTCCCGCTTGCGCGGGCGCGGGCGGCGCGGCCACCAGCGTGCGCAGGAACGCGTTGGGCGGGCTCGACGTCGACTGGTGCCAGGTCAGGAACTGGTGATCGTCGGTGCCGGTGAACGCGACGAAACGCTCGAGCGCATCGCGATCGCTGCGGAACAGGCGCTCGCACTGGCGGGTCTTCAGGTCCAGCCGGTCGAGGAACGGGCGGTCGCCGTCAGGCGACGCGCCGTTGCCGGCCAGGTAGACCGCGTCGCCCTGCATGCGGATCAGGTACTGGCCATTCGCCTGCTGGCGATAGACCGGCGTGCCCGGGTCGGCGTACTTCTCGTCGCTCGACAAGTCCCACAGCACGCGCGTCGCGGCCTGTGGATGGTCGACGTCCATCAGCGCCGTGTGGCGCCAGTGGCGGTCCTCGTCGTACTCCTGCAGCAGCGCGGTGTCCACGCGTTCGGTCCACGCAAAGCCGACGAAGCGCTGATCGGTGCGCGCGATCTCCACCGCCGGCGTCGTGAACGGCGCCTTGCGCAGCATGACCTTGTCACGCTGCGGCACCTTCACCTTCCAGTCGCCACCGTCCAGCGCCTCGGCCCAGATCAGCGTGGCGGGATCGGTGGCGCGCCACTCGAAGTCGCGCGGGCCGAGCGGCACGCCGGCCACCGGTACACGGTCGGTCAGCGGGATGGACGCGATCGTTGTCGACGTCACCGCGCCGCGCTTGCCGAGCGTCCACACCTCGATCTCGCGCGGGAAGCGGTCGTGCGTCGTGACGTAGGAATACGGCTTGTGCAGGGTCGCCACGAGCAGGTGCTGACCATCGGGCGCCGGCTCGACGTTGTCGATGTTGCCGGCCTTGCCGATGCGCGTGACGGCCAGCGACGTCGCGTCGACGAAGGCGACCTGCGAGCGCGCATACCAGTCGAACAGATCCTCGTCGTGCGGGCTCTTGAGCGTGTCGCGCGTCTCGTAGGTGCTGCTTTCGCCCTTGCCCGAGCCGGTCTCCTGGATGCTGGGCCCGCTGGGCACCAGCGGCTCGGCCGGCGGCGTGCCCATGTTGTCGGGCACCAGCTTGACCAGCAGCGCGCGATGATCGGGCATCCACTGCAGGTCGCCATCGAGCATCGGGTTCAGGCGCACGCCGGGCACCTTGCGCAGTGCGCCCGTGGCGGCGTCGCCGATCCACAGTTCGACGGCGTCGTGCGTGGTGCTCGCAAACGCGAAACGCTTGCCGTCGGCCGACCAGTACGGCCGCGCCGGGCAGGCGCCGGCCGGCAGGTTGACGGCGGTGGACACGCCGGCAGGCACGCTTGCCAGTTCGAACGTGCGCGCGCAGGCCGTGATGCCGTAGCCGCCGGGCGTGTCGTGCTTGCTGTGGTTGGCGATCTCGATGCGCGAGCCGGCCAGCTTCAGGTACGGCGCGGCGACGCGCGCCATCGGCGGGAATTCCTGCCAGGCCACCAGCAACATCGCCTGGCGCGCGGGGCTGACGTAAGCGGTCGGTGGCGCCGGAGCGTGCAGCACGTCGAGGATGTTCCTGGGCGGCTGGTCGTAGCCGCGCGGCGCGGCGGCTGCGGGAGCCGTCGGGGCCGCACCGGCCGTTGCGACGGCGAGCGCCGCGATCACGGCCGGCACGAGGCGGCGGGCGAGAGCAATCTGCATGGAGTCGGGTCCTTGGCTGCGCGGGTTTCGAAGCACCGGTCCGGCGACCTCGTGGGTCCGCTGGACCTGGCCGGTCAAGCCTTTGACTATGTCACGGCACGGGCGTCGGTCGCCGTGGGGCGACTCCCGGATGGTCGGACGCTATGCTTTGGCACATGAGCACCGACATCGACACCCTGCGCGACCGCCTGCGCGCCTTCGCACTCGCGCGCGATTGGAGCCAGTTTCATTCGCCCAAGAACCTGGCCTGCGCGTTGTCCGTCGAGGCCGCCGAATTGCTGGAGCACTTCCAGTGGATGACGGAGGCACAGAGCCGCACGCCCGACGCGTCGCAGCGCGAAGCCATTGGTTTCGAGGCGGCCGACGTGCTGCTGTACCTGATCCAGATCGCCGACCAGTTGGGCATCGACCTGCTGGCCGCGGCGGATCGCAAGATCACGCTCAATGCGGCCAGATATCCCGTCGAGACGGCGCGCGGCAGCAGCCGCAAGGCCGACGCCTGAGGGCTTTTGTTGTCATTTTTCCGCACGGTCGTTCGCTGACCCCGGCAACCTCTCGCCGGAGCGCACCGCCCCCGGCACGCAACGGGTGCAGGTCGGGGTGTTCGCGACGCGCCCGCATGCACCTCGAGGAGGCACGCGCGACGTTCTCGGCAGGCTCGTGGCGCCCGGTAAGCGCACTCTTCTGGCCAGTCGACACAAGAGCGTGTTTACCCTTCACCAAGTTTGGGGGGAAAGCCCCCGGTTGAGGCTTCGATTGCACCCCGATGGGGCGAAATGCGGGTTCGTTCCTATGTCGGTGCGCTACCCCGATGGCTAATATTTCAATCAATAAATAGAACGGTCGTTCTATTTTTGGAAGAGAGCCGACGACGATCCTGGTCGCCGCTTCTCGCAGCGAATCGGAGCTCCCCGTGGTCGTCGTTCCCCTGTCCCAGCTCAGCGCGTTCAAGGCGATGAAGGACGGCTTCGCGCAGCGCGGCCTCGACCTGTCCGCCATCCTCGCAGAGGCCGGACTCAATCCCGACCCGAACGAATCCGTCGACGCCGAACATCTGGCCGATATCTTCAGCGTCGCCTGGGACGCCGCGGTCGCCAAGACCGGCGATCCAGCCATCGGACTGGCGCTGTGTCCGCGCCAGCCGCTGATCGGCCTGGGCTCGCTGTCCAGCCTGATCCTGTCGGCACCCGACCTGCGCAGCGGCCTGCAGCGCATGGCGCGCTACACCAGCCTGATCTCGCCCACCACGTCGATCGGCATGGACATGCCGACCACCACCGTGGGCATGCGCGTCGACCAGGACGCCTGCCGCATCACGCTGCGCATCTCGGCCGGCAAGATGGCGGTGCCGCAGCAGCGCTACGACTTCATGGCCGCCACGTTCCTCAAGGGCATGTTCTGGCTGATCGGCGAGAAGGTGACACCGTTGCGCGTGCACCATCCCTACCCCGCGCCAGCCGACCCGACGCCATGGGAAGCCGCCTTCGGTTGCCCGGTGCACTTCGGCGCCGCCGCCTTCGTCATCGAGTTGCCGCTGGCCGCGCTCGACCAGCCCTTCCCCACGTCGGACCCGACGGTGGGCGAGATGTGCGAACGCATGGTGGCCCAACTGGCCGCCGAACAAGGCGGCTGCATCACGGCCCGCGTGCGCCAGGCGCTGATGCAACTGATCGCCAAGGGCGACCCGCGCCGCGAGTTGGTCGCCGCCACGCTGTGCATGAGCGAGCGCACGCTGCAGCGCCGCCTGACCGAGGAAGGCACCAGCTTCATCGAGCTGGTGGACGACACCCGGCGCGAGTTGGCGCAACGCTACTTCGTCAACGGCGCCTACAGCCCGACGGAAATGAGCTTCGCGCTGGGATTTTCGGATCCGAGTAATTTCTACCGAGCCTGCAAACGCTGGTTCGGGCGCACTCCGAATACTTTGCGCTGCGCCGCCTGATATTCATTCATATATTCTTCGATGCAGCGCATCGGAGAATATACAGAAGCCCGTCCATCAATGGAGCCAAGTGGCTCCATTTTTAATTCTGAAATCACTTCAAGAAACTCCAACACTGGCTTCATGAGCCAGGTGCGCGAAGACCACGCGGGTTACTACGTAAGGGCTTGCCGGGCTTCACTTTTCACAGGGTGGTCACGCGTTTCGCGGCTTCCTGGAGAGCGTCGGCCGCACCCCTAAAACCGAGGGTAGTCACCTTGCAACACTGGTTTCGCAAGCCATGGCCTTGGCTCCGCAAGTCAGTGCGGTTGCAGGCGAAGCCGACCATAGTTGCGGCACGCGCTACAAATAGCAGTTTCAGCGGCGGCAGGCCTCCCGAACGGGTGGCCAACGAGGCCCGAGGCAAAACCTCTGGCGCAGAAACTGAAGAATGTCCGCGAGGGGTTTCAAGGTTCGATTATTCATAGACATATTCTGGAGAGACATTCAATGAACATGCTCAAGCTCACCGCCGCCGCCGCCCTGGTCGCCGCTTCCCTGTCGGCCTCGGCCATGTCGTCCATCGCTGACGAAGACCTGAGCGCCGTTGCCGGCCAGGACGGCGTCTCGATCGCCGCCAACCTGAACATCAACATCGGCTCCTTCACCTGGGGCAACAAGGCTGATGCCGCAGGCCAGAAGGCCTCGGTCTCGTTCAACGGCATCCAGATCAGCGGCCTGGTCGCCATGACGATCGACGTCATCAGCGGCACGCAGTTCAACGGCCTGTACCAAGGCTTCACGACGGGCGGCACGAACACGGCGCTCGGCGGCCTGAACACCGCGATCGCCGCCAACGCTGGCTCGAGCGCCGGCGCCGCCCTGGCAGCCGCCAACGTCGTCGACTCCACCGCGACCTTCTACAACGGCACCAGCGACGTCGTCCAGTTCGCCTTCCCCAACGTCAAGGCCAAGGCCGGCGAACTGCTGAACATCAGCGTCAACTCGATCACGCTGGGCTCCAACGGCGTGTCGGCCGCGACCGACAAGTCGTTCGGCTCGTTCTCGATCAGCCAGCTCGACATGCGCGGCACGTCCGTGTGGATGTGGGCTCACTGATCTGCCTGAACTGACTCGCGGCCCGACGGCCGCGGGTCGTCCGCAGGTTTCCATCTTCGACGACTCGTTTACAAGAGAAAACACATGAACATCTTCAAGCTCACCGCCGCCGCCGCCCTGGTCGCCGCTTCCCTGTCGGCCTCGGCCATGTCCAGCATCGCCGACGAAGACCTGAGCGCCGTTGCCGGCCAGGACGGCGTCTCGATCGCCGCCAACCTGAACATCAACATCGGCTCCTTCACCTGGGGCAACAATGGCGACGCCGCCGGCCAGAAGGCTTCGGTCTCGTTCAACAACATCCAGATCAGCGGCCTGGTGGCGATGACCATCGACGTCATCAGCGGCACGCAGTTCAACGGCCTGTACCAAGGCTTCACGACGGGCGGCACCAACACGGCGCTGGGCAGCCTGAACACGGCCATCGCCGGGGGCGCCACGGCTGCCGCCGGTGCGATCGCGGGCGGCGCTGCTGTCACCCCGGCGCTGGCTGGCGCCATCCTCGCCGGCGCCAACCTCGTCGACTCCACCGCCACCTTCTACAACGGCACCAGCGACGTGGTCCAGTTCGCCTTCCCGAACGTCAAGGCCAAGGCCGGCGAACTGCTGAACATCAGCGTCGGCTCGATCACGTTGGGTTCCAACGGCGTGTCGGCCGCGACCGACAAGTCCTTCGGCTCGTTCTCGATCAGCCAGCTCGACATGCGCGGCACGTCCGTGTGGATGTGGGCGCACTGATCTGACTGAATGAATCCTGGCTCTGCCGTCGTAGGGCCGGACCCATTCAGCGAGAGGCCCCGTGATGTTCGTCACGGGGCCTTTCTCCTCATCAGCGCGGCTTCCCCCCACCCTGTGGGATTGCCGAGACGCGCATCCATAGACAATGCCCCCATGACTACCCGCCTTGCACTCGCCCATGTCACGACACTCGCCTGCGCGTTGTTCGTCGGATCGGTGCAGGCGCAGGGCAAGGCGCCCCTCAAGCCGCTGGACGACGCCGAGCTTTCCGGCGTCTGGGGCCAGGCGCTGCTCGACCTGGTCAACACGACGCAAGGCGGCTACGACTTCTCGCGCATCACGCTCAACGCCGACATCACGATGTCGACGACGCTCAGCGGACTGAAGCTCGGCACGCACGCCGACGGCACGTCCGACATCGATATCACGTCGCTCAACTTCGGCCGCAGCGACCTCGACGATGCGCACCGCACCGTCGCCATCACCAATCCGTATTTCGAGTGGGTCTACTCAGGCTCCGCCGCCACCAGCGATCGGCAGGTGGTGGGCATGCGCGTCGGCTTCGGCGGTATCGCCGGCGACGTCGGGCTGATGATGAACAGCGTCAGCGGCGCGCTGTCGCTCACCACGCCCAGCGGCCAGGTGAGCGCCCTCGGCTCGCAATCGACGACGCTGGCCGGCTGCGGGGGCACCTGCAACGTGGCCCTGAACCAGGTCGGTGGCGTGACGGCAGGCACCAGCGACGGCGCCAGCCGCGACTTCTTCCTGTCGATCCTGAAATCCGCGCTCGCCTACCCGACGACCAACGCCGCACTGGGTGCGCCCGCGACCTCGCAGGCTGGCTTCTGGCTCAATTGGACCGATCGCCTCAACGCGATCAACACCACCGGCACCACGCCGCCCAACGTGCCCAAGATCGGGCCGTGATGAGGGGCCGGATGGTCAGCTCGGAGTTGTTGTCCAGCGTCGCACGATGCCGCGTCGCGGCTCGGGTCGATCTCCTGACCAGGCTCTCGATCGGCGCGCTGTTCGTAGCGATGGGCACCGTCGCCAGCTGGCCAGCGCACGCCGCGAAAGCGCCGGCGCCGCGCGGCATGCAGGCGCTGGAGGACACCGAGTTGGCCGCGGTGCGGGGCGCCGATGGCGTCGCGTTCAATCTCAGCAACTTCTCGATCACCAGCATCGCGTCCAACCCGCTGTCGCTGACCTACCTGTCGCCCAACGGCAGCTCGCTGACGCTGTCGGGCCTCGACCTGTCGCGTACCGACGACGCCGACCCCTTCGCCGACCCGTACCAGCTCTCGCTTCAATCGCGGCCGGGCCTGCAGGACATGATCGCGATCGACTTCCCGCTCAACATCGCGGGCAAGCAGTCATGGTCGCTGACTGCCGACTTCTCGCACTGCGACATGGTCACCGCCGGCGCCTGCAGCGGCACCACCTTCCTGGGCGGCACGCTGCAGGTGCTCGACCTGACGATGAAGGGCGGCGGCCTGTACATCGCGCCGACGGCGCTCGCGAACACGCAAGGCGTCGCGTTCGGGTTCGGCACGCAACTCGACATCGGCAGCCTGTCGGTCTATTCGCGCGGCCGCGCCGCCGACGGCACGCTCGATACCGGCGACATCCTCGCCGTGCAGGGCATCCACCTCGCCGACGTCCGCGGCGGCCCCTGGATGCTGGCCAACCTCGACAAGCAGCCAGGCCTGTTCAACGCGGACACCGACGCGACGGGCTCGTACCTGCACCTGCAGGTCGGCTGGCCGACCGCTGGCTACGACGTCCCGGCCGCCTCGCTGCGCGTCGACAACATCACGTTCACGACGGCGGGCGTCAACGGCGCCGCGGCGACCGTCACGAATCTCGGCTCCGCCAGCATCGCGTCGATGCAGATCAACTACATCGACATCAAGTTCCGGACGGGCCAGTAACGGCCGCCCCCCCCACACACGACTGCCCATGCTCCAACACCTCGCCCTCGCCTGCATGCTCGCGCTCGCCACCCCGTACGCGTGCGCGGACAAGAAGCCGCTCGACGACGACGCGCTGCGCTCGGTCAACGGCCAGGGCATCAGCATCGCCGTCAACCTGAACCTGAACACCAACCGTGTCGCGGCCGGTTTCAACGTCAACGGCACGACCACCTACGCGATCGCCCAGGGCTTCGGCGGCGCGCTGCAGTTGTTCGCGATCACCATCGACCCGCTCGTCAAGCCCGACGGCACCAGCTACCTCTCGATCGGCATGCCCAACTACCTGGCGGCGCAGGACTTCGGCGTGCGCGCGATCGGCGTGCAGACCGATGCCACGTCGCCCGTCACCAACAGCCTGGGCGCTATCCTGCTCAACGGCTCCGCCACCATGACGGGCCAGCTCAACCTGTGGGCGAAATGATCGCCCGCACCTGAGGAAAGACACCCATGCTGCTGATTCTCCTGGGCATCGTCGCCGCCGCCATCATCGGCTCCGGCGTCAGCTCGCGCAACACGCCACTGAACCATCCGCCGCTCGAGTACGAGATCAACGTCGCCCGCATGAACGGCGGCATCGCGCCCGAGCCGGTGCAGATGTACCCGAACCAGTACTACAAGTACCAGCACATCGTGCACCAGGCATTCGACTACAGCTGCGGCTCGGCCGCCCTCACCACCATCCTTCAGTTCCACCTGGGCCTGGCCGTCACCGAGAAGGACGCGATGGAAGGCATGCTCGAGCACGGCGAGAAGGACAAGATCATCGCGCGCCGTGGCTTCTCGCTGCTCGACATGAAGCGCTACGTCGCCACCCTGGGCAGCGACAGTGGCGGCTTCCGCGCCGACATGAACGACCTGGCCAAGCTCGACCAGCCGGCGATCGTGCCGATCGACTACGCGGGCTTCAAGCACTTCGTCGTCGTCAAGGGCATCCGCGAGGGCAAGGTCTACATCGCCGATCCGTCGGCGGGCAACATCGCGTTCTCCGTGACGGAGTTCGCCGGCCTGTGGGACAAGGGCACGCTGTTCGTCATCTACCCGTCCAAGACGCGTCCCATCGTGCAGTCCAGCCTGTCGCTGACCGACCACGAGCTGGGCGTGATCTCGCCCGACCTCGTGCGCGAGGACGTGGCACTCAAGGCCGTGGACAATCGCGACGCGCTGCAGCGGGCCGTACAGTCCGGCCTGGGCACCCTCAATTTCAAGCATCAATGACCATGACATCGGCAAACTGGAACGGCGCGGCCCTGGCGCTCGCCTGCGGCCTCCTCACGAGCGTCGCGGCCCAGGCGCAACCGGACACCCAGCCCGGCACCGGCGCCCCGGCATCCCCGGACGCGCCCGCCGCGCCGCCTGCGCCCGCGCCGGCCCCCGCCAGCGCGGCCGACGCCCTGAAGAAGCAGGCAGGCGATGTCGACCAGGCCACGCTGCTCAAGGACACGCTGACCAAGACCGAGCGCCAGTACTCGCTGCTGCGCGCCGGCCGCATCGCGGCGAACTACGACCTGAACTACAGCTACGTCGGAACCGAGTCGATCAACGTCGGCTTCACCCAGGGCGTCGGCGACATCGACCTGTTCCGCATCGAGACGACGCGGGCGCACACGATCACCAACACCGTGTCGGTCGACTACGGGCTGATGGACAACCTGACCCTGTCGGGCACCTTCCCCTTCGTCAGCAAGTTCACGCAGAGCACCAAGTTCAGCGGCGTCAGCTTCGGCATCGGCGACCTGTCCTTCGGCGCCCGCTACCAGCCGTTCGTGCAGACCAGCGGCCCCACGTACACGGTCACCGGCTCGCTGTCGCTGCCCACCGGACGCAGCCCGTTCGACCAGATCATCGGCCAGAACACATCCACCGGCAGCGGCTACGCCTTCGGCACGCTGGGCATCAACGCCTCGCAGGTGTTCGACCCGGTGGCCCTGTTCGGTTCGCTGAGCTTCACGGGCGGCAAGAGCGTCTCGCACCTGCACCAACACAACGACGCCGATGGCAGCACGCTCACCGGCATCCAGCCAGGTAAGGGCATCGGCTTCGGTGCCGGCTTCACCTATGCGCTGTCATACAACGTGTCGACCAGCGTTTCGTTCCAGGAGAACGTGACGACTTCGTCGCACATCAGCGTCGTCGACGCCAGCAATGCGTCACTGACGCCGCGCGCCACGACCATGCAGGTCGCCGCGCTGCTGAACTTCGGCCTGGGCATCCGCCTGAACCCCAAGACCACCGTCAACCTGACGGCGGGCATCGGCATGACCACCGACTCGCCGGACTTCAGCCTCGGGCTGAACGTGCCGCTGACCTTCTCCCTGTTCTGACCCCATGACCGTGCCACCGACGACGCGCCTCGCGCGCCAGCGGCCGCCGCTGCGGCGCACCGCCCTCACCCGCGCCGCCTGCACCACGCTCGCGGCCACGGCCTCGCTGCTGGCGACGTCGGCCCACGCCGCGCTGACCGAGAACCTGGCGGTCAGCCCAGTGGCGATGTCGCTGGGCAACGCCGTCACGGCCGACCCGCCGGGACTGGACTCGATCCACTTCAACCCGGCCGGCCTCGCCAGGATCAAGTCCGACACACGCTCCGACACGATCTTCGGCGCGGTGCTGCGCACCACCGCCAACTTCCACCAGCCCGCCGGCTTCGACGTCGGTGGCTACACCGAAGATCCGCTGGCCGGCACGCATTCGGATCACAACAAGCAGGCGATCTTCATCCCGATCGCCGGCGTGCCCAGCCCGCGCGTGCCGCTCGCCCTGGCGGCTGGCCTGGGCCTGTCGTGGCACAACGAAGGCTCGCCTTGGACCTTCGCCACGGCCACCTACGTGCCACAGGCCGTGGGCATCGACCGCAGCAAGAATCCGGACGATCCGGCGCGCTTCGACGGCAAGAAAGTGGTGATCCAGCGCCTGGTCTACCTGTCGCCGTCGGTCGGCTACCAGGTCAACGACCAGTTCAGCGTGGGCTTCGCGATCCCGATCGCCCACCAGGGCTTCGCACTCGACACCGAGATGCGCTTCCCCAACAAGCTGCTGGGCATCATCGGCAAGCTGCAGGACGCCTGGTGCGGCAACAGCGGCAACCCGCTCGACACGCTGGGCTTCGGCCTGTGCGGCACCGACGCCAATGGCAACCAGAGCGGCCGGCTGCGCCCGTTCCAGAGCATCGGCGAGATGCGCTTCTCGGGCACCTCGCCGGCCGACGTCACGTTCAACGTCGGCGGCCTGTGGCAGCCCAGCCCGTACGTCGGCTTCGGGGCGGTCTATCAGTCAGGCTCCAAGACAGTCATCACCGGCGACTACAACTTCCACGCCAACCCGATGCTGCCGGAGTTCGTGCGCCACATGTACGCGTCGCTGTTCGGCCCGGTCGTGGCGGCGATGTTCGGCTTCCCGACGTCGATCCCCACCGACCAGGGCGGCAACTTCACGCTGGTGCTGCCCTACCCGGCGCACGTGCAACTGGGCCTCAAGGCCATGCCGCTGCCCGGGCTGCAGTTCAACATGGACGCCGGCTGGACCGACTGGTCCAAGTGGAACAAGCTGACGTTCCAGTTCGACCAGAACGTCAACCTGCTCGACATGGCTCGCCTGTTCGGCCAGGCCGACTCGAGCAAGCTGGTCATCCCGCGCGGCTACCGCAGTGTCTGGAGCTACGGCTATGGCGCGCAGATCGACGTGTGGGACGGCGTCAAGCTGCGGCTGGGCTACGAGCCCCGCAAGAGTTCGGTGCCCACCAACAAGATCGACCTGATCGCGCCGATGCCCGACCTGCCGGTCAAGAGCATCGGCCTGAGCTACGAGATGAAGGACGGCATGAAGCTGGAAACCGGATTCAGCTACGCTCGCGGTCACTACAACGTCCCGGCCAACACCGACTGCAACCTCAACTGCACCGACTTCTTCAACGTGATCTACAACCCGTACGCGGGCCTCGACGTCTCCGGAACGCTCGTGCTGCGCTACTTCGGCATGAAGATCACGCAACCTTTCTGATGACCCCACCCGTGAACGCCATGAACGCCCTTCTCCGCCCCGTCTCCTCCCTCGCCCTGGTCGCCGCCCTGGTCGCCTCGTCCACCGCACATGCCCAGGCCGCCAAGCCCGCTGCCCCCGCGCCTGCAGCCGCGCCGGCGCCCGCTGCGCCGATCGATGCGGAAAAGCAGAAGCAGATCGACCGCATCCTGGCCGTCCTCCATCCCGAGAACGGCGTACTGCAGGCCGTCCAGCAGCAGGGCGTGAAGGCCATGCAGCAATCGAGCATCGCCCTGCAGACCAACCAGGTGCCGCAGGAGCGCAAGGACAAGGCGCTCAAGGACATCCAGGCGGACGTGCAGAAGTACATCGACACGACCATGCCCGTGGCCGTCGCCAGCGCCAAGAAGTTCTCGGGCCCGGTCAGCGCGCCCATCCTGGCCGCGAACTTCAACACCGACGAGCTGCGCCAGCTGGCCGTGATGCTCGAGTCCCCGCTGCGCGACAAGCTCGAGAAGACCATGCAGCAGTTGCAGGAAGCCGTCGGCCAGAAGGTGTCCGCCGACATCGGCCCGCAGGTCAACAAGAACGTCCAGGTGATGACCGAGGCTGTCAGCAGCAAGCTGCGCGTGGCCGTGACGTTGAAGTAAGCATGACCTGCACGCGCTCGCTCGCCGCGCTCGGCACGCTCTTCGCGCTGGTCGCCTGCGGCGGCGGGGGCGGCGGTGGAGGCTCGACGCCGCCACCGCCCAGCACGCCGACATCGGCCGTACTGAGCGTCACGCTGTCCGGCGGTGCCGCGCCCGGCATCGACCACCTCTGGGTCACCATCACCGGCGTCGCGCTGCATGCCAGCGCCACGCACGTCTACGGTGACGGCGACGCGGGCTGGGTCACGCTTACGCTTGCGGCGCCGCTCACGGTGGACCTGGCCGACCCTTCGCTGGCCAACGGCGGCGCCGTCTCGCTGCTGCGCCAGAGCGTCAGCGCGCTAGGCACCTTCGCGCAGCTGCGCCTGCTGCTCGCACCGTCCGACCCGGCCTACCCCCTGGCGGCATCGGCCAGCGCGAAGGGCCTGCGATTCAACGACCAGGTTCAGTACACCGACGGCGGCGGCTCGCACGACGTGCCGCTGGAGACGCCGGACTCGCAGGCCGGCCTGCGCCTGCTGACGTCGTTCAACCTGAGCGCCGACACCACCACCCCGCTGGCCATCGAGATGAACGCCAGCGCGCTCGCGCGCCGCACGTCCGTCGCCGGCGCCGACCGATTCACGCTGCGCGACGAGCTGCAGTTGTACAACCAGCAGTTGCTGACCGCACTCGGCGACGGCAACCTGCAGATCGACGGCAGCATCTTCGACTCGATCTCGGGCCAGCTGGCCACCACGAACTTCTGCACCGGCGCGAGCCACGCCAACTGCATCCACGACGTCGTCGCGAGCGCCACCACCCTGTCCGCCGACGGCCGCTTCCACACCGAGGTGCGCAGCGTCAGCGTCAGCGCGGCCGGCACCTTCCTGCTGTATCCGCTGCCCAGCCAGTCGGTCTACGACGTGGTGATCCACGGCGGCAACATGCAGACCATCGTCGTGCACAACGTGTTCGTCGACCCCACCGGCATCCTCAAGCCGGCACCGACGGCGCTCAGCAGCGCCGCCACACCCCTGTTGCCCGTGCTCGACACGAGCGAACGCAGCGTCAGCATCGCCAACGCGCTGGTGCCCGGCAGCAGCCGAGTCTTCTTCGGCCAGACCGTGGCCGGCAGCGGTGGCACCGGCGCCGCCGTCCCCTACACCATCGCCACCGCTGCGGCCGACCCGGCCACAGGGCGACTGGTCTCCAGCGTGACGCTGCCCGGCGGGCCGATCCACTATGCGCAGTTCAACACCACCACCGACGGCAACGGCACGCCGCCGGCGTTCGCGATCGTGACGCCCACCGAAGGCGCCGCGGCCTGGACGGCATGGTCGCAAGGCACGCTCGCAACGAGCACCAGCGCGACGACCCCGCTCGCATCCGGCGCGAGCAGCCTGAGCCTGCCCAATCCGGTGGCCCGCGCCGGCTTCGCCGCGGGGACGCTCAGCGTCACGCTGGCGGGCAGCGCGAGCAACAGCCCCGACCACGCCGAACTGATCGTCTCCAACGACGGCGGCACGGTGAGCGTGGTGGACGTGTCGGCGCTGCTCGCCTCGCACGGCGGCACCACGACGGTCAGCGTGCCCAGCGGCAGCGCTGTGGACGCGCCGGGCGCCGCGGTCTACGGCGTCGCGTTGCGGACCTGGGTGGCAGCGTCGGAAGCGACGAGCACGCGCTGGTCGCACGGGGCCGCGCCGCTGGACCTGTCGACGGCCACGACTGCGAGCATCAACCTCGCGCTGCCCTGAACCCGCGGCGGCGGCGCTTGGCGCGCCGGGCCCGGATCAGTGCTTCTTCTGGATCGCGTCGAGGCTCGGCAGGGCCGGCAGCGCGAACAGGAACGGAATCGGAAAGATCGGCAACCCGATGTTGCTCGCGATCGGCGCCAGCGCGCCGCTGAGGGCCGCCATCGTCGATTCGATCTTGAGGCTCGCCTGCACGCTGGTCGCGCCGGCCTGCAGGCGTTGCTGCGTCAGTTGGCGGTCGAGGCTCTGCAGGCCATCGCCAGGGGCGCCGTTGAAGGCCGCCAGCGCCTCCGCGGCGGACTGCGCCGACACCGCGCTGCCACTCTGCTCCGACAGCGCCAGCGCGCCGAGCGCGGACAGCGCCGGCTCGCTCAGGCCACGGCCATAGACATTCGACATCTCCGACTCGCTCAACGCCCGCAGTTCGCCAGAGGCGGCGAAGGCTCCCGACGACGTCAGCACGAGGGCGGCGGCAAGGGCCAGGCCGTGGGGGATGCGGGAAGCCTTCATGGGTGTCTCCAGTGCGAGGTTCGGGTGCGGCTGCGGCCGGATCCGGAACGGTCTGGAGCAGCGCCTGCTGTCTCTTTCGACGCGACGCCGGTGCGCATGAGCGACCGCCGGGCCGACCTTCGAGAACTAGTTCACACGCGTCAAGGCAACAGCGCGAAGCTGACCAGCCCGTGCGCCGCGGCGAAATCCTCGCTGGTGACCTGCGGCCAGGCAGCGCTGCGAGCGCGCAATCGGCCTGCGCGTCGACGTTCGAAAGGATGTCCTGGGCAGCGGCAAGGCGTGTCATGCGCGGATTCTTCGGCTGCGCGCACGCCGCCGCGACTTCAGCCTCTGGTCAGCCTGCGAAGCGCATCCCGAGTTCATCCTGGGGATGGCGACGCGGAAGTGCCGGTGATGTGATCCGAATCAGCCAGCCGGGCCCCCTCGACCCGCCCGCAAAGGATCGCCATGCCGACGCCGTACCTTGCCGAGATTCGCCTCACCAGCTTCGCGTTCGCCCCCAAGGGGTGGGCGATGTGCAATGGCCAGTTGCTGGCGATCAACCAGAACCAGGCGCTGTTCTCCTTGCTCGGCACGCAGTACGGCGGCAATGGCACCACCAACTTCGCGCTGCCCAACCTCCAGGGCCGCGCGCCGATGCACTTCTCAGGCACGCACCCCATCGGCGAGGCGGCCGGCGCGGATTCCCATGCGCTGGGCTCGACCGAATTGCCCGCGCACACCCACACGCTGCGCGCGTCAGGCAAGGCGGCTGCGTCGGCGTCGCCGAACGCCGGTGTGCTGGCGGCGCCCGGTCGCGGTGGCACCCCCGCGTTCGCCGCGCCCACGAGCATGGTGTCGCTCAACCCGGCGTCGATCGCCACCAGCGGCGGCGCCCAACCGCACGAGAATCGCGCGCCCTTCCTCGTGATGAACTTCGTCATCGCGCTCCAAGGCATCTTTCCGTCCCGCAACTAGCGAGGTCCCATGTCCGAACCTTTTGTTGGTGAAGTCCGCCTGTTCGCCGGAAACTTCGCGCCGAGCGGCTGGGCGTTCTGCGACGGCCAGTTGGTGCCCATTTCAGAGAACGAGACGCTGTTCAACCTGATCGGCACCACCTACGGCGGCGACGGCCAGAACACCTTCGCCCTGCCCGACCTGCGCGGCCGCGTGCCCGTGCACCAGGGCTCGAATGGTCAGTCGGGCTCCTACGTCATCGGCCAGCAGGGCGGCGTCGAGACGGCCACGCTGACCGCGGCGCAGATGCCCCAGCACACGCACGCGATGCTGGCCAGCACGACGGCCGCCAGCAGCGCGCACGCGGCCGCGGACGTGCTCGGCAGTTCGGCCACGATGAACCTGTACGGCGCCGGCGCGCCCAACATGGCGATGGATCCGAACGCGATCTCGCAGCTCGGCGGCGGCCAGCCGCACGAGAACATGCCGCCTTACGTCGCGCTCAACTACATCGTGTCGTTCTTCGGCGTCTTTCCCTCGCAGAATTGAACTGGAGATCCCCATGGCCGACCCTTTCGTGGGCGAAGTGAGAATGTTCTGCGGCAACTTCGCGCCAACCGGCTGGGCGTTCTGCAACGGGCAGTTGCTGCCCATTTCGCAGAACACCGCACTGTTCTCGCTGCTGGGCACCAACTACGGTGGCGACGGTCGATCCAACTTCGGCCTGCCCAACCTGCAGGGCGCGTTCCCGGTCCACGCTGGCGCCAGCGCGGGCCCGGGGCTCAGCCAGCGCCTCACCGGTGAGACGGGCGGCAGCGAATCGGTGGCGTTGAGCGTCGCGCAGATGCCCGCGCACGGCCACGCGATGGCGGCCGTCTCGGCTGCCACCACGGGCACGCCAGGCGGCAGCGTCAGTCTGGCGCCCACCTCCAACGGCAGTGCGCTCTACCGCGCACCGGACGGCACCTACCTCAACACCTCGTCGTCCGACATGGGCGCCAGCGGGGGCGGCCAGCCGCACAACAACCTGCCGCCCTACCTGGCCGTGTCCTTCATCATCGCGATGCAAGGCATCTTCCCGCCGCGTTCGTGAACAGCGGGCGAGCCATGGACGCCGACAACGCCCTCACGCTGCGCCACGCGATGCCGTCCGACCGCGCCTTCCTGGTCGCGCTGTATGCCAGCACGCGCGCCGCGGAGTTCGCGCACCTGGGCTGGCCGGTCGAGATGGAACGCACGTTCATGAAGATGCAATTCGACGCGCAGCGCGGCGACTTCGAATCCCGTCATCCCGGCGCGCCGTGCCAGATCGTCGAACAGCACCGCTGCCCCATCGGCCGCCTGTGGGTGGCGCAGGACGCGCGCCGCGTCACGGTGCTGGACATCTCGATGGTGACCGAGACGCGCGGCCAGGGCATCGGCACCGCGTGCCTGCGCCGCGTGCTGCGACGCGCCGAGGCGGCCGGGCTGGACGTCGAACTGCAGGTCGTGTGCGGCAACCCCGCGCAACGCCTTTACGAGCGCCTTGGCTTCCGCACTGTCGCCGCAGGCGGCGTGCGCCTGGCCATGGTCTGGAAGCCACCCCGAACCGGGGCTGCCGCGCGGCCCGTGAAACACCCCCAGGAGATGCATCATGAACAAGCGTGAATTCGTGGCGGGCAGCATGGCGGCCGCCGTCGCGGCGCCCACGCTGGCGCGGTCCACCGACGCAGCGGCTGCACCCGGCGCGTTGCGCAACCTGCTGACGCGCACGCAGCGCCTGCCCGACCTGGCGGAACAGGCGGGTGCCGACGCCTTCGAGGCCTACATCGGCGAGCGCTTCGACGTCGTCGGCGGCATCGGCATCGGCGAGCAACTGGTCGTCGCGACCGTGGAGCGCGTCGCGCGCTGCAAGGCGACTGAGCAGTTCACCGTGGCGTTCGCGCCATCCAGCGCGGGCGCGGCACTCTCGTCGCATGACGGCGTGCGCCTGCTGGTGCATGCCACGGGCCAGCGCGTCGCGCTGCTGCTCGAACGCAGCCGCGAAGGCTACGCGGCGCGCTTCAACCTGCTGACCTGATCTCGGCGTCTCAGAAGCTGTGAACCATTCCGACGAAGCGCGCGGGCGTGTCGGATCGGTTCACAGCTTCAGTTGTTGCGGAACCACCAGATCGCAGCGCACAGCGCGATCCCGAGGCCCCACAGCAGCCAGGTCGGCCCGGCCACGTAGCCGTAGAACATCAGCGCGACACCCAGCCAGCGAATGCGCGGGTTCTGTGCCGCCTTGCCATAGCGCCATGCCGCAAAGCCGATCAGGCTGAACAGGACGCAGCCGAAGATCCAGGCCGGACTGGGCAGCGCGAGACCGGCGTCCTGGGCGGCGTGGAGGGCGTCGGTAGGGTTCATCGTTCGGCGGGCGTTGGGTCGCAGTATGCCCAAGCGATGTGAAGCGTTCGCATCCTGCTCGCGCCAGACTCTTCGCTTGCTCAGCGTCGACTTGACGGCACCTGGTTTGCCCTGCAAGCGGGCGCCGCCCGAGGCGCGCCACAGGAACAAAGCATGTCGACAGCCCTTGAGAATCCCAGTGCCCTCGATCCCGCCTTGAGCCTCGAGCACGCGGCCGGAATGACGCAGGAGACCGCCAGCCCGGCCGAGCGCGCGCTCGCACCCGAAGGCGCCGCGCCGATGCAGAGCGCCAGCGCGAGCGCCGACGCCGACACCTACGTCGGCCACGGGGGTGGCTACATGGGCGCACCGCTGCCCGCCGTGGAAGGCGGCACCGCGCAAGCGGATGCCGCCAACGTGCGGGGCGACGGCACCTATGGCTTTCCGGCCGGACCCGGGATCGGCATGCCGGGCGGGCAGCACCAGCCTGTCGCACAGCCACCCAGCGTGGACGCGGCGCCGATGCCCGAACGCTGAAACGCCACGCCCAAAGAAAGCAGCCCGGAGGTGAGTCCGGGCTGTGAAGCCGGCAGCCAGGGAGGAAAGAGGAAGGTCGCGCTGCCGGGGCCATACCCCATCGCAAGGTACGCCGACAGTAGAGCGCCGTCGCGTGTCCGCCGTGTAGGCGCTTTGCGTCGGTTTGGACAACTGCAACTTCGTCACGCCGGCATCGCGCGCGCGCAACGTCGCCGCGACATCGGCGACAGTCCCTGACAGCCAGATACACCGGCCCTCGAATTCCCACCATACTCGCCGGTGCGCGCCCGTCCCGTGGCGCGAGGAGCGGGCGAGCGATGGTGCAGGGCAAGTGGGTCCGACGAACCGGGATCGCGGTGGCCGCGTTGGTGGCGCTGTGGGTACTGACGTGGCTGGCGCTGCCGCCGCTGGTCATGTGGCAGGCGCCGGGGCGGCTGTCGGCCGTGCTCGGACGCGACGTCACGCTGGGAGGCGTCGACTTCCACCCGTGGTCGCTGGAGATCGTGCTGCACGACCTCGCGGTCGGCCCGGCTCCGGGTGCCAGCGCCCCGCCGCTGCTGCGCGTCACCCGCGTCCGCGCCAACGTCGCACTGTCGTCCATCGTGCGCCGCGCGCCAGTGATCGAGGCGATCGACCTCGACCAGGCCCGCATCGTGCTGACCCGAACCACGCCCGGCCACTACGACATCGACGACCTGATCCAGCGCTTCACGCCCAAGCCCGCCGCCGCGCCATCCGAGCCAGCGCGCTTCGCGCTCTACAACCTGCAGGTACGCGACCTGGTGCTGCGTTTCGACGACAAGCCCGCGGGCCATGTCCACGTCGTCGACGCCTTCAACCTGTCGCTGCCGTTCCTGTCGAACCTGCCGGCCAACGTCGACATCACCGTGCAGCCGCACCTGGCGTTCCGCCTCAATGGCGCGGTCTTCGACAGTGCCGCGCAGGCGACGCCGTTCGCAGCCACCGACCACGCGAGGATCAAGCTCGCCCTGACCGACCTCGACGTGCGCCCCTACCTCGGCTACGTTCCTGATTCGGTGCCGGTGCGCGTGGCTGGCGGCGCGCTGTCGGCTGACCTGTCGCTGGCGTTCACGCAAGCAGCCAAGGGCCCACCCAACGTCGCCTTGAAGGGCTGGGTATCGGCCCGCGACCTGGCGCTGAACAACGCCGCCGGCGCGCCGCTGCTGGCGTGGAAGAACGTGCGCGTCGGCCTGGCCGACGTACAGCCGCTCGCGCACAAGCTGGCGTTCGACACGCTGCGCCTGGACGGCGTGCAGTGGCACCTGGATCGCGACGCGAATGGCGACATCGACGTGCTGCGCACCGGCTCGACCCTGCCCGCCCGCGCGACCATCGCGACCGCCGCCGCTTCGGCCGCCAGCGCGACGGTCGCCGCCCCTGCCGTGCCCTGGGAGGTGCGCGTGGCGGCCATCGAGATCGCCGACAGCCAGGTCCTGTGGAACGACGCGTCGACGCAGCCAGCCGCCGCGCTGCGCTTCGATGGCCTGACGCTCAGCGCCCACAAGCTGCAGTGGCCCGGCACGACGCCCACCGCGTTCACGCTGGGTGCCAATGTCGGCACGCAGGCGGCGAGCGCCGCGGCGCCGCCCGCCTCCGCCTCTGCCTCTGCGGCGGCGCGCCTCGTGTTCAAGGGCAGCGCCAGCCCGCAGGAGGCGCAGGTCGAGATCACGCTGTCCGACCTGTCGCTTCATACGCTGGCACCCTACATCGCGCAAAGCGTGATCCCGCACGTCGACGGCCGCCTCGGCGCAAACGCGTCGGTGACGTGGTCCGGCAAGGCCGACGCGCCAGCGCTGAAGATCACCATCTCGAGCGCCACCCTGGATGCGCTGCGCGTCCAGCCTGCAGGCGCAGCGCCGGCCGCGGGCTGGGCCCGACTCGCGCTGACCGACCTGCAACTCGACGTCCCCGCGCGCACCTTGGCCATCGCCGACGTCAAGCTGACGCGCCCGAACGTGCAGCTGATGCGCGACGCCAACGGCCAGGTCGACGCGACGCAATGGCTGCGCGCCAGTGCCCCGGCGCCCGCCGACGCGGCGCCCGCCGACGCGGCGTCGCAACCCGCCGGCGCACCCTGGCACGTGAGGGTGCGCCAGGTGACGCTGGACGACGGCCTGCTGCAGTTCGCCGACGCCTCGCTGCACCGCGAGCAGCACCTGCCGCCGCTGCGCGCCGAGCTGCGCCAATTGCAGCTGGACGTGCAGGATTTCGCCTGGTTCGGCGACCACCCGGTGGCGCCCGCCAAGGTGACGCTCACCGCGCGGATCGGCCGGCCGTCGCTGGCCGGCAGCAAGGCGCAGCACGGGGGCGAACTGGGCTGGAAAGGCAGCCTGGGCGTGAGTCCATTGACGGCCAGCGGCAATGTGCGCATCGTCCGCTTCCCCGTGGCCCTGGTGACGCCGTGGGTGGCCGAGCGCCTGCCGGTGAGCCTGCTGCGCGCGGAAGCCGGGTACGTCGGCCACGTCGATCTGCAATCGACTCCCGCAGGGCTCGCCGCGACGACCGCCGGCGACGCGCTGCTGGGCGACGTGCACCTGACGACGCTGGCGGCCGTCGCCCCGACGTCGGCCGCCTCCGCCGCCGCGCCCGAGGAACTGCTCGGCTGGCAGTCGCTGTCGCTCAAGGGCGTGAAGTTCGCGATGCAGCCGCGGGCGACGCCCAGCGTGGAGGTGGCGCAGGTGGAGCTCGACGACCTGTTCGCCCGCGTCGTCGTCACCGAGCAGGGGCGCCTGAACCTGCAGGACATCGGCTCCGCGCCCGCGCTCGACGGCGCCGTCAGCAGCGCCGCGGCGCTGGCGCCCCTGGCCTCGGCGAGCGAACCGGCGACTGCAGCGTCCGCGCCCTTGCCCGTCGTCATCAAGGTCGGCGGCGTCAAGCTGGTCAACGGGCGTGTCGACTACACCGACCACTTCGTGCGCCCCAACTACAGCGCCGCGCTGACCGAGCTCAACGGTTCGCTGGGTGCGTTCAGCTCGACGTCGCGCGACATGGCGCCGCTTCAGCTGCACGGCCGCGCCGAGGGCACCGCGATCCTGGACATCAGCGGCCAGGTCAACCCGGTGGCACGCCCGCTCGCGCTCGACATCGAGGCCAAGGCCACCGACCTCGAGCTCGCGCCGCTGTCGCCGTACGCCGGCAAGTACGCGGGCTACGCGATCGAGCGCGGCAAGCTGAGCATGGACGTCGCGTACAAGATCGCGGCCGACGGCCGGCTCGAGGCGCGCAACCAGGTGACCCTGAACCAGCTGACCTTCGGCGATGCGATCGCCTCGCCCACCGCCACCAAGCTGCCGGTGCGGCTCGCGGTGGCGCTGCTCAAGGATCGCAACGGCGTCATCAACATCAACCTGCCGATCAGCGGCAGCGTCAATGACCCGCAGTTCAGCGTCGGCGGCATCGTCGTCAAGCTGCTGGTCAACCTGCTGGTGAAGGCGGTGACGTCGCCGTTCTCGCTGCTGTCCGGCGGCGGTGGCGGCGGGCCCGACATGAGCGCGATCGAGTTCAGGCCTGGCACGGCCGTCGTCACCGATGCCAGCGCCGCCGCGCTGGACAAGGTAGCCAGTTCACTGGCCGATCGCCCGGCACTGCAGATGACGATCACCGGCAGCGCCGACCCGCAGGCCGAGCGCGCCGACTGGCAGCGCGAGCAGGTCGAGTTGCAACTGCGGGCGATGGCGCGTGACGAGTCGCTGCGTTCAGGCGCACCCGCCACCGTGCCGGATCCCGTGCCGGTGGCGCTGACGCCGGTCACTCGCTCCGCGCTGCTCAAGACGCTCTACAAGCAGACGCGCCTGCCCGACAAGCCCCGCAACCTGGTGGGCATGGCCAAGGACCTGTCCGACGCCGAGATGCAAGCCCTGCTGGCCAGGAACGTCGTCGTCAACGACGAGACGATGCGCCAGCAGGCCCTGGCACGCGCGATCGCCGTGCGTGATGCGCTGATCGCCAAGGGCATCTCCAGCGACCGCCTGTTCCTGGCCGCCCCCGCCCTGCACTCGGCTGACGCGACGCCCTGGACGCCGCGCGCCACGCTGGCGCTGGCGGCGCCCTGATGAGCCCCGCCACGCGCTACGACCTGGTCAGGCTGCTGCACATCAGCGTCGACATCGTGTTCATCGCCGGCCTGCTGGCGGGCGCGCTGGTGCTGACCGCGCTGAGCTTCCAGGCCCGCGCCGACCTCGCGAAGGAACACAGGCTGGCCGACGGCATGCGTCGCTGGAACCGCGCCGTCACCGGCCCGGCACTCGTGCTGGCCTGGGTCTGCGGCCTCTGGCTCGCGCTGCAGGCCGGCTGGATCCACAGCGGCTGGCTGCACGCCAAGCTCGTGGCGGTGCTGGCGTTGAGCGCGATGTACGGCTCGCTCTCGGGCGCGCTGCGCCGCGCATGCGCGAACCCGCCCGCCCTGCCCTCGCGCGCATGGCGCGTGATGCCCGCGCTCGCGCTGGGCGCGATCATTGCCGTCCTCTGGCTGGCGCTGATGAAGCCGTTCTGACATCCGGTCGGCCGGTGCGCGCCCTTTTCGAAAGGAACGCCATGACCGACCTGAAATCCGCCGCCGAGCTTGCCGCCGCGTCGAGCAAGCCTTACCCGGGCGACAGCGCCGACTACCGGCAGGCGCGCACCGCGTTGCTGGCCGAGGAGATCGAGCTGCGCCGCCACATCGAGCGCGTGGCCTCGCAGCGACGCGCGCTGCCGCTCGGCGGCGAGGCGCGTGGCTACACGTTCCGCAACCAGGACGACGCCCAGCTCGGCATGGCCGACCTGTTCGGCGACAAGGACACGCTGGTCACCTACACCTGGATGTTCGGCCCGCAGCGCGCGCGACCGTGCCCGATGTGCACGGCCTTCCTCGATGCGTTCGACATGCCGTCGCTCAACATTCGCCAGCGCGTGGGCATGCTCGTGGTCGGCCGCTCGCCTGTCGCGCGCCAGCTCGCGTTCGCACGCGAACGCGGCTGGAAGCACCTGGAGTTCGTGCAATGCGTGGGCGACGAATTTGCACGGGACTACCGCGCGCTCGCATCCAACGGCGACGAGTGGCCCGCGCTGGACGTCTGGGTCAAGCGCGATGGGCGCGTCCATCACTTCTGGGCCGGGGAGCTCGGTGGTACCGAAGACCCCGGCCAGGACCCGCGGGGCGCGCCCGATCCGACGCCGCTGTGGAACATCCTCGACCTCACGCCAGCAGGTCGGGGCACCGACTGGTACCCGAAGCTGGTGTATTGAGGCAGCGGGCACGACGACGGCGGCCTCCCGCTCGCGCGCGAGGCCGCCGTGTCAAAGTTCAGCAGCGCTTCAGTTGCGGTCAGCCTTCGGGGCCAGCACCGGGGCCATGTCGGCCGGCATCGCGGTCGTCGCGCTCGTTGCCGTGTTGCTGGTGACCGCGTCAGCGGGCATCGTGGTCGTCACCGGGTCGGGGGCGGTCGTCGCCTCGGCCACGGTCGTGGTCGTGGTCGTCGTGGTCGTGCGCTCTGCCACCGGCACCATCTGCTCGTGCTTGATCAGCAACAGGTGGGCCGCGGGATCGGTTTCGGGGGAGTTGCCTTGGTCGCGGAAGAAGTAGATATGGTTCTGGCTGTCGGCGTTGACGTCGACCTGCTGCTGCGGCGTGGCCATTGGATCGATCTGGTCGGTGGACTGCGCGACGGCGGCGCCGAGCGCGGCCAGCAAGGCGGTGGCCGCGGCCGTGGCCACGAGTTTCTTGTTGATGTGATGCATGAGGAACTCCTGTCAGGTGTGGGGCGTGTCGCTTCGCGGGCGAAGCGGTTGAGAGCCTTTCACAGGCAACAGGTGTGCCCCGTCGAGCACCTCGTGTGTCGGAGAACGCCGCGTTCAGCCCTCGTACTGCACCAGGCGCAGCGCCATGCGCTCGACATACAGGTCGACCGTGAAGCGGTACAACGCATCGGTGCCGCCGGCCGAGGGCAATTGCGAGAAGCGCTTGAACCCGACGTTGATGAGCTCGATCGAGCCCAGCGGCGTCTGCAAGTCCGGCGTCAGCAGGGTGATGAGGCCGTGCATTTCGTCGGCTTCGAGGTGGTGGCCGTCGATGAACCATTGCTGCGCCGCCTCCGCCCACGCGTCGTAGTCGGCGGCCGAGATCGACAGGCGCAGGTCCGGCACGCTGATCGTCGGCCCGGGCGTCGGCTGGAACACGCTGGCGACCGTGGGCGTGCAGGCCCAGGTGAACGACTCGATGCTGGCCACGCGCGCGCACGGCAGCGATCCGAGCTCGAAGCGGAAGTTGGAGCACACCCAGGGCTGCTGCCGCGTGCCGGATGGGTGGCGGATGTCCGACCCATCGCCCTTGGTCACGCGCACCTGCCCGGGCACGAACTCGATCTCGAACGCGCCCGAGTCCTTGCTGGAGCCGTCCAGCTTCGGCACCGTGACGGAGCTCAGCAACGCTTCGTTGAACGTGATCAGCGAGCGTTCCTTGAAGTTGACGTCACCGGTGGCCAGCGTGCCGTGCGCGGGGACCATGCCCTTGTCGAACGACGCCTTCATCCACTCGTACATGCCCTGGCCCATGCCCATGCCGATGGTCGCCTTGCCTGGCGCCCACTTGACGTTGGCCACATGCTTTTTCGGCGTCGTGCCCGGTGCCGGCGTCTCGATCGCGATGTCGGCCAGCATGTCGAAGCCGCTGATGGTCTTCAACGACTCCACCGGGGCGCCGGAGACGTCGAGCGCGTAGTGGCCACCGGCGTGGTTGTTCTGGACAGGCATGCGGGGACTCCCGGGTTGATGAGGTCGGTCGTGACGATCCTAGGACGCCGGCGCTCTTTCGGGGCCCTGTCCCCCCAGTTCGTGGATTTACCCTATCCTCGCGGCACCATGAAGCTCACCCTCCCGATCCGCGCCCTGGCCGCGCTGTGCACGCTCGCCGCCGTCCCCATCGGCCACGCCGCCGACACCGCCTTCGCCTGGCCGCACGGCGCCAAGGCCGCGGTCAGCCTGGCTTACGACGACGCCATCGACAGCCAGTTGGACAACGCGATCCCCGCGCTCGATCGCGCCGGGCTCAAGGGCAGCTTCTACATCAAGCTGGCCAGCCCGTCGCTCGCCAGGCGCATGCCCGAATGGCGCGCCGCAGCGGCGCACGGACATGAGCTTGGCAACCACACGCTGTTCCATCAATGCTCGGCCGCCCTGCCCGATCGCAAGTGGGTGGCGCCCGAGGATGACATCGACACCACCACCGCGGCCCGGCTCGTCGAGCAGATCCGCCTGGGCAACACGATGCTGCATGCGATCGACGGCAAGGACGAGCGCACCTTCACCGTGCCGTGCGGCGACGTGATGGCCGCGGGCGAGCACTACGTCAAGCTGATCCACGGCGACTTCGTCGCGATCAAGTCGGGCTTCGGCGGCGTCGTGGCGGACATGGACAAGCTCGATCCCTACAACGTGGCCGTGAACGCGCCGGACGGCGCGACAGGCGAGCAGTTGATCGTGCTGGTCAAGCGGGCCGCGCAAACCGGCACGATGATCAACTTCACCTTCCACGGCGTGGGCGGCGACTACATCGTCACGTCCAACAAGGCGCACGAGGAACTGCTGGCGTACCTGGCGGCGCATCGCGACACCTACTGGACGGACACCTTCCTGAACATCATGAAGTACGTGAAGGCGCAGCAAGCGACTCGGGGGCACGTCGCCACGAAGTGAGCGAGTTCACGCTGGGCCCGGTCGACCCGCTGTTCATCGACCTGTCGCCCGGTCAGTTCGCGCGCGCCGCGCAGGCCGGGCGCAGAGACGCCGATCGAGATGCCGAGGAAGGCATGGTGCATCGTCAGGCCGCGCAGGGCGTTGTCGACAGTGCAGCCGTCGAGCGTCGACGCGGATCCCCGGCGGCGATGCAGGAGGCGATGCGCCGTTGCGTCCCCCAGATCGCCCGCAAAGGGAGCGGCAGGGCGCTCAGCGCACCTGGATCAGCGCCTCAACAAGTGCGGGATCGATCGTGCCCAAACGACCACTTCGCATGACGACCCGCCCGTCGCCGTCCAGGAGCAGGATGGCGCTCGAGTGATTGAACTCCCCGCTGGGCAGACGTCGATATTGCACGCCCAGCAGCGCTGCGATCTGGCGAACTTCGGCATCCTTGCCTCGAACGAGGCTCCAGTGCTTGTCGCAATGATGCTTGTCCGCGGTGTCCTTGAGCACGGCCAAGGTATCGCGCGCCGGATCGAAGGTAATCATGACGATCTTCAGGCGGTCCCGCGTCGCCGGCGGCAGTTCCTTCAAGGTCTGCGCAATCGTCTCGAACAGCACGGGACAGACCATTTCGCACGAGCTGTAGAACATGCTGATCAGAACCGGGCCGCCACGGGCCGAGGCGAGTGCGAACGGCTTGCCGTCCTGATCGGTCAGGTGGGGAGCGAGCTGATAGATCGAATCTCCGGGGATGGCCTTGGTGCCCGTGCCTGCAGTCGACGACGCGTCCAGCGGCGTGTCCGCGAACACGGCCGGCATGCAGGCAGCCAGGGCGAGACCGAGCAGGAGCCCGCGGGACAGGGAGTTCTTGTGTTTCATGGCGGATGGCCTTCAATGGCGCGCGCGCAGCGGAAGCCTAGCGAGCCGGTGGAGTCTGCGGCGTTCAGCGAGGAGAGCAACGCGATGCGCATGAGCACGGCGTAGCTGTCGCGGTCCACGATGCTGATGGCCCCCGCCCCGCAGAACTTGAGCAAATCGGGATCGCCCTGCGTTCGACTGTCGCCCGCGATGAACAGCGCGTTGAAATCGTCCACCCATTCCCAGATGACGCCGTGCAGGTCGCGGATGCCATAGACATCGGGCACGCCGCCGACGGGCGGCAGCGCGCTGGTGGCCGGGCGCTCGTACCAGCCGAGGATGCGCCGCCGCCATGCCGGGTCGTTGCGCGCATCGCGCCGGGTCTCGTCGGCAGCGGCAGCGTATTCCCATTCGAGCCAGGTCGGCAGGCGCGCGTTCTCTGTTTCGCAGAATGCCTGCGCGGCGAACCAGCTGACATTGACGACCGGTCGCAGCGCGGCTTGCGCATCGAGCTCGGCGCCAGCGGGAGACTTCCAGCCCTGGAGATAGCTCGCGTCCGCGAAGACCGCCGGCGCCCGCCCGCGCTGCCACTGTGGACGCGCGGTCACGAAATCGCGGAACTCGGCCGCGGTGACTGGCGTGACACGAAGCGAGAACGGCGCGATCTCGACGGGCGAGCCCACGCCGGGTGCGGACCCTTGCGGCAACACGCTGGTGAACGCCCCGCCCGGGATCGGCAGATAGTCGGCCGCCGATGCGATCGTCGCCAGGCCAACGAGCAGCACGCCCAGGCCTGTGCGGCCCGCGAGTTTGCGCCTGCGTTGCACGCTGTGGGCTCAGTGCGCCTGTGCGGCGACGGGCGTGGCTTCGGCGCGGCGCTTTTTCACGTCGTCCTTGCTGACGCTGCCGCCCGGGTTGCCCCAGCTGTTGAGAACATAGGTCAGGATGTTGGCGACCTCGTCGTCAGTGAGCTGGTTCATCGGCGGCATGACCGAGTCGTATTCGCTGCCGTTGACCGTCACCTTGCCGCTCAGGCCGCGCAGCGGGATGCCGATGGTGCGCTGCAGGTCAGCGGCGAGAAAGTCCGACTTCGCCAGCGGCGGAAAGACACCAGGCAAGCCCGCACCGTTCGACTGGTGGCAGACCGAGCAGGTGCCCGCGAACAGCGCCTCGCCCGCCTTGATCTGGTCCTGCACCGTCAAAGCACCGGCAGCCTGCGCTGTTGCGGCGACGGAGACGGCGTTGAGGTTGGCCCCCGCGCGATCGCCGAGGTAGACCGAATCGAGTTCCTTGCCCGAATAGATGCTCTTGTCTTCAGGGCCATCCACCTTCAGGATCGCCAGCGCGCCCTTGTTGAAGGCACGGAAGATCGAGTGGTCGACCAGGACGTAGCTGCCCGGAACGTGGGTGCGGAACTTGGCGATCATGGCGCCGCCGGACGGGATCAGCGTCGTCTGCACGTTCTTCTGAACATTGGTGCCGCCTTCGAAGCGCACCTCGTCGAAGATCGCACCGATCACGTGGAAGCTCGAGACGAGGTTGGGGCCGCCATTGCCCACGAACAGCCGCACCGACTCGTTGACCTTGGCCTTGAGCGCCTTGTCGCCAGTGAGCGAACCCTCGGAGCCGTTGAACAGCACGTAGGTGGGGCGTTCGTCGATCGCCTTCTCCATGTCGAACGCCTGGTTGCCCTTCTCCCGGTACTTGCCCTGCGTGTAGAAGTCGCCCTGCATCACGTAGTACTCATGGTCGACCTTGGGCAGGCCCTGGGGCGGCTCGACCAGCATCAGCCCGTACATCCCGTTGGCGATGTGCATGCCCACCGGCGCCGTGGCGCAGTGGTACACGAAGATGCCTTCATTGAGCGCCTTGAACGTGAACTTCGACTCATGTCCCGGAGCGGTGAAGCTCGACGCGGCGCCACCACCCGGCCCGGTCACGCCATGCAGGTCGATGTTGTGCGGCATCTTGTTGGCCGGGTTGTTCTTCAGGTGGAACTCCACCGTGTCGCCCTGGCGCACGCGGATGAAGCTGCCCGGCGTGGTACCGCCGAACGTCCAGAACGTGTAGTTCACGCCTTCGGAGATCGGCATCTCCTTCTCGATCACCTCGAGCTCGACGATCACCTTGGCCGGGTAGTTGCGTCCAGTCGGAGGCGGGACGTTGGGCGGGCTGGTGAGCACGGCGCGGATCGGCTGGCCCTGCGGCGGCCCCAGATCGCCGGCGTTCTGGCTCGTCGCGCCAAACGCCAGCAGGGGCAAGGACAGCAGAGCGACCAGGCCCCTGGCTCGGCGTACGCGGCGCAACGATGTCGCCAAGTCTTGAACGGTCATTTTTGATTCCTCGGGGCAATGGAAAAGATCCATTGGGCGTGAACCTTATCTGCGCGGCGAAGGGTGCACATTGATGTCGCTCAACGAATCGGGCGATTGGCCGCCTCAGTGCAAAACGCCTGTCGGCGACGGCCGGCGCGTCCGGCCTCTGCTCGAGTTGCAGGCTGCGCTTCGTTGCGTTCCGTTCCGGGGTTGACGCACATCAATACCGTGTCGAGCACCAGTTTCTAGCATAGGTGCATCTGTCATTCACCTTCAAAACACCCCCAGACGGAGTTCTTCGTGGCGCAAAGCGTTCTCTTCCTGAGCACCCAGGTCACACACCCTCTCACTCGGAAATTTCGATGATCAACAATTCAAGGCTGTGGCGATGGCTCGGCCTCATCTTCGTGCTGTCTTTCGGGGCGCTCGGCTACCTCGGCTGGCAGATCTACCTGGCGGCGCCGCCTGTTCCAAGGCAGGTCGTCACCACCGACGGCCAACTGATCTTCACCGGTGAGCAAATCCAGCGCGGCCAGGAGGCGTGGCTGTCAGCGGGCGGCCAACAGCTCGGCACCGTGTGGGGCCATGGCGCCTATGTCGCGCCCGACTGGTCCGCCGACTGGCTGCACCGCGAGGCCGTCGCGTTGCAGACGATCCGCACCCATCAGCTCGTACCCTCGGGCACACCCACGCTGGCAGAGCAGGCCGGCGTGGATGCAGTCGTGCAAGAAGAGATGCGTCGCAACACCTACGACAGCACCAACGCCACCGTCACCGTCTCGGCGGATCGCGCCAAGGCCATCCTCGAAGTGGACGAGCACATGGAAGGTGTCTTCGGCACGGATCCGGCACTCGCCAAGCTGCGTGAGCAATACGCCATGAACGACGGATCGTTGCCCGAGAAGGCCGATCGCGAGGCGCTGTCCGCCTTCTTCTTCTGGTCGTCGTGGGCCGCGGTGACCGATCGTCCCGGCGAGACGGGGTTGTCGTACACCAGCAACTGGCCGCACGACGCGCTGGTGGGCAACAACATGTCCGACTCGGCTGCCGTCTGGTCGATGGTCAGCATCGTCCTGCTGCTGGCCGGCATCGCGGCGATGCTCTGGGTGCATGGCAGCACCGGCCACGAACACGCCGCGGAACCGCTCGCCAACGATCCGTTCCTCGACGTCAAGCCGACGCCGTCGATGAAGGCGACGCGCAAGTACTTCTTCGCGGTCATCGGATTGATGCTGCTGCAGATCGGCATGGGGACGGTGACGGCCCACTATTCGGTCGAAGGCCGCGCATTCTTCGGCATCCCGCTGGCGGAGGTACTTCCGTACGTGATCAGCCGCACCATCCATACCCAGGTCGGCATCTTCTGGATCGCCACCGCCTGGCTGGCGACGGGCCTGTACATCGCGCCACTGCTGTCGGGGCGTGAGCCGAAATTCCAGAAGCTCGGCGTCGACCTGTTGTTCTGGGCGTTGATCCTCATCGTGGTGGGCTCGATCGCCACTGGCTGGCTCGGCACGCTCGAGCACCTGGGCACCAACTTCAGCTTCTGGATCGGCAACCAGGGCCTCGAATACACCAGCATGGGTCGCATCTGGCAGTACCTGCTGTTCGCCGGTCTCCTGTTCTGGGTCTACCTGCTGGGTCGAGCCCTGTGGCCGGCGTTGATGAAGCCGTCGGAGTCACGAGGCCTGATCGCGATGGTCTTCCTGTCGGCGAGTTGCATCGGCGGCTTCTATTCCACGTCGCTCGTCTGGAACCAGCACACCCACTACTCGATGATCGAGTATTGGCGCTGGTGGCTGGTGCACCTGTGGGTCGAAGGCTTCTTCGAGGTATTCGCCACCGCAGTCGTCGCGCTGATCTTCACCAAGCTGGGCCTGGTGCGCACGGCGAGCGCGAACCGCGCCATCGTCGCCGAGACCATCGTGTTCCTGTTCGGCGGCATCCTGGGCACGCTGCACCACCTCTACTTCACGGGCGCGCCCACGTCGGTGATCGCCGTCGGCTCGGTCTTCTCGGCACTCGAGGTGGTGCCGTTGACCATGATCGGTCTCGAGGCTCTGCAGACGTACCAGCGATCCAAGGCGGCGCCCTGGCTGGTCACCTACAAGTGGCCGGTGATGTGCTTCGTCGCCGTCGGATTCTGGAACACTGTCGGCGCGGGTCTTCTCGGCTTCACCATCAATCCGCCGGCATCGCTCTACTACGTCCAGGGACTGAATCTCACCGCGGCCCATGGCCACGCCGCCCTGTTCGGCGTCTACGGGATGCTGGGCATCGGCCTGATGCTGTTCTGTCTGCGCGGTCTCTACGCACGAGTTCTGCATCTCGATCGCCTGCTCAAGCCCGCCTTCTGGAGCCTGAACCTCGGCCTGGCAATGATGGTCTTCATGTCCATCCTGCCTGCTGGCATCTACCAGGCCTGGGCCGGCATCACCAAGGGCATGTGGTACGCACGCTCTCCAGCGATCGTTCACTCGAAGGTGATGGAGACGCTGGTGTGGATGCGCGTTCCGGGTGACATCGTGTTCGCTGCCGGCGCGGTTCTGCTGGCCATGTATGCGCTGAGTCTCCTGCGCCGCCCCGCGGCGACACCGGTACTCGTTGCCGACACCCGTGCTGCCGTCCAGCACTGATGACTTGTCGAAGGGCCGGCTTGTCCCGGCCCATCCGCTGACCATGAAGCTCACCACATTCACCGACTATTGCCTGCGCGTGCTCATCTATCTGGGCACCGACCCCGGCCGGCGCACCACCATTGCGGAGATCGCCGTGTCGTTCGACATCTCCGAGAACCACCTCACCAAGGTCGTCCACTTCCTCGGCAAGCAAGGCTGGGTGGCCACCGTTCGTGGCAAGGGCGGTGGCATGGCCCTCGGGCTACCGGCCGAGAGCATCTGCATCGGCGAAGTCGTGCGTCGGGCGGAGCCCGCCGCCCTTCTCGCCGAGTGCTTTGGCGAAGCGCAAGGCAGTTGTTGCATCGCGGACGTCTGCCGACTTCGAGACGTCCTCGGCGAAGCGGTCGCAGCCTTCCAGGCCGTGCTCGATGGCTACTCGCTGGCGGACCTCGTTGGCAACCGCAATGCCTTGATGCCCATTCTGTTCATGGCCAACGACGCTTTCGCGCCGCCGTCGAGGAGCGTGTCGTGAGCGCTGTCGCAACGGACAGCACCGTCGTCGTGCCGGCTTTCGCGTATCACGGTCCCGAAGACCTGCGGGCAACTATCGTCGCCGCGTTGAGCCAGGCGACCGAGCCCGAAGTCGCGATGAGCATCGTCGACGTCGGGCTGGTCGACGTTGCTGCGCGCATGCATGGCGCCGCCGCCCGCGGCACTGTCCACCGGGATTGTCTCGGCAGCCGCTTCGCATGCAGCGCTGATGATCTGCGGATTCCTGGGCACCGTCATCGGGATCGAGCGGGCCGTGGCCGTCAAGCACGCCGCGGCTTTCGTTGCCCCGTTGGCGCCGGGCGTCGGCGGCCTCTTGCTGCTGTTGTCGCACCCCGTCTGGAGCGTCGTGACGATGACGTTCGGTGCGGCCGCCTTGTTCCCGCTCTCCGCCACGCTGGGAGCCGCCTTGTTCGGCACGTCACTGGTACTGTTGGCGACCTGGCTGTTCGCCTTCGACGTGGCGCGCCGTACCCTGCGCGTCCCCGGCCTGCCACGCTACATGGCTGTGTGCCTGCTGATCGGATACGCCTGGCTGGCGATCGCCGGCGCGGCCTGGATCGCATCGGCCGCCGAACTACCGACGCGCGACATGGCGCTGCATGCGCTGGGCCTCGGCTTCGTCGTGGGCATGATGATGGCGCACGCGCCGGTGGTCCTGCCGGCCGTCGCGCGTGTCAAGGTTCGCTTCGGCAGCATCTTCTACGTGCCGCTTGCGGCGCTCCACCTGTGGCTGTTGCTGCGTCTCGGCTTCGGCTATTCCGACTTCCTGTTGCGTGGCTACGGCGCCTTTTTCAACGCAGTCGCGCTGGTTCTTTTCGTCGCCACCATGGTGGGCGCCGCCATCGCGTGGCGCATCATGGCGGGCGCCCGCGCCGCTTCGAAAGCAAGCTGATGGCAACACTTCTGAAGATCGATGAACGGCCGCGCGCGTCCCGCCAAGCGCAGGGCTTCGCGCTGTGGCAACTCGGGTTTCGCCCGTTCTACCTGCTGGCCAGCGCGTTCGCCGCGCTCTCGATCGGCTTGTGGGCCTTGCAGTTTTCGGGCTGGCTGCATCACACCTACCTGAGCGGGCCGATCTGGCACGCCCACGAGATGCTGTTCGGCTTCGCGCTCGCCGTGGTGGTCGGCTTCCTCCTGACGGCTGGCCGGAACTGGTCGGGGCAGCCGACGCCGACCGGACGTCCCCTGATGGCCCTGGCTGCGCTCTGGATCGCCGGGCGAATCCTGGTGCTGAGCCCGTTCGGCTGGACTGCTGCAGTGGTCAACGTCGCGTTTCCGCTCGCGGCCGCTGTCGCGCTGGCGCGGGCGTTGTACAAGGGAAGCAATCGTCGCAACTACTTCTTCGTCGGCCTGCTCATGGCGATGGCGGTCGCGCAGGCGCTGGTGCATCTTTCGCAACTGGGTGTGATTGCGCCGCTCGGCGGGGTGGCCATCCAGGTCGGTCTGGATGTGCTTTTGTTCATCATTTCCGTCATCACGGGACGCGTGATACCGATGTTCACCAACAACGGCGCGCCGGGAGCGACGGCCGTCTCGAAGCCGTGGCTGGGCCAACTGGCCTCGGGGTCCGTCCTGGTGCTGCTTGTGGCCGATGCACTGCAATTGCCGGGGCCTGCGATCACGCTCGTGGCCGCGATCGCGGCCGCTGCGCACCTTGCCCGCTGGGCGCTCTGGAAGCCATGGCAAACCTTGCGCAGTCCCATCGTCTGGGTGCTGCACGCCGCATGCTTCTGGATTCCAGTTCACCTGGCCTTGCGCGCGCTCGCCCAGGCAGGTTGGGTGCCGCCCTCGGTGGCCACGCACGCCCTGACCGTCGGCGTCGCGGGGGGCTTGATCATCGGCATGATGACCCGCACCGCACGCGGCCACACCGCCCGCCTGCTGCGCGCGGATCGATGGGATATCACGCTGTACGCACTCGTCCTGGCGGCTGCACCCGTGCGCGTCTTCGTTCCCTTGCTGGCGCCCGCAGCCACGATGCATGCGATCCTGTGCGCGGCCGTTCTCTGGTCCGCAGGCTTTGCCCTCTACGCGGTGAGGTACTGGCCTGTGCTCATGCGCCCTCGGCTCGACGGCCTTCGCGGTTGAACATGATGAACTATCTGGTCGTCAGGACGATTCACGAAACAGCTGTCGGACTGTCGATCACCGGCTTCTTCGTCCGCGGCCTCGGCAGCCTCGCAGGACTGGAGGCCATCGGCGGCCGGATCGCCAGGGCCCTGCCCCACGCGATAGACACGATCTTGCTGCTGTCGGCGCTCACGCTCGCATGGATGCTCCAGGTCACGCCGTTGTCCGCGCCCTGGCTGATGGCCAAGGTGATCGGACTCGTCGTCTACATCGCCCTCGGCGTCGTGGCGATGCGCAGGACGCTGCCCACCCGCGTCCGTGCAACAGCCTGGGTGGGCGCGTTGCTGACGGTGAGCTGGGTCGTTTCGGTCGCCATCACCAAGAGTCCGCTTGGCGCGCTGTCGCTGCCTTGAAACCACCACGGCGCGCCCCGAGCGACAACCGGCCCGGCCGGCTCCAGCAGCGCCGACATCGGCGACGGCGGCCTTCATGTAGCGCATGGATTGCTCGCCAGGACAGGTTCGAAAGGGTCGGACAGACCGCGCCAAGACAGGCCGAACCCGTTTCCCAGACTCGATGCGGATCAACCAGTCAGTCGCTTTCGGTGGGTTCTGCCTTGCGACGGAGGCACCAGCTGCTTGCTTGACACAACGCAATGCACGACAGGCTCCGTGGCAGCTGCACTTGCCCAGGCGGTTCGCCTGGCTCGCCAGACATGTGCCTGATGGCGATCCGCACACGACGCCGCGCAAGGAAGGCGGGGCTGCGTGCTGCACTCGGACAACTTTCCCGGGCCGTCGTTCCTTGCGCCATGTCAAGGGTTCACGCCAGCCAAGGGCTGACGATGGAGACACATTCAACTCACCGGAGTACACCATGAAGATTCTGCTGCCCGTCGATGGAAGCGATTGCACCAAACGCATGGTCGCGCACATCGCAGCACACGACGAGATATTCGGACCTCGCCATGACTACGTCATGCTGCTGGCGCTGAGCGCGTTGCCGGCCAACGTCGCCTCGTTGATGGATCCCGTGGCGATGGACGAATACTGCAACCAGGAAGTCGACCGCGTCTTCGGACCGCTGCGGTCGTTCGCCGCGCAGAATGGCTGGCGCGTGAGGTTCGAGACGGTCAACGGTGACGCGGGCATGGCCATCGCCCAGTACGCGGAACAGGAGAAGTCACAGCTGATCGTCATGGGCTGCCATGGACGCACCGCGCTGTCGAACGTCGTGATGGGATCCGTCACCACCTCCGTGCTCGCTCGCTGCAAGATCCCGGTCCTGCTCATCCGCTGACCAGCACGTTCCATGAGCCAAGTTCCCACCTCCTACGCGCAGCTCGCCCGCGACATCAATGCCCAGGTCACGACGCTCCGCAAGGCACAGCCCGAAGTCATGGAGGGCTTCGGGCGACTCGCCCGAGCCGCCACCGCGGCCGGCACCTTGTCCGCAAAAGCCAAGGAACTGATTGCCACGGCACTCGGCGTCGCGGCACATTGCGACGGCTGCATCGCGTTCCATGCCAAGGCGCTCGCCGAGCTCGGCGCCACGCGTGCCGAGCTCGAGGAGACGCTGGCCGTCGCGGTCTACATGGGGGGCGGCCCCTCGCTGATGTACAGCGCGAATGCGCTCGAGGCCTTCGACCAGTTCCAGCGCAAGTCGGCGGACTGAGTCGCCGAGGCGGCAAGCAGCGACCGCGGTCGCGCTGCCACCGACCCTCGGCGCAGCGCGCAACGCTGGCGCAAGATCGCTTGTGCCGCCACGTTTGATCCACGTCAACCGCGCCGTGTCCAATTCTTCCTAAGGTGGACACATGCAAAACGCTCCGGACTTCGCCTGGGGCAAACGAAGGCCCCCATGACCTGCGCCTACATCACTCATCCGGACTGCATGCGCCACGAAATGGGCGCATCACATCCGGAGGCTCCGGTTCGTCTGGCAGCCATCCACGACCGCTTGCTTCTGAAGGGCTTGCTGGATCTCATGAGCGTCCATGACGCACCGCTCGCGTCACAGGAACAGCTGGCACGGGCCCATTCGCACAAGCACGTCGCGGACACGCTCGCCGCATCCCCCATCGAGGGCTACGTTCACGTCGATCCGGACACGTTCATGAACCCGCACACGGCACTCGCCGCCTTGCGCGCCGCCGGTGCGGTGATCCTGGGAATCGATCTCGTGCTCGGCGGCGATGCCTCGTCGGCGTTCTGCTGCGTCCGGCCGCCCGGCCACCACGCCGAGCGGGACGCGGCCATGGGCTTTTGCTTCTTCAACAACGCCGCCGTCGGGATTCGCCACGCGACGCACCAGCACGGGCTCGAACGCGTCGCCCTCATCGACTTCGACGTGCACCATGGCAACGGCAGCGAGGACATCCTGCGCGGCGATCGGCGGGTCCTGATGTGCTCGTCGTTCGAAGACGACCTGTATCCCTTCCCGGTCGATGTCGCGGGCGACAACATGGTCAACATCGGCTTGCCGGCACGCTCGGGCGGTGCCGCCTTTCGCGAGGCCGTCACGTCGCACTGGTTGCCCGCCCTCGATCGGTTCGCCCCTCAGTTGATCGTCGTGTCGGCCGGCTTCGACGGTCATCGCGAGGACGACATGGGCAACCTGGGACTCGTCGACGACGACTACCTCTGGGTCACACGTCAGATCCGGGATGTCGCGCAGCGGCACTGCAACGGTCGTATCGTGTCGACGCTCGAGGGCGGCTACAACCCCGCCGTGCTTGCTCGCTGCGTCGAGGCCCATGCCAGCGTCCTGATAGGTGCAGACTGAGCCGGCACGCGCATGCGTCTGCAATGATCCAAGTCAAGGCGCCGTTCGCCGCAGTCGATATGCTGCGCCAGTTAGCCAGTGCCTGGCGGACAAGCCGCACGGCACTCGACGGCCCCCGTCGCCACCGAATCAACAAGGAAGCCATCCATGACCTCACGTCGCTCGTTCATCCAGATCATCCCCCTGGCCGGTGCGCTCGCCCTGTGTGGGAAGGCCGCCGTCGCCGCCGATGCGCCCATGGTCGATCCGAAGGATCCCCAAGCGGCCGCCCTGGGCTACGTCGCGGACGCGACCAAGGCCGACAAGGCCAAGTTTCCGAAGTACGCCGCAGGCCAGGCCTGTAGCAGTTGCCAGCTCTACCAGGGCAAGCCTGCCGACGCCGCGGGCGCCTGCGCCATCTTCGCGGGCAAGCAGGTCTCGGCCAAGGGGTGGTGCAGCGCCTACGCAAAGAAGGCCTGATCCGAAGGCGCGACGCAGCGGCCCCAGGCGTCGACCTCAGGCCGCCGGCGAGGCACTGCGAACGAGCCGTACCGGCGCGGGCGCCAGCCTGAGGATCTGCTCGGCATCGCTGCCCAGCGACGTGCACAAGCAGGATCTGGCCGCCGGTCAGCCTGGCGAGCACGATCGCCTCCGCGAGCCCCTGTTTCGAGCTGTCGCTGCCATCGACAGGCACGAGGATGCGTTGGTACATGGACTTTCTCCTTGGCGCGCGGGTCGGGCCGCTGGTGCAAGTCTGCGAGATCCGCTCGACTTCTGCATGATGCATGTCACCGCCCGCGAATCGAAGAAGCGCCTTGACCTGGATCAATCGACCGCGAATGCTTTGGTGGGACTCTGCGGCTTTGCGTCTGGAACCCATGCAGTCGACGATCACCATCCTGCGTTCAGAGCACGTTGCGCTCGTGACCATCCTGCGTGCTGCCTCGGCACTGCTGGCCGAGTCACGGCATCAGCAGCGGCTGCCGGACTTCACGCTGTTGCGGGCGATGCTGTTCTACGTCGCCGAGTTTCCCGAACGGCACCACCATCGCAAGGAAAGCGCCTTGCTGTTCCCTCGGTTGCGGGCGCGCGCGCCCGTGTCGCGCCATCTGCTCGACCACCTCGATGAGGATCACCTCCGGGGAGAGGCGCGCATCCGGGAACTCGAGCACATCCTGACGGCCTTCGAGATGCTCGGCGAGCCGCGCCGGGCAGAGTTCGCAGCGGCCCTTGCACGCTATGTCGACTTCTACGCGGTGCACATGTCCCTGGAGGAGCGCGAAGTCTTCCCGTTGGCCGAGCAAGTGCTGGTCGCGCGCGATTGGGAGGAGCTCGACCTCGAGATGAACGCCGACCCCGATCCGCTGGCCGGCATCGCTCCCCAAGACGAATACGCGGCTCTGTTCGGACGCTTGCGCCGCCACCTGGCTCTCCAGGACCCCGCAGCCGGCGCCTGAAGTCCGGTGCAGCGTGGCCGTGCGGGCGCGCAGTGTCGGATTCGACGCAATACAGCGCAACCGCCCGGCTCCGCCTTGATCTGGCGCAAGGCTTGCCACCTTGGCGAGCCGAAGAATCAGGACTCATGATCACCGTCAATCCCATCACCGTCGTCGATCGCTGCCAGGCCCCTGCGGAGCCTGAGGCGTCCGCATGCTCCACCTGCAACGTGCGCGAGATCTGCATTCCGGTAGGGCTGTCGGAGCAGGACATGGATCGACTCGACAAGCTGGTGACCACGCGGCGCAGCGTCAAGCGCGGAGAAACGCTGTTTCGACGCGGCGAGAATTTCGCATCGATCTACGCCGTCCGCTCGGGCTTCTTCAAGACGACTGTCTCGACCAGCGACGGTCGCGACCAGGTCACGGGCTTCCAGATGACCGGGGAGTTGCTGGGACTGGACGGCATCGGGGACGCGACGCACAACTGCGACGCCGTCGCCCTCGAGGACTCCCAGGTCTGCGTGATCCGGTTCGACCGGCTGGAAGGCCTGGCGCGCGAATTCACTGGCCTGCAGCGCCAGTTCCACAAGGTCATGAGCCGCGAGATCGTGCGCGATCACGGCGTCATGCTGCTGCTCAGCAGCATGACCGCCGAAGAGCGTCTCGCGGCCTTCCTGCTCAATCTGGCCCACCGGCTGGACGCTCGCGGCTTCTCCTCGTCCGCCTTCGTCTTGCGCATGACTCGCGCAGAGATCGGAGCCTACCTGGGGCTGAAGCTGGAGACGGTCAGCCGCAGCTTCTCGAAGCTCCACGAGAGCGGCATCCTCGACGTGCGGCAGCGCGAGGTTCGCATCCTGGACGCCGAAGGGTTGCGCAAGCTCGTGGCCGGAACCGAGGCCTGAGTCGTGCCACGCTCCGGCTTGACGCAGCGCGCAGGGCCCCCGGGGCCTGCACGCCAGCCCGCGTGAGCACCTTCGCGCAATCCTCCTTGCGCATTGGCGGCATGCATTGCGCTGCCTGCGCGGACATCGTCGAAGTGGCATTGAAGCGCCAGCAAGGCGTGGTCGACGCGCACGTCAGCGCTGCAGCACAGTGCGCTTCGGTGCAATGGGACCCCGCCCTCACCAGCGCGCCCGCACTGCTCGCGGCGATCCAGGCGGCAGGCTACGAGGCCAGCGCGGACACCGCGTTCGAGGCCCGCGCAGCACGCGCGCGCGAATCCCGCATGGCGCTCTGGCGCCTGTTCGTCGCAGTGTTCTGCGCGATGCAGATCATGATGTTGGCGGCGCCGGCCTACTTGAGTGCACCGGGGGAGTTGTCGGCCGAGTACAAGCGACTGCTCGACTGGGGCAGCTGGCTGCTCGCCTTGCCCGTGTTGTGCTTCTCTGCCGCGCCCTTTCTTGGCGGCGCATGGCGCGCGCTGCGTCAGCGCCGGATCGGCATGGACGTTCCTGTTTCGCTGGGCATCCTGGTGGCCTTCGCGACGAGCACGGGCGCGGCGTTCGCACCGGGCGGGGCCTTCGGCAACGACGTCTATTTCGACTCGTTGAGCATGTTCGTCAGCTTCCTCCTGGGCGGGCGCTATCTCGAGACACGGGCCCGTCAACGCGCGGAGCAATCGCTTGAAGACGTGGGCAGCCGAATCCCTCGAACCGTGTTGCGCGAAACAGCGCAAGGCGCCACCGCGCTGGTCGATATCGACGAATTGGCGGTCGGTGATCGCATCCGCGTGCCCTATGGCGAGGCCTTTGCCGTCGACGGCGTCATCGTCGAGGGATCGACCCGGGTCGACGAGTCGCTCCTGACCGGAGAGTCGCGCGCCGTCGCCAAGCATGACGGTGACCGCGTGATCGCCGGCAGCCTCAATCTCGGCGCTCCCGTGAGCGTTCGTGCGGAACGCATCGGCGCCGACACCCGCGCCGAGACCATCGCGGCGCTGATGCGCGCGGCGCGCAGCCAACGGCCGGCCATGACGGCCACGGCGGATCGGTGGGCGGGGCCCTTCCTGTGGGCCGTCCTGCTTCTGGCCGCGCTGGCCGGAGCATTCTGGAGCGTGGTCGATCCTTCGCGCGTGGCCTGGGTCGTCGTCTCCGTGCTCGTGGTGACGTGCCCCTGCGCACTGTCGCTGGCAGTGCCTTCCGCGCTCCTGGCAGCCACCTCCGCCATGGCACGCGAAGGCCTGTTGCTGCGAAACATCGACGCCATCTCCGGTCTCGCGCGGCTTCGCTTCGTGTTCGTGGACAAGACGGGCACGTTGACCGACGCAAAGATGCATTGCACGGGCCTGCGCGCCGTCGGCGAGACGCAACGGGAGCGCGAGCCGGGACTCGGTGGCAAAGCCTCGTCCCTGGCCGCGTGGTCGACCCATCCGTTGTCACGCGCGATCCATGCGGCGTATCCGGCCGACGGCCCCGCCTGGAGCGGACTGGCGGAATTTCCCGGCCTCGGCATCGAAGGGTTCGATCCCCTGGGTTGCCGCTGGCGCCTCGGCGCGCCCGGCTGGGCCTGTGATGCGCCCGCAGCGCTGCCGCGCGACGCGCAAGTCTGCCTCTCGGCCGCCGGTCGAGGCGTGGCCATCTTCGACTTCGACGAGCGCATTCGCGCGGATACCCGCAAGGCGATCGAGGACCTGCGTGCGCTGGGCATGGAAATCCATCTGCTGTCGGGGGACGACTCCCAAAAGGCGCGACGCCTCGGTGAACGCCTGGGACTGGACTCGGCGCTCGGTGGACTGACCCCGGAAGGCAAGCTGGCGCAGGTGCAGGCCGCACAGCGGCGCGGCACGTTCGTCGCGATGATCGGCGACGGCGTCAACGACGCGCCGGTGATGGCCCAGGCCGACCTGTCGATCGCCATGGGCGAAGGTGCCTTGGTGGCACGCACGCAGGCCGACGGGGTGCTCGTGTCGAACCGCCTGGGCGATCTCGTACGCGCATGCACGCGCGCCCGACGCGCATTGCGGGTCGTGCGCCAGAACCTGTGGTGGGCGGCCATCTACAACGCCTGCTGCATCCCGCTTGCGCTGACCGGGCACCTTCCGCCCTGGGTCGCGGGACTGGGCATGGCCTGCAGCTCGCTGTTCGTCGTCACCAACTCGATGCGCCTCGCACGCTGAACATGGACAGCCTCTACCTGCTCATTCCGTTCTCGGCGATCCTGGTGCTGGCACTGATCGCCGTGTTCGGCTGGGCGTTGTTCGGCGGCCAGTTCGAGGACCTCGAACGCGAAGGCGGACGAATTCTCGCGGAGGACTCGACAGCGCTTGATGCGCATCAAGGCGCTGCGTTGGCAACAACGCAAGAATGACCCCGAGCCCCGAAGCCCCGGGGGTATCGAAGGGAAATCCAATGCTCGAGTCTCGCGCGACGGCGCCGTCGCCGTCCGAACCGGTGTACGACGACACCGCAGTCCGGCTGTTCGCCATCGCCGCGATCGTCTGGGGCGTCGTCGGCATGCTGGTGGGGGTCTTCATCGCCGCCGAGCTGGCGTGGCCCGACATCAACTTCGGCGTGCCCTGGCTCAGCTACGGCCGGCTTCGCCCCTTGCATACCAACGCCGTGATCTTCGCCTTCGGCGGCTGCGCCTTGATGGCCACCAGCTACTACGTGGTCCAACGCACGTGCCAGGCGAGGCTCTTCGGGCGCACGCTGTCACTGCTGCATTTCTGGGGCTACCAGGCCGTGATCGTGCTGGCCGCCATCACGCTGCCGCTGGGGATCACGCGCGGCAAGGAATACGCCGAACTGGAATGGCCGATCGCGATCCTGCTCACCGTCGTCTGGCTGATGTACGCCGTCGTCTTCTTCGGCACCATCGGCATCCGCAAGGTGCGCCACATCTACGTTGCCAACTGGTTCTACGGCGCCTTCATCATCGCAGTGGCGCTGCTGCACGTGGTCAATGCCGCGTCGATCCCGGCGAGCATGTGGAAGAGCTACTCGGTGTACTCCGGCGCGCAGGACGCGATGGTGCAGTGGTGGTACGGCCACAACGCCGTCGGCTTTTTCCTGACCGCCGGGTTCCTCGGAATGATGTACTACTTCATCCCGAAGCAGGCCGAGCGGCCCGTCTACAGCTATCGACTGTCGATCGTGCACTTCTGGGCCCTGATCTTCACCTACATGTGGGCAGGCCCGCACCATCTGCACTACACCGCGCTGCCCGACTGGGTGCAGAGCATCGGCATGGTGTTCTCGCTGGTGCTGCTGGCGCCGAGCTGGGGCGGCATGATCAACGGGATCATGACGCTGTCGGGCGCCTGGCACAAGCTGCGCGACGACCCCATCCTGAAGTTCCTGATCGTGAGCCTGTCGTTCTACGGCATGGCCACGTTCGAGGGCCCGATGATGGCGATCAAGACCGTCAACTCGCTGTCGCACTACACGGACTGGGGCATCGCGCACGTCCACTCCGGCGCGCTCGGCTGGGTCGGCCTGATCTCGATGGGCTCGCTGTACTACCTCATCCCGCGCATGTTCGGCCGCAAGGAGATGTACAGCGTCAAGGCGATCTCCCTGCACTTCTGGATCGCGACGATCGGCATCGTGCTGTACATCGCCTCGATGTGGATCGCCGGCGTGATGGAGGGCCTGATGTGGCGCGCGGTCAACACCGACGGCACGCTCACCTACAGCTTCGTCGAGACGGTGAAGGCGACCTTCCCGTTCTACGTGGTGCGCCTGTGCGGCGGCCTGCTGTACCTCAGCGGCATGCTGGTGATGGCATGGAACGTGTTCAAGACCGCCACCAACGGACGCTACGCGCCGGTACGCATCCCGCTCGTGACCGCCTACGCCTGATCCAGGAAGAACTGCCATGTCCCATGACACCGCCGCCAAGCCCGAGGGCTTCTCGCACGCGAAGATCGAGACCAACAACTTCCTGATGATCGTGCTGATCCTGCTCGTCATCGCGGTCGGCGGCCTCGTCGAGATCGTGCCCCTGTTCTTCCAGAAATCGACCACGCAACCCATCGCAGGGCTCAAGCCCTACACCGCCCTGCAACTGGCTGGGCGCGACATCTACATCCGGGAAGGTTGTTACGGTTGCCATTCCCAGATGATCCGTCCGCTGCAGGCCGAGACGCTGCGCTACGGTCACTACTCGATGGCCGGCGAGTCGGTCTACGACCATCCGTTCCAGTGGGGCAGCAAGCGCACGGGCCCCGACCTGGCGCGAGTCGGGGGCAAGTACAGCGACGACTGGCACCGCATCCACCTCACCAATCCACGCGACCTGGTGCCGGAGTCGAACATGCCGGCCTATTCGTGGCTCGTCACTGGCAAGGTCGATCCGCTGGAGAGCGCACCCAGGATGCGTGCGCTACGCCGCGTCGGCGTGCCCTATGCCGACGACGAGATCGCCCATGCCGCCGACGACGTCGCGGGCAAGACCGATCTCGATGCCCTCATCGCCTACCTGCAGGTGCTCGGCACCTCGGTCAAGTAAGGAGCAAGAACATGGACGTCAACGACCTCCGCATGGCAGTGACCCTCCTGTCCTTCCTCCTGTTCGCCGGCATCGTTGTCTGGACGATGGCCAAGCGCAACAAGAAGAGCTTCGACGAGGCCCAGCAGTTGCCTTTCCTCGAGACGGGAGACGGGCATGAGTGATTTCATGTCAAGCGGCTGGTCCGTCTACATCGCCATCGCCACGATCCTGGGGCTGGCAGCCTGCCTCGCCCTCCTGTTGATCACGGCGCGCGGAAAGTCCGGCACGGCCGGCCAGTCCACAGGTCACGTCTGGGACGAAGACCTGCGCGAGCTGAACAACCCGATGCCGCGCTGGTGGATGATTCTGTTCATCATCACGATCGTTTTCAGTGCGGGCTACCTCGTGCTCTACCCCGGGCTCGGCAGCGCCAAGGGCACCCTGGGTTGGACCAGCCAGGGGGAATGGCAGGAAGACCAGCGGCAGACGAACGCGGCGCTGTCGGTCGTCTATGCGAAGTACGCCGCGACACCCTTTTCCGATCTGGCCAAGGACCAGGCAGCGATGGCGATCGGTGAACGCCTCTTCATCAACAACTGCGCGGCCTGCCACGGCTCCGATGCACGCGGCAGCAAGGGCTTTCCGAACCTCACGGACAACGACTGGCTTCACGGTGGCACGCAGGAGGCCATCGTCGAGACCATCACCCATGGCCGCGTGGGCATGATGCCTGCGATGGCAGTGGCGGTGGGCGGCCCCGCGGACGTCTCCGACGTGGCCGCCTACGTGCTCAGCCTGTCGAACAGTCCGCACGATGCCTCGGCGGCGACACGCGGTACGGCGAAGTTCGTCGTCTGCGCCGCCTGCCACGGGCCCGACGGGAAGGGCAACCAGGCGATCGGATCGGCCAACCTCGCCGACGACATCTGGCTGCACGGTCGCGGCAAGGACGCGATCATGGCAATGGTCAACAACGGCAAGACCAACACGATGCCGGCCCAGGAGCATCGCCTGACGGCCGAACAGATCCATGTCGTGGGTGCCTTCGTCTGGAGCCTGTCGCACCAGGAAAGCAGCGGCGGCGCCAACGCGACCTCGCACTGAAGGACGCATGACGATCTCATCCGGCTCGACACCGAGCGCCACGTTCGGCAAGCGCAAGGTGATCAACATCGCCGCGGTCGATGGCTCCATGTACCGTGCCGAGAAGAAGATCCATCCACGCTCGATCAAGGGATGGTTCGTCTCGTGGCGCTGGGTGCTGGTCGTGCTCACCCAGACGCTCTTCTACGGACTGCCGTGGCTGGACTGGAACGCGCGCCAGGCCGTGCTGTTCGACCTCGCCAGCCGGCGCTTCTACATCTTCGGCCTGGTGCTCTACCCGCAGGACTTCATCTACCTGACCGGCCTGCTCATCGTCAGCGCCTACAGCCTGTTCCTCTTCACCGCGGTGGCCGGACGCCTGTGGTGCGGGTTCGCCTGTCCGCAAACGGTCTATACCGAGATATTCGTGTGGGTCGAGCGGCGCTTCGAAGGCGATCGCACAGCTCGCCTGCGGCTGGATGCGGGCGCGTGGAATTTCGACAAGGTCTGGCGCAAGACGGGAAAGCAGGCGACCTGGATCGCCATCGGACTGTGGACCGGCTTCACGTTCGTCGGCTTCTTCACGCCGATTCATCGACTCGTCGCGGAGGCGATGAACCTGTCGTTCGGGCCCTGGGAGTGGTTCTGGGTCGGGTTCTATGGCTTCGCCACCTACGGCGCGGCAGGCTACATGCGCGAGCAGGTATGCAAATACATGTGCCCATATGCCCGCTTCCAGAGCGCGATGTTCGATCGCGACACGATGATCGTGAGCTATGACGAGCGCCGCGGCGAGCCGCGTGGCCCGCGTCCGCGCTCCGTCGCCCATGACGCCCTGGCGGCAATCGGCAAGGGCGAATGCATCGATTGCACCTTGTGCGTCCAGGTCTGTCCTGCAGGCATCGACATCCGCCACGGCCTGCAGTACGAGTGCATCGGCTGCGGCGTCTGCATCGACGCATGCAACGGCGTGATGGACAAGCTGGCCTACCCGCGCGGCCTGATCCGCTTCGTGACGGAAAACGGGCTCGAGCAGCGCTGGAGTCGCGCGGCCATGTTGCGGCGGGTGCTGCGACCGCGGATCCTCGTCTACAGCGCGGTATTGCTCGCCATCGTCGTCGGCCTGGGAACCAGCCTCGCGATGCGCCGTACATTCCGGGTGGACGTCATCCGCGACCGTGGCGCAATGGCGCGCGAGGTCGAGGGGGGTCGCATCGAGAACGTCTATCGCCTGCAGTTGATGAACGCGAGCGAATCGAGGCAGCACTTCAGCGTGCGCGCCCTGGACATCGCGGGCGCGACGATCGCGTCGACGCCCGAGATCGATGTCAACCCGACCGAGTCGGTCTGGCTGCCGGTCAGGGTGCAGGTTCCGCCAGAGGTCGCCCAGGCGCTGGGCGCCGGCGTCCATCCGCTGCATTTCGAGATCTCGCGCCGTGCGGATGGGGCCAGTGGAGTCGCCCTCTCCGAGAAGTCCACTTTCGTCGTCCCCCGTTGAGCAAGGTAACGTCATGCACATGAGCACACTCACAAGTCAGCGTGTGGAGGCAGCGGCCAGCCTTCCCTGGTGGCGCTATCGCATCGCGTGGCTGGTTGTCGGCCTGCCCGCCTCGGCGGTCGTTGCCGCGACCGCGTCCGGCATCATCGCGATCCGCGGCGCCGACCCCGTCGTCGCCGAGTACGGTCATGTCGCCAGGCAGGCCGCCGCGGAGTCGCTGTCGCGCGAGGAAGCGACGCGCCTGCCGGCGGAACTCGCTCGCAATCACGCCGCCTCGCCGCGGCGCTGAGCAGTCCGAACCGGTTGCAGCAAGCGATGAGGAGAGCCGCATGAGCCCCCGCATGATGACGATTCTCTGGCCGTCGTTCCTGATGGCCGGCGTGCTGGAAGGGGCCGTCTTTTCGGTCGTGGATCCGGCCGAGCTGCGCTGGATGGGCCAGATTGCCATCGATGCCTCGCCGTCGACGGTGTACTCGCTGTCCTTCCTGGCCTTCTGGGGAATCATTTCCACCTCAGGCGCACTGACCGCGTTGCTGTGGATCGATCCCGAGGCCATGGAGATCGAGCCACCCGGCGATTGATCTTGCGCAAATGCCGGACGCGAGCGCGGCCGCACCATGGTGGGCCATGACACTCAACACATCGCCCCCCGCTTGCGAAGTCCGCCAATTCCCGCCGCGTTCGCTCCTCCAGCGGATGGACGGTCCGGGCCCCCGGTACACCTCCTATCCCACGGCGGACCGTTTCGAGGCGTTCGGCGCCGACCGGCTGGAGGACGCGTTTGCAGAGCGCCGGCGGATGGAAGAAGCGGACAGCTTCACGCCGCTGTCGCTCTACATCCACATCCCGTTCTGCGAGTCGGTTTGCTACTACTGCGCCTGCAACAAGGTGATCACGAAGCACCACGAGCGCGCCAAGCCCTACCTGGACGCACTTGGCGTGGAGCTCGATCTGGTCACCGACGCGATCGGATGGCAGCGCTCCCTGGCGCAGATTCATCTCGGCGGCGGCTCGCCAACCTTCCTCTCGGACACCGAACTGTCCGAACTGATGACCGCCGTGCGCGGCGCCTTCTTCGTGAATCCGGATGCGGAGATCTCGATCGAGATCGATCCCCGTACCTTCACGGGTTCGCGCCTGGAACACCTGCGCGGGTTGGGGTTCAATCGCCTCAGCTTCGGCGTGCAGGACTTCGATCCTGATGTGCAGGAGGCCGTCCACCGCGTGCAGTCGTTCGACAGCGTGAGCGATCTGATGCGCCAGGCGCGCGCGCTCGGCTTCAAGTCGATCAACGCCGACCTGATCTACGGCCTGCCACGCCAGACGCCAGCCAGCTTCGAGCGCACCATCGCCCAGATCTCGTCGCTGCGGCCCGACCGCATCGCCCTGTATGCATACGCCCATCTTGCGGAGCGCTTCAAGCCGCAACGTCGCATCGACATCAAGGAGTTGCCGACGCCCGTCGCCCGCGTCGAGATGCTCGCCGCCGCGATGGCCGGCTTCCAGGGCGTGGGCTACGCCTACATCGGCATGGACCACTTCGCGTTGCCGGACGATGCGCTCGCGATTGCCCAGCGCGAAGGACGGCTGCATCGCAATTTCCAGGGCTACAGCACGCATCCCGACTGCGACCTCGTGGGATTGGGCGTCTCTGCGATCGGCCGCATCGGCCGCCACTACTACCAGAACGCGAAGACCCTGCCCGACTACTACGCCGCACTCGAGGCGGGGAAGCTGCCGGTGGTCAAGGGTTTGACGCTGGGCACCGACGATCTTGTCCGTCGCGATGTCATCATGGCGTTGATGTGCCATGGCCGCGTCGAATTCGCTGCCATCGAGCGCGCGCACGGTCTGCGCATGCGCGAGGCCTTCGCGGACGAACTGGCGCAGCTGATGCCGATGGTGGCCGACGGCCTGGTGACCCTCGACGATCACGCGATCGAGGTCACGCGCAACGGCTGGTTCGTCGTGCGGGCCGTCGCACTGGTGTTCGATCGCTACCTGAAGGACAGCGCCTCGCGCGACCGCTTCTCGAAGATCGTGTGATGAACGTCGCACTGGCCCTGGCGGGACTCGCGATGGGGGTCGCGTCGTCCCCGCACTGCGTCCTGATGTGCGGCGCCCCCTGCGCGGCCATCGTGGGCGATCGCCGCTCCGCGTCGATCGGATTCCATGCAGGACGCCTGGCCGGCTACATGGCCATGGGCGGTCTCGCTGCCGCCAGCGTATCGGCGCTGGGCACATGGACGCGAACCATGCCAGCGCTGCAACCGCTCTGGCTATTGGTTCACCTGGGCTTCCTGCTGCTCGGTCTCTGGTGGCTGTTCACCGGGGCCATGCCGGCCCGACTGCTGCGCGACGGCAACGTGCCGGTGCGGTTCGTGCACCGGCGCACCCACGTCGCGCGTGCCACCGGCGCGGGCCTGGCCTGGGTCGCCTGGCCGTGCGGCGCGCTCCAGGGCGCGCTGCTTCTCTCAGCCCTGGCCAACGGCGCGGTCGCAGGCGCAGTGGTCATGGGCGGCTTCGCGCTCGGCTCGCTGCCGGCGCTCGGCTCCGCGCCATGGCTCTGGCAACGGCTACGCGCTGCCATGGGCGGACGGATCGACGGGAAGGGTGTCGCCGCGATCGGCTACCGGGTCGCCGGCCTGACGCTGGTACTGAGCTCGGGGTGGGCCATGGCGCACGAGGTGCGCGAGCGCCTGGCGGCGTTCTGCGCCACCTGATCCACGCGCGCGGGCTATCGCGGGCAGTGGTTGCAGGCATCGCCCAGTCCTTGACCCAGCACAAGTCCGACCGGCGCCAATCGCCGTGAAATCGGGGTGGGGAATCGATCCCCGCCTGACTCACTTGCCCATGCCAAACCTGAACTCCCCGCCTCCGCCAGCCGACCCGAGTGCAATCCCGAACCGCAGGCTGATCCGCTCCTGGCTGGTTCCGCTTTCCGGCCCGAGCACGGCCCACGCGCTGGCGCTCGTTGGCCTGGACCTCGTGCTGTTCGCTGCCTTGCTCGCCGGGACGGCAATTCTGCGCCACTCCGCCTTGAAGTTGTTGTTGGGCAGCGGGTGTGGCGTCGTCATCGGCCGCCTCTTCATCCTCGGCCACGACGCCTGCCACCAGAGCCTGACCCGGCACCGCACGCTCATTCGCTGGATCGGGCGGCTGGTCTTCCTGCCGTCCCTCACGCCGTACAGCCTGTGGGAGGTCGGGCACAACGTCGTGCACCATGGCTACACGAACCTGCGCGGCTTCGACTTCGTCTGGCAGCCACGCACGCTCGCTGAATATCGGGCACTGCCTCGCACGCAACGCGCGCTCGAGCATGTCTACCGCAGCGGCTGGGCACCATGGCTCTACTACCTGGTGGAGATCTGGTGGAAGCGGCTGTGGTTCCCGAACAGATCGGCCATGCCGACCCGGCGTCGCGTCTTCCTGGGCGACAGCTTGCTGGTGACCGGATTCGCGGCGGCCTGGATCGCCGGCCTGGTCGTTGCAGCGCATGCAAGCGCCCAGTCGACGACCTTGCTTGTCGGCGCCGGCTTCGTCGTGCCGTTCTTGTTCTGGAACGGACTGATCGGCTTCGTCGTCTACGTCCACCACACCCATTCCGGCGTCGCGTGGTACGAGGACAAGCGAACCTGGGCCGCTGCACAGCCCTTCGTATCCACGACGGTTCACCTGACGTTCCGCTCGATGATGGGCCGTGTGCTGCACAACATCATGGAGCACACCGCGCATCACGTCGACATGGGCGTGCCGCTCTATCGGCTGCGCGAGGCGCAGGCCTTGCTCGAGCAGAAGCTCGAAGGACACATCGTCGTGCAGCCATTCTCCTGGCGCTGGTACGCGGACACGGCCAGGCGCTGCAAGTTGTACGACTTCACGTCGCGCCGCTGGACCGATTTCGGCGGCCGTCCCACGACCGCGTGACGCGGCTTACCGGAGATCTCCATGAACGCAGTCCCTCGCCTGTTCACAAGCTCGGGCAATCCCGGTTGTCTCGACGCCCTCGAGCCCCTCGAGGAGGGTCATCGCCAGACGATCCGAATGCTGACGGAATTCGCAGCGCTGGTCGCACGGGTCGAGGCCGACGGGATCGATTCCCGTGCACGCGAAGTGGCGACTATGCTCGACAGCTACTTTTCCCAGGATCTCAAGCAGCACCATCTCGACGAGGAAAAGACGGTGTTCCCGCTGCTCGCGGAGAACCGCGACACCCAGACCGTGCAGGCCGTCGCCCGCCTGGTTCAGGATCACGCCTGGCTACGTGCCGACTGGCGCGTGCTGTCACCGCTGGTGCGGGCCATCGCCGCGGACCAGTCCTGGGTCGACGTGCAAGTGCTGCGCGACGGCGCCGACGTGTTCTGCGCGCTTTCCCGGGATCACATCGCCCTCGAGGAATCATTGATCTATCCGCAGGCGCGCATCCGGATGCTCGAGGCCAGCCGCCGTGAAATGCGCCGCACGATGTCAGCGCACCGTTGATTCAATGGCTCGAGCCGTCCACGTCGGACGCCGCCCGGGTCAGACCCCGATCGCGCTCAGCAGTTCCTGCATCAGGTAGCGCGGGTCCTCGCCCGCGTCCGGCCGCGCCGCACGCAGGGCAAGCCATTGGGCCGCGATATCGGACAACACGGGAATGCCCGCTGACAGGCGCAATTGCCGCACGACCTCCACCGACAGGCCGATGCAGATCACTGCGTCGTAGAGGCGCCCCAGCACATGTCCCGTCTGATCGATGGCATCGGACGCACAGGTGCCGTCAAGGTGGGAATGGACAAGCGCCACGCGGGCGCCAAGGTCGATGGTCGCGCGCTGGATGGCGAGTGCGTCTTCCTGCTGCACGTCGTCGCAAAGAATGCCGATGTTGCGGTTCCTGAGCGGCAACGTCATGCCGCAGACCCCGGCGTTCGGCGCCGGCGTCGCGCCGGCGAGTCCCGGTGGGACGACGCGTTCCGCTGCCGAATGACCGGTCGGGTCTGACGCTGCAGGCGGGGACGGAAAGGCCATGAGGTGCGGCACGAACTTGGGGGCAAGACGGAACATCGGAGCGGCCAAGCTTATGGCCGTCGCGCTTCGTGAGCTTGCGCTTTGTCAATGTCAGTCCAAGGATTTCGGCATGTCACGTCCCATTCACTCAGTGTTACGCACCGATATGCTGCGTTCTCACCCGGTTGTCGAGGATTGCCTAGGATCAATCCATCGAATCTGAAACTGCTCAACCGAGGCAACCCACCATGCTGACCGTGCCCCTGAAATCCGCCGAACCGCGCGTTCCGACTCTGCATGCTGCGCGCTTCGTTTCAGGTCAGCCCGCGTGCGCAGCCCCGCCCAGTTCCACCAACCAGTTGCCGAACCCCCTGCATGCAAGTCGTATCGCCAACAGCCTCAAGCTGATCGGCGATGTCCTCGCCCCGCACAAGCGGCTGGTGCACGCCGGAGACGTCATCTATCGCGCGGGTGAACGCTTCGAGTGCCTGCACATCCTGAACTCCGGCATCGCCAAGATCGTCAAGATCACGACGGACGGGCGCGAGCAGGTGGCCGGGTTCCGCTTGCGCGGCGACTGGCTGGGCCTCGACGGCATCGCTCAAGGGGTCTACGGCTGCGACGGCATCGCGATGGACACCGGTGAGGTCTGGTCGATTCGCTATGCCCAGTTGATGAGCTCTTGCGACCGGCACCCGGCCCTGCTGGACGCACTCCACAACGCCATGAGCGTCGAAATCGCCCGCGATCGCGACTCGCTGATGTCGGTCTGCACGCTACCGGCGGATGCGCGCGTGGCGGACTTCATGCGAATCATCGCCGAGTCGATGGCCAATCGGGGCATGCGCACCGACACCATCACGTTGCGCATGACGCGCGCCGAAATCGGCAATCATCTCGGCCTGACGATCGAATCGGTCAGCCGGGCGCTTTCGCGTCTGGTGCGAGATCGCATCATTTCGTTTTCCGAGAAGGGCCGTCGCGAAGTCTGCATCCCCGATCCGGGAGCGCTGTCGGCATTCGTGCACCGCTGCGTGAATCCCGAAGCTCGCGTGTTGCAATAGCGGACGCGGCCAGCCGGGTCAATCCGGGGTGTCGTTGGACAGCGCCCTGGCGATCGCGGCACTCAGCTCCTGACGCGTGCAAGGCTTGGGCAACAATTCCCAACGGCTCGGGGAGTGCTGATCGGCTTCAATCAATTCCGACGAGTAACCCGACATCAACACGATGCGCACCCCGCCGAAACGTTGCTGTACCGCTGCGGCCAACACGGTTCCGCGCATGCCGGCGCCCAGCGCAATATCGGTCAGGAGAACATCGACTTTCGCGCCTGCCTGCAGTGCCTCGAGCGCCTGCTCGGCAGAAGCAGCCGCGTGCACGACGCACCCCAGGGACTCCAGGTGCGCACGGATCACCGTCCGCACCTCGACGTCGTCCTCCACGAGCAGGACATGCAGCCTGGAAGGCAGCGCCATCGATGCGGCGTCGCCCTGGGTCGGCGACTCCTGCCGCTCCAGTGCTCGCGGAAGCAGCATGGCGATGGTCGACCCTGCGCCGGGCGAACTGCGAATGGCGATGCTGCCTTTGGACTGCTTGACGAATCCGTAGACTGCGCTGAGCCCGAGGCCCGTGCCTCGCCCGAGTTCCTTCGTGGTGAAAAATGGTTCGAAGGCCCGCTCGCGAACCTCTTCGCTCATTCCACAACCGGTGTCCGAAACCGCGATACGCACGAAAGCGCCGGTCGCGGCATGGGCCGGCTCCACGCCATCCGGGGACTCACCGTCCGATGCTGGGCCCGGATGCCCTTCGAATCGGAGAACGCCCCCGTGCGGCATCGCATCGCGCGCATTGATGGCGATGTTCAGCAAGGCCGATTCGAGCTGCCCGGGGTCGGCGATCACCATCAATCCCGCATCGGACATCTGGACGTCGATGCGAATGTGCTGATCGACAGTGCGGCGCAGCATGTCCGCAAGTGAATTCAGCATCGAACCGACGTCGACCGTGGCCGGCTGAAGCACCTGCCTCCGCGAAAACGCCAGCAACTTGCTTGTCAGCTCAGCCGCCCGCCCGGTGGCCCGGAGCGCAGCATCCGCGAACTGCAGCGCCTGCAGGTCGCCCCGAACACCCGCGGTCTCCTCGAGACACTGCAGATTGCCCTGGATGACCATCAACAGGTTGTTGAAGTCATGCGCGATGCCGCCCGTGAGTTGACCGACGCTCTCGAGTCTCTGGGAGTGGCTCAAGGCCTCCTCGGTCTGGGACCGCTGCAGGCTGGATGCAAGCAGATTGGCGAGCGACTCCAGGAACCGGGTCTCGTCGTCGCCGAAACGAGCGGATCGAGTCGACATGACTCCCAAGGCGCCAAAGACGCGTCCGCGGTCGAGCAATGGCACAGCCACGACGCTTTCGATACCCGCGTCGATGAAGCGCTGCAACACGCCGAAGCGCCTTTCGGCCTTTACCGACGCCGAACGAACGGCCCTGCACTCGGCCAGAACGAGACCTGGGAGGGTATCCGGACGGTTGCCAAGAATTTCACCGACGACATCGAGCGCGAGGTCACCGGCGCCGCCGACGATTCGAAATTCGGTTCTTCCAGGGTCGAGCAGGTAGACGACGGCCGCGTCGACTTCGAGCGCCTCACGCGCGATTCGCGGCACTTGATCCAGGAATTCCTGCGGCTCCCGCGTATCCACCGCGAGCCGCCCGAGCTGGGCAAGATGTTCCGCATAACGCGCCCGCTGAAGGGCCTGCTTGACACGCGGATAGCCTGCGACATCACGGATCGCCGCAACCACCAGTGGCACGCGATGCCCCTGGAGCGGACTCAGGGCGATCTCGACCATCACCTCGCTTCCATCCTTGCGCCTGGCGACGAGTTCCATCTGCGTGCCCATCGGTCGCGTCCGCGGAGCTTGGCCATACGCGTGGCGATACGCGGCATGACGCGGACGGATGGAATCGGGGACGAGCGCATCGACCGGCAGTCCGCCCATTTCCCCAGGCTGATACCCAAGAAGGCTCGCGGCGGCATGGTTGGCCATGACGATGCTTCCCGCTTGATCGACCAGCAGGAGTGCGTCCGGATAGGCGACGAACAACGAACGAAAGACGCCTTGTTCGACCGGCGGCGGATCCACGGACTGCGGCATTCCGAATTCGGATGGGGGCATCAACGCACCGTGACTTCCGGCACCAGGACGTAGCCCGCGCCCCGAACCGATTTGATGATGCGCGGATCCTCCACGTCGATTTCAATCTTCTTGCGCAAGCGCCCGATCTGGACGTCGATCGTCCGATCGAAGGGTCCGGCTTCGCGTCTGCGTGTCTGCTCCATCAGGAAATCCCGAGACAGTACGCGGCCGGGATGCTCGGTGAGCACTCTCAGCAATTCGAATTCACCGGTCGTCAAGGAAACCTCGTCGCCGTTCGCATCGGCCAGCGTACGCGCACCGGTATCCAGCGCCCAGCCAGCGAATATCCGGGACGACGCGCGCGCCGACAAAGGGGCGGCAGCGGTCACGACGGGCGATATCCGCACCGCAGGCGCCTCCGCGAACGCCGTGCGCCGCAGGATGGCTGTGATGCGGGCCAGAAGTTCTCGCAGGTCGACCGGCTTGGTCACGTAGTCGTCGGCGCCGATCTCGAGGCCCACCACCTTGTCCACCGAATCGCCGCGACCCGTGACGATGATCAGTCCGCATTGGGAGCGCTCCCGAAGCTGGCGCGCGATGGCGAGGCCATCCTCGCCAGGCAATCCCAGATCCAGCAACACGGCGGCGGGTGGATCCGAATCCAGAAGTGCCATCAGCTCGCGCCCGGTATGCAGTTGGCTCACGCGAAAGCCCCGGCCCTGCAGGTAGTTCGCCAGCAGGATCGTGATCTCGACTTCGTCGTCAAGGACTGCGATATGGAGGGCAGCGGTCATGGAGCAAGGGGTGGACTTCGGCAAGGCGAGCGTACCAGTTGCGGACTCTGTACCGCACAAGAGCGTCGCCAGCGCCGTGCCTGGCCAGTTCGTCGACTTGCCACCGTCGCCTTGACATGACTCAGGCCTGGCTGGCTGGAGCTTCGCGCCCTCGAGGTCGCGATGTAGAACTGACTCCCGAGGGGCAAGAACACGGCCAACCCATCTTGAAGCGCAGCAAATTCGGCGCTGGGCTGAGTTTTGGCTTCCGCACGGCCCGTCGTTTGCCGCTGGGCGACGATGTCTCCCAGTCGCCCGACCATTTCTGTCCGCTGGCTCGCGGTACTCAGCGCGAGCTTCGCATCGCTGTCGGCAGTTGCCTGGCTATTTTCGGCGCCACTGGGTGCGCTGTTGAGTAGCCTCACCATCCAGGCTTCGGATCGTGCGGCTTGGAATCTTGCGCATGAGCTGTCGACCTCCATGCTGCTGGGGGCCGCATCGATGAGCAACTACGTACACGGCACCGTGGGGATATTGGTGTTGACGGCAGCGCTTGCGTGGGCATGGACCCATTGCGGGCGTCCCCAAGCTCGCGTTCGCCTGCTGGTAGCGGTGCCTGTGGGGATGCTTCTGAACGTCGCAGTGAAGGCTGCCATCCACCGCGTTCGACCATCTTGGTCGATTGTCGACTTGCCAGCCAGCTTCAGCTTTCCCAGCGGCCACGTCGCTGAGGCGACCGTGTTCTATGGGTCGCTCGCGATCGAAGTCGCCAAGCTCGAGACAAGCCGGCTTCAGAAAGCTTTGTGCGTTGCCGGAGCGGCAACCATGATTGCAATCGTGGCAAGCAGCAGGATCATCGTGGGCGTGCACTTCCTCAGTGACTGCATCGGCGCGCTCGGCGAAGGCTTGCTCTGGCTAGCGGCCTGTTTCAGCCGCCCCCCGCTGACACCGGCTCCGATGAGGGAAAACGTTCGATGACGAAACGAGTGGCGTTCATTCTCAATGAAGCGGCCGGTGGCGGCACCAACGCAGAGGCGTTCATTGCCTACCGAGATCAGATTGACGAGATCGCAAACGGCGCTGTCGTGTCAATCGTGCGCTCGGGCGATGACATCCGTCGTCAAGTCGCAATCGCGCTGGACGCAGGCTGTGACGCGGTCATCGCTGGCGGCGGAGATGGCACCCTCAACGCCGTGGCTTCGTGCTTGGTGGGCAAGTCGATCGTGTTCGGCGTGCTGCCGTTCGGCACCCTCAATCACTTTGCACAGGATGCGGGTATCCCGCTGGACATCGACCAGGCACTGGAAGTTATCCGCCGCGCAGCGGTAGGCACCGTCGACGTCGGCGAGATCTCGGGCCTGCACTTCCTGAACAATGCCAGCCTGGGGCTGTACGTGCAGGTCGTCCGCAACCGCGATCGTCAGCAATCGCGTCTCGGTCGGGGAAAATGGCCAGCGTTCGCATGGGCGTCGTGGAATGCGCTCCGGCGGTTCCCGTTCATGACCTTGCAGATGAGCATTGATGGCAAGGACAACCGCTTCCTGACACCGTTCCTGTTCATCGGAAACAACCGCTACGAGATGAGCGGACTCAGGATCGGGCGCCGCCAGTCAATCCAGTCGGGCCGGCTCAGCATCTACCTCGCACAGCGCGCCGGTCGCGGGCGGCTGTTCGTGCTGGCCTTCCACGCGTTGCTGGGGCGTCTAGGATCAACAAACGACTTTCATGAATTCACGGCGCAACGCCTGCAGATATTCTCGAAGCACGCCACGCTCCACGTCGCCACCGATGGCGAGATCACCAGGCTCAGCACGCCACTGGATTGCCGCATCCATGCGCGAGCGCTGAAGGTGTATCTGCCGGCCACGCAGAGCTGAGATGCGTGTCCTTGTCCACCTGTCGGACCTGCACTTCGGGCGCATCGACGAGCGACTTCCAGAACCGCTCGTCGCCGCAGTGGAGGCTGCCAAGCCCGACGTTGTGGTCGTCTCCGGCGACCTGACGCAGCGGGCCAGGGAATCAGAGTTCAAGGCCGCGCGCGCCTTTTTGGAGCGCCTGCCAACCCCACGCGTGGTCGTCGCCGGCAACCATGACGTGCCGCTGTACAACGTCATCGATCGGTTTCTGCAACCGCTGGCGCTCTTTCAAACTTACATCGAATCCAACCCGATGCCTCGGTTTTTTGATGCGCAGCTTGCGGTGGTCGGTGTCAACACAGCGCGGTCGATGGTGATGAAGAATGGGCGGATCAATCGCGAGCAGATCGACGCCGTCCGGGCAGCGTTTTCGACCGCACATGCAGACGCAGTGAGGGTGGTGGTGACGCACCACCCGTTCGACGCAGGCGATGCCATGAATGCTGGTGATCGCGTCGGCAGAGCAGCATTGGCAATGCAGGCCTTCGCGGAGTGCGGCGTCGATCTGATGCTGTCAGGCCACTTGCATCGCGCCTACAGCGGACGGTCTGCGTTGTCCGACCGCACGCTGGAGTCCCAAGGCGTGCTCGCCGTTTCTGCAGGAACCGCAACGTCCACGCGCGTGCGCGGAGAGCCCAACGAATTCAACGTGCTCCGGCTCTCCAAGCAGCAGGTCGAGATCGAACGGTTGACCTGGTCTATCGAAGTCGGTGCCTTCGAACGATCAGAGATATCTTCATTCGTGCGGGGCATGGGCGGATGGATTCGGGCTTGAGGTCGAGCCGGCGCAGGCATTGCCCAGCAGCGACCTGCATCGCTCGCGGGCACCAAGGGGCGGGATTGAAGGAGAGAGGTGGTGCAGCCCGCTTCGCCGAAGGTCGCCCTTCGATCGAGACAATTTAAATTGGTCAGGACACTCATCTGGACTGCTTCATGAACGCTTCGGGGCTCGACGAGTTGCTTGGCAGCACGGCACCGGTCGGACGGCCAACCAGGCGGCAGCGGCAGGAGCCCGCAACAAGTTCAAGACGTCGTCCAGCACGCAAGCTTGCATCGAAGTGCTGAAGTCGAGCGGTCGCCAAACCAGGGCGTGCCCGCACTGCAAGAGCGCGCGGCTCGAGCGCAACAGGATGGCCGACGGGCTGCAGCGCTTCAGATGCCGTGCCTGCAACAAGATCTTCAACGCCTTGTCCGGCACGCCGCTGGCACGACTGCGCCGCAAGGGCAAGTAGCTGGAGCAGACCCGCGGCTTGGCCGATGGGCTCACGGTGCATCGAGCTGCCGGGTTCCGGGGGTCGCACCGAGCACGGCGTCCCGCTGGAGGCACCGCTTCCAGCGCGTGCCCAAATGCGTCGAGCCCGGGAGCTTGGCGGACGTCGCCGAGATGGACGACAACCACGCGGACAACGCAGTGATGGCCGTGCTGCGCATCGTCAGGTCCGGCCTGGCGCAGCCGCCCAGGTCGACGCGAATGACGATGACCCTGCAGCGCTCGCCACAACACTGACATCCAAGCAGCGCACGCTCGTGCTGCCCGCCGCCGCGGTCAGTCCATTCAACAGGAGCCCTCAATGACCCGCCGCTCGTTTCGCGCCTTCGTGGCACTGCTCGTTGCCTTGTTCACGACGGCCGCCCTGCCCTGGGGTCCCGATGGCCACCATACCGTCGGCGCGCTCGCGGACCGGCTCATCGTCGGCACCAACGCCGAAGCGCAGGTCAAGGCGCTGCTCGGTGGCCTGACGCTCGAGCAGGCGGCCGTCTGGGCCGATTGCGCCAAGGGCGTCGACCCGAGCAAGAACTTCGCGTACACGCCTTCAGTCAAGTTCCCGGAGTGCGTCCTTTACGAGACGCCGCAGGGCGAGGCCGAGATGATCGACTTCGTCAAGCGCAACGACACGAACTGCCCTCACGTGACGGGCGACGCGTCGTGCCACACGCAGTACCACTACAGCGACGAGGCGATCCAGCGCAAGGGCTATCACCTGGGCGATGTCGGCACGCGCGACTTCGATGTCGTCGCGGCGATCTCCGCGACAATCCACGTGCTCAAGGGCGACCCTGCGCCGCCGCCGTTCGACATCAAGGACAAGCGCGAAGCCCTGCTGCTGCTGTCGCACTATGTCGGCGACATCGCGCAGCCGCTGCACGTGGGCGCGGTGTACCTCGACGCGAACGGGAAAGTGATCGATCCGTCAGTCGGCACCTTCGATCCGGCGACGGCGACGCAAGGCGGCAACCAGATCCAGACGATTCGCGTCGCGACCAACCATCCCAGCGAGAAGTTGCACGCGACGTGGGACGACACGCCGGAAGCGCTGCACTCCAACCACATCGACGCCGCCTGGGTGGCGCGGGCCCGCGCGCAGGCGAAGACGCCCGGAAACATCTACGGCTGGTCGGCCCAATGGGCGGGCACGACGATGACCCAGGCCCGAGTCGCGTTCAAGGGCCTGCAATTCGGCCCCCAACAGGGCACCCTGTGGATGGTGCCGTTGACGGGCCGCTACGACGATTCGATGGCGCCGATCAAGAAGCGCCAACTGACCCTGGGCGGTGCGCGCCTGGCGCAGACGCTGACGGCCATTTGGCCGTGAGCGAAGCTCAGTCGACCAGATTGCTCATGGTCCTGGCACCCAGCGACTCGCCGTTCGTGCTCACGACGCGCGATATCTCGCGGTAGGCGCTGGCCTGCACACGCTCGGGCAGCGGCACGAACTTGGCCTGGCGCGCCAGCGAGTCGCCGTGCAGGTAGGCCCAGGTCAGGAAGCGCAGCGTGCGCTCCGCGCGATCGCCGGCGAGCGCCACGCGTGGCACGGCCACGTAGGTGCCCATCGTGATGGGCCACACGTTGACGCCAGGCAGGTCGTTGATCTCGGTGGAGAAGTCGCCCGTCGAATACCACGTGCTGTGCATCACGGCCTGGTGGAAGGCCTCGACGCTGGCCGCGACGAACTGACCTTCGGCGTTCTTCATCGCCACAGGGGTCAGGTCGGCGTCGATCACGTAGTTGTAGTCGATGTAGCTGATCGAGTCCTCGGTCGCCTGCACGGTCTTGGCGACCTCGCCGCTGCCCTTGACGGCGAGGGTGCCCGCTGGCCAGTCGAAGTGGCTGGCGACGCCGTACCTGGCCTTCCACGCCGGGCTGGTGCGCGACAGGTAGTCCGAGAAGTGGTAGGTGGTGCCGGAGCCGTCGGCGCGCGCGACGACGCGGATCGCACGGGCAGGCAGTTTCAGGCCTGAGTTCAGTGCCTTGATCTCGGGCGCGTCCCACTGCGTGATCTGGCCCGCGAAGATGCGGCCCAGCACGTCGCCTGTCAGGTGCAGCTGGTTCGGACTGATCCTGCCGACGTTGACGATGGGCACGACGCCCGTGATCACCGTCGGGAACATCACGAGGTCGTTCTTCTTGAGATCGGCGGCGCTGGCGATGACGTCGGACGCACCGAAGTCGACCTCGTGCTTGTTGATCTTCAACATGCCGGCACCCGAGCCCACGGACGCGTAGTCCAGAGTGGTGCCCTTGGCCTTGGCGTATTCGGTCGCCCAGATCTTGTAGACCGGAGCGGCGGCGGACGAGCCCGCGCCGGAGATCGATTCAGCGGCTTGGACGGGGACGACGACGGCGACAGACGCACCGATCGCGAGGGACAGGGCAGAACGGAACAGGGACATGAAAGGCCAACGACTCGTTTTTTGGTTAACTCAGCATTTTCCCTTAGTCCCAAGGAACTACCAAGTCACCAATTGTTCAACGGTCGCCTGAATTCTGGAGAGGCCTCTCAAATCGTCTGCTGCGCTCAACGGTGGCCGCCAACGCCGCCTCCGCCCGGCATGAAGCAGGATCCGCGGCCAGGACGGAACGCTGGCCAGCGTCAGCCGCGCCTGCGCTGATCCGAACCCGCTTTCACGGCCATCTGATCGAGCTCATCGACAAGTCGATGCAAGCCTCGCGCCTCAGTGTCGGCGCAGACGGCTCGACGCGAATCCGAGGGCCAACAGGCCACAGGCGAACAGCGCCGACGACTGTGGAACCGGAACCGGAGACGGCTGGGCGATCAGCGATCCGGCGTACGACCCCGGCTGCGTCACGAAGCCGCGCACCTCGACCATGTAGTTGCCCGCGCCGAGTGCACTCGGCGGGACCAGGGCCACGGTCTGCTGCAGTTCCGCGGTGGGCGCGCTGACGCTGAGCCAGGATACCAACGGGGTGCCGGACACCGGGTTCGTCACCAGGTTCACCTGCAGGTTGTCGATGCCGAACAGCACGTTGTTGCCGCTTGCATCGGTGAAATTGATCGCTGCCGCGATACTGGAGACGAGGAAGCTGCCGTCCAGGCTGAACGTCCAGCTGTCAAGGAAGTTGTAGCTGACGCCGGACTGGCTGGCCAGCGTGCCCGCCTGGACGTCCGAGTTGTGGAACGCCACCGACGTCGAGGCCGAGATCGGCCCCGGTTGCAGCACGCTGACGAAATCGGCCCGCGCGGCCCCGGCACCCAGCAACCCGCCGACCAGCCAGGCGGCTCGAATCAGTTTCTTCGACATGCGCTCCCCTTTGTCTTGACGCGACAAGCGGCGCCCTCGGAAGAGATGGTGGAGCGCGGCCATGACGCCACTGGCGCCCGGGCGCATCCGGCGCATGGCCCCTGCGGACTGATCCGATCGCGCCATGCGGTGGCCCGCGCCGCTTCAAGCGAAAAAATGCGCACGACCAGCCCGCCGGTGCAAGGACCAAGCGAGGCTGTCATCAATTTGTCACACAAGGCCTCCACGCTGCGTTTTCGCTTTGCAGGTTCACCCGCCCGCTCCTTCGCCAGACGCCATCGCCATGACAATGACCCCCCTGCGCAAAGCCCGAATGGACATCTCCCTCAAGAGCACGTCCGCCGACCCCGAAGCCGCTTCGCTCCCGCCGGGTGAATGGTTCGTGGAGCAGCGTCCCAAGGTGCTGAAGGTGTTCCGGGATGCCGAAGGCACGCAGCACGTGGCCGACGTGGCGCTGGTCGACTTCCTCGACGGCCTGGCGACGCGTCAGATCGTGTTCGTGTCCTGGGGCTGAGCCGAGTTCGTCGCGTCGCTCGCGGATGCGGGCATCAGCAAACATCGCACCCAGGGCCGGCCCGTCGCCCCGACCCGATAGGCCCGGATGAAATCCTCGGCGGGCGAATGGTCGTCATCGAAACGCAGGCCGCTCAGCCAGCCAGCGCTGTTCGCCTCGCGCGTCCACACGCGCGAGACGTGCCCGCGAAAACGCGCAACGGCTGCGTCCTCGCCCAGTAGCAGCTGGATCTCGTAGCGCGGGCGTTGCAGCGCGTCGTCGCTGCTGGTGAGCACCTGCAGGCCGCCGTCACTCAGGTTGATCACCAGGCCCGCGATGGCGTCCATGGCGTCGACCGGCTTGAACACCCACACGGGCAGGCTCTCCCGGTGCACAGGCACCAGGAAAAATTCGACACGTCGGTGGGAGCGGCTATCTACGGAAGTGGTCGGCACGATGCGCCCCTTCGTCGATGTTCAAACGGGCGAGCAGGCAGCATAGGCGCGATCGATGACGGCTTCACGCAATGCCGCTTGCCCTGCTCGCCAACAGGGCAATACATCGCCGTGGCGCGGACTCAGGCGGCCCTTGGACGACCCGTCTTCAAGGTCGGCACCGCGCCCAGCGCCTTCAACAGCGCCTTGTCGTTCATCGCGTTGAGCGCCTGGATACCGGCGCGCAGCAGTTCGCTCTTGCGCACGTGGGTTTCCAGCCCCAGCGCCCGGGCCTTCAGCGCGTTCAACACCAGGTACTCGTCCTTGGGGATCGTGAAGCTGTCGCGAACGAGCTTGGGCTTGTGCACCTTGGCGGGCTTGTCGGCCAGCAGCGGGGGCGCCACGGGAGGCCCCGCTTCGAGCTGCCCGGAGGGCCTGGTCGCCACCTTCGTCTTGGGCACCGCCTTGGCCACCTTGGTGGTCCTGGCAGGGGTGGCCGGCTTCGCCTTCTTCGCAGCGGGCGCCACCGCGGCCTCGGCCACGCTCGCCGCCGCCTCGGCAGTCTGGGTCGGACCGCTCACCGACTTCGGGATGCGCTGGGTGTGCAAGGGGCTGGGTGTCTTGGCCATCGGTATGTCCTATCGAGGTAAACGGTTTATACAGTTTATATCAATTCGCAGAATGACAACTCGGCAGTGGACGGGCCAGTCCAGGCCCGCGAACTGTCACACACCGTGCGTAGTCTTTGCTGCTTTGCGACACGTCCCCGGCCCTTTCATGTCCTACCGCGCTCGCGCCCGCCTCGATGCCTGCTGTCATGCCCTCGCGGGATGGTCGCGCGCGCTGGCCGTGGCGCTGCCGCTGGCCACCGTGGCCGCCGCCGCGCGTGCCGAGGCGACGTCGGCGATCTACCAGATCGACGACACGCCCGGCGAGATCCACCTGAGCGATCACGCGGACGCCGACGTCGGTGTCGACGTGCGTCGCATCACCGGCCTCGCCATCGAGCGGCCACGCGCGCCAGGCGCCGCCAGAGCCGCTCGCTTCGCCGACCTCGTCCACGCCGCCGCAGTCACCCAACGACTGCCGCCCGCCCTGCTCGACGCGATCATCGCGGTCGAGTCCGCGTATCAGGTGCGCGCCGTGTCCGCGCGCGGGGCGTCCGGCCTGATGCAGCTGATGCCCGCGACGGCGCGCCTGTACGGCGTCACCGACATCTTCGATCCGGCGCAGAACATCGCGGCCGGCGCGCGCCACCTGCGCGGCCTGCTCGATCACTACGACCAGGATGTCGCCCGCGCATTGGCGGCTTACAACGCCGGCGCCGGCGCGGTCGATCGCGCGGCGCAGCTGCAACGCGCGTGGCCTGCCGAGACGGCTGCCTACGTTCCCAACGTCCTGGGCCGCATCGCGGCGCACGGATCGCCCTCCAAGCCCTGACGCCTGCCTTTCATCTGCATCGCTCCCCGCGGTGCGTGCCGGACCCACCGACATGAGAATCCCGACCGCGCTCCCCTTTGCCTTCGTCCTCGCCGCCGCCCTCGCGGGCTGCGGTGGCGGCGGTGGCGGCGACTCGTCCGGCAACGGCGATGCGCCGCCGTCCTCCGGACCCTATGGCTGGGCGCTGAAGGCGCAAGGCCCGACGACGTCGCTGACCTATGGCCTGTCGCTGACGAGTCCCGCCAGGCCCGGCGTCGAATACACGGTGGAGTACGGCAGTTCCGTGCTGACCGACACACGTGTCGTCTCCAGCGGCAGCGTCGACGTCGCCAATGCCCGCACCAGCGTGTTGCAGCCCTACGCGCTCGTCTACATCGTCGGCGGCGACGTGCGCCGGGTGCCACTGCAGGCCAACGGCAAGCTGGCGTCGACGCTGGTGCAGCGCGCGCACTCGACGACGGCATGCAAGTTCCTCGTCGACGCCAACAAGCGGCCGCAGGGCGACGCGATCGACTACGCCACGCCCGAGAACTCGCGCTTCGTCGTGCAGACCTCCGGGCCCGACGGCCAGTGCGGCACGGCCGATGACGGCACGGCCGAGGTGCGGCTGGACACTGCCCGCGGACTGGTCTACACGGATTCGTCGGGCGGCACCTTCCTGGGCCTGTTCCGCGACGCCGCCACGCTGGCGCCGCGCGGCTGGATCTTCTCGCGCAACGTCATCTACTGGAACTCGGGCGTCAGCACGTCCACCACGCTGCGCGCCAGCACGTCGCCGGCCTACACCGGCGTCGTGCAGGCCGCGCCCACGCTCGCGTTGATGGACGACGGCACGCAGCTGAGCGCCGTCGACTTCTCCTCCGGCATCAAGCCCACCGAGACGCTTCTGGACACCGCAACGACCGGCGGCGGCGGCTGGGTCGGCATCGGCTTCGACGCCAGCGCGTTCTACGCCTATCGCAACACCGGCAGCGGCAGCAGCGCGCAATGGAGCGTGCTGAAGGTGACGCGCAACACGCCGCACGCCACGCTGCTGGCATCCGCGTCCGGCCAGGTGGCCGTCGCGAGCATGGGCACCAACCTGCTCTACATCACCACCCTGGCCAACGACGGCAACACGCTGGTGGCGGTCAGCAAGTCGATCGGCGTGCCGGCCATCGCGCTCGAATCCACCACCACCTCCACGCTGACGACGGTGCAGACCAGCGCCAGCGGCATCCACGAGCTCTGGCGCGTCGTCAACATCGGCACCGCGGCGCTGAACTACCAGATCGAGTTCATCGACGAGAGCGGCCTGCGCCTGTACACGACCAGCGTGGGGGGCTACTCGATCACCGCGCCGGACGCCCAGGTGCAGCGTTTCGACACCAGCGAGAGCCGCAATCGCTTCGTGTTCGCGAGCGGCTATGGGTCACGCGCGTTCGGCGACGCGACGCTGATGGGCTACGACGCTGCCGCCAAGCAGGTCACGACCTTCGGCACGCTGCCCGGCAACGCGACCTTCGGCACCGACACCGTCTACGCCAACGCCATCGGCGGCCCGGGCAGCACGATGGCAGGGTTCGCGGCGCGCACGATCGACGGCATCATCCAGACGACCGGCTCGCAGGTGTTCTCCTTCGACTTCGACCGCGCCAACAGCCTGCAGTTCGCGACGTCGACGCACTGAGGCCGGCAGCGACCTCGCAATGATCGTCCAGGTCTGTCCACCCGGCTCCGGCGGCGTGCGCGACTACGCGGACTGCCTCGCGCGCGCATGGGCACCGCGCGCCGTCGACGCGCGGTTGATCGAGGGCGTGCGCGAGACCATGCGCCCGCAGCTCGAGGCGCTGCTGCGCGCCGGCGCCGATGCCTCGCCGCTGTGCGTCGTGCTGCATTTTTCGGGCTACGGCTACGCGCCGCGCGGCCTGTGCGCCTGGCTGGCGGACGAGCTGTCGCAGTTCAAGTCGGCGCATGGCGCGCGCGTGCGGCTGGTCGTCGTGTTCCATGAGCTGTTCGCCACCGGCGCGCCCTGGCGCAGCGCGTTCTGGTTGTCGCCGCTGCAGGCGCAGGTGGCGCGTCGTCTCGCCCGACTCGCCAACAGCCTGTGGACCAACACCGAGCACCACGCCAGCTGGCTGCGCGGCGTCGTCGGCGACGCGAAGTCGCTGCAGACGCGCCAGGTGTTCTCCAATATCGACGAGCCCGACGACCTTGGGGCGTGGCGCCTGCGCCGGCCGCGCGCCATCGTGTTTGGCTCGGCCGCCACGCGAGCGCGCGCGTTCGGCGCGCTGATCCCGCACGCGCACGCGTTGGCGCGGCTGGGTGTCGAGGAGATCGTCGAGGCCGGCGACGGCCAGAGCCAGGCCGGCGCCTTCTGCGGCCCACCGATGCGCCACCTGGGCCGCCTGTCGTCGACGGCGCTGAGCGCGCTGCTGGCGGGCTCGCGGTTCGGCCTGCTCGACTACCCCGCCCGGCATCTCGGCAAGTCGGGTGTGTTCGCCGCCTACGCCGCGCACGCCTGCACCACGCTCAACACGTTCGCGCTCGGCACCGACACCGATGGCCTGCGCACGGGCGTGCACTACGTCAACTTGCGCGCACCGTTCGAGTTCGATCTCGACACCCTGGCCGCGACAGCGCTGACGCTGCAGCGCTGGTACAGCAGTCATTCACTCGCGCTGCAGGCCCGCGAGCTGCTGCAGGCCGCCGAAGCGCACTGACGCGGGATCAATGGCCCCAGTTGACCAGGCGACGCTGGTCACCGACGGCGTTGATGTCGCGCCAGAGCCGCGCCACCTCGCTGTCGTGGCGGTCCTTGCGGATCCAGAATGCGTTGAACTCGATCAGCTCGAGGCCGCCGAACAGGCCCATGGACGCGAGGCGCACCAGTCCGAAGCCGCGCGCGCGCATGAAGTCCGTCACGTCGGCCAGCGTGGGCTGGCCGCGGTACAGCGGCTTGATCACCGTCTCCAGCTCGACGCAGCAGACCTGCTCCAGCAGCGTGCCGAAGCCCTCGAGGACGCGCAGCTCGAAGCCCTGCACGTCGACCTTGACCATCGCGGGCACCAGCCAGTCGGACGGCCAGACCTGGTCGAAGCGGCGCAGCGTGACGGGCACCTGCCGCACCACGCTCCACGGCTGCGCGCCGAACGGGGCCAGCGCGTGCATGTCCGGCTCCCATATCGAAGAGCGACCCGGCTCGCGCGTGATGTGCAGCGTCACCGCTTCGCCGTCGATGTCGCCCAACGCGTGCGGCAGCACCAGGGCGTCCGGCAACGCGACCTGCAGCCGAGCGGCCTCCTCGGGGTCCGCCTCCACGAACGCGGGGCGGATCAAGCCCGCCTGCTGCACCCACTGCCAGCGAGCGGGCAAGCCGCCACGCGCGCCGATGTCGAGATAGACCGGCGCCTCGTCCGAACGGCCCCGCTGGCGCCAGTGCGCACCCGCGATGCCCTGGCTCGTCGTGGCAGCCTTCCTGATCTTGGTGATGAGCGTCATGGCATGGCGTTGCGAAGCGAGGGAGTGGCGAAGTCTAGGGAAGCGGCATGAAAAGCGCGTGACTCGAAGCGTCCCCCAACGCGCTCGGCACGGATGCGTCCACGTTCAGAGCGCCACGATCGCCTCGCGCAAGGCCGCGGCCAGCCGCCCCGCCAGGTACTCGCAACCCGGGACGTTGGGATGCACGTCGTCGGCGCTGATGTAGCCCGCAGCATTGGCCAGCGTCTGCCAGGGCCCGTCGCGGGGGGACGGCGCCGAGCTCGCGCCGATGCTGTTGGACCAGCCGCCGTTGATGTTGTCCACGAAGATCCAGTGGCCGCCAGCGGCCGCGAGCGCGGCCTTGACGACCGCGCCCTTGTCGACCTCTGCCGCACTGGCCGGCAGGTTGGGCGGCGGCTGCCACGGGCCGACCGCGGCGAGGACGGCATCGGGCAGCGCGGCGCGCAGGTCGGCGTAGTAGCGGTTGACGACGGCCGCGAAGCCAGCCTTGGCGTCGGCCGCGCTGGCATACGGGGTCAGCGCCTGCGAGTTGTTGTCGTTGAGACTGCCGGCCGTCACGAACAGGTCGGGCTGGCTCTCGGTGATGGACGGCAGGCGCGCGTCGAACGCATTGCCGGCGAGCAGGAGGGTCGGGTTGCTCGGATTGGGGCCGTAGCCGGTGCCGCCGATGGCGTCGAGGTCGACGTGAGGCATGTTGAGCGCCAGGGCCGCCTGGTAGAACAGGCCACCGAAGCCCCAGGCCGTCGTGGGCGCGCCGCCATAGGAATCGCTGACCGCAGCGAAGGTGGCCTCGCCGCTGCGATCCCAGGCCGCGACACTGTCGCCGGCGGCGACGATCAGCGAACATGCGCCGACGCTGGCCATCGAGTACAGCGAGACATGTCGCGTCGCATGGACACCGAAGTCGAACTTCAGCGTCGTGTTCGCGCCGGTGATCGGCCCGCCGGTCAGCGACGTGTTCATCTGGCTCAGCGTCTGCGTCGCGTCGGCGCAGCCGACGTACTTGCCGTCCACCACCAGCGTGATCGCATTGTTGGCACCGCGCACAAGCAGTTCGAAGGCGCTGCCCGCATGGATGAAGTGCAGGCCGATCCGGCCGGTGCTGCCCAGTGTCAGTGCCGCATGGTTGACCGCGACGGGAATCACTGCCTGGCCCGCGATGCTGCTCGCCGCCTGAGGCCACAGGTCGCGGCGGTGGCCGTACACCTGCGCCGCCGTGGCCAGGCTGCTGCCGGCGCTCTGCGGCAGCGGCGGAATGAATTGCGCGCCGCTGCCGAAAGACGAGGCGGCGGACTCGGTTGCACCTTGCGTGACCGTCAGCACCGTCGTCGTGTCGAGCGCGGGCGCGGCCAAGGCCAGCGCCGTCTTCAGCCGCGTCACCACGACGGACTGCGAGGGCGCAGGCGGCGGGGTCGGCGTGGGCGGCGGCGGCGTCGGCGTGACGATGGGCGCGTTGCCCGCTCCGCTCGCGCCGCAGCCGGCGAGCACGGGCAGCGCGCCGCCGGCCGCGGCGACGAGCGCGCACAGCTTTTGCAACGCGTCGCGGCGCGTCGGCGTGGCGACGTCCTCAGGCAAGTCGATGTCGGTCATTGGCCGGTATTCTGTGTGAAGCCGGCAGCTCGCGCTCGAGCACCCGGCGATAGATGGACAGATAGCCCTCGATGGCGGCCTCCGCGCTGAACGTCGCGGCCCGCGCCCGGGCGGCCTGCGCGGCATGGGCGCGGGCGAGTGGCTCGCGTCCAAGCAGGTCGGCGATCGTGCGGGCGCCCTGCCCGGCCCATGCGGCGATGTCGGCGCCCAGCGCCAACCGCGGCAGGTAGCTGGCGACATTGCCGCCGACCTCCGTCATCGGCGCCCCGTCGGTGGTCAGCACCGGGCAGCCGCAGGCCATCGCCTCGAGTACCGGCCAGCCAAAGCCTTCGGCCAGGCTCGGAAACAGCAGCAACTGCGCGTGGCTGTAGAGCGCCTCCAGCAGATCGGGCACCAGGCCCTGGAAGAAGCGTACCTCGCCTGCGACCGGCAGGCGCGCCAGCGCGTCCGCGAGGCGCGCGTCCGGGGGCGGACTCACCATCCAGAGCGGCAACGGCGCGCTGCCGTTCGCCAGCGTGGCCTGCACGTAGGCCGCGTAGAGGTGCACGACGCCCACGCCGTTCTTGTACCACTGCCCGCCGCCGACGTGCAGCAGGCAGCCGCGCTCGTCCGCCGGCAGGCCGGCCGCCACGAGACGCGCGCGTGCCCGCGTCGGCTCGACCGGCTGGAACGGATGATTCAGTCCGTTGTAGACGACCTCCGAGAGTCCCGCCGGCAAGCCGCCGAACGCATGCAGTTCGCTGCGGGTCCGCTCCGAAATCGAGATGAAATGACGCGCCCGCCTGAAGCCCGCGCGGATGTAGCGCTGGTAGAGCCGGCCGGTGAACGAGGTCGGGTTCTCGGGGATGTCGCCGAGCGCCGAACGCAGCGCGAGCAGGTCGTGGCAATGGACGACATGCGGACGCTGCACCGCCCGCGGCACCCAAGGGCCCAGTGCCTGGTCGCAGAACACGTAGAGCGTATCGGGCGGATCGTCGCGCATCCCGGCGCGCAGGCGCCGCGGGAACAGCAGGTACTGGTCGACGTAGCCAGCCCACTTGGCAAGCGGGCCGCGGCGGATCAGCCCGCGCACGATCGCGGCGGGCCGCCGCAACGACACGCGATGGCCCCGGCGCGCGTACTCGTCGTGCAGCATCTGCGCGAAATGATCCTGGCTGCGCAGCCCCAGGAACGCGGGATGGGTGATGAGCACGAGGTTCACGACGCGGCCTTGCCAAGGCTGGGGACGGGGAGCCGACGGTGGCGCAGCAGGCACACGCCGAGGTAGCTGCCGTTGACGACGAGCGAGGCGAACGCGGTGAGCGTGGTGAGCTTGAGGTTGCCGGCCACGGTCGACAGGTCGAACAGGCGCAGCCCGGCGATCGTCGTCAGCACGCCGCAGGCAATGGCGAGCGGAGCCGGCGGCACCCAGCCGCGCGCACAGGCGACCCAGTACAGCGCGCCGGCCCAGGACGTGATGGCGGTGGCCAGCACCATCCAGACCAGTTCGGCGCCGAGGCCCGCGTAGTGCGGCCCGAGCACCCAGAGGATCGGGGCCGGCGCGAGCCTTGCGGCGGCCGTCAGCGCGACCAGCAGCGTCGCGAAGAAGGCGTTCAATGCGACGAAGCCCGCCTCCAGTTGCGAGGACTGCTGCGTGCGCGCGAAATAAGGCATCGCCAACGTGGCGACGACCGACATGATCACCGCGAAGCCTGCGCCCAGGCGAGCGAGCGCGCCGACGTCGGCGATCTTCTCGGCCGAGCCAAACATGCCGACGAGCCACACCGCGAGCTGTCCGTTGAGCACGTAGTAGATGCAGTTGGGCGCCTGGCGCCAGACCGAATCACGCAACGCGCGCGCGTGTTCCCCGTACGCCGCGCCCGCGTCGCCCAGGTCGCGTCTCAGGTAGGCGCGCCAGAAGAAGAAGCCGCCCGCGGCGGCGACCAGGTTGAGCGCGCTCGCCACCACCGCGTCCAGCAGCACGAGCGCGGCCAGCCCCAGCAACGCGAGCCGCGCCAGGTTCACCGCGAGGTCGGCCTTCTGCTGGATCGCGACGTGGCCAGCGAGGCGCGCGACGGATTGCGCGATGGTGATGCGCACGTTGAAGAACGCGCAAAGAGCGCCGATCGTCACCAGTACCAGGGCCTGGCCGATCGAGGCTTGCTGGTGGCGCAGCATCAGCACGAAGACGGGGAAGATGACGCACGGCGCGACCACGGCCAGCACGGCCTGCAGCGCATGCGCGTCGTCCACCAGCGCGCGCAACGACGCGCGCCGTCCGGACAGCTTTCCGCCGATGGACATCACCGCGTTGGCGACACCGAGCTCCGTCAGCACGTTGGCGACGCCGACCAGCGCCACGGCCAGCGTGTAGTAGCCGTACTGCGCCGGCGCGAGCGCCCGCACCAGAACGATGCCGGACAGGAAGCCGATGGCCTGCACGACGGCCTGGGTGGAGGCAACGCCGAACAGCCGCCTCAGGCGTGCGCGGGTCAGCAGCGCGCTCACCGTGCAGATCCCCGGGCCACGCGGCGGCGCAACGGGCGCACGGCCGCCGGCGCCCGCGGGGGCGCGGCGCCGCCCGCGACGCGGCAGGCCGCCAGGCACACGCCTGTGAATAGCCAGGCAAAGACATTGATCGATCCGTTGCCCGTGATCTGTCCGATCAGGATGACGTAGCCCGCGTAGGCGAACAAAAGCATCGGCAGCGGGTCGCCTGCGCGCCGCGTCGCGCGCACCACCCGACGCAGCAGCCAGGCCACGACGACGAAACGGAAGGCGATGTACAGGACGCCGCAGACGACGCCCAGATCGACCATGTGGCGCGAGTAGTCCGACTCGACGTAGATGTTCGGCCGCACACCGTCGATCGTGGCCTTGAGCAGCGTGGCCGCGTTGCCGCCGAAGCCGAGGCCGAGGCCGAGCGGCGGCACGGCGTCCGTCAACTGCGTGAAGTCGGTGAAGCCGAGCAGCGCGCGTCCGAACACGCCGCCGACGCTGCTTTCGTCGTGCGCCGCGGTGCTCCAGCGCAACGTGAAGGCCGCGAAGCTTTCCGGAAAGACGATCGGATAAAGCAGCACCGCGCCGGCGCCCAGCACGAGCGGGATAAGCGCGGCGCGCGCGCGCGTCGCGCCGTCACGCACCAGCAGCGCGAGGGGCAACGCGAACAACAGGATCATCGCCGTCTGCAGGATCGTGCCGCGGCTGCCGCTCAATGCCACGCAGGTCACCACGGCGGCCCCGCCGGCCAGCAGCGTGGGCAGGCCGATGCGGCGGCGCGCGGCGGGCAGGATCACGAGCGCCAGCAGCATCGCGAAGGCCGTGTTGTCCAGCTGTTGCTGGCCCACGTTCGAGCTGAACGGGCCGGCCGGTCGCACGTGGGTCGTGTCGACGACGAGGCCCTGGAACTGCAGCAGCTTGTCGTCGGCCGTGCCGACGTTGACCGGCGCCCCGGGCGGCGAGAAGAACTGCACCGCCACGAGCAGCGAGATCGGCACCGCCAGCAGCAGCGTGAGTCGGGCCAGCCGCGCCAGGTCCTCGCGTTCGAACTGAGCGCCGACGAGGAACGCCAGCGGCGTGTAGAAGAAGTACGCGCGCCAGCCGTAGACGCCCAGCAGCAGGCGCAGGTCGCTTGGCGGGCCGAAAGCCATCTGCAGGATCAGCAACACGACGCCCAGCAGTGCGGCCCATTGGGTGGCGCGCCACAACACCTCGCCGCGCGGCCACAACTGCGCGCGCGTGGCGATCACATATGCCCACGCGACGAATGGATCGCGCACGAAGAAGATGTACTGGCCGAACTCGGGCAGCACGTACTTGCGCAGCGCCCCTTCGAAGATCGCCAGCAGGTAGACCAGGAACACCAGCCGCACGACGCGGCGGCGCGCCAGCTCGCGGGCCGGCGAACGTGCGGCGGCCGTGGGGGCGACGGCCGCGGCGGGCAGCAAACGTCGCGGCGCGCGCGACGCGGCGTCAGCGCGCGCCGGCAATGCATGCATTGGCGAGCACCTGCAGATAGTCTTTCGCGATACGGTCAGGCGTATGCCGGCGCAGATGGTCCGGGGCGCGCGCCCGGTAGCTCTCCTGCAGCCCGGCGTCGCCCAGCAGCGCTTCGATGCCGTCGGCCAGCGCCACGGGATCATCCCGCGCCACGATCACGCCGCAGTCGCCTACCGCATCGGGCAGGCCGCCGCTGCGCGTGACCAGCGGCACGCAGCCGCAGGCGAGGCCTTCGAGAACGACGATGCCGAAGGTCTCCTCGCAGACGGACGGCAGCACCAGCACGCGGTGCCGGTTGAGCGTCCCGACGAGCTCCTGCGCCACCTGCCAGCCGGCGAACCGGATCCGGTCGCCGAGCCCGGCGGCCTCGACCTGGCGGCGCAGCGCAGGCGCCTCGGGACCATCGCCGACGATGGTCAGCCCGACCTGCTTGCCGCGTGCGGCGAGCAAGCGCAATGCCGCGACCAGCCGGTCAACGCCCTTCTCGTCTGTCAGCCGGCCGACGAACACCAGGTCGCCCTGCCGCGCCGCGCGGTCGTCACGCGCGAACACATCGTCGGCATACGGATTGGGGACGATTGTCGACGCCACCGGCAGCGACTGGGCGACGGCACGGCTGATCGCGATGTTGACCGCCCGGCCGAGCATGGCCCGCTTCAGGCGCGCGGCGATGCCGTGGCGAGGAATCCAGGTGTGGTGCGCGACGACCCAGGGCCGGCGCAGCAGCAACTGGGGCCAGGCGAAGCGCAGGCTGATGTTGTTGTGGAACACGACCTCCGCGTCGCGCACCAGGGCGAACAGGCGCGCCGCGGACGGCTGCCGCACGACCTCGAACGGGTCGCGTTCCGGGCCCGCGGCGGCGCTGCGCGTGACCAGCACCACGCGATGTCCGGCACGGTGGAAGTGATCGGCCAACAAGGCGGAGACGGTCTCGGTCCCGCCGATGGACGGATGGAACGGGACCGAGCAAAACAGGATGTTCAAGGTGGGAGCCGGGCTATGGACGCGCGCAGCGCGGCGTGTCCGCAAACGCGCGCAGCGGGATGCGGGTGGGAGGGATCCGGCATCGTAGGCAGCCAATGTGGCAGGCGTGCGTCAGAGTCGAAACGGCTGCATCGCGTGTCGGATCGCTTCCTGCGCCGTGTAGGGGTTCGTCTTGCAGCGGGTCACGAACATGCCGCACGGACCAGCCAGGATGGCGCAGTGCGAGCGCGTTGCGCCTGTCGACAGGCTCGCCATCAACTTGAACGCGGAAATGTGACGTGATGTTCGTCGCCGCCCGCGGGCCCGTCCTCCCACCGTCCTGTCCATGTCCAAAACTTCCGCGCATCACCGCCGATATCCAGCCCGGGGCCTCCATGCAGCCCCGGAGCTGGACAACGGGGAAAGCAGATGCGCACGTGGGAAGTGGGAGAGGCGACGCGGAGTCGCTCGATGATGATCCTCTTGGGGCTGTTCCAGGCGATCGCCTGCACGCTGCCGCTCGCTGGCTGCGGCGGCGGTGGCGCGAGCGATGGCGGCAAGACGCCGGTCACGTCTGCGCCGGCACCCTCTCCTTCGCAGTCGGCTTTCCCGGGCCAGGGTGCGCTCGACGCCTCCCCGATACCCGCACCGTCGAGCGGATCGTCAGCGGCGGCGACTGGCAACGCCGCCGGCATCGCGTTCACCTTCACCCTGGCCGCCGCGCGCACCACCAGCGCGGGCGTCTACGCGGCCGACGGCACGCTGGTGCGCACGCTTTGGCGCGGCCAGAGTTTCAACGCAGGTACGCATGCGGCGGCGTGGGACCAGCGCGACGACAGCGGCACGCTGCTGCCCGGCGGGTCGTACACCGTCAAGGTCGCGCACCACAACATGCAGTATGTGTGGGAAGGCGCGATTGGCAACACGTCCGCTCGTGCGGGCGCGGCGGTGCTGCACCACTCCTATCGCGGCCCGACCAGCTTCGCGAGCATCCCTGGCGGCATGCTGTACGCGGTCGGCTACAACGAAGGCCAGAGCGCGATCAACGGCTTCACGCTGAACAACGTCCAATTGAACCAGAGCGCCGTGCGACTCGTCTCGAGCTTCGTCAGCCCCGACATGATCGCCGCCGATGCGCAGCGCGTGTACTGGGCGAACACGGGCCTGGGCATGAACAAGAGCACGTTCGTCGCGGCCACCGACATCGGCACGACCGCCACGGCCACGTTCAGCGCCGGCGCACCGACCTGCCTGCAGAGGATGGCCGATGCCAAGACCTGCTACGCGTCGACCGACTACAAAGGCGTGCTGGACCTGAGCAGCAACGACAACGCCAACCCGGCCACCGGCCTCGCGGTGCAGCGCACGGGCAGCATCCTCGCCGTGGCCTACGGCGCGGCCAACGAGATCCACCTGTTCGACAAGGCGTCGGGCCAGTTGCTGCGCAAGATCTCCGTCGCGCTCAACGCCGGCACGCTCAACCAGATCGCGATGAGCCCTTCGGGTGACCTGTGGGTGCTCTCGGGCAACACGCTGCTGCGCTACACCGGCCTGGCCGGCACGCCGAGCGTCGCGGCGTCGATCACGTCGCTGGTCAAGCCACTTGCGGTGGCGGTCGATCCGAACGACGACAACGCCGCCTGGGTCGCCGACGGCGGCGCCAGCGCGCAGGTGAAGCGTTTCGACAGGATGGGCAATCTCCTGCAGTCCATCGGCGTGGCCGGCGGCTACGGGACGCAGGCGCAACTGGCGGCCAACAAGCTCAACTTCACGCTGAGCCCGGGCCAGGAACGCACGACGCTGGCGATCGACGACAACCACGCCTTGTGGGTGCTCGACACCGCCACCAACCGCATGCTCAAGTTCCTGCCGGACGGCACGCTGGGCGACCAGATCGCGTACCTGCCTTGCAGCTACACGACGTCCACCGACACCGGCAATCCGACACGGGTCTTCGCCAACTTCATGGAGTACAGCGTCGACTACAGCAAGGGCCTGAACGATCCCCAGGCCTGGAAGCTGGTGCGCAACTGGCTGCCGGCCGTGCCTGCCAACCTGCAGGTGCCGCGCGGCGGCGATCCGATCTTCGTGTCCGCGAACTGGGGCTGGACCGGCTTCCGCACGGTGCTGACGATGTCCAATGGTCGCACCTATGCGCTGCTGGGCGTGCAGGAGAAGAACGCGTTCGTCGAGCTGGCCGCGGACGGCAGCGTGCGCCTGATCGGCTGGCTGCGCGACGCGGGCGACGGCGACACGCGCATCGTGCTGTACGAGAACGGCGACGTCGGCTGGTCCCACTCCGACGGCGGGATGCAGTCGGTGCTGCGCCTGCCACTGCAGGGCTTCGACGGCGTCGGCAATCCGCTATGGGCGATCGCACCGACAACGCTGGCCAGCGCACCGGCGGCCATCGCGGGCCCTGCCGATCCACCGCTGACCTTCACCGGCGTCGTGGGCGCACGCTTTCCGCTGACGTCCTCGGGCAAGGTGGTGTTCTTCAACCCCTCGGTCAATGCCCGCACCGGCTTCCACCTCGGCGCGGTGATTTCCGGCGGCTCGACCTGGGCCTTCCAGGCCAGCCCCAGCGGCCCGCTCGACGGCCTGGGCACGTTCCAGACCGACAAGGACGACCCGACGCTGCAGTACGGCGGCAATCTCGTGCACGCACTCGGCCGCAATATCGTCTACGGCTACCACGGCGAGTACTACGACGACCTGGGCAACGGCCAGTTCGGCGAGGCCAACCAGTTCATGCACTTCCTTGACGACGGCCTGTTCATCGGCCAGTTCGGCGTGTCCACCACGCGCGCGACGGGCATTTCGCAGCCCGGCGTGGCCGGCAACGCGTTCAGCTCCACATTCCTGCGAGCGAACGGCCAAGCCTACCTGTACCACAACGACGAATCGCAGTGGGGTGGCGTGCAGCGCTGGCTCCTGAACGGCCTCGACGACATCCAGGAGCTCTCGGCCACCGGCAACGCGGGTGGATCGGTCTCGCTGGCGCTGAAGTGACGGGCACCGGGGCTCGGAGGATCGTCACAAAGCGCCCCTAAGATCCGCGCATGCCCGCGTCTTCCCTGCCCCGCACCCTGGTCGTGAACTTCAATGCGCCCGAGCTCAACGCGCTGGCGCTGGCGCTGGCTCAGGCGGGTCGGCTCGAGCGATACGTGCGCCCGTACGTCAACAAGGGCCGCCGCTGGGAGCGCCTGCTGGCCCGCATTCCGTTGGCCGGCCGCGTCTACGCATCGACCTTCGGCCGGCGCCTGATGGACGACCGCACGCTCGCGCGCCTGACGCGCGAGTCAGGCGTTGTGCCCGACGTGCTGGCGGCGGCCACGATGCGTCTTGGCGTACTGCCCGACGCGCTGCGCCGGCGTTGGACCAACACGCTGATCAAGTCGCTGCGTGAATCTGTCGCCGACAGCGCCGCGCAACTGGCGCCCAACGCCGAATGCGTCGTCGCCTACGAGGGCTTCGCGCTGCCGGCCTTCGTCGCGCGCCGCGCCGCGGGCAACGGCCGCACGGTTCTCAACTATCCCGTCGCGCACCACCGCGTGCGCCGCCGCGAGCGCGAGGACGAGCTCGCCCGAACGCCGGCCTTCGCCTCGACCTGGCCCGACTTCGACGACTGGCCGGCAGGCCACGAGCAGCGCCTGGACGAGGAGATCCGACTGGCCGATGCGATCCTCGTCGGCTCCACCTACGCCGCCGACAGCTTCGTCGCCGAGGGCATCCCGCGTTCGCGCATGCGGGTGATTCCGTACGGCGTCGACTTGAAGACGTTCACGCCGGCTGCCGAAGGCGAACGTCGTGACGGGACGCGTTTCGAGGCGATCTTCTCGGGCCAGATGACGCAGCGCAAAGGCCTGTCGTACCTGCTCGAGGGCTGGCGCCGCTTCGCGGCGGCGGACGCGCGACTGACCATCGTCGGCCAGGCGGTGGGCGATCCACGCGCGCTCGCGCCCTTCGCCGGTCTGTTCCGCCATGTGCCGCACCAGTCGCGGCCCGCGCTGGCGCAGCTCTACCGGTCGTCCGATGTGTTCGTGTTCCCGACGCTTGTCGAGGGCATGCCCCTGGTCGTGCTGGAGGCGATGGCCTGCGGGCTGCCGGTGATCGTGACGGCCAACGGCCCGGGCGACATCGTGCGCGACGGCATCGACGGATTCGTGATCCCCGTGCGCGATCCCGACGCGATCGCCGACCGCCTGGTCGCGCTGCAGCGCGATCCGGCACTGCGCGCCCAGATGGGCCGCAGCGCCGCGCAACGGGCCGCCGAATTCGGCTGGTCGGCCTACACGGCCAAGGTGCTGGCGTGCCTCAGCGAGTTGAGCATGTCCGCGCGGTCGACATCGCCCGCCGGCGCCGCTCCGCTCACGCCGCAGGGTGCTTCGTTCGGCACTTGATGGCGCGCGCCGGCGTGCCGGCGTAGACCGTCCACGGCTGCAGGTCCTTCGTCGCCAGGCTGCACAGGCCCAGCACCGCGCCGTCGCCCACCTGCACGCCCGGGCCGACCACCGCGCGCGCGCAGATCCACGCGTAGCGACCCAACGAGATCGGCTTGTTGATCATCGGGAACGCCGGGTCGTCGTAGTCGTGCGTGGAGCCGCACAGGTAGGCGTCCTGCGACACGATGCTGTGCGACGCGAGGCGCATCGGCACCGCGTTGTACAGCACAGCGCCGTCGGCCACGGCCACCGCGTCCTCGCAGATCAGGTTCCAGGGCGCCCAGATGCGTGCACCGGCGTAGATGCGGCAGTTCGGCCCCAGCGTCGCGCCGAACCGGCGCAGCACGAACGCTCGCCAGCGATGGAACGGACGCGGCGTCGGCCGGATCAGCAGCAGCCACGCGATGCCCCACAGGAAGCGGCCGGCGCGGTTGCGCAGCGTGGTGCTGGGGCCGAGGTACGGGTCGGTCGTCGACGGGAGAGAGGGCGAAGGCGAAAGCAGGTCGATCATCGACGCGAGCCTGCGGGCCGCATGTGTCCGCGTGTTGACACGCCATGCCGGTGCCACGAGACCACCCGGCCGCCACGCCGACGTCACATTGGGCTCCTACATTGCAGCCACTGTCCGGGCGGCTCGCGCGCGCGACGCCTCGTCCCTGCCTGCCACACCGCTCATGTCCACTCCGCTGTCCACCGATCCCGCGCCGTTCGTCTGGAAAACGTCTCCCGCGCTGTGGGTGATGATCGCGCTGTCGCTGCTGGCCGCCATCGGCGCCTTCTTTCCAGCGCTGCACTTCATGGTCACCACGTGGGACCAGGTGCCGGAATTCGGCTACGGCTACTTCATCCCGTTCGTCAGCGCCTACCTGATCTGGCAGCGCAGCGACCGCCTGCGCGCCAATGACAGCCAAGGCGCGTGGAGCGGCCTGTGGCTGGTGCTGTGCGGCCTGCTGCTGGGCGGCGTCGGCGCGCTCAGCGCGATCCGAATGACGAGCCAATACGGCTTCGTGCTGACGCTGTTCGGTTTCGCCGTCACCTGGCTGGGCTGGAACGGCACGCGCATCATCGCGGCGCCGCTGGGCATGTTGGTGTTCATGATCCCCCTGCCGCAGTTCCTGCTGCGCGAGATGTCTGAACAGTTGCAGCTGCTGTCCTCGCAACTGGGCGTGGCGCTGATCCGCCTGTTCGACATCAGCGTCTTCCTCGAAGGCAACGTGATCGACCTCGGCAGCATGAAGCTGCAGGTCGTCGAGGCCTGCAGCGGGCTGCGCTACCTGTTCCCGCTGCTGGTGCTGGGCTTCATCGCGGCCTACCTGTTCCGCGCGCCGCTGTGGAAGCGCGCGGTGCTGGTGCTGTCGACGATCCCGATGACGATCCTGATCAACAGCCTGCGCATCGGGCTGATCGGCGTGACGGTCGACCGCTGGGGCCCGGGCATGGCCGAAGGCCTGCTGCACGATTTCGAGGGCTTCGCGATGTTCATGCTGTGCCTCGTGTTGCTGGCCGCCGAGATGGCCTTGCTGACGCGCATCGGCAACCGCCACGGCCGGCTGCGCGAGGCCTTCGACGTCGACGGGCCGCCAGCGCCGCCGCCCGGCGCGCGCATCGCGTTCCGCAGCGTGCCGCTGTCGGCCATCGGCGCCGGTGCGCTGGTGTCCACCATCGCGCTGGTGCTCGCGTTCGAGCCCACTCGCGAGCAGACGCGCCCGTCGCGCGACACGTTCGCCGCATTCCCGATGCAGCTTCCGGGCGACTGGCAAGGCCGCCCGGGCACGCTGCCGCCCGACATCGTCGCCTGGCTCGCGGTGGACGACTACCTTCTCGCCGACTACACGCGCCCGAACTCGCCCGGCGTCAACATCTACAGCGCCTACTACGCCACGCAGAGCGGCGGCGGCTCGGCCCACTCGCCGCGCACCTGCATCCCGGGCGACGGCTGGGTCATCCGTTCTTTGTCCGACGCCTCGATGCCGCTGCACCAGGGCGCGCTCACCGTCAACCGGGCCGTCATCGAACGTGCGGGCCAGCGCCAGCTCGTCTACTACTGGTTCGACGAGCGCGGTCGCCAGCTGACCGACGAGCTGCAGGTGAAGTGGTACATCCTGCGCGACGGCATCGTGCGCAACCGCTCCGACGGCGCGCTGGTGCGCGTGGTCACACCCATCCTGCCGAACGAGACCGAGACCGCCGCCGACCGGCGCCTGGCGGACTTCCTCGACGTCGTGCAACCGCGCCTGTCCACCTACCTGCCGCGCTGATGCGGCGAGCCGTTCGCCCATCGGCCTGGGCCGCCGGCATGGCCGTCGCGATCGCGTTGACGGGCTGCAGCGGCAAGACCGAACGCGCGCAGTCCGGCCTGCGCAAGGCGGCACAGTACATCCGCGACGGCCAATGGGACAAGGCGCGGCTGGAGACGCGCAACCTGCTCCAGATCGATCCGAAGAACGCCGCGGCCTGGGCGCTCACCGCGCGCATCGCCGAGGGCAACGGCGACTATCCCCACGCCTGGACGGCGTGGCAGCAGTCGGCGGAGCTGGCGCCGGACGATCTCGACACGCAGTTGGCGATCGCCCGCCTGCTGCTGCTCAGCGGCGACACCGACGGCGCCGAGCGTGGCCTCGCGAAGATCCTGGCGCGCCGCGCCGACCACGCCGGCGCACGCACGCTACAGGCCGCCGTCGCGGCGCGGCGCGGGCAGACGGCGGAGGCGATCGGCAACCTGCGTGAGCTCGTGGAGCATCAGGAACCGCCGCCCGTCGATGCCACGTTGCTGCTCGCGTCCTTGCTGGCGCAGCAAGGCGACCGCCACGGCGCCGTGCACGCGATCGACACGGCACTCGCCGCCGCGCCCCACAGCCTCGCGCTGCTCGTCGCCGCCGCGCAGGTGTGCGAAGCCACGACCGACGATCCGGCCCTGGCCACGCGCGCCCTCGAGTTCCACCGCCGCGCCACGCAGGTCGCGCCGCAGGATCTCGCGTTGTGGCGATCCTGGGCCGCCTTCCACGTGCGGCGGCACGAGATCGATCAAGCCGAGGCCGTGCTGCGCGCGGCCCTCACGACCGACCCGCGCATCGACATCGAGGCCGCCACGCTGGCGTTGCTCGGCTTGCTCGCCGAACAGCGCGGCGCCGTGCCAGCCCAGGCGGCAGCGCTTGCGGCGATCGCCGCGCATCCGGACACGCCGTCGCTGCGCCGGCGCCTGGCCGACCTGTACGACGACAACGGCCAACGCGACCTGGCCGAGCGCAGCCTGCGCGAGCTCGCCGTGCGCGCTTCCGGGTCACCCGCCGCGCTCGCCGCGCAGGATCGCCTCGCCGAGCGCGCGTTCGCCGATGGCCACGCTGACGATGCGCAGTCCTGGCTGGCACGCACGCTGCAGGCCCAGCCGCGCGACATCCAGGCCTTGCGCCTGCGCGGGCGCATTGCCCTCGCACGCGGGAGGCCCGCGGCCGCGATTGTCGACCTGCGCTCTGCCGTCCACGACGCCCCCGGTTCTGCCGAGCTCGTGGGGCTGCTCGCCCAGGCCCATCGCGCCAACGGCGAGCCGCAGCTCGCCCGCGACGTGCTCGCCGACGCGGTTCGCTTCAAGCCCGACGACGCGTCGTTGCGCCTGCTGCTGGCCGCGGACATGGCCGATGCCGGCGAGACGGCCGACGCCGACCACGAGCTCGACGCCGCCATCGCCCAGGCCCCGCGCGACGCGCGCGCCTACGCCGCCAAGGCGCGTCTCGCGCTGACGCGCCACGACGCCGACGCCGCGGAGCGCGTCTGGCGCGCGCGCCTGGCGGCCGCACCCGACGACGCCGACGCGTGGCTGGACGTCGCCGCGATGCGCCAGCTGCGCCACGACCCCAAGGGCGCGCTCGCGCTGTTCAACGAGGGTGAGAAGCAGGCGCCGGGCCGGCTCGCGATCGCCCGGGCTCGCGCCGAATGGCTCGCGCGCCAAGGCCAGCCCGACGCCGCGATCGCCGCGTATGAGCGGCTGCACCAGCGCACGCCGGACGACGCGGCCATCGCCAACAACCTGGCCTGGCTGCTCGTGCGCAAGCGTGACGACGCGGCCGGCCTGCAGCGGGCGCTCAGGCTGGCCCAGCCGCTGTCGGGCAGTGCCGAGCCGCGCTACCTGGACACGCTCGGCTGGATCCAGCTGCGCCTGGGCCAGACCGACGCCGCAATCGCAACGCTCGAACGCGCCGCACGCCTGGCGCCCGACCTGCCGCTGATCCAGCTGCACCTGGGCCTGGCGCTGTACGCAGGCGGCGACAGGCAGCGCGCGACGGCGCTCCTGAAGACCGCCCTGGCCAGCGGCGCACTGCTGCCGGACGCCGACGAGGCACGCAAGCTGCTTGCGAAAAATTGATCAGGCCAGCGGCTGGCTCATGACGCTGCCGACCAGCTCGAACGGCGCCAGCAGCTCGGCCAGCGACTCCATGTCGGCCATGCGCGTGGTGTGCTCCTCGATGACGACCAACGTGGTGTCGGCCAGCGGCAGGAAGGCCAGCGCGTCCGCGGTGCTCAGCGCCGGCGGCAGGTCGACGATCACGATGCGATCGTCGTAGCGCGTCTTCATCTCCGCCACCAGCTCGCGCGTGACGCGCGTCGACAGGAGCTCGGCCGACTGCGCCACCGCGGCGCTGCCGCCTGGCAGGAACACGAGGCGGTCGATGCCCGGGTTGACCAGCAGCTCGGAGATCGGGTCGCCGCGCAGCAGGTGGTCGCCAAGGCCAGCAGCGCCGTCGAGGCCGAACATCGCCTGCAGGCCTTGCCCGCTCAGGTCGGCGTCGACGAGCAACACCGTCGAATCGAAATCTGCAGCGATCGCCAGGGCGAGGTTCAGCGCGCTGAGCGACTTGCCGGGGATGGGGCGCGGGCTGGTGACCGCCAGCACGCGATGGCCGTCGGCACGCATCTTCTGCAACACCTGGTTGCGCAGCATCTTGAAGGCTTCGGCCAGTTCGGAGCGATCGGACTTCACCACGCCGACGCGCTCGTGCAGCGCGAGCCGCGCCGCGGGAAGCACGCGCGTGGCCGTGTACTCGATGCGCGGCGGGGCCGCATGCACCGGCGCCTGCGGCGTTGCGGCCGCGTGGCGTGCCGCGCGTGCGATCGGCGAGCTGGCGGGCGAGGCCTCGGTGTTGTCTTCGGCGATGATCATGGCGACTCCCGGGAACTCAGTTGTAGATGCGGCGCAGCAGCCCGTACCAGGCGACATCCAGCGGCATGTAGAGGAAATGAAAGGCGATCACGGCCAGTGCGACCAACAACACGCCGGCGCCGATGGCCCAGCGCATCCGCAGCTTGCCGCGCCTCACGCGCGCCGGATCGATCGGCAGCGGCAGCCGCGCGAGCACTGGCACCTGCAGCGTGCGCACCGCGTCGCGCACCGAATGCACGCTGCGGTCGAAGGCCTCGCGCGCCAGCGGCGTGCCGATGCCGCCCAGCAAGGCCAGCGCCAGGCCCAGCATCAGGATCAGCACGCGGTTCGGACGGACCGGCTTCTCGGGATAGATCGGCGGCTCGATCAGCGTGAAGCGCTCGGCCTTGCGCTCGCGCTCGAGCTGCTCGGCCACCTGGGCCTGCATCTGCTTCTCGCGCAGCTCCTTGAAGCGGGCACGCGAGCTGTCGAGGTCGCGCGCGAGCTCCAGGAACTCGCGCTCGGCCTCGGGGGTCTCGCTCAGGCGCGAATCGAACTTTTCCAGGCGCTGCCGCACAGCGGCGCTTTCGGACTGCGTCGACAGCAACTGCGCCGACACGGTGTCGAGCTCGTCCTGCAGGTTCGTGTAGACCGGGTTGTCGGGCTTGCGCTTGATCGGCGTGAAGTCCTTGCGCGCCGCCGTGCCGGCGGCCGCTCCCGCCTTCACCGCGCCATCGAGCACGGTGTAGGTGCTCTCCAGGCGGGTCAACTCCGGATTTCCCTGCGGATACTTGCGGTGCAGCTCGGCGAGTTGCGCCTGCAGGTCCTTGAGCCTGGCCTCACGCGCCGCCGCGCCGCCATCGGCCTTGACCGCGCTCTCGAGCGTGGCGTAGGTGCGGCGCAGGCGCACCAGGTCTGGATACTCGTCGCCGTATTTCTGCTGCAGCACCGAGATCTGCGCGCGCAGCTCCTCCAGCTTGGCCAGGCGGTCGGCGCTGTCGTCCGTCAGGCCCGTCTGCGCCTTGAGGTTCGCGATCTCGCGGCGCAATCGCTTGATGTCCGGGTGCTCCTCGCTGTAGGTGCCGACGAGACCGGCGAGCTGCGACTGCAGCGCGACGAGGCGATCCTGCGGGTCGGCAATCGCGCCGGCCGCGCCCTGCACCGCGAGGTTGGGTTTGGTCTGTGCGAGCTGACGCTTGAGGGACTCCCTGCGCTCGCCCAGGAACGCGATCTCGCGCTCGACGCGCTGCTGGTCGTCGTACGTGCGCTCGCTGCCCACCTGGTTGGTCTGCGACAGGTCCGGCGTGCGGCCCTGGTTCTTCAGCTTGTAGTCCGACAGCTGCTTCTCGAGCTCGGAGACGTGGTCGCTCACGCGCACCAGTTCCTCGTCGAGGAAAGTCGTGGTCTCGGCCGCCTTCTGCTGGCGGTTCTTGACGTTCTCGTTGAGGAACAGCGTGGTCAGCTCGTTGGCGATCTTCTGCGCGTTGCCGGCCACCGCGCTGTCGTACGAGAGCGTGAACGCGATTGTCGACTTGACCGGCGAGCCGGTTCGCCGGTCGGTGACGTCGGCGCTGATGGGCGTGAGCTTGATGTCCGAGCGCATGCGGTCGAGGATCTCCTCGCTGGTTTCGCGCTGGCGCAGCTTGCCGTACAGGCCGTACTTGTCGACCATGTCCAGCAGCGTGGCCCGCGTCATCACCTGCTGGCTGATGACCTGGATGCGCTCGTCGGCGAAGCTGGTCACGGTGGAGCGCACCAGCTCTTGCGGAATCTCCTGTTCCTTGATCAGGATCGTGGCGGTCGATCGATAGACGGGCGGCAGCACCACGGCGACGAGGATCGCGATGGCCAGCAGCCCGCCGCCGACGCTCCACGCAAGGCCGCGACGGCGCGACAGGACGGCGAGATGGTCGCGCAGGTTTCGCCCGCTCTCGAGCGCAAGCTCATTGGCGGGTAAGGGGTCGGAGAGGATGGCGGCCATGGTGACGGTGCAGGTCTCTGGTGTCGTTCGGTGAACGTCTCGCGACGCAGATCAGTGGTGCGCCTCGAGGCGTTGCCAGTCGTAGCGCAGCGTGAAAGTGATGCTGGTGGAGTGCGCATGCAGGCCGTCAAAAGCCTGCGTGGAACGCTTGTGGTCTGCCGTGGCGCGCAGGCTCAGTTGCGGCGACACCTGCGTGCTCATCGAGGCGGTGAGCGTGTGCAGGCGCGAGGCCGGCCCGCCGGACAGGCCCTGGTAGCGCGCGCTCGAACGCGTGTACGCCAGCGCGCTCGTGAGGGTCTCTGAAAGCGAATGGTCGACGCCCGCGCGCAGCGTGTCGCTGAGCACCGTCACGCCCGCGCCGCTCGGATCCTGCTGGCGCGCGGCGCTGGCGTTGAAGTGCGTCAGCTCGGTGAATCGGCCGTCCCATGACGCGTTGTACTGGCCGCCCCAGCGGGCCATGCGCCCCACCTGAGAGACGACGACAGGCGTGCTGCACGACACCGCGTTGCCCGGGCAGGCCAACACCGCCTGCACGACGCTGGAACGCGAGCGGTACGCACCGACCGACACGGCCGCGGTACTGGTCTCGCTCAGCGCGCGCGTGCCGCCGACGCTGATGCTGTCGGTCATCGAGCGAACCCCGTTGTCCAGCGTGCGGTAGTCCTGATGGGCCACGCTGGTGTTCACACTGTCGCGCTCGTCGAGCAGGTAGCGTAGCGAATAGGAACCGGAACCGTTCTGGTAGTCGTGGGCGCCGAACAGGCTTGCGGAGTAGCGCGTGCGAACGATGGCGAGCGCGCCGGTCGCGCTGAGGCGCTCCGTCAGGTGGTGTTCCCAACTCGCGTCGCCGGTCGTATCGCGCTGCAGGCCGCGGCCGATCAACAGGTCGGCACTGCTGAGCGGCGTTTGCAGGGTCTCGTCGCGCGCCATCTTCGCGTCGAACGAGAAGGTATCGACCGGGCCCTTGAGCGTGTGCGACAAGGTCAGGCTGTCCTGCCACTCGTTCCTGTGCAGGTCGCCACGCAGCAACAGGCCCACCAGGTTGGCATTGAGGCGCGTGGCCATGGTCTCCGTCTCACGCGACGCGACGAGGCCGCCCGTCATCGAGACGAGCCCGACGCGGTTGCGGCGATCGAACGCCAGGCCGTAATTGTCATTCGCAGCACTCGACAGCTCCAAGCTAGGGTCAGCCGCCCACAACGCCGCTTGCGCGCTGCCGGGCACGAACACGCACACCGCCGCGAGACAGGCGGCCCCCCGACCGAGATTCATGGCACCAGCAGCACGTCCCCGCTGCGCAGCGTCACGTTCTGCGTGAGGTCGCCGTCCTTGAACACCGCCGAATAGCGGAACGGAATCGTCGTCGTGCGGCCGTCGATCTTGCGCACCACGCGGATGTCGTCCTCGTGGGCGAACGGCGTCAGGCCGCCCGCCAGCGCCAGCGCCTGCAGCACGTCCACGTCACGTCCCACCGCAAAGTCGCCGGGCTTGTTGACGCGGCCCAGCACATAGATGCGGTAGCTCGCGACATGCACCACGGCAACCGTGACCACCGCGTCGGGGATGTATTTCTCGAGGCGCTTCTTCAGCTCGTCACGCAGCTGGTCGGCCGTCTTGCCGGCGGCCATCAGCTCGCCAACCAGCGGGAAAGAGATGCCACCGTCCGGGCGCACCAGCGCCGTTGTCTTGAGCGTGTCGTCCTTCCACACCGAGATATCGAGCCCGTCCTCTGGACCGATTACGTAGCCGATCGGCTTGGCCGACACGACCACCGCGCTGGCCGCCGGCGCGGCCGCCACCGGCAACGCGGGCGCATCGCCCCAGGCCGCTGACTTGTTGGGAGGCGTGGGCGCCGCGGCGGTTGCGGGGCCCGGCTTGGGCACGTCGAGCGGGAAGTGCAGCGAGCCGCACGCGCTCACGACGCCAGCAAGGGCGACGGCCGCGAGCCGCTGCGAGAGGACGAGGAATCTGGAGATCATGGCTGAGGCGGTTGGCCCGGAGGCGTGGGGATCAGTCGCTGCGTTTCGCCGCGGTCGTGATAGTCCTGGACGAGGTTGAACATCTCCACCTGGCCGATGCCCAGCAACGGGTCATGCTGGCTGGCGATGGCGCCCAGTCCCTTGTTGCGATAGCGGACCAGCAGTTCGGCGCTCAGCTCGACGAGCTTGCGGTTCTTGTCGCTGCAGACGAAGACCTGATCCACCTCGTTGTCGAAGCGGGTCTGCAACAGGCGCTGTTGCGAATCGCGCCAGGCCAGCTTCTCCTGCACTTCGGCCAGCTTCGCGGCATGCGCCGCGTCGTCGGCGCGCTTCTGTTCGGCCGACTGCTTCTCCAGCGCCGTCAGCCGCGCCTGCAGGTCGGTGCGCGCGGCCTCGCTCACCTTGAGCGCGGTGGCGGCCTGGTGCGCCGCGGCCTGCTGGCGCGGGATCTCCTGCGCCTGGGCCGCCAGCTTTTTCTCCGCCTCGGTCTTGTCGGCGTCCGCGCGGGCCTGTGCGGACTGCGCGTCCTGCACCTGTTGCTGCAGGCTCTGCATCTGGAGCTGCGCGCGCCGCGCGACGCGCTCGGCGGATTTGTCCTGCGCCGATGCGGGCGCCGGCAGCAACACGCAGGCCGCGACGGCACAGGCCAGCAGCCGGCGCAACGAGAGAGGCAACAGGGTCGCGTCCATGCTCAGAAGCGGACTGCCAGGTCCAGTTGCAACACGTCGATCGACAGCGGCGCACCGCTGATCGAGTCGGCGCTCATGAGGCGCAGCGTGGCCGCAGTGTCGCGGCCCAGGCCCAGGCTGCCGCCGATCGTGTAGCCCTTGGCATCCGTACCACCGAGGCGGAAGTCGCTGTCGGTGAAGGCGTCCAGCACGGCGTCGCGTTCCACGTGCTTGTATGCGGAGAAGAGCTGCCAGGTGCCGGAGCGGCTGACCTCCACGTCGCCGAAGCCAGCGCGCATGAGCCAGCCGGCCGTCTTCGGCGCGACGTCTGCGCCGAAGCGCGCGGAGACCGCGGCCCGCTTGTAGCCGATGTTCTTGACGAAGTCGCCCGTCAGCAGCACATGCTTGCCGGCCACCAGCGGCACGTCCAGGGAGCCGGTGAGGTTGATCAGGTGGAAATCGGAGGCGAGGCCGAGCAACGGCCTCGACGCATCGGATGCGATGTTGTAGTAAGTGTTGCCCTTCTGGGCGAACTGCACGGCGGTGAACTCGTTGATCGCGCTGCCGGTGGGGCTGACCTTGCCGACGATGTTGCGGTAGTCGTAGAACGCCAGGCCGGCCTTGGCGCTGGCCTCGCCCAGGATGTGGTTCGCGTCGATGCCCACCTGCGCGCCCAGCAGCCACTTGTCGCCGTTCGAGAGCTCCACTTCCTGCACCGGGCTGGCCGCCAGCGTGATGAAGGCGCGCGTGGACTGGCCCAGCGCCGGCAACCACTGCACGGCAACGCCGTCAAAGCTGAGATCGTTGGCCCAGACGAGGTCGGTGCCGAACCACGGGTTGCCGAAACGCCCGGCCACCGCATTGAGATAGCCGCCCTTGCGGTAGCGGATGTTGGCGCGGTCCAGCGCCACGGTGTAGCGGTTGTCGTAGCTGCCCAGCGTCTGGTTGGACGACACCGGGCTGCTGGTGCTGCCGGTGGTCAGGCGCACGTCCGTCGTCCAGTTCTCGTCGATCGCCGCGGCCAGGCCCACGCGGGCACGCACCAACGTGCGCAAGCGGTCCTCGGTCGTGTTCAGCAGCACGATCGAGCGCGCCTGGTTGGTACCGGTCACGTTGTAGGCGGTCGCGTTGCCGGTGATGAAGTTGTCGTACTGCTCGCGCACGCGCAGGTCGCCGTACCACTGCACGCGGCGCACCCACTCGGGCACCGCGCCCGGGCCGGCCCAGCCATCCTTCTCGGCCTGCGCGATCAGCTCGGTGCGCAACTCGTCCTTGATCTCCTTGCGCACGAAGGCCGGGATGTAGGGGACGCGTACCGTGCCGGCGGGCATCGACGCCGCCTCGGCAGGCGCGGCCGCCCCGACCGGCGGCGCGGCCGCAGCGGTCCTCGCGGGCAGCGTCGCCTCGGCCAGCAGCAGGTCGGCGCGTTCGCGCGACAGCACGCCCTGCTCCACCAGCATCGAGATCAATGCGATCGTGGAAGCACGCACCTTGTCGATGTCGGCCGCGTCGTCGGCGTGCGCGGGCGTGAACGCGCACGCGGCGACGAGGGCGAGCGCGCCGCGGGAAAGGCGTTGAACAGAGCGGGCACGAGGCGGATACATGGTGGCGTGGCGATGGAAGAGTTTCACGAACGATTGCTGAGCCGCAGCTGGATCTGGCGCATGGAGCTGGGCGGGATGTCGCGCAGCGGCGCGATGTCCATCAACGCGGCCTGGATCTGCTGGTCGACCTCGCCGTTGCCGGAGCTGTTGACGATGTCAGCGCGCGTGACGCGGCCGTCGTCGGACAGCCAGATCTTGACGACGACGCGGAACTCGTCGTGCAGCACTTTGCGATTGCGCGACAGCGCGTCGAAGAACGCGCGCTGCAGCAGGCCCGAGTAGTACGCACCGGAGCCGCCGCCCAAGCCCGAGCCGGCGATGTCCTGGCCGCCCTTGTTGGCCCCCAGCCCGAAACCGTCGGCCCCTGCGGCACCGTCGGCGTCCAGACCCAGCGGCTTGTCGGCTGCGGGCTTGTCAGCGGGCTTCGGGTCATCGGCCTTGGGCGGCGCCTTGGGCTCGTCGACCTTCACCTCTTCCTTGACCTTGGGCGGCTCCGGCGGCTTCTCCGGCGGCTTGGGCGGCGGCGGAGGTGGCTGGTTGATCAGCGCGATCTGGTGCACGCCCGTGCCTTTTTCCGACGGGTGCGCCAGGAACGCGCGCAAGGCAAGACCCAGGCCAACGAGCAGCATCAGCGCGACGACGCCTACCAGCACGTGGCGCACCCACGGCTTGCCCGAGGGCGCATCGGTGTCGTCGTCGAGGTAGAAGGATTCCACGGTGCATCGCGCGCGCAGCGCCCTACTTCACCAAACGCTGGGTGACGAGGCCCAGCTGCGTGATCTCGAGGCGGCCCATCAGATCCAGCACGTCGATCACCTTCTCATAGTGCACCTTGGCATCGCCCTTGATGACCACCGGGAAGCTCGGGTTCACGGCCTTGATCTGGCGCAGGCGATCCTCGAGCTCCTGCATGGTCACCGGGTAGGTGTCGAGAAAGATCTGGCCGTCGTCGCGGATCGTGATGGCTTTGGTCAGCGGCTTGGCCAGGCTGGGCGCGGCGCTGGCTTTGGGCAGGTTGACCTTGATGCCCTGCACCGACGCCGTCGTCATGATGATGAAGATGACCAGCAGCACGTAGGCCAGGTCCAACATCGGCGTGATGTTGATGTCGTCGTACGGCTTGTTGGCGGCCTGGGCTTTCATCGCGGCCCCATCACAGCGAATACTTCTCGGCGATGCGCGAGATGAACTCGTCGACGAACACCTGCATGTCCGAGTTCAGCTCGGAGATGCGGCTGCCGAGGTAGTTGTAGCCGAACAGCGCGGGGATGGCGACGGCCAGGCCGGCCACCGTGGCTACCAGCGCCGCGGCGATGCCAGGGGCGATCGCATTGACGTTGACGTCGCCCGCTGCGGCGATGGCCGCGAAGGTGATCATCACGCCCACCACCGTGCCCAGCAGCCCCAGGAACGGGCCGCCGGCGATGGCGATGGTCAGCAGCACCATGCGCGAGTTCAGTTGCTGCATCTCGCGCACCAGGCGTGCGTCGATCGTCGAGCGGATCGCGTTGATCGTCTGGTCGGTGAGGCCGCCATGGTGGCCCGCCTCGGCATACATCGTGAAGCGCGCGCGCAGCTCGTGGGCTCCGACCGCGTAGAGGCGGTACAGCGACGAATGGCGAAAGCGCTTGGCCGCCGTCTTCTCCGCTGTGGCGTCGACGCCGCCCGGCTTGATCGAATCGATGAAGGCCTCGAACTGCGTCTTGAACCTGTCGTTGTCACGGCTCGCGGCCATCACTGCGCGCGTCTTGGTGACCATCACCGCCACGCTGATGAAGAACATCACGATCAGGATGCCGATGACGACCCAGCCGTCCAGCGTCACCGCGCTGAGCAGGATGTGCAGCGTCGACGGAGCGCCGGAATCGGCGCCGCCTTCGGCCTGGCCGTAGACGATGAGCTTTTGTTCCGGGCCCTGCGACAGCGCCGCCACCTTGATCCACGACGCGCTGCGCGCAGTCGACGCGATCTCGAACTCGTCGATCTCGCCCTTGAAGCCCTGGCCCAGCGTCGCGCCACCATCGGCGACGCCGACGCTGCCAGCGACCTTGACGGCCTCCGCGCCGTTGACGTAGACGACGAGCCCGTCCTTGGCCACGACGGCAACGTGCTGCCACACGCCCGCCACCACGCCGGCGCCGCCCGCCGTCGACAGCCCGCCCGACTGCGCCACCAGCTTGCCGCCCTGCAACGCGATGCGCAGGCCAGCCGCGCCGGATTGCGCGAACAGCGTCGCGTCGCCGAGATCGGTCGGCTTCATCCAGAACGACACCGTCGTGCCGTTGACGCCGCTCCGTAGCGAGGGCGAAGCGGCGAGCTGGATCTGCGTGCTGCCGTCGAACACGACATCCCCGCCGATCAGCCCGGCAACGCCGGCCTTGGCCGTGGACGACGTGGCGCTGTTGGCGTTGGCGGTCGCGTCCTGCGGCACCGGCTGCGCGTCGCCGAAGTGGTAGACGAGCGCCTGGGCCGCGTCATAGAAGCTCTTCGAGTCGCTCGCCGGCGGCGCCTTGTCGTTGCCGTAGTACAGCCAGATCGAGTCGGCGTTGCTGCCCGGGGCGAGCTTGGGCACCTGCACCCAGATCAGCGCGAGCTCGTTGAGGCCGTCGAATTTCTCGATGTGGAACTTCAGCGGCGTCTTGTCGTCGCCCGCGATGAAGCGCAGGTCCGAGCCGTCGGCCTTCGCATCGACGAACGAGAAGTTGCCCGTGTGCAGGCGGATCAGCAGCGGCACCGAGTCGGCGCCGGCTTGCAGCGGCAGGCCGTCGGCCGCTGTGTTGAGGCCGATCTTGACGCGCTTGGTCCAGTCCGCGTTCCACGCAGCCCAGGTAGACGACGAAGCCAGGAGACAGAAAAGTGCGAGACCGAGAACGAAAATCTTTTTCATGACCCGGCCAGGAGGCGAGCGAGGAGAAGCGGCGAATTGTGTCGACGCAATGTGGCAAGGCCGTGAAGAACGCGAGACTGAACCGTTACGAGGCGCGCAAGTGCGGCGCGATGGTGGCGACGAGCCGCGAAGCCGCGGCCTCCATGCGGAACCTGCGCTGGTAGCACGAGGTCGCGCGAGCGCCCATCCCGAAGCGCTCGACCGCGGAGAGCGCATGCCAGCGCAGCAGCATCGACGCCGTGCCGCGCACCGTGTCCGCGTCCGCGAAGCCGGCGCCGTCCTCCACCACCTCGCGCCAGATATTGACGCGCTCGGAGATCAGCACCGGCAACCCGACCGACAACGCCTCGACGACGGCGATGCCGAAGTTCTCCTGGTGGGATGACAGGACGAAGACATCCGCGGCGCGCAGAGCCCCCCATTTGAGCCGGCCCTGGAGCATGCCCGTCCACGTGATGCGGTCAGCGACGCCGTGCGCGTGTGCGAGCGCGCGCAGGGCGTCGCCCAGGTGATCGGGGTCGGGCCCTGCCATCACGAGATGCGCGCGCGGATCCACGCGCGCGAGTTGCGCGAAGGCCTCGACCAGCAGGTCGCAACCCTTCTTCTCGTTGAGGCGCGCGAGGAACAGCACCAGGTGGCGGTCGCGCGTGTGCGGGAACGCGGTGTGGAAGTCCTCGACCTGGCCTTCGTCGAAGGGGCCTTCCTGCGCCAACCCGTAGCCGACCACGGCCGGCGTCACGCGATAGAGCCAGAACGACTGCGCCGCGAGCCGCGCCTCCTCGCGCGCCGTGAACAACACCGCCTTCGCGTCCCGCGCGACACGGTAGTCGGCCCACGGCCAGTAGAGCCACTTCTTGAGGTGCTTGAGCGGATACGCGCGCTTGAACCACGGGTCCAGCATGCCGTGGAAGTACACGAAGTACGGCACCGGTGCGCGCCGCAGCGCGCGCCACACGGCCAGGCTGGTGTACTGCCAGACGCCGTGCACGACGACCGCGTCGTACCCGCCGGCATGCGCGCGCAGCCACGGCACGAGGCCCGGGTGGTAGCCATAGGTCGAAGCCACCGGGCCGAGCGCGTGCACGCGCGCGGGGAAGTCGCGCAACCAGGGCGCGTCGGGCGCGTCCAGGCACAACACCTCGTCGACATGGCCAAGCGCGAAGGTGGCCAGCACCGACTGGCGCAGGCCTTCCGCCGTGCCGCCGCGGGCCGGGTCGAGGGACGGGATGACGTTGAGCAGGCGCATGGTCACGGCTTCATTTGGCGAAGCAGTCTTTGTCCGATTCCTTGCAGTTCTTGTCGCCGAAGCCCATCACCTCGACGGTCAGGATCGCGGGACGGAAGTTCGCCACGCCAGCGGCCGCGGCCGCGGCGGCGGCCTGGGCAGCGGCGTCGCCGGCCTTGTTGTCGGAGGTCACCGTGGTGCCGCCGGCGGCCGCCACGGTCGACGCCACGCTGCCCGGCGGCGTCATCGGCACGCCCTGGCTCGGTCCGACCGCGCTGATGTTGTCGGCGTTGAGCACGGTCAGCGCCGCGATGAAAATCGCGCCGCCCGAGGCGATGCCCGCCTCGCCGGCATCGATCGAGCCGGCCGGCGCGAACAGGTAGATGTCGCCGGACTTGGGCGCGACGGACTCGGGGCCGCCGGGCTTGGACGTCGCGGTCTGGATGCCGCTACCGGCCACGGCCACCGGCACTGAGTAGGTGTAGCCCGTGATGTTGCCGGTGTCCTTGTCGATGATCGGCGTGCGCGTCGGTGGCGGCGTGGTGACCGAAGTCTTCGCGCCGCGCCCCGCATCGATGTTGCCCGCCGACGTGTAGATCAGGATGTCGCCGCCCTGCGCCGTCAGTACCTTGCCCTGGTTGATGTCGAAGTCGCCGCTGAGGTAGCTGCGGATCGCGCCGCCCGCGTTGGTGACGATGCCGATCAGCTTGTTCGCGTTGTTGGTCGGCAGGCCGACGGTGATGTTGCCCTTGGGCGCGAACAGATTGACGGAGCCACCGGCGTCGGACTGCACGGAGGTGTTGAACGAGACGATGTTGCCGCTGCGCACCTGGGTCGGATCGAGGAATGCGTTGATCGCCGCGGTGGCGTCGGCCGGGTGCTTGGCCTTGCCAGCGTCGGTCAGCTTGTCGAGTGTGGCGTCCAGCAACGACAGGTGGACGTTGCCCGAATAGCCGGCAACCAGGTCGATGTTGGCGCCGATGGGCGATGCGATCGAGAGGTTCAGCAGGTTGCCGAAGCTGCCCAGCGCGGCGATGCCCAGGTCGATGTCGCCGCCGGCCTGCACCAGCAGCGAGCCAGCGCCACCGATGCCCCAGCCCTGGGTCTGCGTGATGCGCACCGACCCCTGTTGCGCGACGATCTCCGAGACGTCGTCGGCGCCCAGGTTCTGCAGCGACAGCACCGGATTGGAAATGTCGCCGGCGGCCCAGATGCGCGAACGCGCCGGGAACGTGAAGGTGACGTCCTTGATGTTGCCGCCGAGCGCCACGACGTCGTTGATGAAGGTGTCCGTTGACGCGTTGCCGACCAACCGCCTGCCGCCGCCGCTGGGCGTGTTGAGGATGGACGAGTAGGACGTCGTGAACTGCTTGGAGATGTTGGCGACGGAGAACTGCGACGCGTCGGCATCGGAGACGGTCACCGACAGGCCGGTGATGTCCTTGGCCGCCAGCAGCTTCAGGCCGCCACTGCTCGACGGATAGAGCACCTGGGCGCCAGGCGTCTGGCCGGTGTAGACGATGCTGCCGTTGAACGCGGTGAAGGCCACCTGGGGCGGCAGTACCGCGACGGCGCC
>JBDSDD010000061.1:0-72714 GCA_039920745.1 Burkholderiaceae bacterium | reverse complement strand
CTCTGGGGTTCACCATGTCGAAAACCGAGACGCCTCGGTAGTCGCCCTTGATCGTCCGACAGCCTTTGACGGTGTACTTCGAAGCGTCACCGATGACTTGCCTGGTCAACGGCTTGCTGTTCGGCTCACGACGCATCGTCGCTCCGTCGAACTGGGGTGACACCCCCGCCTCATCCTCCAGTTTGATGTCGGGGAGGCGCGGTCTGTCTTCTGGACCAAAACCGATGATCGTCGGCTGCATGATCATCGTCTTGTCGCCAATGTTCCTGCGGCGATACAGGTTTACCGGAGTTCTCTGCTCGAAGAAGTAGGCTAGTTTGCCTCCGGCTTCGTAGATCTTCTTCATCTCATCAGTTGCCATGGGTCACTCTTGAATCTCGACAGGTACGGCCAATCCGCACAGATCCCGCAAGATTGTCATGCCTGTCAGCCCGACACCCTCCCCTACACGGGGGAGGTACCCGGAGAGCTGCCGCTGGCGACTGACTGCTCATGGCCGAGCCCTGCCCTACGAAGCCCCGCGAGCGGCAGCCCTTGCCTTCGCATGGCCACCCAGGTTTCCTCGTTCGGCTCAAGTTCAGGGTAGGCGCGGACGGCCAGATTGACAGTCGCATCTAGGAGGCGGCCATGGCGCGACCAATTGCAAGCTTCAGCTGAGGATGGCTGTCCTGCGGGGCGTCGGCAAGGGCTTCAGCCAGCGCAGCATCCAGCGCCGCGACGGCATCTATACCACCGTCCCGAATGGCCCTCGCACTGTTAAGCGTAGGAAGGTTCATTGCTTCGTTCAGTTGCCAATTTGCTAGAGAAATAGCCTACCCGGAAGCGGCCTGTCGCGACCGTCAGCTCCTGGCCAAAAAGCCGCCACCTAGACTTCGACACCCTAACGGTGCAAGCGGACAGCAACACCTAGAGATTCGAGATCCCCGCCGCCACATGCCCCGACGGCACGTGGCTGGCCGCATTCTCGACATGCCGCGTCTGGTCGTCGAAGAAGAAGTCGGGCTCGAACTCGCGCAGGAACTCGCCCTTGGGCAGGCCGCCCAGGAACATCGCCTCGTCAACCTCGATCTGCCAGTCCATCAGCGTGCGGATCGCGCGCTCGTGCGCGGGGGCGCTGCGCGCCGTGACGAGCGCGGTGCGCACCTTCATCGCATCGGACGACGAGCGCTGCAGCAGTTGCAGCGCGTCGAGCAGGGGCTTGAACGGGCCCGGCGCCAGCGGTGTCGTGGAATGCGAGGACTCGTGGGCCTGGAACGCATCCAGCCCCTGGGCCTGGAACACGCGCTCGGCCTCGTCGGAGAACAGCACGGCGTCGCCGTCGAACGCGATGCGCACCTCGTTCGGGTGCGCGTCGGACGCGCGCGCCGAGTGCGGGAACACGCGCGCGGCCGGCACGCCGGCCTCCAGCGCGGAGCGCACGTCCTCGTCGTTGGTCGACAGGAACAGGTGCGCGCCCAGCGGCCTGAGGTAGCGCCACGGGCTGCGGCCGCGCGTGAACGTGCCGCGCTCGATCGGCAGGCCGTAGTGCTTGGCCGAGCGGAACGCGCGCATGCCCGAAACCGGGTCGTTGCGCGACAGGATCACCACCTCGACGCGCGGCGCCGGGCCGCGGAACTGCAGCAGCTTGTTGACCAGCGAGAACGCGACGCCGGGTCGCGCCGGCACGTCCAGGCGCTCGAGCTGCATCTGCATGTAGGCGCGGTCGTCCGTGACTTCGAAGACGCGGTTCTCCTCTTCGAAATCGAACAGGGCGCGGGAGGAGATGGCGACGACGAGTCGCCCGTCGAGAGTGGTCGGCATGGGGCGATGATAGGCGGGCCGCAGGCTCACCCGGTGAGCCGATCGCTCGACTTCCCGCACCGACGCCTCCCCATCTTGAAGCACGCCGCGAACCGGGGTGCTGGCGTATGCTGGCGCCGGCCCGCCGCGGCATGCGTGCGGCCTGCTACCTGGGAGATCGGCAGCATGACCAGCCCATCGGATTCACCCGCGTTCCAGCCCGAACGCAGCGGCAGCGCCTGGATCGCGCGCTTTCCCACCAGCGCGCTGGTGTCCGACTGCGCGCTGCCGTTCCGCGCCAGGCTCACGGGCTTCCTCGCCGCACTGCGTGCCGCGGGGGCGTCGGTCAACGTCGCCGCGACGCTGCGGCCCGCGCAACGTGCGTACCTGATGCACTGGTGCTGGTCCATCGTGAAGGCCAAGGCGGATCCGCGCACGATTCCCTTGCTGGACGGCGTCGCGATCGCCTGGGCGCACGTGGACGACCAGGGCGACTTCGATGCCGACGCCTCGATGGGCGCAGCGCTGGCGATGGTCAACGCGTACGGCATGCAGAACCTCAGCGTCGCGCCGGCCCTGGCCTCCAAGCACATCTCGGGCACGGCGGTGGACATGGCGATCGGCTGGGCGGGCGACCTCACGATCGCCAACCAGGACGGCACGCCGGTGACGATCACCAGCCTGCCGCGCACAGGCATGAATCGCGACCTGAAGACGGTCGGCGCGACCTACGGCGTGATCAAGTTCGTCGGCGGCGCCACCGACATCCCGCACTGGTCCGACGATGGGCATTGAACGGTTGACGCTTTGCGTGGCGCTCGCGTGCGTGGCAGGCTGCACGACGCCGCCTGCGACGCCCGACCTCGCGACCTACCTCGATCGCCGCTCGACGTGCGACCACTTGCGCGGCGAGTTCCCCGACCCGCCCGATCCGGTGCGCGCCCGCGAGATCGTGCAGCTGACCGACCAGTACTGCGCGGGCAGCGACGCGCAGTTGGCGGCGCTGAAGGTGCGCTACCGCGACGACGTTGCCGTGACGAAGCAGCTCGACGCGCTCGAACCCCGCATCGAGTCGCCGTCGAAATAGCCTCAGTGCGTGAAGCCGATCTTCGTGCGCCGCGCGTTCGTCGAAGGCAGGTCGTCCATCCGGATCGCGTCGCTGCTCGCGAGGCGGGCGTTGCCGAAGCCCGTCATCAACGCGCGCCGCATCTCGCGCGGCGCGAGTTCGGCCAGGCGGTCGAGCACGTCGCCTCGCGGGGCCGGGTCGAAGCGCTGGCCCCAGTCGTGGTCGGCACGGATCTCCGTGTACAGGCGCAGCGCGATCGTGCGCGCAGCCGCGTGGTCGGGCGCCTGCACCTGGTAGACGTTCATGCGGTTGAGGATGGGCTCGGGGATCGTGCGTTCGTCGTTGGCGGTGGCCACCCAGATCACCTGGCTGGCGTCGATCGGCACCTCGGCAAATTCGTCGGTGAAGGACTCGGCGGTGTCGTGTTCCATCAGGCCGTACAACGCGCCCAGCGGGTCGTACGCGTGCTCGCCGCGTGCCTTGTCGATCTCGTCGACCACCATCACCGGGTTGGCATATTCGCCGTCGACCAGCGTCTCGAACACCTTGCCGGGGCGCGCGCCTTTCCACTGGCTGGAGGCGCCGCTCAGCACCCAGCCGGCGGTCAGCGAGCTCATCGAGATGAAGCCCATGCCGGTGCCCACCAGCTCGGCGATCTCGCGCGCGAAGTGGGTTTTTCCGACGCCTGGCGGGCCGAGCAACAGGATGGGCATGATCTCGAGGGCGTCGCGGCTGTCCTGGCACAGCGCGATCTGGCGCTTGACGTCGTCGAGCGCGTCGTGGAAGTTGGGCAGCTCGTCGTAGAGATGGTCCATCGCCGGCAGGCCGGCGGGCTTGACCTGGAAGCGGTCGGCGCCTTTTTCAAGCATGCGCTCGTAGGTGCTGCGCAGCGTCTCGTGCTCTTGTTGTTGCTGCAGCTTGGCCAGGCGCTGGCTGACGGCGTCGAGCCGGTACAGCGATCGCATGCGGGCGATGGGGATCCGCGGGGCGCGGGTCTCGGGGGACGGTTCGTTCGCTGCAGCCAAGATGACCTCCGACGTGGTTTCGAGAGCGGTCCAACCCATTGAAGCAAAGCTGGTGGCTTTTGACGCGTCGAACAATGGCCGATGACGCCCCTTGTTCGCCGTCGAGCTTTCGTTGGGGTCGGTCGAGCTGGCAGACGTGAATTGCGTCACGCCGCGCCCTGTCCTGGACAAGACGCGAATCCAGATCGGGTTTCTCCGCGTAATCCCCATGTCGGCGCTCCCATTTGGAGCCCGTACACGTGCTCTCATGGAACTTCATCGCACCCCCCTCGTGAAGCGGCCTTTCCCGCCGCTTGCCCAAATGCGACCGGCCACGACACACTCAGCCGCGCCGACCTTCCGTGCAGAACCAAGGAATCCCCTTCGTGAAAGTGATCCCGTCATGACCGCGACCGCCCTGAAAAGCGCGGACGACCTAGAGACCCGCCTCACCGATTGGCTCTCGCGCTGCGCGCTCGGCGATCGCCAGGCGTTCCGCCAGCTCTACGAGGCGACCTCGCCGCGCCTGCTGGGTGTCGTCGCCCAACTGGTGGGCCGCGGCGCGCTGGCCGAGGACCTGCTGCAGGACGTCTATGTCCGCATCTGGAAGGCGGCGGGCCAGTACCGCGCCGGCGCGGGCTCGCCGATGGCCTGGATGGCCGCCTCGGCGCGCTACCGCGCCATCGACCACCTGCGTTCGCGCGGTTCGCGTCCCGAAGTCGCCATCAGCGATCTGCCCGGCCACGCCGGCTCGGAAGACGGCGATGACGACCCGACGCACCGCATGCCCGATCCTGGCCCCGGCCCCGCCAAGACATTCGAGGCCCAATCCGAAGCCGAGGCCGTCAACGGCTGCCTGGGCACGCTGCAGGGTTCGCAACAACAATCGATCTCGCTCGCGTACTACCAGGGCCTGAGCCACGGCGAGATCGCCGTGCACCTGGGTGCGCCGCTCGGTTCCGTCAAGACCTGGGTGCGACGTGGACTCATCGCGCTGAAGTCCTGCCTCGAACGCTGCGGTTGGTCGGAGGCCCGGCCATGAACCTCATCCTGGGAGAACTGCCCGACCGCCTGGCAGCCGAATACGTGCTGGGCACGCTCACGGGCGGTGCGCGGCGCCGCTTCGACGCGCTGCTGCCGGCGCATCCGGCGCTGCGCAACGCGGTGGCTGCTTGGGAGTCACGCCTGCTGCCGATGGCGCTCAAGGCCGAAGCGGTCAAGCCGGATGCGCGTGTGTGGAATTCGATCGAGTCCAAGCTGGGCTGGACGGCGCCCGCCGTGCAGCCCGCGTCGTCGATGCGCCTGCGCCTCTGGCAGGCCTTCGCCACGTTCGCGACGGTGGCCGCGGTGGTGCTGGGCACGTCCACGCACAACCCGCCCAGCGAGGCGCCGATGATCGTGGTGCTGCACGCAACCAAGGGCACCGAGACCCTGGTCGCCGGCCTGAGCCCGGATCGCCAGCAACTGTCGATCCAACCGTTGCAGAGGGTCTCGTTGACGTCCGATCAATCGCTCGAACTGTGGGCCTTGAAGAAGGACGGCCCGCCGGCTTCGCTCGGCGTGATCGCGGCCGACAAGCTCACCGCGCTGAGCAAGAGGACGCTGCCCAGTGACACCAAGGGCCTGGCCGTGACACTCGAACCGCTGGGCGGCTCACCGACCGGCAAGCCGACGGGTGCGATCCTGTTCGTGGGCGACCTGACGCTCTGACCGCGCGCCGCTGAAACGAGAAAGGGCTCCGCTGTCGGAGCCCTTTTGCTTTCTGGCGCTCGGCAACAAGGAAGGGCGCCCGAGAGCGCCCTTCCAGTTCCCGACGACGTCTAATCGCGTCTGTTCATCTCAAGGCAGCGTGTTCAACGCGGCCTTCGTCGGCTTCGAGAAGTTGTAGCCGTCGTGCTTGTCCCAGTTGATCGACCAGGTCATCGCGCCGCGGAAGGTCGGATAGGCCTTGGCGGGCTTGATGCTGCCGCAGTTGGTCAGCCTGGTCAGGCAATTGAGCGTGTTGGCGACGGTGGTCGACGTCACGAAGCCGGTGTTGGCCGAACTGGAGCCTGACGGTACGCCGAAAGTCACTTGGTCCGGACGCAGGCCGTTGAAGTGCCAGCCGGTGCCGTAGGCTGTCGTGAAGCCCTCGATCAGCATCAGGCTGCCGGCGACGAGTCCGTCCACGGTGCCTTCCGACACCTGCTGGTTGGACGCGTTGTCGTACGTGAAGCCGCCGTTGTTGTAGTACTGGACGTGGATCTCGGTGAGATCGTTGCGCAGCGCGTCGATGATGGGCAGGTAGGCGCCCCAGATCGAGCCGTAGGCGACGTAGCCGCCCTGCACGTACGGGTGTTCCGGCGCCATCGACAGGTAGAACGACGGGCCGACCTTGGCCTTGAGTTGCTGCATCGCGACGACGAGGTTGGCCTGCAGCGCGGTGTTCTGCGACACCCCGGTCTCGAGGTCGAGATCGATGCCGTCGAAGCCGTATTTCTGGATCAACGCGTAGGCGCTGTTGACGAAGTTCGTCACCATCGTCGAGTTGTCCAGCGTGATCCAGCCGTTCTGGCCGCCGATGGACAGCACCACCTTCTTGCCGGCCTTGCGCTTGGCGGCGATGTCGGCGATGAACTGCGCCTCGGTGCCGGCGTTCGGATCGACGGTCAGGCCGATGGCGCCGTTGCCCGCGTTGTCGGCGAACGAGACGATGATCACGTCCCAGTCGGCGCTGACCTGGGAGATCGGAAAGGTCGGTCCCGACGGGTTGGTGAAGTCATGCCAGTAGCCGACGAGCGAGTGGCCGCCTGGCGGTGGCGGCGGAGGTGGCGGCGGCGGCGGCGGCGGCGGCGGCGGTGGCGGTGGCGGTGGCGGCGGAGGCGGCGGAGGCGGAGGCGGAGGCGGAGGCGGAGGTGGGGGCGGCGGATTGCCGCTGCAACTCGCGATCTTCGTCCACGGTTGGCCGCTGCCCGCGCCACCGTTGTTGGTGGTCGGGTCGTTGTTCTGGGTCCACCAGTTGGCCTTGTAGGTGACGCCCGCGCGGATCGCGGTGTCGCCGCCGACGTAGGCGATCGTCGACACCCAGGCTTGGCATTCGACGGTGGCCGCGGCGGCGGTCGTCGGGGCCAGCGTGGCGGTGGCGGCGACGGCGGCGCTCAGCGCGAGCAGCAGCTCGATCTTGCGCCGGAGCGCTGGAGTTCGGTTCTTGGATTCGGACAAGTGTCTTCTCCTGGAAAGGTTGTCGACAGGGCCTGAAGCGACGACGGCCGGGACGTCTGTTGGACATCCCGGCCGTCTCGGTACATTGCGCTCTCGAGCGCGCGATGACCGAGGCGGGATCAGTAGCCCAGTGCGCTCAGGAAGCCGTTGGTGAAGCCCCAGGTGCCCGCGGTGCCGTAGCTGTTGCAGGTGGCGGAGGCGTAGCCGAGTGCGCAGTCCTTGTCGCGATCGAGCGACCAGAAGTGCACGCCGGCGATGCCGTTGGCCTTGGCCCAGTTGGACATCGTGGTGATGTTGGCGGTCGAGAAGATCTCGTCCGTCGCATCGTTGCCGCCGATCATCGGGGTCAGTTCGATCTGCGAGTACGGCGTGCCGTAGTAGGTGTGCAGGTCGATGGCGGCCTGGATGGCCGACTGCGCCATGTCGCACTTGCCGTTGGAGCCCAGCGTGCAGTTCGACGCGATCGCGCTGCCGTAGTCCATCGTCATCAGGTTGACGAGGTAGCCCGTCAGGCCGTGCGACTTGATCGAGTTCATCACCATGATGCCGGCGCTGCCCAGCGCTTGCGAGGTGTTGCCACCTTCGGTCGCGATGGTGAAGCTCCAGCGCAGGCCCGGATGCTTGGACTGCGAGGCCTTGACGCGTGACACGAGGGCGTCGACCGTGGCCTGGCTCTGGCCGGCTTCGATGTCGAAGTCGACGCCGGCAAGGCTGGACGAAGCGTAGCGGTTGACGAAGGTCTCGAAGCCGGCATCGCTGCCGCAGGTGAACGAGCCGGCGGCGCCGCCCGTGGACAGGACGTACTTCTTGCCGGCGTTGACGAAGGTCTGCACGTTGGCCGCGGCGACCGCGGCGGCCGACAGCCCGCCCCAGTTCTCGCTGCCGCATTCACCCGTGGCGAAGGCCCAGGTGATCATCGGCAGCTTGGCGGGTGTCACCGACAGCACCGGCGACAGCGTGCCGGTCACCGCCGTCGAGATGACGTTGGTGTTCCAGTTCATGCTGACCGTGATGTCCTTGTACGGACTGAAGACCACCTTGCCGGTGGACGGCGGAGGCGGGGTCGTCGGCGGAGGCGGGGGAGTCGTCGGCGGGGGCGGCGGGGTCGTCGGCGGCGGCGGCGGCGTGGTGGGCGGCGGGGGCGGGGTGGTGCCCGAGCAACCGCTGGACAGCGTCCACGGTTGCCCGCTGCCGGAGCCGCCGCTGTTGGTGGCGGGGTCGTTGCCTTGCGTCCACCAGTTGGCGACGTAGGTCTTGCCTGCTTCGAGGACGATGGCGCCTGCCGTGTAGACCTGCGACGAGCTCCACACGGAGCAGTTGGCCGGGTTGGCCATCGCGGCCACCGGGCAGGCGGCTGCAACGGCAGCCGACAGGGCGGCCAGCACCTGCAGCTTGCGTTGCCGCGAGGTTTCGTTCGTTGACATGGTTCTTCTCCGTAATTTTCCGGGCAGGGAGCGTCTCAGGGAGGGGACGCCGGATCCGATTCGAGAGAAGGTGTCGCCGCGGTTTTGCGTCTTCGGGAGCGCCGCCACCTGAAATTCCTTCGAATCTGAGCTCAGCGTAAGGCGACGTCACGAAACAGACATGCTGGATAACCACTACAAGACCAGTATGGATGTCAAATAATAAATTAGTACGTACATACTTTCACCGATCCGGATTCGGGTGGCACTCGGCAGTGTGCGGCGATTTGGATGAATCGTCGGATCTGAACATATTGCCCAGGTAAAACGGATGATTTCACCGGATCCCGAGCGAGCCTGAAGACGAATTCAGGGCAACCAAAACGCGACGCATTCTGGTGCTGTCCAGTGCCCTTACTGGTACTATCGGTGGCGTTCTGATTCCTCGATGGATGGCGGGTCAAAACCGGAAATCGGGTATCGATGGAGGCGTGAAGACACGCCGACGCTCCCGCGCGGCGGATCCGGCGTGGCGTCCAGCAAGGCGCGGCCGCGACCCGGAGGCCGACGGCCCGATCGCTTACTTGACGAACGAGTTCAGCTGGATGATCGGCAGCAGCACCGACAGCACGATCAGCATCACGACGCCGCCCATGCCGACAATCAGCAACGGCTCCAGCAACGTGGCCAGCGCGAACGCGCGGCGCTGCACTTCGTTGCTCAGCTGGCGTGCCGCGCGCTCGAGCATCACCGGCAACTGGCCCGTCTGCTCGCCCAGCCGGGCGAACATGGCCAGCAGTCCCGGGAAGCGCTTGTGCGCCGCCAGGGCCGACGCCAGCGGTGCGCCTTCGCGCACCTGCACCAGGGCCTCCATCGCGTCCGCGCGCATCGCGTGATTGCTCAGCGTTTCCGAGGCCGCCTGCAGCGCTTTCAGGATCGGCACGCCGGCGCCCGCCAGCATTGCGAGCGTGCCCGCGAAACGCGCCGCGTTGTAGCCGCGCATGAGGCGGCCGACCAATGGCAGGTTGAGCACGGTGGCGTCGAAGCGCAGCCGGAACGCCGGCTGGCGCAGCGCTGCGCTGAACAGGAACGCGCCTGCGGTGATCAGAGCCGCCATCAGCAGGCCCCACTGGCGCACGAACGCGCTGATCGCCAGCATCATCTCGGTGAGGAAGGGCAGCGCGTGCTTGCCGCTCGTGAACACCGAGGCCACTTGCGGCACGACGTAGGTGACGAGAAAGCCGACGATGAACACGGCGATCACCGACACGATGGCGGGGTACAGCGCCGCACCGATCAGCTTGCCCTTGAGCGCCTGGCGCTCTTCCAGGTCGTCGGCCAGGCGTTCGAGCACGCGACCCAGGGCGCCGCTCTGCTCGCCCGCCGCCACGACGGCGCGGTAGACGTCGTCGAACTCGCGCGGCACGCTGGCGAGCGCGCGCGCGAACGGCGCGCCGCCGTTGACTTCACTGCGCAGGTGGGCGATCAGGTCGCGCTGGCGCTGTTCCTCGGCCTCGTCGGCCAGCGCGGTGAGCGCACGCTCCAGCGGCAGGCCTGCGCCCACCAGCCCAGCGAGCTGGCGCGTCCAGACCGCCAGGCCCGACGACGAGAACGTCCTGGGCGTGAACAGGTTGCGCTTGGCGCCGCCACTCTCGGTGACGGCGACCGGCGTCAGGCCGAGCGGCACCAGTTGCAGCCCGCGCAGGTGCGAGCGCGCGGCCTTGACCGTCTCGGCCTCGACGATGCCGGTGGACGACTTGCCGTTGGCGTCTAGCGCTTCGTATTTGTAGGCGGGCATGTGATTGTTTCGAGCAACGCGGCCTCAGCCGGCGCCGGACCGCGCCGACGCGGCAGCGCACGGAGCGAGCGTGGAGGTCATCTCAGTCTCGCGTCACGCGCACGACTTCTTCGAGCGACGTGATGCCATCGGCCACCAGGCGCTCACCGTCCTCGCGCATCGAGCGCATGCCGTTGGCGATGGAGGCCTTGATCAGGTCGTGTTCCGATGCGCGGCCGTGGATCAGCCCCTGCACCGCCTCGTCCACCACCATCAGCTCGTACACGCCGGTGCGGCCCTTGTAGCCGGAGTTGACGCAATGCTCGCAGCCCACCGGATGCCAGCGATGGTGCTCGTCCTCGCGCTTGCAGTACTCGCACAGCTTGCGCACGAGGCGTTGTGCCAGCACGCCGAGCAATGACGAGCTGAGCAGGAAGGGCTCGACACCCATGTCGATCAATCGGGCGACCGTGGACGGCGCGTCATTGGTGTGGACGGTGGCCAGCACGAGGTGGCCCGTCAGCGAGGCCTGGATGGCGATCTGGGCGGTCTCGAAGTCGCGGATCTCGCCGATCATCACGACGTCGGGATCCTGGCGCAGGATCGCGCGCAGCGCCTTCGCGAAGGTCAGGTCGATCTTCGGGTTGACCTGCGTCTGGCCGATGCCGGGCAGCTCGTATTCGACCGGGTCTTCCACGGTCAGCACGTTGGAGGTGCGCGTGTCCAGGCGGGTCAGCGACGCGTACAGCGTGGTGGTCTTGCCCGAACCGGTGGGGCCGGTCACCAGCACGATGCCGTGCGGCTGCTGCACGAGGCGGTGGAACTGTTCCAGCACCTCGCCGTCCATGCCGAGGGATTCGAGGCTGAACTTCTGTTCGCCCTTGTCCAGCAGGCGCAGCACCGCGCGTTCGCCGTGCGCGGACGGCAGCGTCGAGACGCGCACGTCGATCGCACGGCCGCCGATGCGCAGCGAGATGCGGCCGTCCTGCGGCAGGCGCTTTTCGGAGATGTCCAACTCGGCCATGATCTTCAGGCGCGAGATCAGCGCGGCGTGCAGCGCCTTGTTGGGTTGCACCACCTCGCGCAGCGTGCCGTCGACGCGAAAGCGCACGCTGGAGCTGCGTTCGTAGGGCTCGATGTGGATGTCGCTCGCGCCGTCCTTGGCCGCCTGCGTCAGCAACGCGTTGAGCATGCGGATGATCGGGGCGTCGTTGGAGGCCTCCAGCAGGTCTTCGACCGCCGGCAGCTCCTGCATCATGCGCGACAGGTCGACGGCGCTTTCGACCTCGCCCACCACCGACGCGGCGCTGCCCTGGCCACCCGAATAGGCCTGCGCGATGCGCGTCTGCAGCGCGGCCGGAGCCTCGCGTTCGATGCGGTCCACGGCGTGCAGGCGCAGCACCTCGGCCAACGCGGTGCGCGAGGTGCCTTCGCTGACGTGCAGCACGCGCTCGCGGCCGTCGTCCTCGATCAGCACCGAATATGTCTTGGCCCAGGCGTAGGGCAGGGGATGGCGGGCGCCCATGATGATCTCGCTTCGCGCTTATTTGGCCGGCGCGGACGGCACCGGCGAGACCGGGGGCGACGTGCGCAGGTCCGGCAGCGGCTGCGCATCGATCAGCTTGATCGAGCCCGAAGGCTGCTCCGGCAGCGGGCCCGGCGTGAGGCGCGTGTCGGGGCGCAGTGGCGGCACGACGGGCGAGTCGTTGACGCGCATCACCAGGCCGTCGTCCGGATGCGCGCTCTGCTGCTGCGCGCGGATCGCGTCGTAGCGATTGATGGTGAGCTTGTCGGCGTCGGCCTGCGTGCGGATCACGATCGGGCGCAGGAACAGCATCAGGTTGCTCTTCTTGTGTGTCCTGTTCTGGCTCTTGAACAGGTTGCCCAGGATCGGAATGCTCTGCAGCAGCGGCACGCCCGAGCTGGTGTCGGTGAACTCGTCCTTGATCAGGCCGCCCAGCGCGATCATGGCGCCGTCGTCCACGGTGACGAAGGTCTCGACCGAGGTCTTGTTGGTGGTCTGGTCGCTCGTCAGGCTGACCGACGAGTTTTCTTCGTAGATCGTCATGCGCACGGTGCCGTTCTCGCCGACCTGGCTCTTGATGCGCAGCGTGATGCCCACGTCCTGGCGCTCCACCGTCTGGAACGGGTTGACGCTGCTGCCGCCGCCGCTGCCGGTGTTGGTGAAGCTGCCGGTGACCAGCGGGATGTTCTGGCCGACGACGATCTTGGCCTCTTCGTTGTCCATCGCGATGAGGTTGGGCGTCGACAGCACGTTGCCGCCCGCGTTCGTCTCGAGGAAGTGGGCCAGCGCGGCCAGCGTGTAGATACCGTTGATCTTGGGCACCCAGCCCAGGTTCAGGCCGCTGCCCAGGATGCTCGCGGGCGTGGTGGTGGCCGAAGCACTGACCGTGGCCGTGCCCGAGCCCAGTTGGCCGGCGGCCACGGCGGTGTTGAGCAGGTTGCCGGTGGAGCCGAAGTTGGTGCCGCCGCCGACGTACGAATTGCCGCCGGCGCCCAGCAGGCCTTGCCACTGGAAGCCGATGTCGGCCGCCTTGGTGGCATCGACGGTGATCATCAGCGCCTCGACGTAGACCTGTGCCCGGCGCACGTCCAGCTGGTCGATGACCTGGCGCATCTGGCGATAAACCGGCTCGGAAGCCGTGATGATCAGCGAGTTGGTAGCCGGGTCCGCCTGCACCTGCCCGCCGGTGGACGGACGGGCCGAGGCGGCGACCGGCGTGGTCGACTGCGCCGACGCGCCACCCGCGGTGCCGGACGTGCCGGACGGGGCGTTCGGGTTCTGCGTGACCGTGGTGCGGCCTTCGGAGGTCGGCGAGCCGCCGGTGCCGCCCGACGGGCCCCCGCCGCCATTGCCGGCGCCACCGGCCGAGATCGCCGCGCGCAGCAGTTCGGCCATCTTCACGGCGTCGGCGTTCTTCAGGTAGACCACCCAGATATTGCCGGCCGGGCCGCCGTTGGGCGTGGGCTGGTCGAGCTTCTCGATGATGGACAGCGCCGCGGCCATGCGCGACTGGCTCGACGAGCGCACGATCAGCGAGTTGGTGCGGTTCTCGACGATCACCGAGGTTGCGCCGCCCTGGCCTGGCACGCCCGGCACGGCCGTGTTGGAGCCATCGATCAGCTTCTGCACGGTCTGCACGACGTCGGCCGCGACGGCGTTCTTCAGCGGCACGACCTGCAGCTCGCCCCCGGCGGGCTGGTCGAGCGCGGAGATGATCTTGCCCAGTCGCTGCAGGTTGTCCGCGTAGTCGGTGATGACCAGCGAGTTGTTGCCCGGGCTCGCGTTGATCGTGTTGTTGGCGGTGATCAGCGGGCGCAGCACGGCCACCAGGTTGTTCGGGTTCTCGTAGTTGAGCTTGAAGATCTGCGTCAGCACGACGTCGCCGCGTTGCGTGGGCGCGCCCACCGAGACCGTGCTGGTCTGCAGCTTCGCGTCGGCCTCGGGCACCACCTTGAGGAAGCCGCCCGACTCCACCACCGTGAAGCCCAGGCCGCGCAGCGCCGACAGGTAGTTGCGATAGGCCTCGCCGAGCGGCTGCGGCTTGTCGTTGTAGACGGTGATGTTGCCCTTGACGCGCGGGTCGACCAGGATGTCGCGATTGAGCATGGCGCCGATGGCGCGCGAGACAGCCTCGATGTCGGCGTTGACGAAGTTCAGCGTCACCGGCGTTGCGCGGGCGCGCCCGGTGGGCACGGCGGCGTCGTCGGCACTCGTCGCGTCGGCGGGCGCGGTCGCGCCCTTGCGCGCAGCAGCCTGGGCAATCGGGGCGACGGATGTGGCGAACAGGGCGATCGCGATCGACGTCGCGTGCAGGCGTTGGAGAGGTTTAGAAAGTCGTTCCATGATCACCCGATCGAGATGGCGGACGACGCACCGTTGCGGCGTCCAATGAGATTGAGCAAGTTGTTCAAGGCAGCCTCGGCGCCGGCGGCCGCGTGCGCCTCCGCGCGGATGCGCACGCCCGTGGCGCCGATCAGGCCGCGGCCGTCGATCAGCAGCGCGCCCTCGAGCGTCGAGATCCACACCAGCGCGCGCGTCGCGCCGTCGCCCGGACGGATCTGCGTGCTCGGATCCGGCTGGATCAGCACGCGGTAGGTGCCCAGCGAGTCGAGCGTGGTCAGGCGCGACGAGGCCTGGCGGATCTCCACTTGCGCGCTGCCCAGTGTGCTCCAGTGGCCACCCTTGAGCGCGAAAGACAGATTGTGGGTGCTGAGCGTGAGCACGCCGCCCGGATGGATCGTGTTCCACGGAAAGCCGCGGCCCTCGAGCCAGCCCATCGGCCATTGGCCCAGCGGCGTGGCCGTGGCCAGCGCGGCGGAGTCGGCACCGCCGCCGCCGGGCTTTGTCTTTTCATTGGCAGGCTGCGGCTGGTCGCGCTCGTCGGGACCGACGATGTTGACCTGCCAGGCGTCGAGCGTGCGGCTGACGCGCAGATCCATGCCGTGCGCCAGGCAGCAGTCCTGGGTCAGGTGCAGCGACACGCCGTTCCAGCTCGGGCGCAGCTTCCATTCGAGGCGCGTCGGCAGCACCGAGGCGTCGTGGCTGCCCGCGCCGCCGGTCAGCACCGTGATCGCGCTGCCGCTCCAGACTGTGCCCTCGGCCTCGGCCAGCAGGAACTGGTCGTTGGTGGCGCTGGCCACGGCGTTGGCGAGCAGGCTGGCCGGCAGCGAGACGACGACACCCACGACCAGGCCGATGGCCGCGCCGACCATGGCCAGCCCGCGCTGGCGCCGCAGCAGGCGAACCTGGCCTTCCTCGGGGGACTTCAGGAACCTCGACGGCGCGAAACCGCGTGGCGCCTTGCCCGGCCGCAGGCGGATGACGCTCATGCCTGGCACCCCGCGGAAATAATGGACATGGCCGGCGACATTACTGCTGGGAGCCGATCGCGACGATCAGCGTGCCGTTGTAGCCCTCGCCCGCGCGCGTCAGCGTCGCCTCGATCGGGCGCGCCCGCGCGCCGCCGCGGGCCTGGATCAACCACTTGCGAATCTCTTCGCCGTTGACGCCGGTGACCGACAGGATCGCGCGGTCGTTCTGCACCGAGAGCTTGGCCTTGCCACCGAGTTCGTCGGTGGCCGCCTTCAGCACCTGCTCGGCCACCGATTGCGGCACCGGTGGCAGCGCGCGCAGCGTCTTGGCCTCGATGGAGAGGGCCTGCATCTGCAGCAACTGGGCGTCGGCCTGGGCGCGCAGCCCCGGGGCGTCGTCCAGCGTCTTCCAGGCCGGGCGCACGAAGATCAGCCAGACGATCAGGAAGGCGAGGGCGCCGCCGATGAGGATGACCATCTGGCGTTCGCGCGCGTCGAGCTTGGCGTAGCGGGCCTGGAGTTGGTCGCGGGTGTCGGTGATGGCGCTCATTTGAAACCCTTCGTGCTGCGCACTGCGGAGCGAGCGCCTGCTGGCGGCCGGGCGTCGCTCATTTGACGACCTTCGTGCTGCGCACTGCGGAGCGAGCGCCTTCGGGCGGCCGGGCGTCGCTCATTACTTGCTCCTCGCCGAAGGCTGGCGATGGCTCAGCACCAGCTTGCCCGGGTTCGACTGGACGTCGACGTTGGCGGCGCGCAGCTGGGTGGTGAAACGTTCGATTTCCGGTGGCGACCAGCCGTTGGCGGGCAGCGTCAGGCGACCCGGCTCGAACTTGAGGTTGTCGATTGGCGAGTGGCTCTGCGGCCAGGCCGACTCGGCGGCCTGCAGCAGCGTCTCGATGTCGCCGTCGCTCGGGTGGCCGGCGGCCGCGCGCAAGGTGTCGATCTCTTTTTGCGCCTGCGCTGCTGGCTCGTAGATCGTCTTCAGGTTCGGGAAGGCCTCGCCCACGGTCGTCGTCAGCGCGGCCTTCTTGGCGGCGATGCGGTGGCTTTCCTGGAACGCGCGGATGTTCAGGCCCAGCAGCGTCACGACCACCAGCGCGCCCACGCCCAGGCGCGTGACGCGCCAGGCGGGGTCGAACGCGAAGCGGGCGGCGATGTCGCGCACCAGCTTGACGCCGCGGCGCTGCGGCGCGAGCTCGAACTGCAGCAGGTTCCAGCCGGAGCGCGCGGCGCGCAGCGCCTGCTCTTCGTCGGTGACCGAGGCCACCGGCATGCCGACGAACTCGCTCGCGTCGAGCGCGGTCTCGGGCGTGGCCGTCCAGCGAATGACGGTGTCCTCGGGCAACGCCGTGAGCAGCGCGCGCGAGATGGGGCTGGCAAGCGGCACGCACAGCACGCCGGCATCGTCGCGCCAGGCGAGTTGCGCGGGCTCGTCGGGGCCGCCTTCGCGGAAGGTGTGGCCGGCGACGCCCTGGTCGGGCCACCACGAAGGCACCGCGCGATCGAGCGCGACATTGCCGAACTCCAGCGCGTCGAGTTGCGCGCGCAGCCACGGCTTGTTGACGACGGCGACCCAGTGCTCGGCGCCGGCCTTGGCGTCTGGTGCGAGCGCCAGGTGCACCTCGTCCTCGTCCTCGAGCAGGCCTTCCTCCATCACGCCGGCGAGCGCGGCGCGCAGCTTGGCCCCGGGCGCCTTGGGAATCGCGATGCGCTGGAACGCGACGTCGCCCGGGCGCAGCACCACCACCACCAGGGCGGCGCGCGGGAGCGCCGCCGGGGCCGCGCGTCCATGCTCGGTCACGCGCTGGCCGTCCACGCTCAGCACGTAGTCGAACTCGCCGGGCGCGACATGGCCGGCGGTCGTCGGGGCAGCGAGCCGGGGCTGGGCTGCGAGCAGGATGATCAGCGTGGACATGGGTGAGGAAAGGCGAATTTACAGCCTGCGTGTGAAGGCAGGACGCCACCCGGGGCGGGGCAGCGGGGCGTTTCGACCAAGGGCCCGGGCCGGCGCCGGGGCGCTGGGCGGGTCCACAGGGGCAAAGCGGCGTATTGTGGCCTGTGAAGGTGACGGTTCCGGCGACTTTGTGTCACACGGCGCTGCGGGAAAACGCCAACACTTGGTGCCCGGGCCAGAAGGAAATCCCTTGTTCGCGGTATCGCGGCGCGTCGAATCATGTCGCGTCGGGCGGGATCCGCTCGCGGCGCAGCACCTGGATCGCGGCGTACTGGTTCGGGGGGCGATAGATCACGGAGCGCTCGCGGATCACGTGCTGTTCGTAGCGCAGCTGGCCGAAGATCTCGAAGTGGGAGGAGATGACGCCGGCCTGGAGATGCGGCGTCCCGTCCGGCAGGACCGGGCCCGTATTGGGGAGGTTGAGCGCCTGCCAGACCTTGTTCAAGTCGGCGAAGGGGTTGGTCTGGCGCGCCAATATCAGCTGCTGGGCCTGGGCCCGGCTGATGACGGGAATGGCCGCCATCAGCACCTCGGCCGGTGCCGTGTTCACGTTGATGGTCGTCATGGCCTGTTGCTGCCCGGCGGCCGGCGGCAGCAACTGGACGAAGGGTTCGAGCAGCTTGAGCACCTTCGGGTCGATGCCGTACCAAGCCAGGTCGCCAATCTGAACGGGCATCAGCACCGCGGTGGTCGGCTGCACGCCTTGCGAGATGTTCTGCTGCGCGTCATGGCTGCCGCGCAGGCCGGAACCGATCGCCGTCGCGGTGTCCACCGGCACGCCGATCGCCGAGCAGATGATCTTCAGCCGGTTGATCTCCTCGCCCTTGCTCGGGTCGAGGATGATGTTGTAGAGGTTGTACTTGCCCTCGGCGTCGGTGATCTGGCCCGACAGATAGGCCTCCGGTCCGCCGTCCTCCGAATGGTTGCCGTCGGCCGACAGAAAGCTCGACAGCTTGGTCTCGGCCAGCGGCGTGGCCCAGGGCTGGCCCAGGTCGTCCTCGGTATGGGTGTTGCGGATCGACGTCTTGAGGATCAGGTTGCCCCAGTCGAGCGACGCGTTGAGCAGCCATTCGGCCTGCGCGCGTGCGCGCTCCGCGGCCTCGACCTCGATGCCGCGCCACTGCAGCCACACCATGCTGGCCGCCAGCGTGGCCACCAGCGTCATGATCAGCAGCGCGAGCAGGATCGCCGCGCCGGCCTGGCGGCCGCGACGCTTGAGGGCTCTCACCATCGCGGCAGCTCCTTCTCGCGCGTGATCTCGCCGGCGGACACCTTGAGCGAGATGCGGATCGCGTCCGACTGCACGACCGCGCTGGCTGCGTGCGCCCCCTGCGTCGACTGCACGTTGTTCCAGCTGCAGCCCTTGGTCGCGAGGTTTTCGGGGTTGCAGATGTAGACCTGGAACGAGTCGACGTTGTCGAGCACCGTCACGGCGTTGCCGCTGATCGCGTCCCATTGCTGGCTGCGCATCCACGCGTCGGTGAGCTCGGACATGTGGATGAACGAGCCGCTGGCCCAGCGCTGCCAGCGCCGGTCCTGCAGCGTCCACAGCACCAGCTGGATGCCGTCGGGCGTGCGGCGCGCGATGCGCAGCGTGGCGCCGTCGAACATCACCGCTTGCGGCACCACCTTGCTGTCGACGATCTGCGACACGTCGTACTCGAACTGCGACATGCCCGTGTTGAGCTTGAGCGTGCGGTCGGTGGACGACAGCGCCGAGTCCTTGGCCCGCATCACGGCGTCGATGCCGCGGAACGCCATGGCCGCCATGATCGCCATGATCACGAGCGCGACCATCACTTCGATCAGCGTGAAGCCCGCTGCGCGGCGCGAAGAAGAGGCGGCGGCCATCAGTGCGGCGTCATCACGGTGGAGATCGTCAGCAGCTCGCGGTCGTCGTCGTTGGCGACGATCGCGTCGACGCGGCGGAAGCTCGGATTGGGCGTCGGCGTCACCTTGATCGTGCCCTTGAAGTTGCGCCCCAGCTGCACGCAGCTGAACGGCGACTTGCCCACCGCCGGCAACTGGCCCGCGAGCCGCAGCTCGGTCAACTGGTTGTCCGCGCACCACTGCGCGAGCACGACGTCGGACAGGCGCTGCGATGTGTTGACGACCGAGCTCGCGGCGCGTGCGCCGGCGGCCAGCGAGATGGCGACGATCGCGAGCGCGACCATCACCTCGATCAGCGTGAAGCCCTGGGCTCGCGCGGCGTGGCGTGCGTTCATTTGGCGGCCACCTGGTCGCTGGCGGTGACGATCTCGAACGGCGACAACCCGTCGGTGCCGACCGCGATCTCGCGCCCGCCCAGGTGCAGCACCACGCGCTGCGCCGGCAGCAGCGGCTCGGGGCCGAGGCGCAGTTGCAGGGTGCCGACGACGGCGGCGGTGGTGTCCGAGTCGAGCCAGTGCGACGGCAGCGCATTGGCGGCCAGCGCCGGCAGGCCCAGGAACTGGAAGCCGCCGGTGCTCAGCGGCTGCCAGCGCACCTCGGTGCCGACGATGCGCGATTGCGTGCGGGCGGCCTCGAGCAGCGCGGACAGGCGCGCGCCCTCTTCTTCGAGCTTTGTCTGCGAGCGGTCGCGCAGGGACACCACGACCGCTGCACTGGCAATCGCCACGATCACCACCACGACCATCAGCTCCAGCAGCGTGAAACCGGCCGCTAGCCGGCCCCGCCTATTCCCAGGAGCCGATGTCCGCGTCGTTGCCTTCGCCGCCGGGCTGCCCGTCGGCACCAAGACTGAACACATCGATTTCTCCGTGCACGCCCGGGTTGGCGTATTGGTAAGGGTGGTGCCAGGGATCTTCGGGCAGCTTGTCGAGATAGGACTTCCAGTTGTTCGGGACGCTGCCGCTGGTCGGCTTGGCGACCAGCGACTGCAGGCCCTGGTCCGAACTGGGATAGCGGCCATTGTCCAGCTTGTAGACCTTGATCTGGTTCATCAATGTGCTGATGTCGGACTTGGCAGCCGTGATCTTGGCCTCGTCAACGTGGCGCAGGACGCTGGGTGCGATCAACGCCGCGAGCACGCCGATGATGACGATCACGACCATCAGTTCGAGCAACGTGAAGCCACGCGAATGGCGTCGTGCGATGAGGGCTTGATTCATGAAAGGGTTCCAATAGGCCAAATGCCACCAAGTCTTGAATCATAATCCGCGCATGAGTTCCCGCTGGACTGGCTTTTTCGTCTGGGCCCTGGTGGCGGCAAGTGCCGCTTTCTGGAGCCTGAAGATCTTCGCCGCCACGCGGCCGGTGCCCCCTGGGGCGCAGGCCCCGCAGGCGATCGCGGCCAATGGGCCGATGGAACGACTGTTCGGCGCCATCATCGTGCCCACGGTGGCCACCAACACCCCCCCGGCCGAAAGCTCGCGCTTCAAGCTGGTGGGTGTCATCGCAGCGCCCAACGGCGCGGCAGGCAATGGCTTCGCCGTGGTGCAGATCGATGACGCGCCGGCGCGCACTTGGCGCGTGGGTGCCACGCTGGACGGCAACACCGCGCTGCTGGCCGTCAGCAAGCGCGGCGCGGAGTTCGGCCCCAGCGGCGGCCCGACCTCGTTCTCGCTGCAACTGCCCGAACCCGCCGCGGCCGAGACCGGCTCGCTGCAGCCGGCCACGTCGCAGCCCGACCCGGCGCAGGTGCAGATGCAGCGGCTGCAGGCCGAGAACGCGCAGCGCCTCGCCCAGCCGCAGTTCCCTGGCCAGGGCGGCGCGCCCAACGGCATGCCCGGCCGCGGCAGCGTGTCGCGTCCCATCGGCCGGGGCGGCTTCCAGGGCGCCCAGAACGGCGTGGCGCCGTCGCGCGTGGCGCAGCCGCCCGACCAGACCGAGGCACCGCCGCTGCAGCAGTGAGCGGCGTCCGCGTCCCCCCCGAATCACAGCCGGCTGCGTGCCGGCTGTGTTGTTTCTAGACGCCCAGCGCCGTCGCGACCTCGAGGAGGTCGGCGAACCGGTGCGCGCCCGCACGCGGATCCGCGCTCGCGTGCGCACCATCCGGACGGCAGATCCAGCCCGCGTGCAGGCCGGCAGCCAGCGCGCCGTCCACATCGGCCGCCAGGTCGTCGCCCAGGTGCAGCACCTGGTGTGGCGGCGCGTTCGCGGCCTCGCAGGCTGCCCGAAAGATCGACGGATCCGGCTTGGCCGCGCCGTGCAGGCGCGCCGATACCGAGCCCGAGAAAAAGCGCTCGAGCCCGATCCGGTGCACCTCGGCATTGCCGTTGCTGACCGCGACCAGCCGGTAGCGCGACGCGAGGCGCGCCAGGCCCGGCAGCACGTCGTCGTAGAGCGCGACGGCGTGGCGAGCCTCGAAGAAGGCATCGAACGCCGTCTCGGCCAGTGCCGGGTCGTCGCCGTTCCTGCGCAACGCGCGGCGGATCGTCTCGAGGCGGATCGCGCTCAGATCGTGCGCCCAGTGCGGATGCGCGGCGGCCACCTCGGTGCGCAGCGCCAACATCGCGGCCGGCGGCGTGGCCTGCGCGGTGGCTGGGGCGTGGGTGCGCAGCCAGCCGGCCAGCACCTTCTCGGCGGCGATCAGCGTGGGCCGCACGGGCCACAGGGTGTCGTCGAGGTCCAGCGTGATCGCGGTGACCCGGTGCAACGGCGACATCATGCGGCCCGCTCCGCATCGTTGGCCAGCGTGGCCAGGCAGTCGGCGCACAGGCAATCCGACCACTTGGCGCGCAGTTCAGCGAGCCGCTCGGCACCCAACGCATAGGACGCGCAGAAGCACGGCGTGGCGCGGTTGGCATCGACGCCGCAGGCGAACGGCCTGCCGCAGCGCGGGCAAGTCGTCGAGCGGTAGCCGGGCGTGGGCGTCATGCGAACAGCGTCGCGAGCTCTTCGCGCAGCAGCTTCTTCTGAACCTTGCCCATCGCGTTGCGCGGCAGCGCGTCGACGAGGCGCACGTGCTTGGGCACCTTGAAGTGCGCGATGGTGGACTTGAGCGTCGCGATGATCTCCGCAGGCGCCAGCGCCACACCGGCACGCGGCACCACCAGTGCGACGACGGCTTCGCCGAAGTCCGCGTGTGGCACGCCGACGACCGCTGATTCGGCCACGCCGGGCAGGTCGTTGATGCGGCCTTCGATCTCGGCTGGATAGACGTTGAAGCCGCCGCTGATGATCAAGTCCTTGCTGCGACCGATCAGCGTCAGCACGCCAGCCGCATCGACGCGCCCGACGTCGCCGGTGCGAAACCAGCCGTCGGCGGTGAACTCCTCGCGCGTCTTCTCCGGCATCTGCCAATAGCCCGCGAAGATGCTGGGCCCCTTCACTTCGATGCCACCGATCTCGCCCGTCGCGCAGGCGCGGCCCTGGTCGTCGCGCACGCGCAGGCCGACGCCGGGCAGCGCGGCGCCGACCGTGCCGCCCTGGCGCGCGCTCTCGGGGCGGTACGGGTTGGACGTGAGCATCACCGTCTCGCTCATGCCGTAGCGCTCGAGGATCGTGTGGCCCGTGCGCTCGCGCCACGCGGCGAAGGTGTCGGCCAGCAGCGGCGCGGAGCCGCTGATGAACAGCCGCATCGCCGTGCACGCGGACGCGGTGAGCCCCGGCTGCGCGAGCATGCGCACGTACAGCGTCGGCACGCCCATGAACACGCTCGCGTCGCGCAGGCGCGCGATCGTCGCCAGCGGGTCGTAGCGGTGGAACCAGATCATCTTCGCGCCGGCGCGCAGCGCGCCGTGCAGCGCCACGAACAGGCCGTGCACGTGGAAGATCGGCAGCGCGTGGATCAGCACGTCGCGCGGGATTTCGCCGGGACCACCCGTCTTCCATTGCCAGAACGAGTGCAGCACGTCGGCGTTGGCGAACAGGTTGCCGTGCGTCAGCTGCGCGCCCTTGCTGCGGCCGGTGGTGCCGCTGGTGTAGATGATGGCGGCGACGTCATCGGCAGCGCGCGCCACGGTGTCGAACTCGTCGCTCATGCGTGCGGCGCGCTCGAGCAGGCTGCCGCTGCGGTCGTCGCCCAGCGTCAGCACCATGCGCGTTGCGTGCGCGAACGCGAGCCGGCTGACCCACGGGAAGTTGCGCGGCGCGCAGACGACCAGCGCTGGTGCGGCGTTGGCGACGAAGTACTCGACCTCGCTCGCCTGGTAGGCGGTGTTGAGCGGCACGTAGACCAGCCCGGCGCGCAGCGTGGCCAGGTACAGCATCACGGCCTCGACCGACTTGTCCGCGTGCACCAGCACCCGCGCGCCGGCGGGCAGCGCGAGGTCGGCGAACAGGTTGGCCATGCGCGCGCTGCCCCGCTCCAGGTCCCGCCACGTGTAGTGCTGCGGCACGAAGGCCGCATGGCCGTCGTGGCCGCCCGGGGCGTCGGCGGTCTCGATCGCGATGTCGTCCAGCAGCTCCGGGAAGAACGGACGCAGCCGCGCGTAAAGATTGGCATTCGCCATGAGAGGGTGGTTTCCTGTTCAACGCCTGCGAGCCACAAACGCTCTACCCCATTTTGCGCCGCCGCTGAACCCTTCCCGGCGCCGCCGCTCGAACGCCCGATCAGCAGTCCAAGGGAGCGCGGGAACCGGCTCCGCCGGGCCCGTTGCGGAACTCCCCCTCGGGGGGCAGCGAGCGCTAGCGAGCGTGGGGGCTCAAAACCTCGCGGGAACCGGCTCCGCCGGGCCCGTCGCGGAGCGCCCCCTCGGGGGGCAGTGAGCGCCAGCGAGCGTGGGGGCTCAAAATTTTGCGGGACGCTTCTCGATGAACGCGTTCAACCCTTCACGGTGCTCGTCCGAATCGGCGTACGCGTAGTGCGCGGCGCGCTCCGCGGGCTCGCTGAAGCTGGGGCGGGCGAAGGCGCGCAGCACGCGCTTGTTCAGGCGCATGGCCTGCGGCGACAGGCCGGCGATGTTCTCGGCGACGCGGCGCACCTCGGCCTCGAGCTGGTCGACGTCGACCACGCGGGTGACGACGCCGCGCTCGTGGGCCTCGGCGGCGCCCATCAGTCGGGCCTCGATCAACAGCTCGCGCAGCAGTGTCTGGCCGACGATGTGCGAGACGATCTCGACCTCCGCCGGCGCCATCGGGAAGCCCAGTCGGGCGATGGGCACGCCGAAGCGGCTGTTGGGCTCGCACAGGCGCAGGTCGCAGCAGGCGGCGATCTCCAGGCCGCCGCCGATGCACGCGCCCTCGATGTGGGCGATCAGCGGCACGTCGCAGTCGAGCATCGCGTGCAGCGCCGGCGCGACGATGTCCTCGTGGTAGGCGGCGAGCGACTCGGGCTCGAAGCGGAACTGCGGGAACTCCTCGATGTCCGCGCCGGCGACGAACTCGCGCTCGGCGCCGCGCACGACGATCACGCGCGGTGGCTCGTCGGCGTGCTGCACGGCGTCGAACACCGCGCGCAGCTCGCGCCACATGGCCAGGCTCAGCGCGTTCATCTTGCCCGGGTTGGAGATGCGCAGCGTGGCGATGCCCAGCGCGTCGGTGGGCTCGAGTCGGATGTGGGCGTCGGACATGGGGAACCTCGCTGCGTTGAGGAACGGTCTTTCAGCGATCGATGACAGGAGCGATCACGGGTGCCGAGGCGTCGCCGTAGACGAAGACGGTGTTGACCGTGCCTGCGGAGAAAGTCTTGGAGTTCAGGTCCACGGGTTGCACGCCTGTAGTCGTCGCATGCACGCTGGACGTGCCGCTGGAGGGCAGGATGTTCGTGTAGCTCGACGCGAGGCCGAAGTTCGCGCTGCCGATCGGCTTGCCGTCGATCGTCACGGACACGCTGCCGTTGGTGCCATTCAAGCCATTGATCACGCGCGCTCGAACCGTGTTCGTGGTGCTGGTCGATGGCGTGTTGGTATCGGTGATCAGCGTGGCGGCGGGCGCACCGGCGTTGCCGGTGACCAGCAGCGTGTAGTCGCCGCCGGCCGCGGTCGCGGGCAGGGACGTGAACCCAGTCGCGGTGCCCGTGTCGATGGTGATGGTCGGGTTCAACGCGCCCACGGCCACGGTCGTGTAGTCGCCCACGGACGGCGAGGGTGTTCCGTTGGCCAGCGTCGTCCCGTTGACCGTCACCGACACCTGCGCGGCCGCCTGCGCGTCCGCCACCACGCGCACGCGGGCCAGGCTGCTGGGGTAGGCTAGATAGGCACCCTGCTGGTCAAGCACCGCGCCGTTGAGCAGCACGCCGCCCGCGGTGTGCGTCAGGATCAGCGTCGCGATCTCCTGGTCCTTGAGCTTGAGCGCGGGGATGTCCAGCAGCAGGGAGACGTTGTCACCCGCGGCAAACACGCACGCGTGGTACGCCGTTCCGGCCGAGGACGCCGTGACCTGCGTGAAGGTGGTCTGCAGGCCGGTCACGGCCGTGGCGAATGCCGTGTCGGTAACGGCGAGCGCGCTGCAGTTGCTGGTGATGAGGTAGACGTCGACGCTCGGCGCTTCGCTCGTCGCCGCGTTGAATACGCGCAGCTTCGCCTTGGCGTTGGCCGGGTGCGCTTCCTCGTCGCTCAGGAACTGGGTCCGGGTCGCCGTGCCGGTCAGGTAGGTGACGACCGAGAAGTGATTGGTCTTGCTGACCGATCCGATCGCGGGAATCGGAGCGCCGGCACTGGTGCTGCTCGTGACCTCGAACGTGTAGCTGCCCTTGTCGATATCCTGGTACGCGCTGGCGGTGTTGGGCGCGGTGCCGCTGACCACGAGATCGTTGCCGCCACTGCTGTTGAGCGTGTACAGGTCGAGGCTGGCGTATTCGGTCGTCGCATTGACGATGCGCACGAAACCCTTCTGGGCGTTTTCGTCTCCGCAGCCGTTCAGGATCGGCAAGGTCAGTACGGCCGCGAGGGCGGCCCAGGTCTTCAAGCGCATCGTCTACTCCGTGAATATCGTTGTGCGACCGTCGACATCGCGGCGCCTCAATGTGCGCCTCGCACCATGCTCGTTTGTTGCTCGAACAGGGCAGTTCGCCCGACAGTGCGGGTGGCGGCGTCCAGACGCGGGTCGGTGCCGCAGTGTAGTTCGATCGTCGCGACCACCGGCGGCAGCGCCGACGGCGGGCTCACACGCACGGTCACCGGCGTGAGCAGCGTTGCGCAATCCGACAGCCTCGGCCTGACGGGCTGGGCGCCGCCGCCATGGCACGGCGCCGGCGCGGCTGACACCGCAGGCTCAGACGTCGGCGAAGTTCGTCGGCAGCCCCGGCACGTCGACGCGGCACTGCAGCACCCGTCCGGCCAACGGCTGGGCGGCCAGTTCCGCCTCGGGACGCTTTTCGCGCGACGTCGTCACGTACAGCGTGCGCAGGTCGTCGCCGCCGAAGCACGGCATGGTCGGGCAGCGCACCGGCAGCGCGACGGACTGCAGCAACTCGCCGTCCGGTGCGAAGCGCGTGAGCCGCTGGCCCTCGAAGCAGGCCGCCCAATAGCAGCCTTCGGTGTCGACCGCGCCCCCATCGGGGCGGCCGCCGTAGCTGTCCAGCGGGGCCCCGTCCAGCTTGGGCGGGAAGCTGGCGAACACGCGGCGGCGCGACAGGTTGCCGGCCTGCGGATCGAAGTCGAACGCGAAGATCGTGCTGAGCTTGGTGTCCGTCCAGTACATCGTGGCGCCATCGGGGCTCCACGCGAGGCCGTTGCTGTTGGCCACGTCGTCGACGATGCGATCGAGGCTGTGCGGCGTCAGGCAGTACAGCGAGCCCTTGGGCAGGCGCTCGTCGTGGATCGTGCCGACCCAGAAGCGGCCTTGCGGATCGGCCTTGCCGTCGTTGAAGCGCAGCTTCTTCGTGTCGTAGGGGGCGGGCAGGATGCGCCGGCTGTCGCCACTGGCGACGTCGAAGTGGAACAGGCCGTCGCGCCGGGCCATCACCAGGCCGCCGTCCGGGCGCGGCGCGATGCTGGCCACTTCCGTCGGGAACGACCACTGGTCATGCGTGGCCGTGGCCGGCACGAAGCGGTTCAACTGGTGGCCTGCGATGTCGACCCAGTAGAGCGCCTGCTCGCGCGGATGCCAGAACGGCGACTCGCCGGCGATGGAGGCCGGCACGGGCAGGGGCGAGAACTCGAACGTGGACATGGGGGCCTGATGCGCAAGAGCGGACGACAAGCGGATCGTACCGGCGTACCTCGATGAAACTGGCGTCGGGACGACAAAATGCAGACTGCGCTGCCGGCGGCGCGATCCGCGCCAGTCGAGAGCAAGCGAAGCTCCCGAGCGTCGAACGACGCCCAGGTCATGGCGCCTAACTGCACCAGCAAGGGGGCGCCAGCCACACCGAGTGCGCTGGCCGACGGAGACTTCTCCCGGGCAGCGTGCGGCGCCGCGTCCGAACCGTCGAAACCGGCGGCGCGGGGTCGATCGGTCGTGCGATCCGGATGGTGTTGCCGGGTCGACTCTCCTACGATCGGCGCGTGTCGCTCCCACGTTCAATGTCGCGCCGCCTGGCGCCCCTCCTCGTCGCACTGTGCACTGCGTGCGGTAGCGGTGGCTCATCGTCTCCGCCGCCTCCCCCGCCGCCACCCGGCCCGAACCCGGCAGCCACCGTCGCTGCCAACTCGACGACCTTGACGTCGATCGACCCGGCGACCTCCGAGGACAGCGACCTCGCCGCCTTCGGCGCCGCGGTGGGCAATCGCCGCATCGTGTTGCTGACCGAGGCCACGCACGGCGATGGCGCCACGTTCCAGCTCAAGACGCGGCTGGTGAAGTACCTGCATGAAACCAAGGGCTTCGACGTGCTGTTCATCGAGAGCGGGATGTACGACGTCACGCGCATCCAGCAGCGACTTGCGGCCGGCGGCGACTCGATTTCGGTGCAGGCGCCGGGCCGGATCTTCTACATGTATTCGCGCACCGATCTCGGGCAGCAGATGCTGAAATACGTTGACCAGACACGCGCCACCGCCACACCGCTGGAACCGTGGGGCGACGATGTGCCGATGAACGGCGTCGACTCCGTGCAGTCGCTGCTGCCCAACCTGCAGGCTTTCCTCGTGGCGCACCACTCGACGTTGCCGCAGGGCGCTGGCTGGGCGGGCTGGCTGCGCGTGGCGCAGCAAAGTGTCGCGCTGGTCAAGACGACGCCGATCTCCAGCGTCGACAGCGCCAGCTTCCTGTCGCTGTCTCCCGCATTGATCGCCGAACTGTGTTCCCAGGCGGACACCCCCGGCGACCTGCTGCAGTCGCCCGCCTACTGGTGCCGCATCGCCAAAGGCGTGCAGGCCGACTACACCCACCTGTGGTCCGCCACGGATGTGCGCACGCCCACCGACCTGCGCGACATCACCGCCGCCGGCAACATCGAGTGGGCGCTGGACGGCCGACTGGCGGGGCGCAAGGCCATCGTCTGGTTGCACGCGATCCACGGCGACAACGGCTTCGCCGGCCTGGGCCCCTGTGCGTGGGCCGCGTCCCAGGAATGCGGCCCCGGCTGGACCAACGTCGGCACCGACCTGAGGCGCGCCTACGGCGACCAGGTCTACATCGCCAACATCACCGCGGGCGGCGGCACCTACGACACCTACAACACGGCCAGCAGTTGTGGCGCGGCGTCGCCCGGCTTCGTGCTGGCGACGCCAGGGTCGAATTCGCTCGAGTACTACCTGGGCGCCGGTGGCCAGCCGCGGTTCATGGCCTGGCCGGCGGATGCCGCGGGGCGCCAGCGCATCGCCTCGCTCACCGCGCTGGAAGAGGAATTCAACATGGCGACGCCCAGCCATTTCGGCAGTGCCTACCAGGGCCTGTTCTACCTGCCGCGACTGGCGCCCATCGGGACGAATTGCGCGGCGTTTCCCGTCGTTGCGTACCCGTGATCGGCGACACCGACCGGACGTGAACGGACGGTGCCGCGTGGACGGTGGCGGACCTACTCGTCGATGAACGTCCAGGTGTGCGCGCCGTCGAACCGGCGCACACGCACGGCGGCGATGAGCTCGGGTTCGAAGTTGCCGAGGTTCACGCCGTGCCGCGCTCCGGGCGTCGCCTCCAGCGGCTCCCAATGGGTGACCGACGCGCAGGTCCTGCAGTGGATGGTGCGCAACGTCCTGTCGCCCCAGACGTACGCCGCAGTGGCTTGCGGGTGGCCCTCGATCTGGACGCTACCGAACTCGAAGTAGACCCAAGGCCCACCAATGCGCCGGCAGAGCGAGCAGTTGCAGGCGGTTGCGACTTCGGGTGTCGTCGGCAACGTCAATCGAACCGCGCCGCAGTGGCAAGAGCCTTTGTGCATCCGAGTCTCCTTGATTCGGCTGGGCGACCATCGCGGCGCTCGGACTTGCGAAACGCCTGCTCGCCGCAGCTTGAACGATCAGTCTCGCACAGAGGGCCGGTGGCGCGGTGGCCAGCTGGAATGCGAGCGGGCAGGCCGATTGCTGCAAGTGGCCTCAACCCATCGGAGAACCATCTTGCGCGCCCTGTTCGTGACTACCAGCAGTGACCACCTTGCTTCGGGCCATCAAACCGGCCTGTGGGTGGAAGAGTTCGCCGTTCCCTACATGGCCGCGGTCGCGGCGGGGATCCAAATCGTCGTCGCATCGCCGAAGGGAGGTGCGGTTCCTGTCGACCCGAAGTCGACCCCCAAAGGCAGCGAGCAAGACGAGTGGGCCCCGGCCCTGAATGCCCTTCGCGGCAGCGCGACGCTCGCGTCGGTCGAGAACCAGGAGTTCGACGCCATCTTCATTCCTGGCGGTCACGGCCCGATGGTGGACCTGGCCCATGACGAGGTGCTGCACCGCCTGGTGGCGCGGCACGATGGCGGCGGAAAGCTGATTGCCGCCGTGTGCCATGGTCCGGCAGCGCTCGTCTATGCCCAGCGAGCCGATGGCTCTCCCTTCTTCGAGGGTCGCCGGGCAACGGGGTTCACCGACACGGAAGAGCGCCTGGCGGGCCTGCACGACCAAGTGCCTTTCCTGCTGGAGGACGTGATGAAGTCCAAGGGTGCCGACTTCCACTCGGCGTTGCTGCCGATGCTGAGCCATGTCGAGCACGACGGCAATTTGCTGACGGGCCAGAATCCACGGTCAAGCGAAGCGATCGCCAAGGCCATGGTGGGCGCGCTCAAGCGGATCGCGGTCGATAGTGCGTCGCATGCGTAGTGCATGGCCGATGGCAGCTGGCGGGCGGCGTGTTGTCGCCTGGGCTGTTGCATTTTCGCGCAGGGGCACAGGGTACCGAGGCGATGCTATGTCGAGGCTGGCCCGAACGCCTTCCACGTGAACGGCATCGCCAACAATGCGCACGCGCCCAGCGCGACGCCGCAGCCCAGCCCGCCCAGTTGCGTCAACGCCGTGCCCGCGAGTGCGGTGCCGATGAACGCCGCCGCGAACGTGATGACGATGCTGCGCGACAGCAGCGAGCCGTCGGTGTCGAGGCCGGAGATGCGCGATGTCAGGAAGGGCGTCACCGCGTAGTACGCGAACGAGACAAACAGTTGCGCGAGGAAGAAATCGGTGCCGCCGTGGACGACGAAGAACCACAACGCGGCGCCAGCCATGAGCAGTTGTGCCGCCCACAGGATGGGCAGGCGCAGGTCGTGGCTGCGCCGATGCGACGCGGCCAGCGCGCCGACCGTGCCCAGCAGCGAGACCAGCGCGAGCAGCGGCCCGATGCGACCCGGCGCCAGGCCGATCTGGTGGCCGACGACGTCGGCCAGCGACCATTGCGCGGACAGCACGCTGTAGATCAGGATCATCACGGCCCAGATCGGGAGCAGCACGCGCCAGCGATGCGTGCGCCGGGGCGCGGCGGCGGCGTTGGCTTGCACCGCGTCCGCGCCGGCGGCCGCTGACGGCCAGGCGATCAGCGCGAAGCAGGCGGCCACGACCACGAAGATCCACTGCGTGACGAACGCCTCCGGCATCGCGTAGGCCGCCACCAGCAGCGCGCAGTCGATCACGCCCGAGACCAGGATGATCACGCCCCACGCGCGCTCGGACGCGGGTCGGTTGGACAGGCTCGCCGCGACGACGACGAACAGCACGCCCTCGAACAGCCCGGTGACCAGGCGCGCGCAGCCGACCGCGGCCAGGCTGGGCATCCAGGCGCCCGCGGCCTGTGCGAGCAGCGTGCCTCCCATCGCGATCCAGGCCAGCCGGCGCGGCACGTGCGCGATCCAGCGCGGGAACATGGCGCAGCTGACGGCGATGCCGGCGATCTCCAGCGCAGCGAAGCCGGTGGCGGCGTCCTCACCGACGCCGAAGCGGCGCATCAGCGCGCCGACGATCAGCGGCATCAGGATCGTGCCGTTGGTGGCCACCGCGTACGCGCACGACAGGCGCAACAGCGCCGCCACGGACAAGTCGGGGCGCGTGGCGGTGGCGTGCGGCGGGGAGTCCGTCATGGGAAATGGGGAGGGCTTGAATGTGAGCGTTGATCAGAATATAATGTGATCATTGATCATGTGTCAATGATGACGACCCCACCTGAAACCCACTCCTCATCGCCGCGCGCCAGCAGTGGCGAAGCCGGCCGCCAACCGCGGCAGGAACGCAGCCGCAACCGTGTCGAAGCCATCCTCGACGCGGCGCTGGAGCTCGTCGTCGAGCAAGGCGCCGAGGCGCTGGCGATGCGCGAGGTGGCGCGTCGCGCCGATGTGCAGATCAGTTCAATCTATCAATACTTCCCGTCGAAGGCGCACATCATTCGCGAGCTTGCCAAGCGCAACCTCCTGCGCGTGCGCACGCTGCTGCAAGAAGAAGTGCAGAGACTGCTGGGCGAGTTCGACGCGGCGCCGCCGGTGCCAGAGGCCGTCAACCGGCTGGTCGACGCCTACTTCGCGCACTACCGCGACCAGCCCGACGCGCTGGCCGTGTGGGCCGGCGCGCAGAGCGATCATGGCCTGCGCGAGCTCGATCTGGAAGACACCCGCAGCACCGCCGAATTCCTGGTGATGCCGCTGCAGCACATCCTGGGCCGCGACGACCGCGACGTGCTCTATCCGCTGGCGCTGCTCGTCTCGGACGTCACCGGGTCCGCCGCGCGCCTGGCGCTGGCGCTGGAGTCGCCGCTGCGCGAGCAACTGATCGCGCGCCACAAGGCGATGCTGGTCGCCACGCTCGAGGCCCACAAGCCTGCATGACCACCACCCCACCCGACTACGGCTACTACAAGGGCGCGCTGTCCGGCGCCCGCCTGCCCGCCGCTTTCATCGACCTCGACGCGCTGTTCGCCAACCTGGCCGACCTGCGCGCGCGCACCGGCGGCTTGCCGATCCGGCTGGTGACGAAGTCCATTCGCTCGGTCGAGATCCTGCGCCGGGTGCTGGCCACCGGCCCGTACTTCCAGGGCCTGATGTGCTACTCGCCGGGCGAGGCCGCGTGGCTCGCGTCGCAGGGCTTCGACGACCTGCTGGTGGCGTATCCGTCGGTCGAGCCGGAAGACCTGCGCGCCGTCGCCGCGCAGCTGCGTGCCGGCCGGCTCGTCACGTTGATGGTGGATGGCGTGGCCCAGGTGCAGCGCATCGCGGCCATCGCCAAGCTGGAGGGCGTCGTGCAGCCGCTGGCGATCGACCTCGACATGTCGTCCGACTTTCCCGGCCTGCACTTCGGCGTCTTCCGCTCGCCGATCGACGGCGTGGACGCGGCGCTGGCGCTGGCCGCCGAGATTGCGCGCCATCCGACGCTGCGCCTGGACGGCCTGATGGGCTACGAGAGCCAGATCGCCGGCCTGATGGACGAGGTGCCGGGCCGCAAGCTCAAGAACGCGGTGATCCGGCTGCTGAAGCGGCGTTCGATCCCCGAGGTCAACGAGCGCCGCCGCGCGACCGTCGCCGCGCTGGCCGCGGCCGGCCACGTGCTGCGCTTCGTCAATGGCGGCGGCACCGGCAGCTTCGAGAGCACGCGCGCCGACTCCAGCGTCACCGAGCTCGCGGCTGGCTCGGGCCTCTACGTGCCGACGCTGTTCGACCACTACCGCGCGTTCCGCGGCCGCCCGGCCGCCGGTTTCGCGGTGGCGGTCACGCGCGCGCCGGCGCCGGGCATCGTCACCTGCGCCGGCGGCGGCTATCCGGCGTCGGGCCCCGGCGGCCCCGACCGCATGCCGCGGCCCTGGCTGCCCGAAGGCTGCGCGCTGATCGCCACCGAAGGCGCGGGCGAGGTGCAGACACCGGTGCGCGTGCCGGCAGGCGTGTCGCTGGCACCCGGCGACCCGCTGCTGTTCCGCCACGCGAAGGCGGGCGAGCTGTGCGAGCGCTTCAACGAGTTGTTGCTGATCGAAGGCGGCAAGGTGGTCGACAAGGTCGCCACCTACCGCGGCGACGGCAAGTGCTTCTTTTGATCTGACGAACCGGGGGCGACGGGGATGTGGAAGAACTGGTCGGGGTATGTCGATTGTCCGCGCACGCCGCTACTGACGCCGGACAGCGGCGCGCAACTGGCGCAGGTGCTCAGCGAAGCGTCGCGTGATGGCCGGCCGGTGCGCATGGTCGGCGCCGGCCACTCGTTCAGCCCGCTGGTGGCCAGCGATGGCGTGATCGTCTCGCTCGACAAGCTGCAGGGCATCATCGACGTGGACGCGGCGACGAACGTCGCGCGCGTGCATGCGGGGACGCGCCTGTTCGCGCTCGGGGCCGCGCTCGCGCAACGCGGCCTCGCGATGGAGAACGTGGGCGACATCAACGTGCAGTCCATCGCCGGCGCCACCAGCACCGGCACGCACGGTACGGGCCTGGCGTTCGGCAACCTCGCCACCCAGATCGCGGCGCTCAAGTTCGTCACCGCCGATGGCCGCGAGACCGTCGCTTCGCCCACCGAGAACCCGCAACTGTTCGACGGCGGCCGCATCGCGCTCGGCAGCCTGGGCGTGCTCACCGAGGTCAGCCTGCGCCTGGTGCCGGCGTTCCGGCTGCGCCTGGAGCGCGGCAAGATGGATCTCGAAGAATGCCTTGCGCAGGCCGACGCACTGGTCGCGAGCAACCGCTCGTTCGAGTTCTACTGGCTGCCGCACACCGAGACGGTGCTGACGAAGAAGTGGAACACCACCGACGCGCCGGTCGACAAGGTGGGCCTGGGCCGCTGGGTCAGCGACGTGCTGCTGGAGAACGCCGCGTTCGGCTTCCTGTGCGACATCGGCAAGGCCGTGCCGTCGATGTGCCCTTCGCTGAGCCGCTTGTGCGCGTCGCTGGTGTCGCACAGCGAGCAGGTGGACGCCAGCTGGTCGATGCTGTCGACGGTGCGCCAGGTGCGCTTCAACGAGATGGAGTGGTCGGTGCCCGTTGCCCGCGGCGCCGATGCGCTGCGCGAGATCAAGGCGCTGATCGCCCGCCGCGAGTTCCCTCTGATGTTCCCGCTCGAAGTCCGCTGGGTGCGCGGCGACGACATCTGGCTGAGCCCCAACCACGGCCGCGACAGCGTGCACATCTCCGTCCACCAGTACCGCGGCATGCCGTTCGAGGGCTACTTCGACGCGGTGCAGGCGATCTGCCTGAACCACGGTGGGCGGCCGCACTGGGGCAAGGTGCATTCGCTGAGGGCGGCGCAGCTGTCGACGCTCTATCCGCGCTGGGACGATTTCATGGCGCTGCGCGAGCGGATGGATCCGAAGGGGTTGTTCCTGACGCCGTATCTGCGCGGGTTGTTCGGGGTCTGAGCCGCCGCTACGTCCGCTGCAGCGCGTAGTAGCAGCGCGGCTCGTCGGTGGTGCGGAACTGCGCATGCGCGCCGAGGTGGTGGACCGCCAGGACGCAGATGTCGCCGACGTCCTGCGCTTGCGCAAGGAACGTGGCGCGTTCGAACATCGGATGGCCGATGAGTTCGCCGGGCATCGACGTCGGGTGAATGTTTCATGCGTGGGGAGCATGCACGGACGCCGCGTCAGAATGGCGCCATGGAGTGTGTGCATGCAAGGTGATCGCCTGACCCATGGCCTGTGGGAAGCCTCGGCACCCGCGGCCCCGCCGGCGCCGCCGTTGACCGGCCGCGTCGCCGCGGACGTCGTCGTGATCGGTGCTGGCTTCACGGGGCTGTCCGCGGCGTTGCATCTGGCAGAGGGCGGACTATCGGTGGCCGTTCTCGAGGCCGTGGAGATCGGCTTCGGCGCGTCGGGGCGCAACGTGGGCCTGGTCAATGCCGGGATTTGGGTGTTGCCCGAGGCGTTGCCGGATCGACTTGGTGCGAGCTGCGGCGCGCGGCTGTTGCGGACGCTCGGCGACGCGCCTTCTGTCGTGTTCGAGCTGATCGCGCGGCATGCCATCGCGTGCGAGCAGGTTCGCAACGGCACGCTGCACTGCGCCGTCGGGGCATCGGGCCTGGCCACACTGCGCGAGCGCGCGGCGCAATGGCAGCGGCTGGGCGCGCCGGTGCGGCTGCTCGATGCGGACGAGACCGCGGCGCGTGCGGGCACGTCGGCCTATGCCGGCGCGTTGCTGGACCTTCGGGCCGGCACCGTGCAACCCCTCGCGTACGCGCGCGGCCTCGCCAACGCGGCCGCGCGGGCCGGCGCGGCGCTGCACGGCAACAGCCCGGTCGTCGCCGTCGAGGATCTGGGCTCGGGATGGCGCGTGAAGGTACGTGGCGGCGGCGAGGTCGATGCGACCTGGGTCATCGTCGCGACCAACGCCTGCACCGGGCCCGACGGCCCGTGGTCAGAACTGGCGTCGGAACTGGTGCGCATGCCGTACTTCAACATGGCCACGCCACCGCTGCCGCAATCGCTGCGCCGCACGATCCTGCCGAATGGCGAAGGGGCGTGGGACACGCGCCGGATCCTGAGCTCGTGGCGCCTGGACTCGGCCGGCCGGCTGGTCTTCGGCAGCATCGGCGCGCTGCGCGGGTCGGGCCGTACGGTGCATCGCGACTGGGGCCGGCGCGCGCTCGGCAAGCTGTTCCCGGCGCTCGCGGGCATCGACTTCGAGCACGCTTGGTACGGCTGGATCGGCACGACGGCCGATGCGTTGCCGCGCTTCCATCAACTCGCCCGCAACGTGGTCAGCTTCAGCGGCTACAACGGGCGCGGGATCGGCACCGGGACGGTGTTCGGGCGCGAGCTGGCGCGGCTGGTGCTGGGGCAGGTGGGGCTGGACGAGTTGTCGCTGCCGGTCGCAATCGTGGCGCCGGTCGCGTGGAAGCCGGCGCGCGAGGCCTTCGTCGAAGTTGGGGCGCAGCTGGCGCACATCGCGGGCGCTCGCTGGTAAAAGCGCAGGCCCGCTGATGGAGCGGGCGTCGGATTCGCGCTGGCCTGGACAGCCGGATCGAATCGTAGACGACCGCCTCTCGTGGAAGGAAATTGAGGCCGCGAGGCGGATTTTCAAGGGGAAGGCGAGACGGATTTGTGACGAAACGACGTGAGTAGACGTCGAAAGTCGCGGGGTATGGAAGCTGCCTAGAATGTTCCGCCTACCCTCCAAAGGACGCACATGAGCGGGCTCATCCGCATCCGCGGCGCGCGGCAGCACAATCTGAAGAATCTCGACCTCGACATCCGCACCGGTGAGCTCACCGTGGTGACGGGGCCGAGCGGGTCGGGCAAGTCGAGCCTGGTGTTCGACACGCTGTATGCGGAAGGCCAGCGGCGCTACGTCGAGACGTTCTCCGCCTACGCGCGGCAGTTCCTCGATCGCATGGACCGGCCCGCCGTCGACCACGTGGAAGGCGTGCCGCCGGCAATTGCCATCGACCAGACCAACCCGGTGCGCAGCTCGCGCTCGACGGTCGGCACGATGACGGAGCTCAACGACCACCTGAAGCTGCTGTTCGGACGTGCAGCAGCGCTGTTCGACCGCGTCACCGCGCTGCCGGTGCGCCACGACACCGCCGACACGATCTACGCCGACCTGCTGCGCCGCGCGGCCGCGCAGGGCGACCCGCGCGTGGCCGTGACGTTCCCGGTGGAGCTGCCGGCCAATACGACGGCCGCCGAAGTGACGCAGTGGCTGTCCACCAGCGGCTTCACGCGGGTGCAGGGCGAGCGCACGATCCAGGACGAGAAGGGCGAGCGCAAGCTGCTCGACGTGGTGGCCGATCGCTTCCGCGTGGGCAACGTCGAGAAGGTGCGCGTGGTCGAGGCCATCGAGCTCGCGTTGAAGCGCGGCCAGGGTCGCCTCAACGTCGACGTGCTGCCCGAAAGCGCCGAGGCCACCGACCCCGGCATCCGCTGGCGCTGGTCGACGGGCCTGCATTGCCCCGAGAGCGACCTGCGCTACGACGATCCGCAGCCGGCGCTGTTCTCGTTCAACTCGGCGTTCGGCGCTTGCGAGACCTGCCGCGGCTTCGGCCGCGTGATCGGCGTCGACTGGGGCCTGGTCGTGCCGGACGACAAGAAGACGCTGCGCAACGGCGCCGTCAAGACGATCCAGACACCGGCCTGGAAAGAGCAGCAGGACGACCTGATCAAGTACGCGGGCGACGCCGGCATCCCGCGCGACACCGCATGGAACATGCTTTCGGAGTCGCAGCGCAAGTGGGTCATCGAGGGGTCGCCGAACTGGAACGGCAACTGGCACAAGCAGTGGTACGGCATCAAGCGCTTCTTCGAGTACCTCGAGTCCAAGGCGTACAAGATGCACATCCGCGTGCTGCTGTCCAAGTACCGCAGCTACACCAAGTGCCCGGTGTGCGACGGCGCGCGCCTGAAGCTCGATGCGCAGCTGTGGCGCATCGGCACCAAGGAGCAGGCCGACAGCGTGTTGCCGCCGGAGAAGCGCCACATGCCGCACGGCGTCGACTGGACGCGCGAGCAGCTCGAGGCGCTGCCGGGCCTGGGCCTGCACGACATGATGCTGCTGTCCATCGAGCGTCTTCGCCGCTTCTTCAGTCACGTGGACCCCGACGCTCCTCCCGTCGCTGCCCCCCGAGGGGGAGCTCCGGTTGGCTCGCGTGCGACGCTCGCTTCCGGAGAGCGCGATATCCACGCTGCGCCCGACGAGGCGTTGAAGCTGCTGCTCGACGAAATCTGCACGCGGCTCAAATACCTCAACGACGTGGGCATCGGCTACCTGACGCTGGATCGCCAGAGCCGCACGCTGTCTGGTGGCGAGGTGCAGCGCATCAACCTCACCACGGCGCTCGGCACTTCGCTGGTCAACACGCTGTTCGTGCTGGACGAGCCGTCCATCGGCCTGCACCCGCGCGACATGCACCGCATCGTCGAGGCGATGCAGCGCCTGCGCGACGCCGGCAACACGCTGGTGGTGGTGGAGCACGACCCGGCGGTGATGCTGGCGGCCGACCGCCTCATCGACATGGGCCCGGGCCCGGGCGAGAAGGGCGGCCAGATCGTGTTCGACGGCGAACCCGAAGCGGCCAAGCTGGCCGACACGCTCACCGGCGCCTACCTGGGCGCGCGCAAGCAGGTGGGCATGGGCATCCGCCGAGCGGTCGTCGACGCGACGCCGCGCTTGATCGTGCAAGGCGCAACCGAGCACAACCTGCGCGGCGTGACGGTGGCGTTTCCGCTGCAACGCCTGGTCGTCGTGACCGGCGTCAGCGGCTCCGGCAAGAGCACGTTGATGCAGGACGTGCTGTACCCGGCTCTCGCACGCCACTTCGGCAAGCCGACGGAGACGCCGGGCAAGCACGAGGCGCTGCTGGGCGCGGATTGGCTGTCGGAAGCCGTGTTCGTCGACCAGAGCCCGATCGGCAAGACCGCGCGCTCCAACCCGGCCAGCTACGTCGGCGCGTTCGACGAGATCCGCAAGCTGTTCGCCACCACGCGGGTCGCCATCGAGCGCAACTACGGCCCGGGCATGTTCTCGTTCAACGCCGGTGATGGCCGTTGCCCGACCTGCGGCGGCTCGGGCTTCGAGCATGTCGAGATGCAGTTCCTGTCCGACGTCTACCTGCGCTGCCCCGACTGCGACGGCAAGCGCTTCCGCGCCGAGATGCTGGACGCGCACCTGGTGCGGCGCGACCGGCAGCTGTCGATTGCCGACACGCTGGAGCTGACCGTGAGCGAAGCCGTCCAGCTGTTCGCGGAGGATCGCGAGGTGATCCGCCGGCTGCAGCCCATCGTCGACGTGGGCCTCGACTACGTGAAGCTGGGCCAGCCGGTGCCCACGCTGTCGGGCGGCGAGGCGCAGCGCCTGAAGCTGGCCGGCTTCCTGGCAGAGGCCGCGCAAGGCCCGCAGCAGGCGCCCGCGAAGAAGGGCACGCTGTTCCTGTTCGACGAACCCACCACGGGCCTGCACTTCGACGACATCGCCAAGCTGATGCGCTCGCTGCGCCGGCTGCTGGAGGCGGGCCACTCGCTGATCGTCATCGAGCACAACCTGGACGTGATCCGCTCGGCCGACTGGCTGGTCGACCTCGGGCCCGAAGGCGGCGAGCAAGGCGGCGAGCTGGTGGGCGTGGGCACGCCCGAAGACCTGAAGGCCAACACGCGCTCGCACACGGGGCGCGCGTTGCGCGACTACGAGCAGACGCTGGGCCTGGAGCGCTACGCCGCGTCCGACGTCGCGCGGGAGAAGCACGCCCGCTACGCCGCGGTCGAGGATGCGCGCTACAAGGCCGAAGGCGCGCGCGACGACAGCAAGGACGGGCCGAGCCTTCAGTCGCTGGTCAGCAAGCGCCGGCGTGCGACGGGCGCCAGTGCGGCCGACGAGTCCATCCGCATCGTCAACGCACGCGAGCACAACCTGAAGGGCATCGACGTTTCGATCCCGCGTGGCAAGTTCACGGTGGTGACGGGCGTGTCGGGCTCCGGCAAGAGCACGCTGGCGTTCGACATCCTGTTCAACGAAGGCCAGCGGCGCTACCTGGAGTCGCTCAACGCCTACGCGCGCAGCATCGTGCAGCCGGCGGGGCGCCCCGAGGTCGATGCGGTGTACGGCATCCCGCCGACCGTGGCCATCGAGCAGCGGCTGTCGCGCGGCGGGCGCAAGAGCACGGTGGCGACCACCACCGAGGTGTGGCACTTCCTGCGCCTGCTGTGGGTCAAGCTGGGCATCCAGCATTGCATCCACGACGGCAGTCCGGTCAAGCCGCAGAGCGTCGAGAGCATCGCCGCGCAACTGCTGCGCGACTACCGCGGCCAGCACGTGGGCCTGCTCGCGCCGCTGGTGGTGGCGCGCAAGGGCGTCTACACCGACCTGGCCAAGTGGGCCAAGGCGCGCGGGCACACGCACCTGCGCGTGGACGGCGAGTTCATGAAGGTGGATCCCTGGCCGCGCCTGGACCGCTTCAAGGAGCACACGCTGGAGCTGCCGGTGGGCGACCTGGTGATCGCGCCGGAGCGCGAGGCCGAGCTGCGCGCGCTGCTGGCCAAGGCGCTGGACGCCGGCAAGGGCGTGATGCACCTGCTGACGCCGCTGGACGGCCTGCCCGAGGCGATGGCGCTGGGCCACTCGACGCTGGGCATCGGCAGCATCAAGGTGTTCTCCACCAAGCGTGCGTGCCCGACCTGCGGCACCAGCTACGGCGAGCCCGACCCGCGCATGTTCTCCTACAACAGCAAGCACGGCTGGTGTCCGGGCTGCGTCGGCACGGGCCTGGCGCTGACGCGCGAGCAGCGCGCGGCGTTCGACGATTCGGTGCAGGACGAGAGCGAGCGCGGCCGCGAGCAGGCCTTCATCACCAAGGAGCCCGACGCCGAGGAGCTGCACGACGCCGCCTGCCCGGACTGCCACGGCGCGCGCCTGGCGCCCGCGCCGCGCGCGATCAAGTTCGAGGACCAGGCGATCACCGACGTCGCGCAGTGGGCCGTGTCCGATGTGCGCAAATGGGTCGAGGCGCTGCAGTTGACGGGACGCGACGCCGACATCGCGCGCGACGTGGTCAGCGAGATCCGCAGCCGCCTGGTCTTCCTGGAGGACGTGGGCCTGAACTACCTGACGCTCGACCGCGCGGCGCCGACGCTGTCCGGTGGCGAGGCGCAGCGCATCCGCCTGGCCGCGCAGCTCGGCTCGAACCTGCAGGGCGTCTGCTATGTGCTGGACGAGCCGACCATCGGCCTGCATCCGCGCGACAACAAGATCTTGCTGGACGCGCTGGCCCGCCTGGGTTCGCAAGGCAACACGCTGGTGGTGGTGGAGCACGACGAGGACACCATCCGCCGCGCCGACCACCTGATCGACATCGGCCCGGGCGCTGGCAAGCGCGGTGGCCGGCTGGTGGCCCAAGGCACGGCGGCTGACCTGTCCGCGGTGGCCGACTCCGTCACCGGGCGCTGCCTGGCCCATCCGCAGACGCACCCGATGCAGCCGCGGCGCGAGGTCGTGTTCGCCGCCGACGATGCCGGCGCCCATGCGCCGACGAGCGCTCGGCCGCCCCGGAGCGAGTCGGCGAGCCCCGCGGGGGCGGCGAACGCAGCGAGTGGGGCGCCATCTACGCACGTCACGATCTTCGGCGCCAGGCTGCACAACCTGCAAGGCATGCCGGTGCGCGTGCCGTTGCAGCGCCTCGTGGCCATCACCGGGGTCAGCGGCTCGGGCAAGAGCACGATCGCGCGCGACGTGCTGCTGGCCAGCGTTGCCGCGCTGGTGAGCAGCCGTGGCAAGGCCGAGCCGGTGGGCTGCCAGTCGGTGGAAGGCTGGCACTCGATCGACCGCGTGCTGGAGGTGGACCAGACCCCGATCGGCAAGACGCCGCGCTCGTGTCCAGCCACCTACATCGGCTTCTGGGACGCGATCCGCAAGCTGTTCGCCGAGACGCTGGAAGCCAAGGCCCGTGGCTACGCAGCAGGCCGCTTCAGCTTCAACACCGGTGGCGCGAACGGCGGCCGCTGCCCGGGCTGCGAAGGCCAGGGCGTGCGCACCATCGAGATGAGCTTCCTGCCCGACGTGAAGGTCGGCTGCGACCTGTGCCACGGCGCGCGTTTCAATCCGGCGACCCTGGCCGTCACCTGGCGCGGCAAGAGCATCGGCGACGTGCTGCAGATGGAAGTGGACGAGGCGGTGGAGTTCTTCGCCAGCATGCCGGCCATCGGTCACCCGCTGCAGTTGCTGCAGGACGTGGGCCTGGGCTACCTGACGCTGGGGCAGCCGTCGCCGACGCTGTCGGGCGGCGAGGCCCAGCGCATCAAGCTGGTGACCGAGCTGAGCAAGGTGCGCGACGAGGTGGGCCGCCGCGGCCAGAAGGCGCCGCACACCCTGTACGTCCTGGACGAGCCCACCGTGGGCCTGCACATGGCCGACGTCTCCAAGCTGGTCAAGGTGCTGCACCGCCTGACCGACGGTGGCCACAGCGTGGTCGTCATCGAGCACGACCTCGACGTCATCGCCGAGGCGGACTGGGTCATCGACATGGGGCCCGAAGGCGGCTCGGCGGGCGGCAAGCTGGTGGCCGAGGGGACGCCGGAGCATCTGGTGGCCAAGCGGACGCATACGGGGGTGGCGTTGGGGCCGGTGTTGGCTCGCAAGTAAGGCACTGGCGCGGGGACGCGCGGTTGCGTGGGCTCGCGGTTGCGCGCGAGCGCGCACCTTCCCGCGCGGTCGCGCCGACCAGTTGCGTTGCATGGCTCAGGCTTTCGGATCAGCGGCAGGTCAATGAGATCGAGCGTGGCTTGCCTGGGTGCAGCGGGCCGTACTGCGCAACGCAAGTCTCGGGCACTGTCGGCAGTTGTCGAGAGAGCGTCAATGCCCCGTTCCCATACGAACATTGCAACCACAGCCCCTGCGGATACGGCGGCGCCAGCTTCCACGTGTCGCGGTCCTTGGGCGAGTCCCACGGTTTGAGCAGCGCCCCTTGATCGGGCGGCCCGTCAAAGATGCCGATGCTGTGGAGCGGTGCGGGGGAATCGGTGTCGGCCAGCCAGCCGTCGGTGGTCGATGCCGGATGGAACACGTGCGCCGGAAAGACTTTTGGGCAGATCGGCGTGTCCTCAGCGTGTGCTGAATTCTGCACGGCAAGACTTGTCGCGCAGGTCGCGGCAAGCAAGTGGAGGTGGGTGCGACTGGGAGTCATTCGATCACCGAGAAGGCATCGCCGTTGTCGCCAGTATCCGCCCACGCGCCCTCAACGTTCGTTCCGCGACATCTCAAGTAGCGACTCGCGACCTTGAGCTTGCGGACGTGTCGCCACTGATCCATCACCCAGATTCCGCCCTGGTCCTGGCGAAGGTAGAACGCCGCATGATTGCCATGTGGCCGACTCTTGTAGACGCCGTCTTCGAATGTCGCGATGGCCGTGCCCTTGGCCAGCATCAAATTGCCGCGCACCCGGGCACCCCGCCTCCAATCGGCCGTCCTGGGTGCCCGGGTGTAGGCCTGGATCAAGGTGACGCATTGACGCGAGCCGACGAGGTCGTGTCCTTCGAGGGCGTCGACCTCTGGATCAACGTAAGGCATGTCATTGCTCCTGCATGGTGGGTCCGATGCGTGCTTCGGATAATGTGCAGCCATGCTAGGAGTTGCAAGAAAATCTGCCCCGCGCGAACCCCTCGATTGGCCGCGTTTCGGCGCTCCACGGAACTAGTCCCTCAGCCCCCGCTCTCATCGCGACTGGCCCATGCGGAACTCCGCCCCTGAACACCACCCTTGTCCCCGTCCGCCTCGAACGCACCCGCGAAGTCCTGCGCGAGCTGCTGCGTTCGCTGAAGGAGGCGCTGCCCATCGTCGCGGGTGTCGCCGGCCCGATCTTCCTGGCGAGCTTCGCGTTGCTGGCCTGGGCCGGCGTGCCGCCGATGCTGGCCGTGACGCTGCCCTGGCGCGGTGGCGTGGCGTTGTGGACGACGCAGACGGTGCTCGCCGCGTGGCCGCTGTGGGCGTTGCGTTTGCGCCTGTTGCCCGAGGCCTGGTGCGTGCAACTGCGCTGCCTGCCATTGACGGCGCACGCGCTGTGGACGTCCGACGTGGCCGTCAGCGCCGTGATGCTCGCCCCGCTGGCCGCGCTCTATGCGGTGTCGGTCGTGGTGTTCGCGTGGCAGCGCCCCACGTGGTGGTTGCACGCGATGCCTTGGGCGCTGGTGTCGCTGGCGGTTTCATGGACAGCGTCGTGTGCACTCGGCGCCGGCGCGCTGGCCTGGCGGCGACGCGGCGTCGGCGCGCGCGCCCATCGCGCCATGCGCGCGCGGGCGCCCGAGCTGCTGCTCGCTCAGCGTCCCGGGCAGTTCGTCGCGTTGCTTTGGTGGCCCGGCTGGCGCGGCACGTTGACGCCGGGCTTCGCGTCGGTGCTGGTCGGCATGGGCGTGGCGGTGGGCCTCGCGATCGCGTGGACGCAGGGGCCATGGCCGGTGATCCCGGGCGCCGCCTGGGCACTGATGTTCAGCATGCTCGCGATCACGCTCACCGAGCGCGCGCAGCGTGCCATGGAGGCGCACCTGGACGCGCTGACGCCTTGGTTGACGTCGCTGCCGGCGTCGCCCGCGTGGCGCTGGCGTGCGCGCGTGCTGGTGTGTGCGCCGATGGTGCTGGTCGGCCTCGTGGCCGTGCTGATGGTGATGGCGTCGCGGCCGTGGCGCGCATGGCCGCTGGGGGCGTTCGCGCTCGGCCTCGTGGCGACGCCGCTGGCGCTCACCGCGGTGCCGGCGGCCAACCGCGAGGCGCATGTCGGGTTGTGGGCGATCAGCTCGGGCTTGTTGACGGCTTTCGGGAGTGAACTTTGGAATTGAACCTGCGCATCGAGGATCTCGTCTTCGCTTACGGCCAGCGCTGGCTGTTCGAGGGCTTCAGCGCGCAGGCGAGCGCTGGTGTCACCTGGGTGCAAGGCGCCAACGGCAGCGGCAAGTCGACGTTGCTGCGACTGCTGGCCGGCGCCTTGACGCCGCGCCATGGGTCCTTCGAGCTCGCGGGTTGCCGTTACGCGACGGGCGATCGCGCCGCGCCGCTCGCCTGGCGCCAGCAGACTTTCTGGTGCCTCAGCGACCCGCCGCCGACGCCCTGGCTGACGATCGCCGAGTGCCTGGGTTTCATCAGCGGCACCTATGCGGACGTCGACGCCGAGCGCGTGCGCGAGCAGGTGGACGCGCTGGGCCTGGCCAAGGCGCTGGCGACGCCGCTGCGCGACGCGTCGCTGGGCCAGCAACGCAAGACACTGCTGGCGCTGGCGCTGGCCCTGCCGGTCAAGCTGCTGCTGCTGGACGAGCCGTTCAACGCGCTGGACGTCGAATCGGCGCGCCACCTGTGCGACACCATCACCGCGCGCGCGGCCCGCGGCGACCAGGTGATCCTGCTGACGAGCCATGTCGAGCCGCATGTGCCGGTGCGCGACACGTGGGTGCTGGGCGGCTAGCTACTTCTTCGTCGAACTCGACGCAACCGCGTCAGCCCTGGGCAGCACGTAGCCGTCATTCAAGGTCTTGAGGAACGCCACGACGTCGGCGATCTCGGCCTCGGTCATTGTCGGCTGGTCCGCCGCCTTGCCTCCGAACGGGCCGTCCTTGTTGAGGTTGCCCTGGTACTTCTCGGGCAGGTCGGCGAAGCGGCGTGACTTGTCGCGGCCGTAGACGCGCTGCGGCGCGCTGTCGCGCAGCGCGTAGAAGCGCACGGCATCGTCGAGCGTCGTGTAGACGCCGTTGTGGAAGAACGCGCCGCGCTGCGCCACGTTGCGCAGCGACGGCGTGCGAAACAGGCCGCAGTACGCGTCGCGGCCCTTCAGGTCGGTGCGCAACGGCCCGCAGACGCCCATGTCGCGGTAGTCGGCCTTCGCGTTGGCGGGGATCGCCGGGTTGCGCGGGACACCGATCGCGATCTGGCCGAAGTCGGTGAAGTTGGGGAACGCGCCGCGCTTGATCGTGGCGATGTGGCACGCCGCGCAGTTGCCCTTGGCGGCGTCGATGAACACCGCGAGGCCGCGCATCTCGGCGGCGGACAGCTTGACCTGGCTGCGCAGGAACGCGTCGTATTTGCTGTCGTACGGGTAGAAGTCCACGGGGCTCTGCTGGAACACCTCGAGGGCCAGCACGAGGGCGTTCCACGCGCGTTGCTTGTCGTCGAACAGATGCGCGCCGAAGGCGTCGCGCAGCGCCGCCGCGTTGGGCGAGGTCTGCAGGCGAGCCAGCACGGCGGCCTTGTCGGCGTTGGCCATCTCGAACGGCGACAGCAACGGGCCGGCTGCCTGCTCGTGGGCCGAGCTGGCGCGGCCGTCCCAGTCGAGGCCACCGGTCGGGCCTTGATCCTGCGCGTCGTTGCCGTCGTTGTCGAAGAAGCGCTCCGAGAACGGCGGGATGACCTGGTGGTATTTCAGCGACGGCACCGCACGCAGGCCCGGCAGCGCGCCGTTGGCGCCGCCGAGCTGCACGGGCCGGTGGTTGGCGGGGCCGTACGCGTGCGCCGGGTCGTGGCAAGTGGCGCAGGACATGCCGCCCGAGGCCGACAACGCGCGATCCGAGAACAGCGCACGGCCAAGCTCGGTCAGCGTCTTCGAGTCGGGTCGGCGCTCGAACTGCGTGGCATAGAACGGCACGTCGGCGGTGGCGGCAGCCGGTGCAACCGGCGCCGGCGCGGCCTTGACCCAGCGCGCGACGGCGATGGCGCAGACGAACAGCAGCGGCAGCGAGAGCAGGGCCAGGAAGGGGACGGGGCGGTTCACGGATTCGATTCGCAGGGCAGGGCGACACACGACGGAGCGAGGAGGCTAACTGTCAACCATGGCAGCGGTATGACAGCTTCATGACTCGAAAACTGGTCCGCGGATTACACGCCCTTGTCACACGCGGCCGCGATCCTCTCGGGTTTGCCGAAGACAGGCTCAGGAACCCCATCCCATGAAGAACCCCCTCAAGTTCAGCGCGCTGCTGACCCCTCTCGCTGTTGCCGCCGTGCTCAGCCTGTCGGCTTGCGGCGACAGCGATACCCCGATCGACACGACGACCGCCCTGAAGAACAAGGTGCAGAACATCGTCGTGATCTACGCCGAAAACCGCTCGTTCGACAACCTGTACGGCAACTTCCCGGGCGCCGATGGCCTGAGCACCGTCATCAGCGCGACGGGCACGACGACCTCGTCGTACATCGCCCAGGTCGACCGCGACGGCTCCGCGCTCCCGATCCTGCCCCCCACCTGGGGCGGCGTGATGGCAGCGGGCAGCAGCGTCACCGTGACGGAGAGCCAGAGCTCGGGCCTGGCCAACGCGCCGTTCAACATCGCCTCGGCCTACCAGCCCACCGCGAGCGTCACGATCACCGGCGACATGGTCACGCGCGACCTGTACCACCGCTTCTTCGAGAACCAGATGCAGATCGACGGCGGCAAGAACGACAAGTTCGCCGCCTGGGCCGATTCCGGCAGCCTGGTGATGGGCCACTTCGACTACAGCGCGTCGCCGATGTACAAGCTCGCCCAGCAGTACACGCTGGCCGACAACTTCTTCCAGGGCGCTTTCGGCGGTTCGTTCCTGAACCACCAGTACCTGATCTGCGCCTGCGCGCCGGAATATCCGAACGCCGATACGGCCACGGCTCACCCGTCGTTCAATGTCGTCGCGACGAACGCCGACGGCAGCTTCACCACCAGCCTGGTGCCTGGCGGCACCTCGCCGGCTTCGGTGATGACCGGCAAGCCGGTGCTGCAGTCCGGCAACATCACGCCGGCCAACTACTTCGGCGACGGCAAGTTCTACGCCGTCAACACGATGCAGGCTCCGTTCCAGCCGAGCGGCAACTTCCCGGCCGACCTCAACGGCGACGACGCCAAGTATGCCAATCCGGCCGGTGCGACCACGCTGCCGGCGCAAACGCAGTCCAACATCGGCGACCTGCTGACGGCCAAGAGCGTCAACTGGAAGTGGTACGGCGGTTCGTGGGCCTCGGCGGTCACCGACGGCATGCAGGCGTCGACCGGCCACCACGCGGTGATCTACGCGGGTGACACCAACGGCGTCGCCAGCACGGCGGCCATCGACTTCCAGCCCCACCACCAGCCGTTCAACTACTACGCGAGCATGGATCCGGTGGCGCACGCGACCGATCGCGCGAACCACCTGAAGGACTACACGGACCTGGTGACCGACGCCGCCGCCGGCACGCTGCCCGCGGTCACGTTCTACAAGCCGGAAGGCCTGTACAACCAGCACCCGGGCTACGCCAACATCACCAACGGCGACCAGAAGATCGCCGACCTCGTGGCGAAGCTGAAGGCCAGCCCGCAGTGGAAGAACATGGTCATCGTGATCACGTACGACGAAAACGGCGGCCAGTGGGACCACGTTGCTCCGCCGAAGGGCGACAAGCTGGGCCCGGGCACCCGCATCCCGGCGCTGATCATCTCGCCGTACTCGAAGGCTGGCACGGTCGACCACACGCAGTACGACACCGCGTCCGTGCTGCGGCTGATCACCCGCCGCTTCGGCCTGGCCACGCTGCCGGGACTGGCCAAGCGCGACACCGCGCTGCAAGGTAACGGCGCTGCGGTCATGGGCGACCTGACCAACGCGCTGGACCTGACGAAGTAGACCGTTCGGCAACACGCGACGCTGTCGAACCTGAACGCCCTGCAGGCCGTGCGCCTGCAGGGCGTTTTTCATGGCGGCGAGCGATACTGGTGCGATACCCTCCGATTGCCCGATTCGCCATGACGCTCCCCACCCTTTCGCTCCTCGAGACCCGTATCCTCGGCGTGCTCGTCGAGAAGCAGCACACCGTGCCCGACAGCTACCCGCTGAGCCTCAACGCGCTCACGCTGGGCTGCAACCAGAAGACGGCGCGCGACCCGGTGGTCAACGCGAGCGAAGGCGACGTGCTGGCCGCGCTCGACACGCTGAAGTCGCTGCACGTCGTGCTGGAGGGCTCGGGCAGCCGCGTGCCCCGCTTCGAGCAGAACGTGGCGCGCGTGCTGAAGGTGCCGGGCCAGAGCGTCGCGCTGCTGGCGCTGCTGATGCTGCGCGGCCCGCAGACTGCGGCCGAGCTGCGCCTGAACACCGAGCGCCTGCACCGCTTCGCCGACATCTCGTCCGTGGAGGGCTTCCTCGACGAGTTGGCCACGCACGAGCCCCCGTTCGTCGTCAAGCTGTCGCGGGCGCCGGGTGCGCGCGAGTCGCGCTGGGCGCACCTGCTGAGCGGCGCGGTGGCCGACGCCGCGCCCGCGTCTGCCGCTGGCCCGGGCATGTCCCTGGGTGACGCCGGACTGGGCCTGTCGGAGGTGGCCGCGATGCGTGCCGAGCAACTGCGCATGAAGGGCGAGTTGGAGCGCTTGCGCGCGCAGGTGGCACGGCTGGCGGCGGAGCTGGGCGTCGACCTGGACGCCGGCGAGCCGGCCGCGAGCTAGATCGACGAGCCGTCGTCTCCGAACAGCTTGAGCGCATCCTTGCCGGCGCGCTCGCGATAGCCCTTGCGGCCGAACAGCTTGGTCTGCGCCTCGAGGGGCAGGTCGGTGATGTTGATGACGTTCTTCGAGATCAGTGTGTCGATCACGTCCTCGATCACGCGGATGAAGTCGGCGTCCAGCGACGCAAAGCCGTCGCCCTGCGCGGGTGCGGCGCCCAGGAAGGCGCGCACGTCCGGATGGTCGTCGGGCAGGAACTCGACCCCGCCTTCATCGCGTCGATGCAGGCTGTCGATCGCTCCCTCGGCGGTGCGGCGGATGAATGGCATGCGCAGATCATAGCCACGCCCCCGCCGGCCGCCCGCGGGAATGCGCTGTGCGAACGTCGCAATTCAGGCGATGGGCCGCTGGCCCCCGGCTTACCGGGCGGCCTTCAGGCCTTCGACGTAGTCCGACACCGCGGCGATCTCCGCGTCGCTCAGGCGCGCGGAGATGGTCATCATCTGCGCGCTGTTGGCACGCGTGCCCGCGCGGAACAGGCCCAGCTGCGCGCTGACGTACTCGGCGTGCTGGCCGCCCAGTCGCGGGTATTGGGCGGGGATGCCGGCACCGGTCGGGCCATGGCAGCCGGCGCAGGCGGGCACCTGCTTGTCTGCGATGCCGCCGCGCCAGATCTTCTGGCCCAGCGCGACCGTGGACGGGCTCTTCGACAGGCCCGGCTTGGCTGCCTTGGACTCGTAGAACGCGGCGACATTGCGCATGTCGTCGGCCGACAGCGTCGCCCCCATGCCATTCATGATGGCATTGACGCGCTTGCCGGCCTTGAACTCCGTCAATTGCTTGACGAGGTAGTCGGCATGCTGGCCTTGCAGGATGGGGAAGGTGGGTGCGCCGCGCGAGCCGTCCGAGGTGTGACAGGCGGCGCAGGTGGCGGCCGAGGCGGCGCCCTTGGCGAGATCCGGCTTGGCCGGAGCCTTCGCTTCGTCGGCCATCACGGGGGTGGCGAGCAGGGCCGCCAGGGCTAGAACGTACAAGGACTTCATCTCGACGAACCCTTCAGAGGAGGCTTTTGGATGGAGCAAACCCAACGATTTTACAATGCACCATGACCGAAGCTAAGCGTACGCGCAAACCCTCCCCCCCTCGCGCCCTGCCGGCCCCCGTCTACAAGAAGCCGGTGGTGGTGTCCGAAGAGGCCAAAGAGGGCCTCGGCTGGCTGCATACGGCCAAGTTCCTGACGTCGTCCAGCAAGATATCTCAGCTGCCCGCGGGGGACATGCCCGAGATCGCGTTCGTCGGCCGCAGCAATGCCGGCAAGTCGTCCGCGATCAACACGCTGGCCCAGCAGCGCCAGCTCGCATTCGCCTCCAAGACCCCGGGGCGCACGCAGCTGATCAACTTGTTCACGCTCGGCCCGCGCGAGGCGCCCGACGCCTACTTCGCCGACCTGCCGGGCTACGGCTACGCCGCCGTCGCCCGTGGCAAGAAGCTGGTCTGGCAGAAGGTGATGGCCGACTACCTCGAGGTGCGACGCGCGCTGTCCGGCGTCGTGGTGATGATCGACAGCCGCCACGGCTTCACGCCGCTCGACCTCCAGCTGATGGAATTCATCGCCCAGCGCGTGAAGACCGGTGAGATCAAGCTGCTGGTCTTGCTCACCAAGTGCGACAAGCTCGGCCAGCGCGACCAGGGCCTGGCCGTCGACGCTGCGCAAGGCGTGCTGGCCAACTACGTCACCGAGGCATCCGACATCGCCGTGGTGTTGTTCTCGTCGCTGCGCCGCGTGGGCATCGAAGACGTCGCCGAGCAGTTGCTGGCCTGGAAAAAGGCCATGCCCGAGCGCGTGCACTTCGACGTGCCGCCGATGCCCGCAGGCGAGGGCGGCGAGCCGGTCGACTTCGACGACGGCGAGGACGCCGAGGCCTGACGCTCAGGGCCGCCCGATGAACAGCGCGATGCCCAGCTCGCCGCGCGGCGCGTAGGTGATGCCGAGGTACATCGGCCCGAGGCCGGTGTCCGCGCCCAGGTAGATGCTGGCGCCACCGCGCAGGTCGCGCAGGCCCAGTTGCGAGCGGTTGTCCCACGCGTTGCCGGCCTCCAGCGACGCGCCCAGGAAGAAGCCGCGCGCGAAGACCGGCGTGTCGCTCAGGCGCGTGTACCAGTTGAGGCGGCCGAACAGCACGGCGTTGCCGGAGAGCTGGTCGGGGCGGTAGCCCGAGAGCTGCTGGAAGCCGCCCAGCGTGTACTGGTCGACGACCACGTGCGAGTTGCGGTCCGACATCTTCAGTGCGCCGTGCAGCTCGAAGGTATTGCGGCCGATGGTGTCGACCAGCGTGCCCTCGACCGAGGCGCGCGCCATGTGTTCGCTCTGCACCAGGGTGCGCTTGCCCACCACGCCTTCGCCTTCCAGCCGGTAGCCGCTGGTGGGGAAGTTGACGAAATCGAGCTGGTCGACGACGCCGCGCACGCGCAACCCGTCCTCCTGCCAGATCTGGGCGTGGTCGGGGCCCGTCCACTGGGCGGACAGCAGCGTTGGCGTGGTCGACGTCGTCAGGTGCAGGAACCCGGCGCGCAGCTCGCCCAGGCGGCCGAACGGCAGGCCGAAGTCCAGGCCGAACTGGCCGGTGGAGCGCAGGAACTGGCCGGTCTCGGTGCCGTCGGTGGCGTAGACGGAGCGGTGCTGGCGGTCGCCCGACAGATAGGCCGCAGTGAACCAGTCGGATGTGTCGTCGATGTTGCGCCACAGCGGGTGGTAGAGCTCCGAGAAGATCGCCGGGCGCTCGCCGATCTGGATGAAGTTGCGCCACTCGGTGCCGTTCTCGGTGAGCCAGTGGTGGTTGTGGCTCAGCTTGACGTCGAAGCCGCTGTGGCCGCTGAAGTCGGCGTGCAGGTCGAGGCCGGCACGCAGGTAGTTCGGACCCCAGGGCTTGTCCAGCAGGTCGAACATCAGGCTCTCGCCGTTGGGGCCGGCGATCAGCCGGTAGTCGGCCCGCGTGTAGTCGCCGCTGGCGGCCAGGCGGCGCGCGTCGGCCTCGGCCTCCCTGGTGTCGAACAGCTCGCCGCCCTGCGACTGCAGCTTGGCCTCGAAGCGCCCCGGGTTGGTCAGCAGCGAGCCTTCGAACTGCACCGATGCCAGCGGCGGCGGCGCCATCGGGGCCCGGACGTGCTGCGCGAACCACTGCGCGTATTCGGGCGCTGGCGCCTGGTAGGCCTGCAGCCGCGTGGCCTGCGACGCCGCGAAGTCGTCGCCCGCCTTGATCAGCTCCACGGCGCGCGCGAAGTCACCCGAGGTCAGCTTGCCGAGGTCGGGGTTGAGCAACAGGTCGTGCGGCTTCAACGTGGCGATGCTGCGCTCGACGTTCTGCTCGGTGAGGATCGCGATCATCTGCTCGGCCAGCCCCAGCACCGACGCCAGCGACTCGCGGCTTCCCAGCGGCGTGCCGACGTTGACGACGATCACCACGTCGACCCCCATGGCACGCGCCACGTCGATCGGCAGGTTGTCCACCAGCCCGCCGTCGCCCAGGATGCGGCCTTGCACCTCGGTCGGCGCGAACACGCCCGGCACGCTCATGCTGGAACGCAGGGCCACCGCCAGGTCGCCGTGCGACAGCACCAGCGGCTTGCCGGTCTCCATGTCGGTGGCGACCGCACGGAACGGGATCGGCAACTTGTCGAAGTCGTCGATGTGGCGCGCCGGCAGCGTGAGCCGGCGCAGCAGCAGCTCGAGGCCGCGGCTTGACAGCGCCCCCTGCGGCGCGCTGAGCTGGCCGTCGTGCACACCGAATTCGAGGCCCGTGGCGATCTCGAAGTCCTCTTCCTTGCGACGCTGCGACAGGAAGGGCCGGGCGACACGCGTCGCGAACAGTGCGTCCCAGTCGATCTGGCGCAGCTCGGTCTCCAGCTGGTCGGCGCTCATGCCGCTGGCGTAGAGCCCGCCGACGATCGCGCCCATCGACGTGCCGGCGATGGCGTCGAGGCGCACGTGCGCGCGCTCCAGCGCCTTGAGCACGCCCACGTGCGCGAGCCCGCGCGCGCCGCCGCCCGAGAGCACGAGCCCGATGCGCGGCCGGGTGCCGTCGGGGTGCATAGGAAACGGGGCGGAAGCCGGCGTGGCCGGGGCGGCCTGGGCCCGTGCCGCGAAGGGCAGGGTGCACGCGATCAGCAGCGCGGCGAGCGCGAGGCGGGGAGTCATGCGCGCATTCTGCCGGGGACGTTGGGTCCGCTGTCGACGAGATCCTGGGAGAGACGAAGCTGCGCTCGATTTCGCACGTGTCGGTCGAGCCGCGTCGGCGACCCCCTAGGCCAGGGGACTTGGCCGCTTTAGGTCATTGCAGCAAGGCAGGGGCAAGTCGAGACTGCGCCTTGTCTGCAACCTGATCCATTGGCCCCCATGAAAACGACCCCGCTCTCCGCACTCCTGACCGCCGCCCTCGGCGCGGTCGCCTTCTGCGCGCCCGCCCATGCCGGCACCATCGTCAACATCCAGGCCTACACCAGCGGCGCCAGCATCGGTGCGGGCATCGACTACCCGTTCGCCGCGGTCGGCACCACGGTGCACTTCGACCATCCGAACACACTGCAGCTTGCCGCCGGCGACTACACGATCACCGACGCCTGGGGCCAGGCCGGCGCGCTCTACGACGCGTGGAACTTCCAGCTCGGCGCGGATGGCAGCTGGACGGACCACTTCTCCGTCGGCGCCTGGCAAGGCAATGCGGACAGCCCGTCGGCGTACACGCTGCTGATCGATGGCTTGCCGGGCAGCGGGGCGGGCCACTACGGTGGCTACTTCGTCGAAGGCGACGCGAACGCCTCGTTCCTGGCGCACGCGCCGTACACGCTGCATCTCGACCAGGACACCCTGGTCGGTTTCGCCGCACCGGACTACGCCCTGTGGGACAACGCGGGCGGCATCTCGCTCGAGATCGACCGCGTCGGCGGGCCATCGGCCGTGCCTGAACCCACCAACGTGATGCTGATGCTGGCCGGCCTCGGTGTCATGGCCGGCATCGCGCGCCGCCGCGCACGCAAGGGTGCGTGACACGCGTCGCGCGCGAACCCACGCACGGATTCGGTCCAGGCGCGTGTCTTCCCGGTACCCGACAGGCTCGGGCATTGATCGCTGGCTAACCGGGATGATTCTGTCGTCTCGCCAATGAAAAAAGGGACTGCCGAGGCAGTCCCTTTTTCTGGTGTCGCGAGGACAGGGCCCCGAGGCCGCCTCGCGGCGTCCCGGGAGCGGACATCACATGTCCATGCCGCCCATGCCGCCCATGCCACCCATGCCGCCGCCGCCCATGGAGGGGGCGTCGTCCTTGGCGGATTCGGCGACCATGCACTCGGTCGTCAGCATCAGCGAGGAGACCGACGCGGCGTTCTGCAGTGCCGTGCGGGTGACCTTGGTCGGGTCCAGGATGCCCATGTCGATCATGTCGCCATAGGTGCCGTTGGCAGCGTTGTAGCCATAGTTGCCCTTGCCGGCCAGGACGGCAGCAACGACGACCGAAGCTTCTTCGCCGGCGTTGTAGACGATCTCGCGCAGCGGGGACTCGACGGCCTTGAGCACCAGCTTGATGCCGGCGTCCTGGTCGGCGTTGTCGCCCTTGAGTTCGCCGATTTGCTGGCGAGCGCGCAGCAGCGCGACGCCGCCACCGGCAACGATGCCTTCTTCGACGGCCGCGCGCGTGGCGTGCAGCGCGTCTTCGACGCGAGCCTTCTTTTCCTTCATCTCGACTTCGGTGGCGGCGCCGACCTTGATCAGTGCAACACCGCCGGCCAGCTTGGCCACGCGCTCTTGCAGCTTTTCACGGTCGTAGTCGCTCGAGGCTTCTTCGATCTGGATGCGGATCTGCTTGACGCGCGCTTCGATGTCGCCAGCGGCGCCGTTGCCGTCGATGATCGTCGTGTTTTCCTTGCCCACTTCGATGCGCTTGGCTTGGCCCAGATCGGCCAGCGTGACCTTGTCCAGCGCCAGGCCGACTTCTTCGGCGATGACCTTGCCGCCCGTCAGGATGGCGATGTCTTCGAGCATGGCCTTGCGACGATCGCCGAAGCCCGGGGCCTTGACGGCGACGACCTTCAGGATGCCGCGAATCGTGTTGACCACGAGGGTCGCCAGCGCTTCGCCGTCGACTTCTTCAGCGACGATCAGCAGCGGACGGCCAGCCTTGGCGACTTGCTCCAGCGTCGGCAGCAGGTCACGGATGTTCGAGATCTTCTTGTCGAACAACAGGACAAACGGGTTGTCCAGCAGGGCAACTTGCTTTTCCGGGTTGTTGATGAAGTACGGCGACAGGTAGCCGCGGTCGAACTGCATGCCTTCGACGACGTCGAGTTCGTTGGCCAGGCTCTTGCCGTCTTCGACGGTGATGACGCCTTCCTTGCCGACCTTGTCCATCGCCTCGGCGATGATCTGGCCGATCGAGTCGTCGGAGTTGGCCGAGATCGTGCCGACCTGGGCGATTTCCTTGGACGTCGTCGTCGGCTTCGAGGCCTTCTTCAGCTCGGCGACCAGGGCCGTGACGGCCTTGTCGATGCCGCGCTTCAGGTCCATCGGGTTCATGCCGGCGGCCACGTACTTCATGCCTTCGCGCACGATGGCTTGCGCCAGCACGGTGGCGGTGGTGGTGCCGTCACCGGCGTTGTCGCTGGTCTTGGAAGCGACTTCCTTGACCATCTGCGCGCCCATGTTCTGGAGCTTGTCCTTGAGCTCGATTTCCTTGGCCACGGACACACCGTCCTTGGTGACCGTGGGGGCGCCGAACGAGCGCTCGAGCACGACGTTGCGACCCTTGGGGCCCAGCGTGACCTTGACCGCGTTGGCCAGGATGTTCACGCCTTCGACCATGCGAGCGCGGGCGTCCGCGCCAAAAATGACGTCTTTAGCTGCCATGAGATGTTTCTCCGGAATTCAGTTGGTGAGGGGGTCAGGACGGCTGCGAAACGAGTCCGGGGCCGGGGCTGTCGCCACCTGGCCGGCGAGGCGCCGGCCAGCCTGGGCGCGAAGCGACACGCTTCGCGCGGGGTGCTTACTTCTCGACGACGGCGAAGAGGTCTTCTTCCTTCATCGACAGCAGCTCGTCGCCGTCGATCTTGAAGGTCTGGCCGCTGTACTTGCCGAACAGAACGCGGTCGCCGACCTTGACGTTCATGGCGACGAATTCGCCCTTGTCGTTGCGCTTGCCCGGGCCGACGGCCAGAACTTCGCCCTGGTCCGGCTTTTCGGCGGCGGCGTCGGGGATGACGATGCCAGAGGCCGTCTTGGTTTCTTGTTCCAGGCGCTTGACGACAACACGGTCGTTCAACGGACGAAGCTTCATTTCATCTCCTTCAATGCAATCGCAGTAAGACTCGCGGCGGTCGATCACTTAAGTGAGTGCTCGCACGCAGAGGATTTGGCAAGTGCTCCGGCGGCGAATGCCACCATCGCTAGCACTCGCGTCTGTTGAGTGCTAGCAAGCATTATAGGGACCGGATGTGGCGATTCAAGAGTGTGGTTGTTGAGTGTCTGTTGTCGACTGCTGTTGGGTGTCGGCCAAGTCTGAACTTCCGTCACTCATCTCCGAACTCCCCTTCGCCCTGCACCGAGTTGGCTGGTGAATCGAGGGGCTCACGGGTGGCTTTCTCGCGGCCATCAGTTGACAAGTTGTTCGGACGCGGGCTGGCCGCTGGCTAGCCCAATCCCCGAGGCTCTGGCCGTCACACAGGACTCAGCGAAGAAGGACAAATCCAAGCATCACACGGTGGCGCTGAAGTGGGACATGCCACTCGGCCTCTACATGGCGTGGCTTTCAAGGCTCGCAAAACACGTTACCGTCTGGGCCGTGAATTCCACTTCGAAAGAACATCGACACCGGACGTCAGTGACGACTGCCGCGCGTTTCGGAATCCATGCAGAATCGAAGACGCCGTCAAGACAAAGGGAAGAATATGGACCGCTTGCGCCTGATCACCGTCTTTGTGACGGTGGTCGATTCGAGCGGGTTCGCAGGCGCGGCGCGCAAGCTCGACATGTCGCCATCGGCCGTCACGCGGGCCATCAACGAACTCGAGAGCCAACTCGGGGTGCGCCTGCTGACCCGCACCACGCGCGTCGTCCGTGTCACGGAGGACGGTGCGCGATACGCCGATGACTGCCGGCGCATCCTGGCCGATCTCGCGGAAGCGGACGACGCTGTCAGTGGCAGGCACGGCTCGCCCCACGGGCGTCTCACGCTGACCGCGCCGGCGATGTTCGGCGCGAAATTCGTCACACCCATCGTTACCGAGTACTTGGGTCGCTATCCGGAGGTCAGCGCGTCCTGCTGGTTCCTGGATCGGGTGGTGAACATGGTGGACGAAGGCGTGGATGTGGGGGTGCGCATCGGCGAGTTGCCGGATTCCTCGATGCAGGCCATCTCCGTGGGCCGCGTTCGGCAAATGATCTGCGCCGCACCAATCTACCTGGAGAGGCACGGCATCCCGCAGACGCTCGACGCCTTGAGCGCGCACTGCATCGTGTCGGCCAGCGCGGTGACGCCGACGGCAGAATGGCGCCTCATGGAAAATGGCGCACCCCGTACGGTCAAGTTGCAGGCCCGCATGATCTCGACGACCAACGACTCCGCGGTGGCTGCGGCCGTCAGCGGCTTCGGGCTCACCCGGCTGCTTTCGTACCAGGTGGCAGATCAGCTGCGCGACGGTCAGCTCAAGACGATCCTCACCGAATTCGAGCCGGCCCCGTTGCCCGTCCATCTCGTGCACCGCGAAGGCCGACACGCCTCCCGGAAGGCGCGCGCCTTCCTCGATCTGGCCCTGGAGCGGCTGCGCGCCAATCCCGCTCTCAACTGAGTACGCCCGCCACTCGGACGATCGAGCAAAGCCGCTTCGATCATTGCCGGCGGCGCAAGACTCTCGCCTTTGCGGTTCTCGATGTTGCGCCAGGTTCAGCCTGGAACGCATCGCAAGCGTGCCAGGGCCACCGCCGCAGAGGTGACCGCCGCGCGCCGCAAGATCACGAATTTGCGGCCCATGGTGAATCCCGGCACTGTTCCACGCTGCGCAAGGGTGAGTTGTCCGCGACGCTGGTTCTCCCGCCGGCCTGATTCGCACACAGTTCACTGCACCGTGCAGACACCGACCTCTGAGGACTTGCCGGTCTCACGTCCGGCATGTCTGGGCACGCTCATTGACCACTCCGGCGCTTCTTGCGAAGCACGCTGACCAGGATCCCCATGAAACTCTACTTTTCGCCGGGCGCATGTTCGCTCTCACCGCACATCGTCCTGCGCGAGGCGGGCCTGACTTTCGACGCCATCCCCGTCGACCTCGCCGCACACAAGTTGCCCGATGGTTCCAACTTCTACGCGATCAATCCGAAGGGTGCGGTGCCGGTGCTGGAGCTGGCCAACGGTGAACGCCTCACCGAGGGGGTCGCCATCGTGCAATACATCGCCGACCTGGTGCCGGGCAAGGAGTTGGCGCCACCGCACGGGTCGTGGCTGAGGTACCGACTGCTGGAGACCCTCAACTTCATCGCCACCGAACTTCACAAGGGCTTCGGGACCTTGGCCAACCCTGAGATGCCGCAGGAAGCCAAGGCCCTGGCCGCCACCAAGCTCAAGTCCAACCTGAAGTGGGTCGACGCCGGGTTGGCCGACCATGCGTACCTGATGGGCGAGCAGTTCACGGTCGCCGACGCCTACCTGTTCACCGTTTCCGGCTGGGCTCCGTACTTCGATATCGACCTGAGCGGCCTCGCCAACCTGCTTGCCTTCCGTGCTCGTGTGGCTGCCCGACCCGCGGTCCAGCAGGCTCTGACAGCGGAAGGCTTGACCAGGTAGATCAAGAAGCAGGCGACCGTCGCAAACGCGACTTGCGAATGGACAAGGCAGACAGGAAAAATGAAATGAAACAGTGGCGCTGGGCCGCGCGTGCGGCCACCATTCTCATCGGCGGATCGTCGCTCGGCGCGCATGCTGGCGCGCTCGACGCGTCGAACCCGAAGGCGACGTACGTTTGCCAGATGACGCCAGGACCCGTCGTGGAGTACGCCAAGCCAGGCTATTGCCCCACCGACGGGATGGAACTTCTCAAGAAGACGACGTTGCGCGTGGCGGTGCTCGTGTTCGACGGCGCCGAGATCATCGATTTCGCCGGACCGATGGAAGTCTTCTCGGCGGCAGGTGCCAAGGTGTTCACCGTGGCCCCGACGACCGCAGCCGTGCTGGCAGGCGACTCGCTGCGGATCCAGCCGGATTACGACATCGATCACGCGCCAGAGGCGGACATTCTCGTCATCCCCGGTGGCAACCCGGGCTCGGTGACCGACGATGAAAGAGTCATGGACTGGATCCGTCAGCGCAGTGCAAGCCCAGGCACCTTGATGTCCGTCTGCACCGGGGCGTTCATCCTGGGCCAGGCGGGGCTGCTCGACGGAAGGTCGGCGACGGTGACAGCCACAGCGTTGTCCGGCTTCGCCAAGGCCTTCCCCAAGACATTGGTGGTGCGCGATCGGCGCTTCGTCGATGCCGGCAACATCGTGACCACCGCCGGGCTGTCCGCAGGAATTGACGGCGCGCTGCACATGCTCGAACGCGAGCAAGGTGCACTGCGTGCCCGGGACATTGCACGCTACCTCGAATACGACTGGCAACCGGAGCGCAGCGCAACGGCCGGACGTCTCGCGCGCTTGAAGCTCCCGCCCCTGTCCGACGTCTTTCCATCCGAAGTTTCCTGGGAGAGGCAAAGCGATGCGGGCAACTCTGAGCACTGGGAAATCGGCGGACGCCTTGAACTCTCGACGTCCGCCGACGCGTACCTCGACGCAGTGGCAAAGCGGATCGCACAGAAAGGGTGGGGCCCGTCAGCTCCGACGGCGGAGCGCGTTGCAGCTCAAGGCCGAGGCAGGGAACTCGGGCGACGCTTCGGCAAGCAGGACGCGGATGGGTACTGGACCCTGACCCTCGCTCTGATGGGCGAACCAGCACCATCGAGTGACTACCGCATGCAGATGACCCTGCGCAAGACAGCGCCAACGGCGCCACACGCGGGCGGACGTGCAAGGAAATCACGCCCATGAGCTTGGTACGGGCGGGTCCGGGCCGATCGAACGGTGTCCTGGTCTCCCCCGCCATATGCTGCGCACGCGTGGGCGTCGCTGAGAACGCGTTGGCCTGTCCACCCACCTACCGGAACCACCCATGACTTCAAACAAACGGTTCATGCGATTCCAGGCCGCCGTCGCGGCCGCGCTGGGGCTGATGTCAACGACGGTCTCAGCGGCTGACCCGAACGTTGCACGCGGTGCGTTGAACACGACGTTTGCCGACGACGTGGAAACGACACTGGCACTTTCTGCTGCGCCCGCGCACTTGCGCGATGGTGCGGCCGTGTACTTGTACGGTGCCCACGGCTATTCAAAGACTCGGGACGGCAGCAACGGGTTCACTTGCCTCTTGAACCGGGACGCGTTCCTGTACGGGAGCACCGCGTTCAAGCCGACCTGCTGGGACCCTGAAGGGGCAACGAGCTACGTTCCAGTCATGCTGCGCGTCGGCGCGCTGCTCGCCGCGGGCAGGACCTCGGAAGACATTCGCGCCGACATCGATGGCGGCTTCCACGATGGACGCTTCCGACGTCCGCGCCGCACGGGGATCGCCTACATGCTCGCGGGCGATGTCGACCTGGCGCCGCAATCGGGCCTTGTGATCCGGACGGCGTTCCCCGGCCACTACATGATCTACGCACCCGGAGTCACCAACGCCGACATCGGTCATTCGCCAGCCGCCGCGAACGGCAATCCAAGCGTTCCATTCATCTTCGCGCTGGGCGCGGGCGCGGAAAACCTGGCCTACATCATCACCGCGCCCGAGCACGCCCACCTGGTTCCCTAGCGGAGCCTCTGAAGTGTCCCGGCGCTTGGTGCGATTCAGCGTGACGTCGTCGCCGCTTCGGGCCGGCCTTCGAGGATGGCATGCACGATGCCGGACAGGCGTTCGAGGGAGTACTCCTTGAAGAGCACGGCGCGCACGCCTGCCGAATGCGCCTGTGCCTTGAGCTCCTCGGTGACGTAACCCGAGGTGATGACGACTGGCAGCCCGGGTGCCGCCAGCGCCAGCGCGTTGGACAGCGCAATTCCCGACATATCCGGCATGTTGTAGTCGGTGACGACGAGGTCGAAGCGCCGGGGGTGCGCCCGCACCAACTCCAGCGCCGGCTGCGCGCCGTGTGCACACGTGACGCAGTAGCCGTCGCGCTGCAACAGCGCGCTCACGGTGAGTGCGACGACCTCGTCGTCGTCCACGTACAGCACCTGCTCGCCTTTGCCGTACGCGCTGGGCGGCATCGTCTCCTCGCCTTCTGCCGTCGCTTCCTCGGCGGGTGCCAGCGGCACCAGGATGTCGAAACGCGTGCCCTCCCCTGGCCGGCTTTGGGTTTCGATTGTGCCGCCCGCGGCGCTGACGATGCCGTGCACAACCGCGAGTCCCAGCCCCGTTCCCTGGCCCACCGCCTTGGTGGTGAAGAAGGGCTCGAAGATGCGGGCGCACGTGGCCTCGTCCATGCCGATGCCGTCGTCCTCCACTCGCAGCCGCGCCCATGGCGTGGCACCCTCGACTCGGGTGAGGCCGATGTGCACATGGCCCTGCTGCCCGGGCAGCGCCTGCCAGGCGTTGGTGCACAAGTTGAGCACCACCTGCTGAACCTGGGCGCCGTCGACGCGCGCATACAGGGGCTCATCGGCAAGCACTGTCTCCAGCTTGACGCTGGCGGGCAGCGTGGCGCGCAGCATGGCCACTGCCTCTTCCACCAGCGGGCGCAGCGCCTGTACGGTCAGGGCCTGCGGGCTGCGACGGCTGAAGGTCATGATCTGCTGCACCAGCGTGCGCGCACGGGCCGCAGCCTGGTGAATCAGCGCCAGGCTTGCCTGGGCCGGGTGGCCGGGGTCGACCTCGTGACGCGCGATGGCCACGTTGCCCAGGATGGCAGCCAGCACGTTGTTGAAGTCGTGCGCCACACCGCCGGCCAGCGTGCCGATCGATTCCATCTTCTGCGATTCGCGCAGACTCACCTCCAGGGCGCGCCGGTCGGCTTCGGCCCGCTCCAGATCGGTCAGGTCGCGCGCGATCGTGGACAACTGGGTGACATCGCCATGCGCGTTGCGGTGGCAGATGATGACCTGCAGCATCGGAATCTCGCGCCCATCGGCGGCAGCCACGGCCGTGCGACCGGTCCAGAAGCCTTCACGCAGCGCCGTCGGCACACCCTGTTCGAGGATCAGGCGGCCCGCCCATTCAGGGTGGCATTCGGTGATGCCGAGGTTCGCGACATCGTCCTGGGGCCCGTACCCCAGCATGCGCCGCGCTGCCCGGTTGAGGAACGTGTTGCCGCCTTCAGGGTTGGTCGAGCCGACGAAATCTGGCGTCGCATCCAGGATCTCGGCGAGCCGCAGGTGCTGCTCGGCCAGGCGCTGGCGGTCGGTGATGTCGCGCACGATGACGCTGGCCACCATTCGCTCGCTTGAATCGGGCTCGACATAGACGCTTGTGGTGACCTCAGCCTCGAAGGTGCTGCCGTTGGCGCGACGCATGCGGATGGCGCCTTGCGCACTGCCGGTGGCCGCGCGTCGTGCGTCGAGATGCACGACGCGCGGGTCGCTCATGTCAATCAGCTCGTCGCGCTGGATGGCCTGCAGGTCGGCCTCGCTGCGGCCGAACATCGCACAGGCTGCAGCGTTGGCCGCCAGGATCGCGCCGCCGGGCAACGTGCGCATGACGCCGTCCAGGCTGTGGGCGAAGAGCATCCGATAGCGCATCTCGCTGCGTCGCAGGTTGTCTTTCTCGGACTCGAGCGCGGTAGTGGCGATGCGAATTCGGCTCTCGGCCACGAGATTGGCCTGCACCAGAATGCGCGTCATCGCGGCCAACGCCGCTGAGAGTGCCAGCCCCAGCGCGAACAGCCACCAGGTGCTTTGGTCAATGACCCAGGCCGGTGCGGGGCTGCGTACTTCAATGTCCCAACTCCGGTCGGCTACCTGGATGCTGGAGCGCCAGGTGTCGGGCCGCGTCGCTTCGGCGGGGCTGGCCGGCTCGGCCCACGCACTGTCGAACAGGACGTCGTTTGCATCGTGGCGTCGCGCCTGAGGGTCCGTGATGACGATGCGACGGCTGCGGGCGAGCTTGTCCGGCAGGACGCTGCGCACCAGGTCGTTGGTATGGAACGAAATGCCCACCACGCCTTGCGCGGCGTGTGCGCGGGCTTCGGGCGTTGGCGCGACAAGACCGTGTGCGTAGACCGCGGCTCGGATGACCACGCTGGTGAGCAGCGGGCGGGACTGCGCAAAGCGGTCACGCGCCAGCAGTATCGGCCCTGTCGCCACGTACTGGCCGCCGTCGATGGCCGCCTCGACCGCGGCACGGTAGTGCTGGCTTGGGTCATACAGGTCGTAGCCAAAGGTCTGAGGGTCAAGCGGATAGGCATGGCGCAGAACCATGTAGACCGGCCGCTCGCCGGGTGGCCGGATTGCGAAGCCCGGGTGCCCGCCTGCTGCGCTGCTGTGGTCGTGCGCAACCGCGCTGATGTAGTCGGATCGCTGCGCGTTCGGCACCAGTTCGGCCATGAAGGTGAGCGCCAGCCCGGGATAGCGCTTCTGCAATGAGATGGCCTGCACGTACTGCTGAAACTCGGCGTCCGAAGGGGACGCCTGAACCACACCGAACATTCGCAAGCCTGGCAGCGTGTCGACGTACGACTGGATGCGGCTGGCGAGGGCCGTGGCGAAGGCTGAGGCTTCGCGGTCGAGAGTCGCGCTCGCGTCATGCGCGTTGCTGCGCACTGACCATGCGCAGAGAAGGCCGGTCAGCACCAAGCTGATTGCCAGCACGGCAGCCGGCAGCCAGCGCAGGCGTCGAGCCTGGGGTTCAGCCACGGCCGAGGCGGGCTGAGCCGCAAGGTGCGTGCCGCCGCTTCAACGGGCTTTTGGACAGGGATGAGGCACGCGTTGGGGTCAAAGCAGGCTCCGGCTGGCAAGTTTCCATGACGGCTGGCGAGGTTCTCGGCTGCCGCGTGAAGAGCAGCAAGCGTACGCCCGTCCGATGGTCAACGGCGTTTGGCATCGGCATCTGCGTGAGGGCAGGGTGTTGCGCCGACGCACAAGCCAGGGGCGAAGGTGTGGATTCGTGGTCGGGTGGCTTTCACCCAGCCCCGGTCGGTGGGTGCCCGAGGTCGGGATCGATCAGCCCTGGGCGTCCAACCCGCACATGAAAGCATCGACTCGGTCGATGAACGACGGGCGATCTTCGCCGGCAAGTTGAGTGATGGCGTACACACCCGTCTTGATGGGCTGATTCCCGATCGCGCGATCCATGGACTTCCAGACCACTTCGACCTGCACCTTGCCGTCCTCGCCGAGCACGGAATGCAACTCGAACTTCTGGCGCCTGAGACCCTGCTGGCCAGTCGCGGTGCCCGCGATCGCCTGCGTGCCGACTCGGCAGTCCGTCCGATCCTGCGTTCGCTTTGAACCCATGGGCGATTCGCTCCTGAGTCAGGCAGCAGGTCATCGCACGGTTGAACACGAACGAAATTGCTGCGTTGCAGCAAATATGTCCCATCGATGCCTTCAGGTCAAGTGGGATGGACGTCGGGCTGTATGCGCAAGGCTCAGCCCCGCTGAAGAACCCGCCACTTCAGCCTGAAAAGGTCTTAAGTCAACCCTTGTCAGGCCAAAGTCATCGTCCTACATTCGCGCCACCGACCCGCAGAGGTCGTCACGACGGAGACAAGACACGATGAGCCGATGGGCGAAACTGTCCGCGAACGAGTTGAGCGTCCTCGAGGGCGTCTTCTGGCTGCACGGCCCGTCACGGGAGGCGTTGTCGCAGCGCCTCGCGTTCTCGCGCACGCACGTCAACGCGGTGATCGCCGGTCTTCTGGAGCAGGGCTGGCTCGATCGCGCGGGGCAACGCGAATCGTCGGGGGGCCGGCGCGCCGAGACCTTGTGCATGCATGCGAGCCTGGGCGTGCTGCTGTGCGCCGACCTTGGCGCCACCAGCATCGAGGTGGCGGTGCTGTCGCTGGATCTCCAGGTGATGGCGCGCCACGGCGAGGCGATCGACGTGCGGCTCGGGCCGGGGCTGGTGCTGTCGCGCATTCGTGCGCTCATGCGCGAGGTGCTGGCCGGCTGCAGGCTGAAGTCGCGCGACGTGCTGGCGATCGGGATGGGCGTGCCGGGGCCGGTCGATTTCGCGACGGGCCAGCTGGTCGAGCCGCCGCTGATGCCGCAGTGGGACAGCTTCTCGATTCGCGACGACCTGAGCGCTGAGTACGACGCGCCGGTGTGGGTGGACAACGACGTCAACCTGATGGCGTTGGCCGAACTCTGGCGGCTCAAGCGCGAGCTGGCGAACTTCCTGGTCGTCAAGGTGGGCACCGGCATCGGCTGCGGCGTGGTGTGCCACGGCGAGGTCTATCGCGGCGCGAACGGTTCGGCCGGTGATGTCGGCCACATCTGCGTCGACCCGGCCGGCCCGCGCTGCCATTGCGGCAACGTGGGCTGCGTCGAGACGCTGGCCGGCGGACCGGCGATCGCGCGCGAAGCCGTTGCAGCGGCGCAGGCGGGGCGCAGTCCGCTGCTGGCCGAGCGCCTGGCCACGGCCGGCTTGCTGACGCCGGAGGACGTCGGCAACGCGAGTCGTGCCGGCGATGCGGCGGCCAACCAGATCGTGCAGGGCGCGGGAATGGCTATCGGCCAGATGCTCGCGTCGGTCGTCAACTTCTTCAACCCCTCGCACGTGTTCGTCGGCGGCGGCCTCACGCGCATCGGGCCGTTGTTCCTGGCCTCGCTGCGCCAGTGTGTCTACCAGCGCTCGCTGGCACTGTCGACGCGTCACCTCGAGGTGGGCTACACGCCGCTGGGCGACCAGGCCGGGCTGATCGGCGCGGGCGTGCTGGCGCTCCAGGAGATGCTGCGCGGGCGCGGCAAGGTGGTGGCCGCATGACCGACGCGCGGCCGACCGAAGGCGCTCGTTCCGGAGTGCGCAGCCCGCAGGATCCGTGTTCCGCGATCGCGCGCTCGGTGTCGGTGTCGGTGTCCTTCGACGGCGTCGTCAAGTCCTTCGGACCGGTGCAGGTGCTGCACGGCGTGACGTTCGACCTCACCCCAGGATGCGTCATCGGGCTGCTGGGCGAGAACGGCGCGGGCAAGAGCACGCTGATGAAGATCCTCGCGGGCTACGAGGCGCCAACGGCCGGACAGGTGCGCATTGCTGGCGTCGCGATGCGCTTTGACGGTCCGCGCGCGGCCGAGGCGCAGGGCATCGTGATGATCCACCAGGAGTTCGCGCTCGCCGAGGACCTGACGATCGCGCAGAACGTCTTCCTTGGCCACGAGCGCACCCGCGGCTGGTGGCTGGACGACGCCGCGATGCGGGCCGAGACCACGCGCGTGCTGAAGCTGGTGGGCCTGGCCGCGCACCCCGACACGCTGGTGCGCGAGCTGATCGTCGCTGAGAAGCAGTTGGTGGAAATCGCCAAGGCCCTGCAACGCGACGCCCGCGTGCTGGTGATGGACGAGCCCACGGCCACGTTGACGCCGGGCGAGACCGAGCGCCTGTTCGCGCTGATCGCGCAGCTGAAGGCCGACGGGGTGACGATGGTCTACATCTCGCACAAGCTCGACGAGATCGAGCGCGTGACTGACGAGGTCGTGGTGATGCGCGACGGCCGCTTCGTCACGCGCGAGCGCACGCGCGACCTGACGCGCCGCGAGATGGCCAACCTGATGGTGGGCCGCGAGTTGAGCGACCTCTATCCGGACAAGGATCCGCGGCCGCAGGCGCCGCCGCTGCTGAGCGTGCGCGGATTGACCGTTGCGGGCTGGGCGAACGACGTGAGCTTCGACGTGGCGCCGGGCGAGATCCTGGGCTTCGCCGGCCTCGTCGGCGCCGGCCGCACGGAGATGTTCGAGGGCCTGCTTGGGCTTCGCCCGAGTCGCGTCGACGTGCTGGAACTCGACGGGCGCTCGCTGCGCATCCGCAATCCGCGCGAAGCAGCGCGCGCCGGTCTCACCTACCTCAGCGAGGATCGCAAGGGCAAGGGCCTGCACGTCGGCTTCGGCCTGGCCGAGAACCTGACGCTGATGGCGCTGCAGCGCTACGCCACGCCCTGGCTGCATCCGTCGGCCGAGCGTGCCGCGCTGAAGAGGGCGGTCGAGGCGTTCGACATCCGCACCGGCTCGCTGGATCTCATCGCGTCATCGCTGTCGGGCGGCAACCAGCAGAAGCTCGCGCTGGCCAAGGTGCTGCATCCCGACCCGCGCGTGATCGTGCTCGACGAGCCGACGCGCGGCGTCGACGTCGGCGCCAAGCGCGATATCTACTTCCTGATCCAGCGGCTCGCGCGCGCGGGCAAGGCCGTGATCGTCATCTCTTCCGAGCTGATCGAGCTGATCGGCATCTGCAACCGCATCGTCGTGATGCGCGCCGGCACGCAGCAGGCCGTGCTGGCCGCGGACCAACTCACCGAGGAGGCCCTGATTGCCCACGCCACCGGAACTCACTGAGCCGACTGCGTCGGCCCCGCCCGCGCGCGAGGGCGGGAGCGCCCGCGCGCGCCGCGCCTGGGCGCGCCTGCATGGGCTCGGGCCCGTGGTGGGGCTCGTCGCGCTGTGCATCGCGGGCTTCTTGTTGAACCACGACTTCGCGACGATCGACAACGCGATGAACGTGCTCACCCGCACGTCGTTCATCGGCATCATCGCGGTGGGCATGTGCTTCGTGATAGTCAGCGGCGGCATCGACCTGTCGGTGGGCTCGATGGCCGCGCTGATCGCCGGCGGCGTCATCCTGTTGATGAATGCGCTCGGGGCGCACCACGTCACGCCGTGGATCGCGGTGGTGGCGGGCGCGAGCTTCGCGGTGTTGCTGGGCGCGGTGTTCGGGCTCGCGCACGGGTTGCTCATCACGCGCGGCCGCATCGAGCCCTTCATCGTGACGCTGGGCACGCTGGGCATCTTCCGCGCGACGCTCACGTGGCTGTCGGACGGCGGAGCCATCACGCTCGACAACGACCTGGCCGACGCCTACGCGCCGGTTTTCTACGGCGCCTTCCTCGGCGTACCCGTGCCGGTATGGGTGTTCCTGCTGGTGGCCGCGGTCGGCGCGGCCATCCTCAACCGCACGGCCTACGGTCGCTACGTGCAGGCAGTGGGCTCCAATGAGCAGGTCGCGCGCTATGCCGCGGTCGACGTCGACTTCACCAAGCTCGTCACCTACGTCCTTCTGGGCGCCTGCGTGGGCATCGCGACGCTGCTGTACGTGCCGCGGCTCGGCTCCGCGTCGCCCGGCACCGGGCTGCTGTGGGAGCTGGAGGCGATCGCGTCGGTGATCGTCGGCGGCACGGCGCTCAAGGGTGGGTCGGGCAGCATCGTCGGCACGGTGGTGGGCGCGATCCTGCTGTCCGTCATCGGCAACATCCTCAACCTCACCAGCATCATCAGCGTGTACCTCAACGCGGCGGTGCAGGGCGGCGTGATCATCGTTGTGGCTTTCATGCAGCGACGCAGGAGATAGGCGGAGTTCCATCGCGGCCACGAGCGCCGCATTCGTTCGTTCCATCAAGCAGGAGACAAACATGAAACCGATCCAACGCAGACTCGTCCTCACGCTCATGGCGGCCAGCGCCGCGATGGCCGCACCGCTGCCCGCCTTCGCGCAGAACAAGGTCAGCCTCGGCGTCGCCATCCCTTCGGCCGACCACGGCTTCACGGGCGGCATCGTCTGGTGGGCCAACGAGGCCAAGAAGGAACTGGAAAAGAAGTACCCCGACCTCAAGGTCACCGTGAAGACCTCCAAGGACGCGGGCGAGCAGGCCAACCAGTTGCAGGATCTCGTCACCGCCAACAAGATCAACGCGCTGGTGATCTTTCCGCACGAATCGGCGGCGCTGACCAAGCCCGTGCAGCAGGTGCACTCGAAGGGCGTGTACGTCACCGTCGTCGACCGCGGCCTCACCGACGAAAGCGGCCAGGACGCCTACGTCGCCGGCGACAACACCGCGTTCGGCAAGGTGCCGGCCGAATACCTCGCCAAGGCGCTGAACGGCAAGGGCGACATCGTGGCCATGCGCGGCATCGCCACCACGCTGGACAACGAGCGCATGGACGCCTTCACCGGCGTGCTCAAGGCCTACCCCGACATCCACCTGCTGGACGCCAAGTACGCCAACTGGAACCGCGACGACGCGTTCAAGACCATGCAGGACTTCCTGACCCGCTTCAAGCACATCGACGCGGTGTGGGCGGCCGACGACGACATGGCCGTGGGCGTGCTCAAGGCGATCGACCAGGCCAAGCGCACCGACATCAAGATCGTGTTCGGCGGGGCCGGCGCGAAGGGCATGATCAAGACGCTCAAGGACGGCACCGATCCGCGCATCCAGGCCAACGTGTCGTACTCGCCGAAGTTCATCTACGACGCGATCAAGATGACCGCCGAGGCGCGGCTGAAGAACGAGAAGCTGCCCGCCAAGACGATCATTGCGTCGGTGCTGATCACCAAGGCCAACGCGAAGGACTTCTACTTCCCCGATTCGCCTTTTTGAGCCTCCACGCTCCCTGACGGTCGCTGCCCCCCGAGGGGGAGCTCGGTTCGGCTCGGGTGCGACCCTCGCTTGCCTCTTCTCGGTCGGGCCTGTGGCCGGCTGCAGCCCATCAGGGCCGCCCTCTGGAGTATCGACATGCCACGTCCCATCACGCTCTTCACCGGCCAGTGGGCCGACCTGCCCCTGGCCGAACTGGCGCCGCTGGCCCGCAAGATGGGCTATGACGGGCTGGAGCTGGCGTGCTGGGGCGATCACTTCGACGTGGCGCAGGCGCTCGCCTCGCCGCAGTACGTGCGCGACAAGCGGGCGCTGCTGGCCGACCACGGCCTGCAGTGCTTCGCGATCGGCAACCACCTGGTGGGCCAGGCGGTGTGCGACCTGATCGACGCGCGCCACGAGGCCATCCTGCCGGCGCACGTGTGGGGCGACGGCGAGCCCGAAGCAGTGCGCCAGCGCGCCGCGCGCGAGCTGAAAGACACGGCGCGCGCCGCGGCTTTGTACGGCGTCAAGACGGTGACCGGCTTCACCGGCTCGTCGATCTGGCATTCGACCTATGCATTCCCGCCGACGACGCAGGCTTATTGGGATGCCGGCTTCGTCGACTTCGCGAATCGGTTCGTGCCGATCCTCGACGTGTTCGACGACGTCGACGTGAACTTCGCGCTCGAAGTGCACCCGACCGAGATCGCGTTCGACATCGCGACCAGCGAGCGCGCGATCGCCGCGGTCGACGGCCACGCGCGCTTCGGCTTCAACTTCGACCCGAGCCACCTGGCCTACCAGGGCGTCGACTACATCCGCTTCATCCGCACCTTCGGCCCGCGCATCTTCAACGCCCACATGAAGGACGTCTGGTGGGGCAAGGGCGACGGCACCGTCGGCACCTTCGGCGGCCACACCAGCTTCGGCGACCCGCGTCGCAGCTGGGACTTCCGCAGCGTCGGCCGCGGCATGATCGACTTCGAATCGCTCATCGTCGCGCTGAACGACATCGGCTACCGCGGCCCGCTTTCGGTCGAATGGGAAGACAGCCGGATGGACCGCGTGCACGGTGCGACCGAGAGCGCCGCCTTCTGTCGCCGCCTCGATTTCGAGCCGGCGCAAGGTGCCTTCGACGCGGTGTTCGACAAGTCGAAGCAGGCCGCCGCGAAATGAGTCGTCGCCTGCGCTACGCCATGGTCGGCGGCGGCCGCGACGCTTTCATCGGCGCCGTGCATCGCAGCGCGATGGCGCTCGACGGCCAATACGAGTTCGTCGCCGGCGCGCTCTCGTCGTCGGCCGAGAAGGCGCGCGCCTCGGGACGCGACCTCGGCCTTCCCGACGACCGCAACCACGGATCGTGGCAGGACCTGCTCGACGACGAGTTGAAGCGCCCGGTCGACCAGCGCATCGACCTGGTCGCGATCGTCGCGCCGAACCACGTCCATCATGCGGTCGCCGCCGCCTTCGTCGATGCCGGCTTCCACGTGGTGTGCGACAAGCCGCTGGTCCATACGGTCGCCGATGCCGACGACCTGGTGCAACGCGTCGCCCGCCAGGGCACCGTCTTCGCAGTGACCTACAACTACACCGGCTACCCGATGGTGCGGGAGGCGCGCGAACGGGTGAAGTCCGGCGCGATCGGGCCGGTGCGCAAGGTCATCGTCGAGTACCACCAGGGCTGGCTCGCGACCAATCTCGAAGCCACTGCGAACAAGCAGGCCGACTGGCGCACCGACCCGGCTCGCAGCGGCCTCGCCGGCGCGATCGGTGACATCGGCTCGCATGCCGAGAACCTGCTGTCGAGCGTGACCGGGCTCGAGATCGAGTGCCTTTGCGCGGATCTCACGACCTTCGTGCCGGGACGCCGGCTCGACGACGACGGCAACCTGCTGCTGCGCTTCGGCAACGGCGCGCGCGGCGTGCTGATCGCCTCGCAGATCGAGGCCGGCAACGAGAACGACATCCGCCTGCGCGTGTTCGGCGAGCGTGGCATGCTCGACTGGCGGCAGGAAGACCCGAACCACCTCGTGCACGCACCGATCGACGGCCCTCGCATGATCCTCACACGCAACTCACCCTGGCTCAGCGAACCCGCGCGACGCGCCTGCAGGCTCCCGGCCGGCCACCCGGAGGCGTTCATCGAAGCCTTCGCGAACCTCTATCTCGGGGTCGCCGCCGACATCCGCCATCGGCTCGACCACGGCGTGCCGGCCGCACCGGCCGACGCCGACTACCCGCGCATCGAGGACGGCGCGCGCGGTGTGCGCTTCATCGAGCGCACGGTGGCCTCGGCCGCCAGCGAGCGCAAGTGGACGCCGATGTCGTGAACCCCGGGTCGGCCGGAGCGGCAAAGCTGCTGGGCGTCCTCGCCGCGTTCGCGATCGCGGCGAGCCTGCTCGCGAACGGCTATTTCCTCTGGCGGCACCGCGGCACCAGCGAGGTCTCGCCGGCGACCCTGGAGGTACCGATCGTCGTGCACGTGAAGGGCGGCCTGCTCGAGGTCTCGACGCTGCGGGGCGTCGAAACCTTCCAGGCAACGACCGACGAGACCGTGCTCGGCCTGCCGATCGGCAAGACGGTCTCGCGCATTCGCGTGCCGGCGGTCTACCGCTATCACGTCGAGCTCGCACCCGAATGGAAGATCCTTCTCAAGGACAAGACGTTCATCGTGATCGCGCCGGCGGTGAAGCCGTCGCTGCCGGTGGCCATCGACACGAGCCGGCTCGAATCGGAGTCGTCGGGCGAGTGGTCGTTGCTGACCGGCACGCCGCGCCTGGCCGAACTGCAACGCTCGCTCACCCGCTCGCTGGCCGAGAAGGCGGACTCCCCGGCTTATGTGCAGCTGCAGCGCGACGTGGCACGCCAGACGCTGAAGGAGTTCGTCGGCAAGTGGCTCGTCACGCAGGAGCGCTGGAAGAAAGCGTCGTCGTATCCCATCCATGAGTTCTTCGCCGACGAGCCGATCAAGGCGCTCGGCACGTTGCCGCAACCCTTCCTCGGGTCGCTGTGAGGGCCAGGCTGAAGCCCAGATCGCTGAAGCCCAGATCGCTGAAGCCTAGGTCGCTGAAGCTAGGGAGCTGAAGCCCAGATCGCTGTCGCCCAGGAGGCTGTGGCACCGAGACGCCCACAGGCGGGCCGATGCGGGCCGTC
>JBDSDD010000060.1:0-21675 GCA_039920745.1 Burkholderiaceae bacterium | reverse complement strand
GTCGACGCCGGCGTCGACGTCCAGGACCGCCGCGGCGGCCGGAGTGCTGCCGATGCGGATGTCGCCGCCGAGGGCTGCCAGCTGCACGGCGCTGTCAACGCCGTAGCTGAGCACCGGGAGCGCCGTGCGCAGGCTGAAGCTCGGGCCCTTGCCGACGCTGACCTCCTGGATCAGCGACGACGGGTTGTCGATCGTGTTGAGCGTGATCGCGCCGCCGGCCTGGATGTTGGCCTTCGCCCCCTCGATCGCGGCGTCGCCGCTCGCCCCCATCAGGAACAGCTGGCTCGCCTGCCCGCCGCCGCCGACGTCGCCGCCCGCCGCGATCGTGCCGCGGCCCAGCGACAGCAAGTACTGGCCGCCGACGATGTCGTTGCCCGCGCGCACGCTCAGGTTGCCGCCGCCGAAGGTGGTCAGCGTGGCGCCGGCGTTCTCGATGGCCGAGGTCGGCGTGAAGGCGGACAGGTCGCGCACGTCGTTGCCCGCGCGGACGCTCACATTGCCGCCGCCGAGCGCCGCGACGCCGTCGTGGAAGTTCGGGCGATAGGCCCACCACGCGCCATTGACCAGGTTGTCGGTGCCGCCGGCCTGCACGCCGGATCGGTACCACTCGGTCATCCACTCGTCGCCCGCGCCGATCGCGTCGCGCTGCGCGGTGATGGTGACGTCGCCGCCGCCTCGCGTGAAGCGGCTGTCGGCCGCGGCCACCGATGGATCCTGGATCGCCGCGATGCCCGTGGTGTAGACGACACCCGTCGGCCCCGTGCTGCCGGCGGTGATGACGAAGTCGCGCCCCGCCGACAGCATGATCGCGCCCGTGCCGGTGCGAATGGACGCCTCGCCGGTGCTGCTGTCCAAGGTCAGGTCGCCGCCGCCCGCGCCGCCGTTGCGCGCGGCCAGCGCGCTCGCCGACTGCGTGCGCGCCGCGTTGGCGGCCTGCAGGTCGGCTCCGCTGGTCAGCTGGATGTTCCAGGTGGGTGCGGCCTGCAGCGCGGTGTCGGGGTTGCCGACGGACACGCCTTGCAGCGTGAGATCGCCGGCGGCGCGCACGACCAGCGAGCCGGCCTGCGTGGCCGCGGCGCCGTTGCTGGCGACTTGCCAGCCGGCGCCGGTGAGGGCCCAGTTCGCGCGCACCTGCACGTCGCCGCCGGAGACCACTTCCACGGCCGGGCGCACGTGCACGTTGCCTTGCGCAAGACCGTCGTCGCCCCGGATGCCGCTGGCCAGCGCCGTCGCGTCGACGGCGCCCATGAAAGCCGTGTTGTCGCGCGCATAGCCGGCGACGTCGGCCGCGTCGATCTCGGTGGCGGACGCCGAGGCCGCATCGCCGTAGACCTGGTTGCCTTCGACAGCGACCGTGCCGGCCGCATCGGTCGCGTGGCGCTGGCTCAGCACCTGGCCCTGCAGCGTCGCGGCGATCGAGTTGCCAGCCGTGCGCGGCGCGCGCAGCAGCACGGTGCCCGCCTGGCCCTTGGCGCCGGCGCGAACGTCAATGACGGCGCCGGACGCGAAGTCCAGGCTGCCGCCTTCGGCGATGGCGGTGACGCTGCCGCCGTCGGCGTAGGGCGAGGCCGTCGTCGACGCGTCGGCGGCCGTGCCGCTCGCGAGGATGCGCGCGCCCGACGCCACGCTCACGTCGTGGCCGCTGAGCGAAACCGATCCACCGCCCAGCGCGGCGCTGGCATCGAGAACGCCCGCGACACGCACGGCGCCGCTGTCGCTTTCCAACGAGAGGTGGTGCGCCTGGACGACATCGCCGGCCGCCGCCACCACATCGCCGTTGCGCACGCGGATGTCGCGCGACTCGATCAGCCCCGCGGTATTGAGCGTCGTGTTGAGGCCCGAGAAGTCGGCCAGCTTCGCGACGTCCAGGCTGAAGCCGCCTTGCAGCCCGCTGGCCGACGTGGCGGTCAGCGCGCCTGAAAAATCCGCATGGTCGGCCGTCACGCTCAAAGTGCCGGCGTTGGCGCCCTGCCCGGCCGCCGCCAGGTTCACGCTGCTTCCGCTGGCCAGTTGCACCGCGCCATTGGCCGCGGCCAGGGTGACCCGGCCTGCGTCGGTGGCGGCGGGCGTGCCCTGGAAGCTCGTGCTCATGCCGCCGACGTCGATCACGGCGCCGCGCGCGAGCACCACGCCGTCCGTCGCGGCCGCGCCACGGGCCTGCAGGCTCACGCTGCCGGACTTCATCACGATGTTGCCGTCATCGGCGATCGTCGAGCCGACGATCTCCAGGCGCGAGCCGAGCGCGGTCGACGCCCCGAGTGTCGGCGTCGAGGGCGTTCCGTTGATCGTGACGCTGTCGAACAGCGCGTCCGCGCCGCTGCCCTCCTGCGCGCTCCAGCGCTGATAGGCACCGCTGGCGCTGGCGATGCGCGCAGCCTGCAGCGAGAGCGGGCCGGCCGTCTGCAGCGAGCCGCCGCCAGCAGCGAGGATCTCGCCAGTCGCCGACAGCCGCGTTCCGCTGAAGCCGCTGATGGCCTTGTCCCCGCTGCCCAGCGTGATCTGTGCCGCGTCAATGGCGAACGAGCCGGCCGCCGAATTCGCGACGCCCGCCGTGCCCGATCCCTGGGTGGTGTCGATCAACGCCACGTTCTGCGCGTCGATCTGCGTGCTGGCCACCGCCCCGCGCGAACCGGCCTGGCCCGTCAACGAGCCGCTGTCGAGGACCAGGCTGGCCAGCGACGGCGTGCCGATCTGGGTGTGGCCGAACAGCGCGATGCCCGCGTAGCTCTTGATCGACAGCGTGCCCAGCGCGCCGAAGCCCGCCAGTTGCGTGTTGTCCAGCGTCAGCCCGTTGTCGAGACCGGCGATGCCGTCGGTGTCGCCCAGGCTCACCGAGCCCGACACCAGCGACAGCGCGCCGCCCTTGGCGACGTTCAGCGCGCCGCTGAAGCTGGTGGTTCGCGTCGCGTCGAGCACCAACGAACCACTCGCGTTGAGCGTGGCGCCTGCCTCGACGCTGATCGTTCCTTGCGAACCATCGGTGGCGGGCCGCGCGATGTTGACCAGGCCGCCGTTCGACACGCGCAGGATCGCGCCCGAGGCAGCGCCCGTGCCGACGACGGTGATGTCGCTCGCCTTGCCAACGGGCTTGCCGCTGCTCTCGATGACGCTGCCCGACTTGACGTCGATGCTGTCGGTGGCCGCGAGCACGAGCTCGGGCGCCTTGAGCGCGTCGGCGGCGCTGTTGGCCACGACGATCTCGCTGGCGGTGGGGGTCACCACCACACCGGTGGCGGTCAGGGTGCGCACGCCGCCGACCAGCAGGCTGGCGTCGAGCCGGGACAGGCCGCCGGCGTCGATCTGCAGGAAGTCCGCACCAATGTCGCCACGACCCACCTGGTCGACCAGGGCGATCTTGTCGGCGGTGATGTCCACCGCCGCGCTGCGCGACGTGGTCGTCGGCAGCGCCGCCACCAGCGTGCCGTCCAGCGTCAGGCGTTGCGTGGCCGCGATCGACAACTGGCCTGCGTCGGTCGGCAGCAGCGGCGTGGCGACGCCGTCGGCGTGCGCCAGCGCGGCGAAGTACGCCGACGTCGTGACCGTGTAGTCGGCCAGCTTCTTGATGTCGGCACCTGGGCGCACGACGACGCCGACGGTCGACGACGAGCTCACGTCGGTGCCTTGGGCCGTCATCACGCCGGGCACCACGATCAGCCCGTTCTTGAGCGATGCCGTCTGGCCCGCCTGCAGGTTGGCGTAGGTGCTGCCCGCCACCAGCTGCACGACGTACGCGCCCTTGAGCAGTGCGTAGTAGCCGGGCAGCAGCACGTAGTCGCCGGCCGGCACCGCGCCGCCGGCGCCGATGTGGATGCTGTTGTAGACCGCACTGTCCTTGTCGAAGCCCAGCTTCTGCGTCAGCGCGATGTCCGGATCGATCGGCACGCTGGTGAGGTGGGCCGCGGGAATGATGGCGTAGGTGTTGGACTGGTTCAGCGCGTTGAGCGAGCCGCCCGAGCCCTTGACCCATTCGATGGCGGCCACGTCGCCGCCGCCCGAGATGTCGACCTGGGCGCCGTTGAGCACATCCACCGCGGGCGCGTTCAGCGCGATGTTCTTGGCGGGCGGCGCGCTCAGCGAGGCGGTCACCGGATCGCTGCCCGTGGCGCCGTACGTCCAGGTGACGCCGTTCTGCGTCTCGCCGTACGGGATGGTCAGGCCGCCGGCCGACACCGACGTCACGCTGGTCGGGCCCAGCGTCAGCGTCTTGCCGGCCTGCAGGCTCAGGCTGCCCAGCGGTGCCTTGAGCACGCCGTCCTGGGCGATGCTGTCGGCCCGCACGGTGAGCTTGCCACCCGCCGACAGCACGTCGCCCAGCAGGCCGGAGCCGCGCGTGATGGCGAGCCGGCCGCCGGACGTCGGCGTGCCGGTGAGGTCGGCGGCGCCCGCCACCGGCACGCCGTCGGCCACCGCCACGCTGAACGTCGAGCCGGTGGTCGGATAGACCTGGGCCGCCGTCAGCGTGAGGTCGCCGGCCGTCACCAGCGAACCGCTCAACGTGGCGCCGCCCGCATCACTGGCGCTGCCGGCCACGCGGCCGCTGAGCCGCAGGTCGTTGGTCGCGACGAGGCTCGTGCGGGAGGCACCGCTGATCGTCACGTTGCCGGCCACGTCGAGCGTCTGGGCAATCGCCTTGAACGTGCCGGTGCCGACGATGCTCGCCTGCGCGGGCGACGCGGAGTTGGCGACGATCGCGGTGCGCGGATCGGTGCTGTCGTCCGGCGCGACGGCGCTGCGCGTCCCGAACGAATCGGTCAGCTTGACTGCGGCGGACGACACCGCCACGTTGGCGCCGCTCGCCACCTGGATCAGGTGCGAATCGAGCGCGACGCCACGCTGGAAAGGCAGCGTGCTGGCGCCAGCGAACACGATCTGGTCCTCGGCGCTCAGGCGCAGCTTGTCGAAGCCGCCGCCTTGGAGCTTGTCCACCGAGATGCCGACGTCCTTGAACGCCGACGTCGTCGGTTGGGCCGCACCCGACTGCGTGACGACGATGCGGCGGCCCGATGTCGAGTCGGCGAAATCGCCGCGCGCGTTGAGCGTCAGCGCGAAGCTGCCGCCCGCTGCGCTGCCGTCGGCATCGCCGCGCAGCGCGCCTGCGAGCGTGACGTCGTCGTCGGCGGCGATGCTGACCGTGCCGGCGTTGCTCGATTGCACGACCCGGCGATACGGCGTCGTCGCGCCCAGGGCGGCAGGCATGTCCACGGCCTGGCTCGCGCCGCTCACGTCGATCACCGAGCCGGCGTCGACCGCGATTGCCGCCTTCTTGGCGCTCAACGAGATCGTGCCGCCCGAGGACAGGCTGCCCTGCACGAGGCCCTTGTCGTTGGGCGTCACGATGAAAGTGCCGCGAGTCGACAGGATGGCGTCTGCGCCGATCTCGAGCTTGGGCGTCACGGCCTGCTGGTCGGCCGCGGACAACGCCACGTTGATCGTGCCGCCGGGTGCGTAGACCGTGCCGTCGATCGTCACGCCGGTGCCGCCCGACAGCCCCACCGACGCGCCCACGTCGGTGCCGATGCCGGCGCCGGCCTGCACCACGAGGTCGTTGTTGGACGCGAACGAGATGCTGGTGGCCTTGCGCAGGTTGGCAGGCAGTGCCAGGAACGTCGATGCGGTCTGCACGTCGCCGCCCGTCGCGAGCCCCACAGCGCGCGCGAGGTCGATCTGCAGGCTCTGCTGCCGCGGCAACAGCACCGCGCCGCTCGCGAGAGTCAGGTCGCCGACCGACGACAACGTGTACGACTGGAATCCACCTTCGCTGAAGAAGGCGGTATTGAGGCTCAGGCCCGAGGTCGCCGCGGCGCCGCCGACCGCGTTGATCGTCGCCGCGCTGTCGGCGACCAGGCTCAGCCTGCCGCCGCTGCCGAAGCCATAGCCGGCCAGCGTGCCGGCCAGCGTCAGCGGACTCGCGCCCTGCGCCAACGTGGCGTCGGCCTCCAGCGAGATCGATCCGGCGGCGCCGCCGCTGAACGCGGTCTTGGTCGACAGCGTGCCGCCCGCGGACACGTCCAGCTTGCTCTGAGACTCGAGGGTCACGGTCGTGCCGGTGAGCGTGATCGTGCCGCCGTTGCTCGTCGACAGCGGCGCCAGCGGCGCGAGCAAGGTCGAGCCAGGCGCCTGCATCGCCGACGGCCAGGCCGACGCGATGCCCGTGGTCGCGTTGTTGAACCAGACGCCGCTGGTGTCGATGGCCGCGCCCTGGATCAGCGTGACGCCGCGGTCGGCGACGGTCGACGTGGGCGTGCCGACGCTGTTGATCGTCATGGCCGTCACGTTGCCGGACGGCACGATGACGTGGCCGTCGATGTCCACCTGGTTGGCGTGCAGCGTCAGCGCGCCGCCGAGCGGCCCGTTGAGCGTCACGTTCTCGGGCACCGTGATGCGCCCATTGGCGTTGACCGTGACAGAGTCGAAGCCGGAGGTCACGTAGTTGCCGGCGGCGTCGACGCTGCCCGCAGCGAAGACGTCGGTGGACAGGCTCACCTGCGTGCGGCGGTATTGGCTCAACGCGGTGGTGGCGGAGAAGCCGGCCGCGAGGCTGCTGACCGCGCCGGTCTGGAACGTGACATCGCCGACGCCCACGTCCTGCGAGCTCTTGCTTGCGTCGTAGCCGTCGCCGATCGTCAGCGCCGCGCCGCGCTGTGCCGCCGCCGTCTGCTGGCTGCCCGTTGTCACTCCGCCGAGCAGCGTGCCGTCGAGCACCAGCCCCTTCGCGCCCGCACCCAGGTTGATCTTCAGGACGCCACCGGATGCGCCTTCGACGTAGTCCGGCCGCTTCAAGCTGGTTCCCATCAGCAGGTTGGAAAAGACCGGACTGAAGCCCCAGCGAGCCTGCGTATCGGTGAAACTGCTCGCGATCGACTTGTAGGCCAGCGCCTCGGGCGCGGTCATGATGTCGTAGAGCTTGCCGTCGGCGCCCAGCAGCTTGGTGGTTGCCTCGGTCACGCCCGTGTAGTGCACGCCGCCACCGGACACGTCGACCACTGATCCGCTGTGCTGCACCACGTCGCCGGAGGACGTCAGCGTGACCACGCCAGCCGCCGCGGCCTTCTGCTCCAGCGTGCGCGCCTGGTTCTGCTGGTAGCCCGAGAGATCGAGCAGCGGACTGCTCTGGCGCAGGTCGACGGTGACGGTCTTGCCCAAGAGCAGGCCGCCCTTCTGGTCGGGCGCATCCTTGAGCTCGTTGGACGTGACCTTGAACGTGAGCAGGTTGCTCGCGTCGCTGGCCGTGCTCCACGCGCCCGACGCGTCGATCGTGCTGTCGGCGCCGAGGTAGATGCGCGGCGCGGCCAGGCCCGTTGGATCCTTCGCGTCGATTGTCACCGCCCCGCTAGGCGATGTGATGCGGCCCTCGACGTCGACGGTGCGGCCGGTGATCTGCACCGCCGGACGATACGGAGCGTACAAAGCCAGCTCGCTCAGCGTGGTGGTGTCGGACAGGTCAAGCGGCGTCTCGGTCACGCTGTTCGCAGAGAGAGTGACGGAGCCGCGCTGCGCGTTGTCGAGCGTGCGCGCCTGCAGGTAGATCGACCCGTTGGTCAACATCGCCGTCGATGCCGAGACGCGATTCGACTGGTTGATCGCCAGGCCGGCCAGCGTGACGTTGCCACGATCGGCGCTGATGCTTCCGCCGTTGTCGATGCGGCTGTTGCTGTTGATCAGGTCGGTGAGGTTGAGGGCGCCGCTCAAATCAGCCTTCACCTCGACGAGCATGCCGCGAACCCCCGTCTGGGGCGTGGCGCTGAAGCCCAGGTAGGCCGTGTTGCCCGCGGCGAGGATCACCTGGCCGTCGGGCGAAGTGATGACGCCGCTCTGGTTGTTGATGACCGGCGCGATGATGACGACCGCGCCGCCCGCATGCGCCGTGATCGTCGGCACCGCCGTCCCGGTGCCGCCGCCGATGGTGATGTTGCGGCTCTTCACGGTCGTATCGGTCTTGCCCTCGGGGTCGTAGCCGCCCGTGAACGCCGGCGCGAACAGGCCGCCCGTCGTTGGCCCCGCTTTGAATGTCGTGTCGTCGATGTTGAGCGTCGAGGCGAAGAACGAATTGGTGTCGATCGTGGTCCCGTTGTGGAACAGGATGCCGTTCTGGTTGACGAGGTAGACCTGCCCATTGGCCTTGATCGCACCGGAGATCGTGGTCGGGTTGGCATCGTAGATGCGGTTGAGAACCGCCGCCGACGACGACGGCTGCACGAACTGGATCGTGTCGCCGTTGGCCAGGTTGAACTGGTTCCAGTCGAGAATGATCTTGGGTATGAGCTGCGTGATCGTCAGCGTCTGGTGGCCCATCGTGCCGGCCGTGGCGAAGGTCGCATTGGTGCGGTAGTCCGACACCAGGCCACGCAGGATCACGTTGTTGAGCAGCGGCAGGCTCGCGGACGACGGTGCGGCGCAGGCCGTCGAGCCCAGCAGTCCCAGCGCGATCAACGCCGCCACGTTGCAGGGCGTGCGGAGCGGCGACTGCAGACGAGTCCTGGCGGCGATTCGGGTCATCGTGGTTCCTCTCGTGCAGCGCCCGGGCGGGCGCCGACGCATCAAAACTGGTAGGACGCGCTGGCCTGCACGCGGGGCTGGTACGCAGACTGGGCGCCGACGGAATTCATCGGCCACGCGAGATCGGCGCGCAGCATGAAGCCAGGCTTTGCGCGGGCGGTCAGCCCGAGGCCGTAGCTGCTCAGCTCGTACGACGAGTGCGTCCCGGGCAGTGGCTGGAGCGTGCGCAGCCAGGCGGTGTCGAAAAAGGTGCGGAATTGCAAGAAGTCCAGGCGCGACTGCGCGGGACGGAAGTTGGGGGTGCGCAATTCGAGCGTGCCGCGCAGCGCGATATCGCCGACGGCAGTCGACTCCAGATAGCCGCGCAACGAGTCCGTGCCGCCGGCCACGTATTGCTCGTTGCTCACCAGCGGGTCGTCGGTGAACTGGCCCTCGATCTCGGCGTAGAGCGTGGTGTCGGCGGGCAGATTCTGCGTGCGCGCGGTGCTGAACTTGAGCAGCGAGAAGTCGGAATGCGCGAGGTAGCGCTTGTCGGCGAACTGCTGCTGTCGTCCGCCGAAGTTGCGCACCGCGAACTCCACGCCGGCGCTGTACTCGCTGATGCCGTGCGCATCGAATGTAGTCGCCGAGTACGACAGCGTGAACGGCACGTAGTGGATCGGCGTGTCGCTGCCGGTGCCGTCGGCGAACGTCAGGCTCTGGTCGGAATCCTTGTGGTCGACGCCCAGCGTCAGCGACTGCTGCAGCTCGGTCGGCTTGTCGCTGTTGAGCGGCAGCACGTAGCGCGCGCCGAACACCTTGCCGCGGCCGAACACGCCGATGCCCGCACCGACGTAGCCGGCGCTGTCCGACTTCACCGCCGACAGCAGCAGCGTGCCGCCGTCCAGTGGCATCGAGTAGGTGCCGACGAAGACCTTCACCTGCGAGGTGTCTTGCGGCGAGACCTGCACCTGCATGCCGGCCGTGTGACCGCGCTGGAACAGGTTGGCATAGCGCAAGCTGGCCGTCGTGCGCAGTGCGGTGGTGTTGGGCGCGTGGCCGTTGTTGACCTCGACGCCGCCGTGCAGCGGAAGTTCGTCCTCCACCTGCAGGTCGACCTCGGTGGTGCCAGGCAGCTTGCCTGGACGCAGCAGCGGCGTCACGCGCTCGTCGGGCGAGGTGTTGACCTGTGCCAATTGCTGCTGCACCTCGTTGAGGTTGGGCACATTGCCCTCGGCCAGGCCAGGTACGAGTTCGAGGATCCGGTCTTGCGAGAAAAAACGCGAGCCCACGACGCGCAGGCGCGAGATCCGGCCCTGAACCACATTCAGGCGCACGACGCCCGCAGCGACCCTTTGCGGCGGGATGTCGATGGCCACGGTACCGAAGCCGGCGTCGCGATAGGCTTTCTCGAGCGCGCCGCGTGCGCCCTCGACGTCGTCGATGTCGCGGCCGTCTCCCATGAACGGATAGACCGCGCGTTCGATGGCCTCCGTGCCCAGGACCGTATTGCCCTCGACCTGGAACTCGTGGATGTCGAAGCGCTGCTTGGCGGGCTCGTCCGCGCGCGCCGAGATCGCCAGGGCGAGCAGGAGCAGGATGGCCAGGAGGCGCGACGACGCGGGGACGAGAGGATTCATTCGGGGGAAACGTGAAACGCGTGCACGCGTTGCGGCGACGGGAGACAGAACGCAGGCAACCCGCACGTCCCGAACTGACGGCAGGTTAGGCAATGCGAATGACATCGCGATTAAAAATGGCCGATGTGGACGAATCCACATCGGCCCGAGGGGACGCGCGTCAGGCCGCGGGCGGCGCGACGCGGTCAGGCTTTCTTATTGCGCCTGGAAGCCCGAGACCGGCGTCGGGACGTTGCACAGGTTGTAGCCAGACGTCCCGTTGCGCGTGGCCATGTTGGCCGGGTTGGCCAGCACGGACGCGTCGGTACGGCCAGCCAGCAGCGCGGCGGCGCTCGGCGCCACGCCCCAGCCAGCGCCACTGTGGTTGGTGGGCAGTGCGCCCATCACGCCACCGGTCCACAGGCCGCTGGTGGTCTGCGGCTGGTTCTGGGCGATTTCCGACATCAGGGCCGCGCTGGCCGACGTGGCCTTGATCGCGAGGAAGAACTTGCTGTCGTCGCCGGAGAGCGCCGGAACCTTGTTGTAGTTCAGGGACTCTTCGGACCAGTCCTTCCACGATCCGTTGGCCACGTTCAGCAGCTTCGGCGCGTAGCCGTCGACCTTGACCCAGCGATAGTTGTCGCTGGTGCCCGGCAGGTAGTCGGTGGACAGGTAGCCGATCGCGCCGACGCCGCCGCTGGTCTGGAAGCCAGCCACGCAGGCGGCCATATCGTCGCTCGTACCGGCTTGCAGGGTCAGGTTGCCGCCGTTGCCGACGCTGTTGCACTGCTGCGGGATCGTGGCGGTGACCAGCGCGGTGGCGGGGCTGATCGCGTTCGCGCCCGGGGTGCAGAAGTCGCCGATGAACGTCACGTCGAAAGCGCGGGTGGTGCCCGAGCCGTTGCTGCGGCGAACGCGGTAGATCGCGTTGTCCGACGCCGACACGGTGATGCCCAGGTCGCTCCAGCTGCTGAAGTTGCCCGTGAAGATCGAGTTGATCTGCGTGGTCGTCAGCGAGGGCATGTCGGCTTCGGATTCGCCGCCAACGGGCAGGTTCTGCGAGGCTTGCAGCGTGTCACGCACGTTCTTCGAGACCGGGATGCCGAAGACGATGCTGAGCGGGTAGACGGTCGTCAGGTTGCTGACCGTGCCGAACTGCTTCGGCTCCGAATCGGCGAAGCCAAAACGCGGCGCGTGCTGCAGCGTGCCGACACCGGCGTTGCCGGCGGACGTGCCGCACAGGTACAAGTTGTAGCTGGGGATCGTGCCGGTGGCGGCAACGACCGTCGGCGAGATCGCGCAGCTGCTGGCGCCGGTCAGGTCGCTGACCTGCAGGAAGGCCAGGCTGGTGTTGTTCGAGACCGCGAGCACGCCGTCGGACGACGAGTTCGTGTTCTTGTGGATCGCGATCTTCGAGTTGGCGGTGCCCCAGGACGAGCTGGCGCCAGCCGCGCAGGTCCACAGGTAGTAGGTCTTGCCGCCGGCGTCCGTGCGGTAGGTGTCCAGCGTGTTCGGCGCGCAGGTGTTGGCGATGAACTTGGTCAGTGCGAGGTCGACGGCCGACGAGCCGGCGATGTAGATGTCGGTCGTGCCCGTCGTGTAGTCCGACAGGGGCGCGTTGGGCGACAGGGGCGTGGCCATGGCGGCCGAGCCAACGACGCACAGGGCGGCGGCGATGCAGGAGAGCTTGAAGTTCACGGTGAGTCCTTTTTCGAGAAAGCTCCGCCAACAGCCGAAGCTAGTGGCTTCGCGCAGGGGGCGGTCAATGGGAAAGAGAGGGAGGCAGAACGCCTCCCCCGGATTCAGAAGATCAGGCAGCGAGCTTCTTGTTGCGACGGCCGAGGCCGAACATGCCCAGCAGGCCCGGAACGAACAGCAGCGCGGCGGCCGGCAGCGGCACCGACGAGACGGCAACGTTGGTCCAGCTCAGGTCGCCTTGCGCGTCGGTCAGCGTGAAGTAGCCGCCAGCCTCGTTGTTGTCGAAGGCGGACAGCGACGCGTTGATGTAGAGCTGGGTCGCGGTGCCGGTCGTGTCGACCTTGATGAAGTTCTGGCTGCCGCCGACGCCTTGGCCGGACACGAGGTTGCCGAAGTCAGCGCGGTTGGCGATGGCTTGGGCGTTCGATTCGGCCGTCAGAGTCTTGCTGCCGGTGTATTCGCCGTTGGGAAAGATGTAGCCGTTGGCGGCGTTGTCCAGCTGCGTCAGTCCGCCCAGCGTCGCGGTTTCGTTCAGGCCGGTGTTGATGACGTCGCTGTGCTTGTTGCCGAAGTACGTCGTGACGTCGCCGGTGGCGTAGACAGCCGGGCTGACGATGTCGAACGCGACGATGTTCCACTGGATCGTGGTGGGATCGACGCCGGCGAACGTCGTGGCGAAGATGCTCGACGCCGGAGCGTTGAACGTCGTGCTCGAGTTCAGGAGCGTGCTGGTCAGCGCGCCCAAGTCACGGACGTAGGTGTCGCCCGTGGCGTAGTCGAAGGCGACGAACAGCAGATCCGGCGTGGCGCCGGTCTGGATCGACGCCGAGGCGGTGGCGCTCACCGCGGCCAGGACGGCTGCGGCGGCGATGGTCTTGAACTTGATCTTCATTGCTTGCTCCAATATCTTCCGATTGATGAACCCCGGCAGGTCGGCCCTGCCAAGCCGGCCGTGCTTGTTGATGCCTGCCGTGATGGCCGACAGCGTGAAGGCTGCGACGTTGGCTACTGTAGGAAGTGCAGGTGACGCCCTGGTCTGCCAGATCGCGACCCCCACCACCCGAGCAGACTAGTCTTGTGCCCCCCAAACTCCGCAGGGCCCGCCACTCCACTCATGCGTCGATGATTCTTGTTCGCGCGCATGTCGCACGAAAGCTCGCCTGGGAGGCGGGTCATAGCCACTTCGGACTAGCCAGCACGTCGCGCATGTTTTCGCATGAGCCCAACGGACTAGGGAAGATCCCCGGGGGGCACCGGTTTCGGATGGGCGTCGTCCCAGCGCAGCGGCGGCGCGCCGTCCTGCGCGTAGTTCCATCCCGCTGGGTCGCCAGCGCCCGGTTGAGGCGTATCGGCACTGTTGGCGTCGAACACCCAGTCGCGATAGGTCTTCGCGTGCGCGAAGTCGATACCGTCGGCTGGACCTGGCAACGCCACGATCCGCACCGGGCGGTGCTCGGACAGGCTGTAGACGCCGGTGATGCCGCCCTCGGGCGTGCGCACCAGGCCCCACTCGGCGCTGCCAGAGACCGGATCGAAGTAGAGGCGGCGCAGATAGCGGATCGGCAGCAGCTGATCGTTGCCGCCCAACAACTGCCGCAGCTCGGTGGGATACGGCTGGGGCGTGCGCGCATGAGCAGCCGCGTAGCGTGCAATCGCCACGCGGTACTGGTGGCCCACGAACAGCAGGTCGAGTTCCTTGTCGCGTCGCGACATGAACGTCCATGTGCTGGCCGCCGCACCCGCGAGCAGGCCCATCACCGTGATGAGAAACAACAGGCCCAGGAACGCGAAGCCGGCGCAGCGGCGTCGGGCGCCACGCGCGTGGCACGGCGCGCGCGGGCACGGGTCAGCGCGACGGGCCATCGCCTGTCTCAGACGCGTCCGATCAAGGTCTGGGCTTCGTCGTGGTCGGCCAGCGGTGCCTTGGTGCCGAGCGCCTTGCGCACGAGATCGGCACCAGCCTGCACGTCGCCCTTCTTGTACAGGGCCATGCCGTAGTGCAGTTGCACACTGGCGTCGTGGGGAGCGAGCACGCGCGCGCGCTCGAGCAGCGTGGCTGCCTGGTCGAAGCGGCCGAGGCGGTACTGCACCAGGCCCAAGGTGTCGATGTAGCCGGGTACGGTGGACGCAGCGAAGCGGTTGGCCAACGCCAGCGCGCGCTCGAGGCTGGCCGGATCGCGCTTGCTCTGCGCCAGCACGTAGGCGAGGTTGTTGGCGGCGATGTCGTTGCCCGGCGCATCGTGCAGCATCTGCTCGTAAATGGCGATCGACTCGTCGACGCGGCCGGCGCGGCCGACGTACTCGGCGCGCGCGGCCGGCAGGCTCGAGTCCGCAGGGTACGCCTTCTCGCCGCGCCGTAGCGTCGCCAGCGCGCCGTCCAGATCCTTGCGCGCGACCATCACCGAGGCCAGGTTCCTGTACGCCGATGCGGGCGCGCCCGGCAGCGCGACGATTTCGCCGAAGCTCGTCGCGGCCGTGGCGAGATCGCCTGTCGCGATCGCGAGCTCGCCGCGCATCTGGCGTGCCAGCGCCGAATGCGGGCTCGCCTGCTCCAGCGCGTCGACGCGCGCGCGCGCCGCTGGGAACTGGCGTTGCGCGGTCAGCAGGCCCACGGCGGCGATCACCGGCTGCTGGTCGGAAGGCGCGAGCCTGGCCGCCTCGTCGTACTGCGCCAGCGCCAGCGCCGGCTTCTTCTCGTTGGCCAGCACGCGGCCCATCAACAGGTGGCCCAGCGGATTGACGGGGAACTGCGTGACGACCATGCGTGCCGCGGCCTCGGCGGCCTCGTCGTTGCCGGCGGCCAGCGCCATCTCCACCTTCATCTGGTGCGCACCGGTGTTGCGCGGCTCGATCTTCAGCGCGGCGTCGGTCTCGGACTGTGCCGCAGCGTACTCGCGCGTCTGCGCCATGTCGGCTGCCAGCAGCAGGTGCGCGCGCGCATCGCCGGGGCTGAATTTGACCACGTCGGCCAGCGCCTCGCGCGCGAGCTGCGGGTCGCCTGCCATGCGGTGCGCGCGGGCCAGCAGGCTCGCGATCTCGAGGGAGCCCGGCTTGTCCTTGGCGGCCGAGCGCAGGTCGATGACGGCGGCACGGGCGTCGCCATCGACCAGCGCGAGACGGCCGCGCAGCAGCAAGCCGGTGGCGTCGCGCGGATTGGTCTTGAGCAGGTCGGCCAGCAGCGTGCGCGCCTGGTCGGCCTTGCCCGCCTCCATCGCCAGCACGACCAGTTGCCCGCGCGCCGCGACGCCGGCGGGCGTGTCCTTGCCCTTGTCGACAATGGCCTGCAGCACGGTCGCCACGTCATCCGGTCGCTTCTGCGCGCGCAGGAAGTCGGCCAGTGCGAAGCGCAGGTCGACGTCCTTGGGCTGTGCGTCGATCGCGGCGCGGAAGTGCTTTTCGGCTTGCTGCTTGTCGCGGTACTGCCCCTCGAAGGACATCAGCGCGATCTTGCGGGCGTTGCTGTCCGGCACGGTCTTCAGCGCATGGCGCAGCACGGCCTCGGCCTCGGCCACCTCGTTGCGGCGCAGGTGCAGCGCGGTCCACTCACGCCACAACGCGTCGTTCTGCGGCGTCGCCAGCGTCGCCTTCGCGTAGTAGCCGATCGCGCGCGCCGCCAGCAGGCTGCCGGCCGGAGCTGCCTGCGCAATCTCGGCCGCCATCTGCGACAGCCGCGCGTCCTGCGGGCTGGCAGCGATCGCCTGGTCCAGCACGGTGAGTGCCTTCTCGCCGGCCTGCGCGTTGAAGTAGAAGCCGGCCAGCGTGAGGCTGCTGTCGGTGCTGAGCACGAGGCCGCTCGCGAGGATGCGGTCAGCACCCGCGAGCGCCACGGCCTGCTTGCCCTGGCGTCCCAGTAGCGCCACCTGCAGCACCCGCGCGCGCGGATTCTGCGGCTCGCTGGCCAGCACCGCGTCGATCAATGCCTGGGACTTGTCGAGGTCGCCGGAGAGCAGGAAGATACGCGCCAAGCCGAGGCGTCCGGCGACCGAACCAGGGTTCAATTCGACGACCTTGCTGTAGTTGGCGAACGCGCCGCGGAACGAGCCCTTGCCGTCCTCTACCTCGGCCACGATCAGGAATGCACCGGCATTCTTGGTGTCCATCTGAAGCACGTTGCGGGCCTCGACGCTGGCCTTGTCCCACTCGGATTTTGCGACGTACTGCGCGCCCTTGCGCAGGCCCGCCTCGATGCGCTCCGCCTTCGTCGAACACGCCGCCAGTGCCACGCAGGTCGCCGCCGCCAACAGCGCGCGAGCCGTCATTCCGTCCATCATCTTTGACCCCATTCGTGCTCCGCAAATCTGCTGGAGAGTGAGGGCAAATCGTACGGATCGAATGTGACCGTTTGCTGGTCGGGCGCCCGTCGCGCTCAGGCCATCGAGAGCGTCCGAATGCGGTCGACGGCGTGCAACTTGCGCGGCATGAAGCGACCAACGGCCAGTGCTGCCAACCCGGCGCCAAACAACCAGAACGCGGGGGGCAACGGAACCGGAGCGGGGACGCCATTGATCGTGTAGTCAATGTTGGCCGCGCTGGTCTGCAGCTGCACGAAAGGGTCGCTGACCTGCTGCGCGCGGATGTTGGTGATGAAGTTCCACAGTGTCAGGTCCAGCGCGGCGGGCGAGCCGACCACGGGGGACGTGTTGCTGGTGGTGGTCGATGCGGAGAGAGCGCGCATGCGCTGGCCGCTCGAGTCATCGGTGGACGCCGCCGCGGTCTGCGCTTCGAGCGTCAACGCAGCGGCGCTGGACGACGAGCCGCTGCCCCACTCCGACGATCCGAAGTTCGTGCCGAGGCCGCTGGCGCTCTGGAACGGAGTCGTCGAGAGCCCCGCCGTCGAGGCCGTGGGCTGGAAGTCGCCGATGTAGCGCCACTCGGATGCAGGGCCCGCGATCGCGGCGGAACCCACCGTCATCAGCGCGATGGCGATGGCCAGTTCCGCGCGCTTGTTCAAGCTTCTATTCATGTCCATGGCAGCTTCCGATTCAATCGTTGGACCATAGCATCGCGCCTCTTGAATGGATACCCAATGGCCTGCCCCGCGCCGCTGTTTATCGACGTGTGAAAGCGAAAGCCGATCGCATGATCCGAACGGGCCGGTCCTGCACCATCAATCGGGCTTGAGGATGCCCAGGCTCATCGCGCGCGAGATCGCATGTGTTCGAGTGTTGGAGTCAAGGCGGCGCAGGATCGACTGGATGTGGTTCTTGATCGTCCACGGGCTGCAATCGAGCAGCCGCGCGATCTCCACGTTCGTCTTTCCTTCCTTGATCAGGCCCAGGATCTCCTCTTGGCGCGGCGTGACCAGCCTTCCGGTGCGTTGCGAACCCACGCTCGAGATCTCACGCTCGGTGGCGAGCACCCGCAGGAACGCGTTGTGCAGATGCGGGATCAGCAGTTCGATGATGTGGCCGAGGCGCACGTCGAGCGGCACCGGGATGCGGCTGAAGCCATACAACGCCTCGACCTTGCCGGACGCGCCGGTGACCAGGTGCGCCGCGAGGTTCTTGAGCTCGTTCTCCTCGACCAGTTGCGCCAGCTCGGCATCGGACGACTGCGCGCGCGTGCCCGGGCAGAACACCAGCGCGCTGCGCGAGCCTTCGACGACCGCCATCACACGCGAGCGCAGGCCCTTGAGCGGATCAGCGATCACGTTGAAGTGCTCATCGCGGAAATAGCGACTCGCCGAAAACCGGTGCATCACCATGCCTTGGCGGGAACCATCCTCGATTCCGCAGATCAAGATCTCATGCGGCAACAACGACTGGAGCGAACTTTGCGTCCAGGCGAAGAACTGGTGCCGGCTTGCGATGGCGAAGGAGTTCTCGACCACTTCGGAAAAGTGTTCGCGATCGACGTCGTTCATTCTGGGATTGCTGCTCACCTGTCGACCCTTGCCCTGCATGTCTGGAACCAAATCCGGCGCGACGCGCGCCGCGTCACTTTGCAGTGCGGCGAGCGTACTGAAGAACAGTGACAATTCATCGATCCGGACACATCACCATTGCGCATAAGCAGTTCCCTCCAGCGATATTCCTTCCGCGCCGCTGCGGATGTCGTAGACACCGGTGCTGGCGACGCCTTCCGGCGGCGCCACGCTGACCCAGCTCGACGCCAGCCCGGTCACCGGATCCTCGGGCAGGCTGCGCAGGTAGCGGGCCTTGACCAGGTCTTCGAGCGTGGCTGGATAGCGGCCGGTGTCGGCGAGGTACTGGTCGATTGCCGTGCGCATCGTGCGCAGGTCCTGGTGCAGCACCGCCTCGCGGCTGCGCGCCACGCTGTGCAGGTACTTGGGCAGCGCGATCGAAATGAGCGTGCCGATGATGGCCAGCACCACCAGAAGCTCGATCAACGTGAAGCCGGCGCGGACGTTGCGTGTGCGCATCACCAGGCCTCGTAGGGTTGTCCGTTGAGCCCCTTGCGCAGCGACAACGAATGGACATCGAACACGTCGCGACCCGGCTGTGGATTGTCGGCAGTGCTGTCGTAGCTGCGCAGGCCCCAAGTCAAGTCGGCCGCGAGCGCCGCATCAGCCATCGGGTCGCGCGGCAGGCGGCGCAGGAAGAAGATCTTGGCGCCCTTGGGGCTGGTGACGTCGGTGACGCCGTCGGCCAGCTCGGACAGTGCGTGCGGATACCCTGTCTCGTTGGCGGCGCGCGCGATGCGGTGCGCATCGGATGCCTGCTTGTATGCATCGATGGCGGCACGGATTTCGCGCAGGCTGGCGCGCAGCGACTGCTCGTTGTTGCGCTGCACCGCCAGGTCGGCGAACGTCATCGCGCCGCCGGCGAGCAGGCCCAGGATGGCCACGCTGATCAGCAATTCGATCAGCGCGAAGCCGCGCGGGGCGGTGCGCAGCGTCATGGCGTCCCCGCGGGTGCCGAGGCCGTGGCCACTGGCGGCTTGGCGGCAGGCACAGCCTCAGGCTCGGGTTCGACCGGTGCCGCGAGCGTCCGCGCCGCCGGCGACCCGGTGGTCGTGGCGACCGTCGCGGACGACGACGGTGCCAGCGACAATTGACCGCTCGAGCGCATGCGCAGCGGCGCGGCGCCGGGCGAGGCCTCGGTGCCGGAGCCGAATTCGTAGCGCGCCGCCCCGCCCCCGCCGATGTTGCGCACCACGCGCGGCGTGATCAGCAGCACGATCTCGGTCTTGCTGCGATCGTTGCTCTGCGTGGAGAACAGGCGACCGAGGATGGGCAGGTCGGTGAAGCCCGGAACGCCGGCGGTGCTGCTGCGATCCTCGTCGCTGATCAGCCCGGCCAGTGCCTGCGTCTCGCCGTCCTTCAGGCGCAGCACGGTGTTGGCCAGGCGCGTGCCGATCTGGTAGGTGAGCGTGCCCGAGGCGCTGCGCACCTCGCGCACGATGTTGCTGACCTCGAGGTTGACCTTGACGCCCACCTCGTTGTCCAGGAACACGTTGGGCTCGACTTCCAGTTTCAGGCCGACGTCGAGATAGGCGACGGACTCGGCCACGCCGACGTTGGCGGTGGAGGTCGTCGTGATCACCGGCACACGGTCGCCGATCAGGATGCGCGCCTTCTCCCGGTTCTTCACACGGATGCGCGGGTTGGCCAGGATGTTCGTGTCGCCGTTCTCCGAGCGCAGGTTGGCGGACGGGTTGTCGATGCCGATGCTGGCGCTCGACACGTGGCGCAGCCCCGCCACGGTCAGCTGGGTCGAGGTGAGCGTGTTGTTGGCGACGACCTGCGAGCCTGCCGCCGTGGCGATCACCGTGGCCGGGTTCGGCACCAGGTTCAGCACGGTGAACTTGCCCGGCGGATCGATGCCGATGTCGAGCAGGCGCGAGCGCTTGACCTCCAGCACCTCGACCTCCAGCATCACCTCGGGCTCGGCGAAGTCCTGCGCCGCGATCACCTTCTCGGCCAGGCGGATCGCCTCGGGCGTGTCGCGCATCGTGATGCTGTTGAGCTTGTCGTCGGCGTAGATGTCGCGCGTCTTCAGCACGGTCTTCATCATCGTCAGGATGCTCTTGGCGTCGGCGTTGGCGAGATAGAAGGTACGCACGCTGAGATCAGCGTAGTCCTTCTGCTTGGCGGCCGTGTTCGGGTAGATCAGCACGGTGTTCTCGTTGAGCACCTTGCGTTCGAGCTGGTTGGTGGTCGTCAGCACGCCGATCACGTCGTCGATGCTCATGTGGCTGATCGCCAGCGTCACCTTGAGGTCGGGACGGACGTCATGGTCGAAGACGAAGTTCAAGCCGGTGCTGCGCGACAACGCCTCGAAGACCGACTTCAGGCTCGCCTCGTGGAAGTCTAGCGTGACGGGTTTGCGCAGCGCGGCCGACAGGATTGGCGGCGCCTCCATCGCCTCGTTCGCCGGCACGCCGATGCGCCGCGCGAGCGCCTGGACGCGCGTATCTGCCGGGGCCTCGGTGAGCAGTTCGTCGACCAGTCGGCGCGCTTCGGCGAGTTGCCCCTGGTCCGCAAGTTGCGTCACCTTGTCGACGCGCGCCTGCTGGCGTTGCGCCACCGCGACCGCATCCAGGCCTGCACGGGCGCGCGGGTGGTCGGGCCACAGCATGCGTGCGCGCTCGTAGAGGCCGGCGGCGGCATCGAGTTGGCCCGCCTGCAGCGCCGTGTCGGCGCGGGAAAGCAGCAAACCGGTCTGCATCTCGCGCTGGCGGATCAACGTCATGCGGTAGCTCGAATTGCCCGGCTCGGCGCTGGCCGCGCGCTCCATCTGCGCCAGCCCTTCCTCGGGCCGTCCCTGGTCGAGCAGGCGTTGGCCGCTGTTGATGAACTCCTGGCCCGGCGCACAACCGGCGAGCAGCGCGACAAGCGCGAGACCGGCCGCGAGCAGGCGCCGATCGTGCGGCGCGGGGCTCATCGCGAGCCTCCCAGCGCCACTTGCGCGCGCTTGTCCAGAGGAACGTAGGTCACGGTCATCGAGGTCTCATCCAGTTGATCGACGCGGAACGCGCCGTCGACGGTCTCGCCGCTGCGCACAGCCAGCACGCGGTCGCCGCGGTTGAAGAAGGCAGTGCGGCCACGTTCGTCAGTCAGCCCGCCCATGTAGGTGTATGGGAACGGCGGCGCGATCGGCACTGCTGGCGCGACGCGCACCGGCGGCGCTGGCGGTGGCTGCCAGGACTGCACGGTGAACAGCCCTCCATCGTCCAGGTTGGCGCTGGCATCCGACGGCGGCGCAGCGCGGTGCTCCAGGCGGTCGAGCCGCAGTGTCTCGATCGCGGCACTGGCGCGACGGCCGGTCGCCGGCGCGAACGACGGCGTGTCCGCGACGACGGCGTGCGTGCCGCGTTCGACGGGCGCGACGACCTCCGCATCGGCGCCCGACGCGATCGTGCGCTGCACGATCAGCGCGATGCCGATCGCGACGAAAGCCAGTGCGACGCGCTTGCGGGCGGGGCTCAGCTCGGCCATCAGGCCCGCCCTCGACGCAAGAACAGCACGAAGCGCAGTCGCGCGTCGAGCTGCAGCGACTTCGAGTCCGCGCGGCGCAGGCTCATCTCTTCGAGCGCCAGGCCAGGCAGATCGCGCAGCGCGTCGGCGATGAAGCCGCGCAGCGACATGTAGTCCGCCGTCACGGGCAGTTGGATCGCATAGTGCACGAGCTCGTCCTGGCCGGCCTCCGTCAGCTTGAATTCGGCCTGGCGCAACGCGACCCCATGCTTGCGGGCCAGCTCCCACAGCCGCGCATAGCGGGTGTTGAGCTCGCGAGCATCGGCAAGGCCGCTCTCGAAAGCGGCCAGCTGGCGCTCGCTCTTCATCGCAGCGCTGCTCGCGTGGGCGTCCACCGGACGCCGTTGCAAGGCCTCGTTGTCCAGCGTCAACACCTGCGTCTCGGCCGGGATCGCGCGGCCCGGACCGATCCAGGCCGCGAGCGTGAGAACGACCACCAAGCCC
>JBDSDD010000059.1:0-36602 GCA_039920745.1 Burkholderiaceae bacterium | reverse complement strand
GGCGCCGTCGGCGCCCGCTACCAGGTCGTGGAGCAGGCCTACCAGGCGACGGGCAGTCCCCAGTACATCACCCTGGCCAATCTCATCCGACTGGTCGCTCTCGGCCTGGGCATCTTCGTCGGCCAGCGGTTCTGGGGCGTCACCGGCGCGGTGTGCGGCATCGCGCTGAGCCAGTTCTCCACCTGGCCGCTCGCCTGGTGGTTCAAGGCGAAGCATCGCGCCTTCACGTGGCGCTCGGAAATCCTGCTGGCCCCTGCGCTGCTCCTCGGCTGCGCGGTCGGCTGGGTCGCCGCCAAGGCCTTGGCCTGGCTGCTGCCTGCACACTTCTTGCATTGAAGAATCCATGAGTTCAACCCTCCCTAAATTCGGCATCCTCACGCTGGCCACGCCGAATGACTATCTCAAGGCGATCGGCCTGGCGTTGTCGGTGCGCGTGAGCAACCCTGGCGTCCCCATCGCCGTGGCCTGTCCGCCGCGCGCGCGCCCCTTGCTGGAACCCTATTTCGACCATGTGATCGACGAATTGCCCGGCCTGCGCGGTTTCGTGCACAAGGTCCATCTCGACCACTACTCGCCGTTCGAGGAGACGATGTTCTTCGACTCCGACGTGCTCGTGTTCAAGCCGCTGCAGCCCTACGTCGACGTGTGGCGCCAGCATCCGTACACGGCCACCGGCCGGATGATGTCCACCGGCAAGAGCGCGTTCGGGATGGACCGGGCCGACATGCTGCGCCAGCTCGGCAAGAAGGAGCTCGTCGTGATCGACGGCGCGGGCCACGCGTTCTTCCGCAAGCCCGCCTGCGCGGAGATCTTTGACGCGGCCCGCGACGTCACCGCGCGCCACAAGGAGATCATGGGCGACATCCGCTATGCCGACGAGGACGTCCTGGACTACGTCATGACCAAGTTCGGCATCCCGCCGATGCCCAAGCCGGACTTCTTCTCGCGCTACTGCAGCGGCAAGCCCGGCACGATGAACCTCGATGCCACGACGGCCACTTGCGAATTCATCTTCCAGGATACCGGCCAGGCCATGCGCCCCTGCATGATGCATTTCGCCGCGAACGAGGCGCCGTTCTCCTATCATTGGCAGCTGCACAAGCTGTACCGCAAGTTTGGCGTCAAGGCCACCGGGCTCCTGCGCAGCGCCGTTCACGACGCCAACGAACGCTACGTCCGGGGGCCGCTTCACAACTTGAAGAAGCGCCTGCTGTCGAAAACGTGATGAGCGCCACGGATCCGAAGCAAGGCGCGCGGGCCGGCGGCGACGGCTCGCACCGGACCGCGTTGGACGGCCTGCGCGCGCTGGCGATCGTGGGCGTCATGTTCGTGCATGCCGGTGTGCCGGGCTTTCGTGCCGGCTGGATCGGCGTGGACCTGTTCTTCGTCCTGAGCGGCTTCCTGATCTCCACCCTTCTGGCGATGGAGTCCTCCGCCTCGGGCTCGATCGCCTACTTTCCTTTCATGGTGCGGCGCGCGTTGCGCCTGATGCCCGCCTACTTCCTCTACGCGATCTTCATCACGGGGCTGGTGTGGCTGTGGAGTGGCAGCGTCCGCAGCCAGGAGGACGGCTGGGACGCCGCGCGGTTCACCGCGGCGATCTGGACCTACACGATCAACTTCGTGCCCCAAGGCGGCGTGTGGAATGGCCAGCCCGTCACGGTGCACCTGTGGTCGCTCGCCGTCGAGCAGCAGTACTACCTGGTCTGGCCGCTGGTGATCCTCGCGCTGCACGCGCGTCCGACCTGGTTGCGAGGCGTCGCCGCCTTGCTGGCCGTGGCTGCCATGCTCAGCTTCATCGCCGCGCCGCACGGCCTTTACAAGAGCGACATGCTCTACACGCGGGGCTTCAGCCTGTTCTTCGCGTCGGCGCTGGCGCTCTGGGCCTGGCACAAGCCCAGCCTGCTGCACCACGCCGCATTCAACCGGGTGGTGGACGTGGCCGGCGCCCTGGCGCTCGTCGCGCTGGCCGTGTTTCCGTACAAGCCCGGCTGGGGCGAGGACCGGATGCGTGACGTCTTCATCCCGGTACTGGTGCCGATCTTCGGCCTGTGGATCGCGCGCCTGTGGCGGGGGCAATCGGAGGGCTGGGCGCGCTCGGTGCTGCAGAACCGCAGCCTGGTCTACATCGGCAAGATTTCGTACGGCGTCTACCTCTATCACGAGGCCGTGCGCGTCGCCGTCTGGTACGTGATGAAGCCGGTCATGGCCGACTGGACGCCCGCTGTGGGGTTCGTCGTGCGCCTGGCGATCTACGTGGCGATCAGCTTCGTGCTGGCGGCGATCAGCTACGAGCACTTCGAGAAGCGCTTCCTGCGCATGGCCGGTCGTTTCCGCCCCGCCCGCGCCGCCAAGGAAGGGGCCGCCGGCAGCGCGGCCTCGGCCTGAGGCCAGGGCTGTTCAGCCGCGCACGGCGCCGCGGCTCGAGGCATCGAGCCGGGCGACCAGCGAGCGGCCCAGGTCGACCGCCCACGCCTCCAGCGTGCGCGACGACAGCCACGCCACGGCGATCGTCCCGACCAGCGTGCCGGCGAGGCCGAGAGCGAAGGTCGCGAGGCCACCCGATTGGGGCAGGCACAGCGCCAGCAGGTCGATGACGGCGAAATGAAACAAGTAGGCCGAATAGGAGATGCGGCCCAGGAAGGCGAGCGGGCGCCATTCGTGGCGTTGCAGCATCGCGGCCGCAAACCCCAGCATCAGCACGATCTCGGCCCACAGTCCGGGCCGTGTCGGCCAGCCCATCGAACGGCCCAACCAGGCGATGGCCCCCCATGCGATACCGATGACCAGTGCGGTCTTGACCGGAGCCGGCTTGCCCGAAAAGAGGACGGTGTACAGCGCCATCGCCACCACGAAGATCGGCAACTGGGTCAGCAGCGAATAGTAGATCACCGTCTCGTCGACGGCGAACTCGCGCTTGAGCAGGCAGGCCGCCACGGTGCACACCAGGTAGACGATGAACGCGGCCCAGAGGCGTTGCGCCGCCGTCGTCAGGCGCATGACCATCAGCGGGAACAGCACGTAGAACATGGCCTCGACGGCGATGCTCCAGCCGCCGGGCACGACCAGGTTGATCGCATTCGCGGAGAAGCCGTGCAGCAGCAGCGCGGTCAGCGCGACGTCGAGTGCCCCCGCGGGCGCGAGGTTGGTGAGGCCGGTATGGCGCCACGCCATGTAGAACAGGATCGCGAACCAGAAGGGCGGCGCGATGCGACAGATGCGGCGGATCAGGAACTTGGTGGTCTCGCGCGATTCCTTGCGGCGTTGCGCCCACATGTAGCACATCGTGATGCCGCTCACGATGAAGAACAACTGCACGCCGTTGTAGCCGAGCAGCGCCAGCTTGCCGACGACGCCGGGTGCGCCGAAGTGCAACTGGACGTGGAACAGGATCACCAACGCGATGGCGACGCCGCGCAGCGTGTCCAGCCCGCGCAGGCGGCGTCCCGAGGCGGTGGTCGTGACGGGAGCGGTCGGATCTGCAAGGCGCATGGAGGGGTCGGAAAAGTGGGCGCGCTTGACGCCTCGGGCGGGCGCGAAGCGGCGAGTCTACCTGCGGCCCTAGAATCGTGCGGATCCGCACAGGGCGGTGCAGGCGCGCGGCGGACGGTCGCGCGATTGATCATGGATCGCAACTTGCTAGACCTGCTCGTCGAAGCGCCGGCGAACGAGGCGGGCGGGCGCAGGCTCCAGGCTGGCCCCTGCGCACTGGCGCGTCCGCGGAATCGACAGGCCTCGGCCTGGCCCGAAAACATGCGGTTTGCGGCAAATCTGGCGTCCCCTCGGTCGCCGAAACACGGATGAGACAGGCGCGGACGGTATGATTTTGGACTTGGAGCGGAGGGTTGAAGTGAGCAGTGAAACTGGTGCGTATCGACAAGCCGCCGCAAGAGGCCGCGAGGCATCGCCTCGGCTGCGGGCCTGCGTCGACGGTATTGGGAAGTCCTGGTGATCTACGCGCTCAAGCTGCTGTTTCCCGTGCTGGTCATTGCAGGCCTGGCGTGGGTGGGCCTGCGCGCGGCCTTCACGGGCCTGCTGAGCCGCGCCGAGTACCAGCGCGCCTTCGGGTTGATCGCGCTCGCCACCATCGTGGTGTTCCTCGGCCAGTCGACGATGCTCTACGCGCTCGGGATCGGGGTCGTCGCCCTCATCGCCCAGTCCGTGCTGGGAGGCGGGCTGCGCGGCAAGCTTGCGGCGTTCATGCTGCTGATCATGGTGCTGCCGCCGCTCACATGGCAGGCCGGCGGCCTGGGCGACATCAACTACCTGCTGGCCATCACGGGCCCGCGCATCCTGGCGATCGTCCTGCTGATCGGGCCCGCGCTGAGGCTGCTGGGCGACCGTACCTACAAGCGCGAGCCCTGGGTGCTCTGGGTCGACATCGCGCTGTTCGGCTACCAGGCGCTGAAGGTCATCCTGATGGTGCCGCACAACACCGCCACCGGCCTGCTGCGGATGGTGGTCGAGAGCTTCCTGGACGTGCTGCTGCCGTACTACGTGGTCTCGCGCGGGATCCGCACCGAAACGGACCTGCGCTTCCACCTGTCCCACCTCGTGCTGGGCCTCGCGTTCACGGCGGCGGTGGGCTGCACGGAGTTCTTCGTCCACCGCAACCTCTACACCGAGCTGCAATGGCTCTACGGCTACAAGTGGCAGCTGACCATGACCCTGCTGCGCGGCGAACACCTTCGCGTGCAGGCTGCCACGCCGCAGCCCATCGTGATGGCATTCGAGATGATCTTCGCCATCGGCGTGTGGACTTACCTTCGCGGCCACGACTGGCGCCGCCTGCCGGTGGCGCTGGTCTACGCCCTGATGATCGGCTCGCTCGTCTTCACGTTCTCGCGCGGGCCCTGGATCGGCGCCATCGTGTTCGGCATCTGCCTGCTCGGCCTGCACAAGCTGAAGGCGAGCACCTTCGCCTGGACGTTCACGGCCCTGCTCGTCTTCGGCGTGATCCTGAAGGCGATGGGCGCAGACCAAGTCGTGATCACCGCGCTGGGCGCGATCTTCGGTTCGAGCGAGGCGGACCTCAGCTCGATCAACTACCGCAGCGAACTGCTCGACACTGCGCTGGCGCTGCTGCAGCAGAGCCCGTGGCTCGGCGTGCCGAACTACGCCGCCCAGATGCAGGCGTTGCGCCAGGGCGAAGGCATCATCGACCTGGTCAACAGCTACATCGCCATCGCCCTCGATACTGGCGTGATCGGGCTGGCCGTCTACGTGCTTCCCTACGTGGTCTCGTTCCGCCGCATGGTGCGCGCCTCCAGCCTCGCAGCGAACGAACCCGGCGGCGCGGGCCCGACCTGGTTCGTCGCGACCTTTCTCTCACTGACGATCGCCTGCCTGCTGACGATCTTCACCACGTCCACCTTCTTCACGATGCCGTTCCTGCTGGTGCTGCTGCTGGCGCTGCCGATCGCGCGCCTGCCCATGAAAGCCACGACGGTCGACCTCGCACTCGAGATCTCCAGCCCCGTCTTCCACACCTCGAACGGCTTCCCGCTCGCGACCCGATGAACGACGCGACCTTGACGGGGCAGCCCGATGGCCCGGTGCTGGGCATCGTCGTCATCGGGCGCAACGAGGGGGAGCGGCTGCGGCGCTGCCTGGCGTCCTGCGTGGGCGCCGCCCGCTGCGTGTATGTTGATTCGAACTCGACGGACGGCTCCGTCGGGCTGGCGCGGGCCCTGGGCGCGGAGGTCGTCGCGTTGGACCTGTTGCGCGGGTTCACGGCCGCCCGGGCGCGCAACGAAGGATTCCAGCGGCTGGTGGCCTTGGTGCCCGAAGTCGAGTTCGTCCAGTTCGTCGATGGCGACTGCGAGCTCTTCGGCGACTGGATGCCGCGCGCGCTGGCGTTCCTCGCGACGCATCCCGACGTCGTGGCGGTGTGCGGTCGGCGGCGCGAGCGCTTTCCGGACGCCTCCGTTTTCAACCGCCTGTGCGACATCGAATGGAACACCCGCCCCGGCGAGGCCCGGGCGTGCGGCGGCGACGTCGTCATGCGGGCGGCCGCGCTGCGGGCGGCGGGTGGCTACCGCGACGACCTGATCGCCGGCGAGGAACCCGAGCTCTGCGTGCGCCTGCGCGCCGCGGGCGGGCGCATCTGGCGGCTGGACCAGGACATGACCTGGCACGACGCCGCGATGATGACCTGGACGCAATGGTGGAGACGCAACAAGCGTTCCGGCCATGCGTTTGCTGAAGGTGCGTTTCTGCACGGGCAGCCGCCCGAGCGTCATTTCGTTGCAGAGACGCGGCGGGCCATGCTTTGGGGCGCGGCGCTGCCGGTGGCTATTGTGGTGCTCGCGGCAACCACTGCGCCGTCGTTCCTTTTACTGCTGCTGGTCTATCCGGTGCAGTGGCTGCGCATCGGTGCGCGGTTCGCCCGCGCCGGCGGGCCCATCGCCTGGACGCACGCGGCATTCCTGCTGATGGGGCGCTTTCCCGAGGCGCAGGGCGTTCTTAAATTCTGGTTCAGCCGGTTGCGTGGACAGCGGAGTGCACTCATTGAGTACAAGTGAAACGCGCCCGGCGCAGACGGTGTCCGCGGACGTTGCGGACTGGTCGCGCGAAGCTCGAACGGCTGGCGTCTGGCAGCCTTCGCGTGCGCTGTTGGCGAGCATCCGCCAGTACCAGCGTCACGCGGGACGCAGCGGCGCGTTGCATGCCCTCACTCGTCGCTACGCCGTGCTGAAGCATCGTTTCTGGAGCGTCGTGACAGGCGCGGATATCCCGGTGAACTGTCCGCTTGGCGGCGGGCTGCTGCTCCCGCATCCCAACGGCGTCGTTATCCATCCGGACACCTCGCTCGGCGTCAACTGCCTCGTGTTCCAGCAGGTCACCATTGGGGCTGGAAGTCGCCCTGGGGTGCCGCGCATCGGTGGCCACGTGGACATCGGCGCCGGCGCGAAGATCCTTGGTGGAGTCGCGGTCGGGGATCATGCGCGCATCGGGGCAAACGCCGTGGTGATCGACGACGTGCCCGCGGGCGCGACAGCGGTGGGTATCCCCGCACGGCTTGTTGGGACGGCGCGATGAAGGTCGCCTACTTCGTCAACCAGTACCCGAAGGTGAGCCACACCTTCATCCGGCGCGAGATCGCCGCGCTGGAGCGCCAGGGCGTGGCCGTCGAGCGACATGCGTTGCGCGGTTGGGACGCAGAGGTGACTGACGACGAGGACGTCGCCGAACGCGGCCGCACGCAGTATGTGTTGCAGGGTGGCGTTGCGTCGCTGGTGCTGGACGGGCTGGTCGACACCATGCGCCATCCGCTGCGCATGCTGCGCGCCTTGCGCCTTGCGTGGCGCATGTCGCGCCGCTCCGAACGGACGTTTCCGTTCCATGTGATCTACGCCTTCGAGGCCAGCCGCGTCGCCCGCTGGCTCGCACGCTCGGGAACGCGCCACATGCACGCGCACTTCGGCACCAATTCGGCCGAGGTCGTGATGCTCGCGAGCATCCTCGCCGACGCGACGTACAGCTTCACCGCGCACGGCCCGGAGGAATTCGACAAACCGGAGGCGCTGGGCCTCGCGCAGAAGATCTCGCAGGCGGCCTTCGTCGTCGCCATCAGCTCGTACGGGCGCAGCCAGCTGTGCCGCTGGGTGCCCGGTGCGCAATGGGGCAAGGTGCAGGTGGTGCACTGCGGCCTGGAGCCGTCCTTCTTCGAGCGGCCCGACGCGCTGCGTGCGGCACCCGTTGCTCGACTGGTGTGTGTCGGCCGGCTGTGCGAACAGAAGGGCCAGTTGCTGCTGGTTGCCGCCGCGGCGGCCTTGGCTCGGGAAGGGGTCGGGTTCGAGCTGGTCCTGGCGGGTGATGGCGAGATGCGGCCGGAGATCGAGTCGGCGATCGCGTCGAACGGGATCGGCGATCGCGTGCACATCACGGGCTGGATCAGCAGCGCGCAGGTGCGCGCCGAACTCCTGGCCGCGCGGGCGCTCGTGCTGCCCAGTTTCGCGGAGGGACTCCCGGTCGTGATCATGGAAGCCATGGCGCTCGGCAGGCCGGTGATCAGCACCTATATCGCGGGCATTCCGGAACTGGTCCGCGCGGGCCAGGAGGGCTGGTTGATCCCGGCGGGCGATGTGGTTGCACTGGCTGACGCCATGCGCGAATGCCTGGTGGCGGATCCGGAGCGACTCCTCGCGCTGGGCCGCGCCGCGCACGCGCGGGTGCTCGAGCGACACCAGGTCGACACCGAGGCCGCGCGCCTGAGGCAGCACTTCGGCGCGGCGCTGGCGCGGGGCGTGGCATGACTGCGTTGGGCCAGGTCCTGGCCGTTGCCGCGCTGGCTCTGGCACTGGTGCTGCTGGTCGCCGTCGGCGTCTTCGCGTTGCAGATCTGCGCGCAGGCGATCCGGCCCCGCCGCGACGCGATGGCGCCCGCGACATCGACGCGGCCGTCATTGACGGTACTGGTGCCCGCCCACAACGAAGAGGGCGGCATCGCCGCGACGCTGGCGACGGTGCTGCCGCAACTCGCCCCCGGCGATCGCCTGCTGGTCGTGGCCGACAACTGCTCCGACGGCACCGCCGCCGCGGCCCGTGCCGCTGGCGCCGAGGTGGTCGAACGCAGCAGCGACTTGCGCGGCAAGGGCTACGCGCTGGGCTACGGCATCGACCACCTGCGCCCGGCACCGCCGGCGGCCGTGGTGATCGTCGACGCCGATTGCGAACTGGCGCCCGGCAGCCTCGATGCGCTGATGGCGGACCTCGTGCGCACCGGGTGCCCCGTGCAGGCGCTGTACCTGATGCTGGCGCCCGCCGACGCTGGCCTGGGCCGGCGGCTGGCACAGTTCGCCTGGCGCGTGCGCAACTGGGCCCGGCCCGCAGGGTGGCTTCGGCTGGGAATGCCCTGCCAGTTGATGGGCACCGGCATGGCCTTCACCTGGGAAATGCTGCGCGCCGCGCCGCTGGCCAACGCGTCGATCGTCGAGGACATGAAACTTGGGATCGACCTGGCAGGCCGCGGCACTGCCCCGGTCTTCTGCGACCGCGCGCTGGTCACGAGCCACTTTCCCGACTCCGTGGCCGCCACGGGCACGCAGCGCACGCGCTGGGAGCACGGCCACCTGGAAATGATCCTGCGCGAGGTGCCCGCGATGCTGGGCCTGGCGTTGGCCCGGCGCGACCGGCGATTGCTGGGCATGGCACTGGACCTCGCCGTGCCGCCGTTGGCGCTGCTGGCCGGCCTGCTGGGTCTGGACTGGGGCCTGGCCCTGGGCGGGCGCCTGCTGGGCAGCGCGGGCACGGGCACGCTGGCGCTGGGCCTGGCGACACTGGCAGTGGTCGCCTTCGTGGGCGCGGTGCTGCTGGCCTGGGCCGTTCGGGGGCGCGATCTGGTGCGCCTGGGCGAACTGCTGGCGGTGCCTTGGTACATCGTCGCCAAGCTGCCGATGTATGTGCGCTTCATCGTGCGGCGGCAGAAGGCCTGGGTTCGCACGGATCGCAAATGAGTCGGGGCGCCGCCGTCCCGCGCCAAAGCTCGGCAGGTCCTGCGCTTGCCCGATAGGCGCGCAGCCGACGCGTGACAAAATGGTGGGTGCACGAGATCGGCCCGGTTTGGCCGCGCGAGTCCTTCGAAGCAATGAACCTGCGTTAAAGATGATTCCAGAACAGCAAACGGCGCCAGGCGCAGATGGGATCGACTCTCGGGCCGACGGTGGCGCGCATGTCTGAACAGCACCCGCGTTGGCCGCGCCAGCCGCTGCTCAATGTCTGGGCGGACGATCTGTCGATGGATCAACTCCTGGCGCAGATGGAGGGAAGCGGGGGCGTTGTATTCACCGTCAATCCGGATCACCTGTACCACCTGCAGTACAACCCGGCTTTCGTCCAGGCCTACCAGTCCGCCGACATCATCACCGTGGACAGCCACTACGTCCGGCTGGCGCTGCGCATGCTGGGTCGACCCGTGGTCAATCGCCTTCCGGGCTCGGACATCGTGCCGGCCCTGTGCGCCCGCAGTGCCACGAACCCCGACGTCCGCATCTTCCTCCTGGGGGCGCAACCTGGCGTGGCGCAGAAGGCACGCGAGGCGATGAATGCCAAGGCGGGACGTGAACTCGTGGTTGGCGCGCACGGACCGTCGATGAATTTCGTGAACGATCCGGCAGAGATCGACGCCACGCTCGAGAAGATCGTCGCGAGCGGTGCGAACATGCTGCTCGTGGGCCTGGGCGCACCCAAGCAGGAGATCTGGATCTCCAGCGTTCGCCATCGATTGCCGCAGGTGCGCGTGATGATGGGGGTCGGCGCGACCATCGACTACGAAGCTGGTGCGGTCAAGCGCGCCCCGATGCTGCTGCGACGACTCGGCCTGGAATGGACCTATCGGGTATCGACCGAACCCCGCCGGTACCTCATGCGCTACGTTCGAAGCTCGAAATTCCTGTGGTGGATGCTGATGGATCGTCTCGGGCGCTACAAGGCCCCGTTCGGAAGCACCGCCACGCCGCAGCCGCGATAGAAGCCAAGCCGCCGTTCGACGGCAGGAGAAGAAAATGAAAATCAAACCCTTGGCGACGCTCTCGCCGCTTTGTCTTTGCCTGCTCGCCGGTGCCGCCCGGGCCGACCTCGAACCGTTTTCGTTCGGGGCCAGCGAGACGGTGCAGCACCAGAGCAATCTCAACCATACCGATGAGGTCACCACGCCGCGCGTGAGCGACTGGATCTCGACGACGGAGTTCAGCGCCGCCCTCGCCCAGGGCCTGGGTCGCGACAAGCTGGTCGCCAATGCAGCGGTCGACCTCAATCGCTACAAGCGGACCAAGGGCCTGAACGCGATCGGCTATTCGGCCTCGGCCGAGTTCGACTGGAACACGATCGGCGACTTGTCCGGCGCCGTCGGCGCCGATTCGCGCCGCCGCCAATTCGTCAACGGCGAGACGGCGGACATCGGGCCGGGCAATACGCCCGTCGTCGTGAACGTGCGCAACCTGCAGACCGACAACCACGCGTTTGCCAAGATCGCTCTGGGCGGCGAGGCGCGCTGGACGATCTTCGGCGGGTTCGATGTGAACCAGCGCAGCTATTCCAACAGTTCGTTCGACGCCAACGAGGAGCACCAGTGGTCTACCAACCTCGGGACGAACTATTCGACCAGCCCGGACCTGTCCTTCGGCCTTCAGGGCTCCTACGTTCGCGGTGAGTACCCGCACGGCGACGCGGACACGCACGGCCCCTCGAATTTCAACACCCGCACTCTCAGCGCCACCACCAAGTGGAAGGCCAGCGGCAACAGCGCGCTGAACGCCAGCCTGGGCATCACGTCGGAGAACAACGACGCGCTGGCGAACAACCGCCGTTTCCTCAGCGGCTCGCTGAACTGGAACTGGACGCCGCCGTCGCACTTCACGGTCAACCTGGGTCTCAAGCGCAGCTCGGATGCCGACACCTCCAACACCTCGGTCAGCACCGGCGTGGCGAACGCGAACAACCTCAATGGCACCTCGGTGAACAACGTGGCGCACCTGGAGGTGACCTACGAGCTGACGGCCAAGATCAATCTCGACGCCAGCGAGGACTACACGCAGCGCAAGTACTCCGGCCTGAAGCTGTTGAACGGCGACCTGGCGAATGGCACGACCCGCACCTCGCGCTGGTACCTGACCGCGCACTACCGGCCTACGCGCACGACGGACCTGAGCTGCGGCGGCGGTCGCGAAGCCCGCAATGTCGACGCCAACCTGTCCGGCGCCACGCCCGCCTATACCGACAACTACCTCCAGTGCGTCGCGTCGATCCGTTTCGACTGACCCCCTCCCTTTCCAAGAAGAGCGAGCAATGACCGTCGTCGTCGCTGGCCGCGAGCGCGTGCTTCATCGACGTGGCGGCGGCGTTCCCGCAGGCCGAACTCGACTCGCGCGGCCTGTGCGTGTGGCACCTGTGAACCGATGGGTGACGCGATGAAAATCCTGGTCACCGGCGCCGCCGGCTTCATTGGCATGCATGTCGCGGAGCGCCTGCTGTACCGTGGCGATGCGGTCGTCGGCATCGACTCGTTGAACAGCTATTACGACCCCGCGCTCAAGTACGCGCGTCTGGACGAACTCGACCACCAAGCAGGCTTTCGCTTCGAGAAGCTGGACATCGCCGACGGCCCCGCCCTCGATGCACTCTTCACGCGCGAAAAGTTCGACAGCGTGGTGCATCTCGCCGCGCAAGCGGGCGTGCGCTACTCGATCGAGAATCCGCAGGCCTATGGAGATTCCAACCTCACCGGCTTCCTGAACATCCTCGAGGCGTGCCGCCGGCACCCGGTGCGGCACCTCGTCTTCGCGAGCAGCTCCAGCGTCTATGGCGGCAACGCCAAGATGCCCTTCTCGGAGGCCGACAGCGTCGATCACCCGGTGAGCCTCTACGCCGCGACGAAGAAGGCCAACGAACTGATGGCGCATACGTACAGTCACCTGTATGGCATCCCGACGACTGGCCTGCGCTTCTTCACGGTCTACGGTCCCTGGGGCCGGCCCGACATGGCCTACTTTTCCTTCACGCGCGACATGCTCGACGGCACGCCGATTGCTGTCTACAACGATGGAAAGATGATGCGTGACTTCACGTACATCGACGACATCGTCGACGGCGTCGTGGCGGTGCTCGACAAGCCTGCAACCCCGGATGCCCGCTTCGATGCGCTGCGCCCGAACCCTGGCTCGTCGACGGCGCCGTATCGCGTCTTCAATATCGGCAACCAGGATCCCGTGGCTCTCGGCGACTTCATTTCGACGATCGAACGCGCGCTTGGCATCGAGGCGATCAAGCAATACAAGCCGATGCAGCCCGGCGATGTCGTCGCGACGCATGCGGATGTGTCTGCGCTGACGGCCTGGACAGGGGTAGCGCCGAAGACGCCCTTGACCGTGGGGATCGGGCGCTTCGTGGAATGGTTCAAGCGATACTACGGCCGCGCCTGATCCGGCGGAACCTGGCGCCCCGCCCGCGAGGCGCGCAAGAAGGAAATACATGATCCTCGTCACCGGCGGCGCCGGCTTCATCGGCAGCAATTTCGTCCTCGACTGGCTCGAGAACCATGACGAGCACGTGCTCAACCTCGACGCGCTGACCTACGCGGGCAACCGCGCCAACCTCGAGCCGCTGCAGGGCGACCCGCGTCACGTGTTCCAGCATGGCGACATCGGCGACCGCGATCTCGTCGACGCGATGCTGCGCAACCATCGCCCGCGCGCGATCGTCAACTTCGCGGCCGAGAGCCATGTCGACCGCTCGATCCTGGGCCCGGCCGCGTTCCTCAAGACCAACATCGAAGGCACGTTCAACCTGCTCGAGTCGACGCGCGCCTACTATGCGACGCTCGAGGGCGACGACCGCACGTCGTTTCGCTTCCTGCACGTGAGCACCGACGAGGTCTACGGTTCGCTGACGGCTGACGCCGCGCCGTTCACCGAGACGCACGCGTTCGAACCCAATAGCCCGTACTCGGCGAGCAAGGCCGCCAGCGACCACCTGGTGCGTGCATGGCACCACACCTACGGCCTGCCGACGCTCACGACGAACTGCTCCAACAACTACGGCCCGCTGCACTTTCCCGAGAAGCTGATTCCGTTGGTGATCGTCAACGCGCTGGCGGGCAAGAGCCTGCCGGTCTACGGCGACGGCCTGAACGTGCGTGACTGGCTCTACGTCAAGGATCACTGCTCGGCCATCCGCACCGTGCTGGCCGAAGGCCGCGTGGGCGAGACCTACAACGTCGGTGGCGAGAACGAGAAGACCAACATCCAGATCGTGCGCGGCATCTGCGCGCTGCTCGACGAACTGCGCCCCGACCCCGCCGGCCCGCGCGAGCGCCTGATCACGTTCGTCAAGGATCGCCCGGGCCACGACCGCCGCTACGCGATCGACGCCAGCAAGCTCGCCAACGAGCTCGCGTGGCGCCCGAAGGAGACTTTCGAGACCGGCCTGCGCAAGACGGTCGAGTGGTACCTCGCCAACAGCGACTGGGTGCAAGGCGTGCAGAGCGGCGCCTACCGCGACTGGGTCAGCACCCAGTACCAGGCCTGACCCGATGAAGATCCTGCTGCTCGGCTGCGATGGCCAGGTGGGGTGGGAGCTGCAGCGCTCGCTGCAGCCACTCGGCGACGTGCTGGCCCTCGATTTCCAGAGCCGCGACTTCGCCGCCGACTTCTCCAGGCCCGAGTCCCTTGCGGCCACGATCGCGGCCGTCAAGCCCGACCTGATCGTCAATTCGGCCGCCCACACCGCGGTCGACAAGGCCGAGTCCGAGCCCGCGCTGGCCCAGGCGATCAATGCCGACTCGCCAGGCGTGCTGGCGCGCTGCGCCGCGGCGTCCGGTGCCTGGCTGGTGCAATACAGCACCGACTACGTCTTCGACGACTCGGGCGACCAGCCGCGCGACGAGCAGTCCGCCACCGGGCCGCTGTCCGTCTACGGCCGCACCAAGCTCGATGGCGAGGCGCAGATCCGTGCCAGCGGCTGCCGCCACCTGATCCTGCGCACCAGCTGGGTCTACGCGGCGCGCGGCGGCAACTTCGCCAAGACCATGCTGCGCCTGGCCGCCAGCAAGACCGAACTCAACGTCATCGACGACCAGATCGGCGCGCCCACGGGCGCCGACCTGCTGGCAGACCTCACCGCGCTGATGGCCCGCGCCGCGATGGCGCAGCCTGGCCTGGCCGGCACGTACCACGCCGTGGCCGCCGGATCGACCAGCTGGCACGGCTACGCACGGCTGGTGATCGAGGCCGCGCGCGCGCGTGGCGTGGCGCTGACGCTGCCGGCCGACGCGCTGCATGCCATCCCCACCAGCGCCTATCCGACGCCCGCACCGCGGCCGTTGAATTCGCGCCTGGACACACGCAAGCTGCGTGAATGCTTCGGAGTGCACCTGCCGGACTGGGAGTCCGGCGTGCGTCGCATGCTTGCCGAGATCCTCCCCGCCTGACGGCGTGCACCTGAAGGAATTGTCGTGAATCGCAAAGGCATCATCCTCGCCGGAGGCTCCGGCACCCGCCTGCATCCGGCCACGCTGGCCATCAGCAAGCAGTTGATCCCGGTGTACGACAAGCCGATGATCTACTACCCGCTGAGCGTGCTGCTGCTGGCGGGGATCCGCGAGATCCTGATCATCAGCACGCCGCAGGACACGCCGCGCTTCGAGCAGTTGCTGGGCGACGGCAAGCGCTGGGGTCTCGACTTGCAATACGCGGTGCAGGACAGCCCAGACGGCCTCGCGCAGGCCTTCCTGATCGGCGAGCAGTTCCTCGCCGGCGCCCCCAGCGCGCTGGTGCTGGGCGACAACATCTTCTACGGCCACGATCTCGGCGGCCGCCTCGTGACAGCGTCGGGCAACCTCGATTGCGCCACCGTCTTCGCTTACCCGGTGACCGATCCCGAGCGCTACGGCGTCGTCGAATTCGATGCCGCCGGCAAGGCGATCAGCCTCGAGGAGAAGCCGTCCGCGCCGAAGAGCCGCTACGCAGTCACCGGCCTCTATTTCTACGACACCGACGTCGTCGCTCACGCCAAGGCGCTCAAGCCGAGCGCCCGCGGCGAGCTCGAGATCACCGATCTGAACCGCGTCTACCTGGAGGCCGGCAAGCTCGACGTGCAGATCCTGGGCCGCGGCGACGCCTGGCTGGACACCGGCACGCACGATTCCTTGCTGGAGGCGAGCCAGTTCGTCCACACGCTGGAAAAGCGCCAAGGCCTGAAGGCATGCTGCCCGGAGGAGATCTGCTGGCGCCAGAAGTGGATCAGCGACGCCCAGTTGTCGGCACTCGCCGCGCCGTTGGCCAAGAGCGGCTACGGGCAGTACCTGCAGCGCCTGCTCGCTGAAAAGGTGTTCTAGGATGAACGTCGAGACCACCGCCATCGACGGCGTCCTGGTGCTGCAACCCAAGGTCTTCGGCGACGCCCGCGGCTTCTTTTTGGAGAGCTTCAACCAGAACGCGTTCGACGCCGCCGTCGGCGCTCATGTGGACTTCGTCCAGGACAACCACTCGCGCTCGGCGCGCGGGGTGCTGCGCGGCCTGCACTTCCAGAAGGGCGCCAAGGCCCAGGGCAAACTGGTGCGCGTGACCGCCGGCGCGGTGTTCGACGTGGCCGTCGACATCCGCCGCGACAGCCCGACCTTCGGGCGTTGGGTGGGCGTCGAGCTGAGCGGCGACAACCACCGCCAGCTGTGGATCCCGCCGGGCCTGGCCCACGGCTTCCTGGTGCTCACCGAGACCGCCGATTTCCTCTACAAGACCACTGAGTTCTATGCGCCGGCCGACGAGGGCGCGGTGCGTTGGGACGACCCCGACGTCGCCATCGCCTGGCCGGACCTGGGCGAGGCGCCGACGCTGTCGGCCAAGGATGCCGCGGCCGCGCTGCTCCGGGACCTTCGCCAGGACGGGGTTTCGGCCTACAAGTAGGGCTCTGCGAGGCTGCGAGAATCAGACGTGGAGTGTCACGATGGTGAGTTAGCCTGTCGTGCTCGAAATTCAGGTGTCGTGGTCACGCTGTGCGGACCGCGCCCCGGCTCAATCTCAGACCAAAGGAACAGCAATGGCGAAAGCCATGATTCTTGCCGCCGGCCAGGGCACGCGCGTGCGGCCACTGACCAAGTACATGCCCAAGCCGATGATCCCGATCCTGGGCAAGCCGGTGCTGGAATACCTGATCGAGCATCTCGCGCGCTATGGCGTCAAGGAGATCATGATCAACGTCGCCTATTCGCACTGGAAGATCGAGAGCTATTTCGGCAACGGCAGCCGCTGGGGCGTCGAGATCGGCTACTCGTTCGAAGGCAAGCGAGAGCACGGCGAGATCGTCCCCAACCCGAAGGGCTCGGCGGGCGGCATGCGCAAGATCCAGGATCACAGCGGGTTCTTCGACGACACCACCATCGTGTTGTGCGGCGACGCGATCATCGACCTGGACATCGGCGCGGCGCTGCACGAGCACGCCAGCAAGAAGGCGCTCGCGAGCGTCGTCACGCTGGAGGTGCCGCTGGAGGAGGTGAAGAACTACGGTGTCGTCGTCAGCGACAAGGAAGGCCGGATCACCCAGTTCCAGGAGAAGCCGACGCCCGAGCAAGCCAAGTCGCGCATGGCCAGCACCGGCATCTACATCTTCGAGCCGGAGGTCTTCGACCTCATTCCGTCGGGCCAGGTGTTCGACATCGGCGGCCAACTGTTCCCGCTGCTGGCGGAAAAGGGCCTGCCGTTCTACGCTCAGAGCCGCTGGTTCAACTGGATCGACATCGGCCGCGTCACCGACTATTGGGCGGTCTGCCAGCGCGTGCTGCGCGGCGAGGTGGCCCAGATGGACATGCCGGGCCGCGAGGTGCGCCCGGGCGTCTGGGTGGGCCTGAACACCAGCATCGACTTCGACAAGGTCAACATCACGGGACCGGTCTACATCGGTTCGTCGAGCGAGATCGAGCCAGGGGCCACGATCGTGGGACCCGCATGGCTGGGCAACGGGTGTGTGTTGCGCGAGGGCAGCAAGCTCATTCGCAGCATCCTGTTCGACTACACGCGGCTGTCCCAAGGCGAGACGCTCGAAGATATGATCGTGTCGCCGCACTACTGCGTCGACCGGCACGGCAACACCACCTATCCTGGCGACGAGGGCTCCGTCCTGCGCTGGGGCGACGCACGCGCCTGATCTGCCCCCAGGTTGCCGCCGTGACGCCCGGGCGTGTGTCGCGAGCCCAGCCCTCCTTCCGAAAGCGTGCTTCATGGCAGCGACAATTTCCATTCAACCCGTCATCATGGCCGGAGGCAGCGGCACGCGCCTCTGGCCGTTGTCGCGCGCGGGCTTCCCGAAGCAGTTCCTCTCGCTCGGAAGCGACGACAGCCTGTTCCAGCAGGCCGTGGCGCGGTTGATCGGGCTGGCGAGCGACGACATCGCCGTGGACGCGCCGCTGATCGTCGGCAACGCCGAACACCGTTTCCTGGCGCTGGAGCAATTGCGCGAGCAGGGCGTCGATCCGGCGGCCCTGATCCTGGAGCCGGTTGGCCGTAACACCGCGCCGGCGCTCACGCTGGCGGCGCTCGCCGCGCGCGAGGGCGGGGCGGATCCGGTGCTGGTGGTGTCGCCGGCCGACCAGACCGTCACGAACCTGGCCGCCTTCACCGCCGCCCTCCAGCAGGCCGTGCGCGGCGCCGCGGACGGCGCCATCGTGATCCTGGGCGTCACGCCCGCCAGCCCCGAGACGGCCTACGGCTACATCCGCAGCACGCCCGCCGACGGCCTGAACAAGGTGGCCCAGTTCGTCGAGAAGCCCGATGCGGCCACCGCGGCGCGCTACCTGGCCGAGGGCGGCTACACGTGGAACTCCGGCATGTTCGTGCTGCGCGCCTCCGTGTGGCTCAAGGCGCTGGCGCAGTTCCGCCCCGACATCCTCGACGCCACGCAAGCCGCGTGGAGCGGCCGCACCCCCGACGAGCGCTTCATTCGCCCGACGCGCGAGGCCTTCCTGGCCGTGCCTTCCGAATCGGTCGACTACGCGGTCATGGAGCACTGCCCGGGCAGCGCCGTCGACATCCGCATGGTGCCGCTGGACGCCGGCTGGAACGACCTGGGCGCCTGGGATGCGGTCTGGCAGGTCGCCGCCAAGGACGCTGCGGGCAACTCGGGTGTCGGCGACGTCATGTTCGAGGACAGCCGCAACACGCTCGTGCACGCCACCGGCCGCCTCGTCACCACGCTGGGCCTGGACAACATCATCGTCGTCGAGACGGCCGACGCCGTCCTGGTGGCCGACCGCGAGCGCAGCCAGGACGTCAAGAAGCTGGTCAATCGCCTCACCCAGGACAAGCGCACCGAGCACACGCTGCATCGCAAGGTGCACCGGCCCTGGGGCTGGTACGACAGCGTCGACGCCGGGCCGCGCTTCCAGGTCAAGCGCATCATGGTCAACCCGGGCGCCACGCTGAGCCTGCAGATGCACCACCACCGCGCCGAACACTGGATCGTGGTGCAGGGCACGGCCGAAGTCACCTGCGGCGATCGCAAGACCATCCTCACCGAGAACCAGAGCACCTACATCCCGCTGGGCGAGACGCACCGGCTTGCGAACCCCGGCAAGTTGCCGCTCGAGATCATCGAGGTCCAATCCGGCTCCTACCTCGGCGAGGACGACATCGTCCGCTTCGAGGATACGTATGGCCGTACCAGCTGAAATGGCGCGAACCTTGCATTCCCGTTGTGCGACGCCCATTTGGCGCCGCATAGGCTGACATGTTCGAAGAGCGCAGCGTCCGCAAGCAGTTCCTCAGTGCCCCGCCATCGATCGGGAGCACGATCGCGTCCCTGCTCGAACCGTTGGTGGCCGCGGGGATGCTGGGCGTGTTCCACGAGATCTACGGCTACCGCATGGACGGCGTCGCGATGGCGCTGGCGATCCTGTTGCTCGTGCTGATGTTCCCGGGCGTGAATCGCTTCGGCCGCATGGGCATCGGCGTGGGCATCGACATCATCCTGTCGTGGGCCTGGGTGCTGAGCGTTCTGGCGCTGCTGGGCTACGCCACCAACAGCCTGCAGTCGTTCGATCCGAACATGCTGACGGCCTGGGCCATCGCCACGCCGCTGGTGCAGTGGGCGCTCGTGGCCATCGGCACCGCCATCCAGCGCCATCTGTCCTCGCTGCCCGATTCGCGCCGGCCGGCCGTCATCATCGGCGCCGGCCGCATGGGCATGCGCGTCGCGCAGATGCTGCGCCTGCGCCAGTCGTTCGGCCACGACCTGCTGGGCTTCTTCGACGATCGCTCCGCCGATCGCGTCAACCTGCCCGACGACGCCGTGCTGGTGGGCGCGTTGAAGCTGCTGCCGGATTTCATCGAGGAACGCGGCGTCAAGGACGTGTTCATCACACTGCCGCTCACCTCCCAGCCGCGCATCCAGTCGCTGCTCGAATCGCTGCAGAACACCACGTCCTCGATCCACTTCGTGCCCGACATCTTCGGCGTCAGCGTGATCCAGGGCCGCCTGGAGGACATGGGCGGCATCCCCGTCGTGGGCCTGCTGGTGACGCCGTTCACGGGCATCAACGGCTTCATCAAGCGCGGCAGCGACGTCGTGCTGTCGCTGCTGATCCTGCTGCTGATCTCGCCGCTGCTGGCGGTGGTGGCGGCCGGCGTGAAGTTCAGCTCGAAGGGGCCGGTCATCTTCCGCCAGCGCCGCACCGGCCTGGACGGCGAAATCATCGAGGTCTACAAGTTCCGTTCGATGCGCGCGCTCGACGACGGGCAGGTGGTCGTCCAGGCCACGCGCGGCGACTCTCGCATCACGCCGTTCGGCGCGTTCATCCGCAAGACCTCGCTCGACGAGTTGCCGCAGTTCGTCAACGTGCTGCAGGGTCGCATGAGCATCGTCGGCCCGCGCCCGCATGCGGTCGCGCACAACGACCAGTATCGCAAGCTGGTCAAGGCCTACATGGCGCGCCACAAGGTCAAGCCGGGCATCACCGGATGGGCGCAGGTCAACGGGCTGCGGGGCGAGACGGACACGCTGGACAAGATGGCGTCGCGGATCGAGTTCGATCTTGAATACTTGCGCAATTGGACCTTGGGGCTCGACCTGTTGATCATTGCGCGAACCATCAAGCTGGTCTTCATCGACCGCAGCGCCTACTGAACCACCAGCCGCCATGCCACCTTTCATCGAGAACTTCATCCGTCGCCGGGCCATGAAAACCGGCAAGGGCAAGAACCTTTTCCGACGGGTCGCCGAGTCCAGCCGTGAATGGGGCGACTACATGGCCAAGTGGGGCGGCTTGTATTCGTGCGGCACCACGCCCACCATCAACGTCGGCTGCAACATCACCGACCCGTACCTGGTGCGCATCGGCAACAATTGCGCACTGTCGGCCTGCACTTTGCTGGGGCACGACGCGGTGGTGCACATCGTCAACCGCGAGCAGGGGCTCAAGCTCGACTCGGTGGGTTTCATCGACATCCGCGACAACAGCTTCATCGGCCACGGCGCGATCATCATGCCCAATGTGCGCATCGGCCCGAACTCGGTCGTGGCTGCAGGTTCGGTCGTGACCAAGGATGTTCCGCCCAACACCATCGTCGGCGGCGCGCCTGCCAAGCCGATCGGTTCCTACGACGACATGGTCGAGCGGTTGAAGAAGCGCAGTGCGTCCTATCCGTGGATCGGGCTGATCGAGAAGCGCGTCGGCGGCTTCGATGCGGCCCTCGAACCGGAACTGCGCCGGATGCGGGTCAAGCACTTCTTCGAGAGCGAACCGAAGGCTTGAACGTCTCCGGGGCTCAGCGCCGACCGAGACGTTGCAGCCGATGGCTCAACGGCGTCTCGATCCACCGCCACGATGCGTAGCCAACCGCAGCGCAGACGACCAGGCTGGTGAACATGAAGCCGCAGATCGACGCCATGTCGATCGAATCGCCGGCCAGCCGCCCCCAGACGACACGCAGCGCACCCAACGCGAACAGGTGCGTCAGGTACAGCGAATACGACGTGTCGCCGAGCATCTGCAACAGCGGCAGGCGCAAGGCGGCGAATGCGGCATTCAGCGCGCCGAACACGACCAGCGACGCGCCGATCATCTGAGTCCACGTGCCCAGCGGCTGCATGTCGCGCGCCAGCAGCAGGGCGAAGCCCAGCACGACAGCGACGGCGCTGACGGCTCGCGGGGGCTCTGCGCGATGGCGCAGCCACCATTGCGCGATCGCGGCGCCCGCCACGAACTCCAGCATGATCAGGCTGGTGTAGACGCGGGCCGCCGCGGCATCGAACGGCCCGAACAGCAGGCCGGCCGACACCAGCGCCGCAAAGGCAAGTGCCAGCGCGAGCAGGCGCCAGCGCGCGGGCAACGCGAGCGACAGGGCGAACACGAGATAGAAGAACATCTCGAAGTTCAGCGTCCAGCCGGGCACGAGCAGCGGCCAGGCCATTGCCGGGAAGCTGGTCGAGTAGTGCGGCACGAACAGCAGGCTCTCGACCAGGGTCGCCGGCGTGACGATCAGCGTCCGGAACAGGGTCGGCACCACCAGCGCCGTGCCCACCATGGCGAGCGTCAGCAGCCAGTACAGCGGCACCACGCGGATGATCCGGCGGCGCATGAATTCCAAGGGAGAAATCGCGCTGCCAGTGGTCGTGATCACCATGATGAAGCCGCTGATCACGAAGAACAGGTCGACGCCCGAGTTGCCGAACGTATTCGGGATCAGCGTCTTGACCTCGGGCAACTGCTCCGCGGCGTGGAACCAGACCACCATCAACGCGGCGATGCCACGCAAGTACTGGATCGGCAGAATGACGCGGGGCGGAGACGGACTGGCGGCGGGCAAGGGCAAGGGCATCGGTCGATTCTCGCCGATCGATGCGCACGCCCATCGGGGCGCATGCGCATCGATCCGCTGCGACCAGATCAGTCGACCAGGCCCAGCGCCTTCAACTTCGCCACGATCAGATCCGCCGCGTCCTCCGCCGTCTGCGTGTGCGTGTTCACCACGATCTCCGGCGCATCCGGCGCCTCATACGGTGAACTGATCCCCGTGAAGTTCGCGATCTCCCCGCGACGCGCCTTCTTGTAGAGCCCCTTGACGTCGCGTTCCTCGGCCACCGCCAGCGGCGTGTCGACGTGGATCTCGATGAACTCGCCTTCGGCCATCTGCCCGCGCGCCATCGCGCGTTCCGAGCGGAACGGCGAGATGAACGCGGTCATCACGATCAGGCCGGCGTCGACCATCAGGCGTGCCACCTCGGCGACGCGGCGGATGTTCTCCACGCGGTCGGCCTCGGTGAAGCCCAGGTCCTTGTTCAAGCCGTGGCGCACGTTGTCGCCGTCGAGCAGGTAGGTGTGGCGGCCCATCGCGGCGAGCTTCTTCTCGACCAGGTTGGCGATGGTGGACTTGCCGGCACCCGACAGGCCGGTGAACCACAGCACTGCCGGGCGCTGGTGCTTGAGCTCCGAGCGCAGCGACTTGTCGACGTCGACGGCCTGCGGGCGCAGGTTGTGCGCGCGGCGCAGCGCGAAGTTGAGCATGCCGGCGCCGACCGTGTTGTTGGTCATCCGGTTGATCAGGATGAAGCCGCCGGTGTCGCGGTTGGCCTTGTACGCGTCGAACGCGATCTGGCGATCGAGCGCGATGTTGACGACGCCGATCTCGTTGACGCCCAGTTGCTTGGCGGCCAGGTGCTCCATCGTGTTGACGTTGATCTTGTACTTCGGCTCGGTGATGGACGCAGTGACGGTCTGCGCGCCGATCTTCATCAGGTAGGGCCGGCCCGGTAGCATCGGCTCGTCGGTCATCCAGACCAGCGAGGCTTCGAACTGGTCGGCGACCTCGGCCGGCGCGTCGGCCAGCGAGAGCACGTCGCCGCGCGAGATGTCGATCTCGTCTTCCAGCGTCAGCGTGATCGACTGCCCGGCCACAGCCAGCGGCAGGTCGCCGCCCATCGTGACGATGCGCGCCACCTTGCTCTGCTTGCCCGACGGTTGCGCGATGATGCGGTCGCCCGGCTTCACGCGGCCGCTGGTGACGATGCCGGCGAAGCCGCGGAAGTCGAGGTTGGGGCGGTTGACCCACTGCACCGGCATGCGGAACGCTTCCTTCTGCAGGCGGGTCTCGTCGACCTCGCAGGTCTCGAGGAAACCCATCAGCGTGGGGCCGTGGTACCAAGGCGTCTTGTCGCTGGCCACGAGCATGTTGTCGCCCTTGAGGCCCGACAGCGGGATCGACGTGATGTCGTCAAGGCCGATCTGCTTGGCGAACTCGCGGTACTCCTCGTTGATCTTGTCGAAGATCTTCTGCGAGTAGTCGACCAGGTCCATCTTGTTGATGGCCAGCACCACCTTGCGGATGCCGATCAGGCTCACGAGGTAGCTGTGGCGCCGCGTCTGGGTCAGCACGCCCTTGCGTGCGTCGATCAGGATCACGGCGACGTCGGCGGTCGACGCGCCCGTGATCATGTTGCGCGTGTACTGCTCGTGCCCGGGGGTGTCGGCGACGATGAACTTGCGGCGGTCGGTGGAAAAGAAGCGGTACGCGACGTCGATCGTGATGCCTTGCTCACGCTCTGCCGCGAGGCCGTCGACGAGCAGCGCGAAGTCGATGTCGCCGCCTTGCGTGCCCCACTTCTTGGAGTCGTTCTCGATGGCTGCGAGCTGGTCCTCGAACAGCATCTTGGATTCGTAGAGCAGGCGGCCGATCACCGTGGACTTGCCGTCGTCGACGGAGCCGCAGGTGATGAAGCGCAGCAGGCTCTTGCGTTCGTGCTGCTTGAGGTACTTCTCGATGTCGGTCGAGATCAGGTCGGACGTGTGTGCCATCAGAAGTACCCCTCTTGCTTCTTCTTTTCCATCGAGGCGGCGGAATCGTGGTCGATCATGCGGCCCTGGCGTTCCGACGTCTTCGTCAACAGCATTTCCTGGATGACATCCGGGAGCGTGGCGGCGGACGATTCGACTGCACCCGACAGCGGATAGCAGCCCAGGGTGCGGAAGCGCACGCTCTTCATCATCGGCACCTCGCCGGCCTTGAGCGGCATGCGGTCGTCGTCGACCATGATCAACGTGCCGTCGCGGTTGACCACCGGCCGCTCGGCCGCGAAGTACAGCGGCACGATGGGGATGTTCTCGAGGTAGATGTACTGCCAGATGTCCAACTCGGTCCAGTTCGAGATCGGGAACACGCGGATCGACTCGCCCTTCTGCTTGCGGCCGTTGTACAGGCGCCAGAGTTCGGGGCGCTGGTTCTTCGGATCCCAGCGGTGCTGCGCCGACCGGAACGAGAAGATGCGCTCCTTCGCGCGCGACTTCTCCTCGTCGCGGCGCGCCCCGCCGAAGGCCGCGTCGAAGTTGTACTTGTCCAGCGCCTGCTTGAGGCCCTGCGTCTTCCACATGTCGGTGTGGATGGACGAGCCGTGGGTGAACGGGTTGATGCCTTGCTCGGCGGCTTCGGGGTTCTGATAGACGATCAGGTCCATGCCGACTTCCTTGGCCATGCGCTCGCGCATCTCGTACATCGCGCGGAATTTCCACGTGGTGTCGACGTGCAGCAGCGGGAACGGCGGCGGCGACGGGAAGAACGCCTTGCGGGCCAGGTGCAGCATCACGGCCGAATCCTTGCCGATCGAATAGAGCATGACGGGGTTGTCGGTCTCGGCGACGACCTCGCGCATGATGTGGATGCTCTCGGCTTCCAGGCGCTGCAGGTGGGTGAGGTTCATGGGATCGTCCGTTGTCGACGTTCGGGGAGTGATGAAGGGGCGTCCGGCCGCTGCGGGCGACGCGGCCAGGGCAGGGGCGGCCGCAGTGGCGGCAAAGGGGTGGGCCGCCAGCGCGGGCGGCGCGAGTCGGAGGATCTCGTCTGCTGGCGGGGCGCGACGTGTCAGTGCGATCGGGCAGGCGACGACCTGCAGTCGCGGCTGCGTCGTGATCCAGTCATTGAGTTGCGCGGCGCGGCGCAGGTCGAGGCCGTGCAGCCAGGCGACGACTGGCGAGGTCGCCTGGGCCAGCAGGCGCGCCAGGAAATCGACGTAGGCGTCCTGCAGGCTCAGCGACGGCGCTGGCAGCCAGGCGACCTGGCCGCGGGCATCGACGGCCACCAGCAGGCCGCGCGAGGTGCCGGCAGCCGCCGTTGCCGGCGCTGGCAGGCCGCCGCACCACCAGGTGCGCGACGCACCGCCGCTGCGGGCAGGTGACTGCTGCGCGGCCAGCCAGGACGCCGAGGCGGACGAGCGGTGCGCGGCGTCGCGCAGTGCCACCAGCGTCAGGCCCCAGCGCGCAAGACAGCGCGCCACGGCGCGCGGATGCAGGTCGACGCCGAAGCGCCGCTGCGCGCAATCGCGCACGGCGTCGGCCGACCACAGCGTCACCACCAGCCCGGCCGCCTCGGGCGCGCCGTACAGCGCCAGCAGCGCCAGCTCGGCCTCCTGCGCCAGCGTCAGTGCGCGACCCGTGCCCTGCGGCCGTCCGCGGGCGCCCACGTCCACGGCATGCCAGCCGCCTTCGGTGAACGCCTTGAACGCGCCGATGATCGTCGGCACGCTGAGGCCCGTCACCTCGCGCACCTGGGTCAGACTGTGGCCATCCACGCGCAACTCCACCGCCCGGCGGCGCTGGGCGTTCAGTTGCGACAAGTTGGCGGTCAGCGCGGGCACGTCAGGGCGAGTCTGAAGATGAATCGAGACACTAAAACATTTAGTGGCATGATTTTGTCATAATCGAGCACATTCCGCATACCCCTTATGAGCATCCTGACAGCCGGCCCGTTGCCTCTCGCTTCCCTGCTCGCCGAACTGACCCCGCTGATCCGCGCGGCTGGCGCGCTGGTGATGGGCGTCTACGCGACGGACTTCCAGGTCGAGATCAAGGGCGACGAATCGCCGGTCACCGTGGCCGACCAGCGCGCCGAAAAGGTGATCTTCGCGGGCTTGAAGCGCATTGCACCGGACCTCCCGGTCGTTGGCGAGGAGGCTGCATCGGCGGGAGATATTCCGGATGTGAGCAACCGCTTCTGGCTTGTCGACCCGATTGACGGCACCAAGGAATTCATCAACCGGAACGGCGAGTTCACGGTCAACATCGCGTTGATCGACCACGGCGTGCCGGTGCTGGGCCTGGTGCTGGCGCCGGCGCTCGATACGCTCTACACGGGCGCCGCGGGCGCGGGCGCGTGGGTCGAAGTCGGTGGCGAACGGCGCTCGATCTGCGCCCGATCCGAGCCGGCCGACGGCTTGACGGTGGTCGGCAGCCGCCACCACGGCAACGACGCGGCGGTGGACGCCTTTCTCGCGGGTCGACGTGTCGCGGCCCACCGGATGGTCGGCTCCTCGTTGAAGCTGTGCCTGTTGGCCGAAGGCCTCGCCGACGTCTACCCGCGCTTCGGTCGGACGATGGAGTGGGACACGGCCGCGGGCGACGCCGTGCTGCGTGCCGCGGGCGGAGCCGTGCTGACACTGGCAGGCGACTTGCTGGCCTACGCCAAGCCGGGCTTCGAGAACCCGGACTTCGCGGCCTGGGGTGAGCGCTCAGTCGACTCGGCTAGCGACTAGCGGCCGCGCTCCTACCGCGGCGCCGACCGATGCCCGCGACCGCGGCCAGCCCGGCCAGCATCAGGACGACCAACGACGGTTCGGGCACGGCGGACATCGTGCCGGAGAACGTGCCGTTGCCGTTGTGATCACCGTAGTCGTATTGGTACGAGGCGGTCTGGTCGCTCCAGTCGAATGTAAACGACTCGGTACCGTCGGCTGACTGGACGGTGCCGTTCGGAACGCCGCTATTCAGGTTGACGCCGCCGTAAAGTGCGTCCGATGCGAGCCAGCCCAGGTTCACCGTGAAATTGGTGATGTCGCCGAACCCGGCGGCGATCAGGTAAGAGCCGTCCGCTGCGCCGGGCGTATCGAAGCTCAACAGCGCAGACAGATGGCCCGGCTGAGGACACGCGGGCTGGTCGAAGTCGGGCGGAAAGCAGCCCTCTGTGCCACCTTGCGAATAGCTGCCGTTCAAGTCGACGGCATATTCGAAGTGTTCCGCGTGCGCGGCGGCTGCAACTGTCAGCAGTGCGGCAACAACCAATGGTCGACGAAGTCGCATTCTTTCCTCGGAGTTCATTGCTGGCCAGTGAAATTCCCATGACCTGTGCAAATTCTGCGGCGCTTCGAATACGCCCACAAGCATGGGTATGCCCGTCGACAGGAAGCGTTACATACCTTGCCATTCCGGGATGTTGCAGGGCAACTCTTCTGTGGCGTGACGTGGTCGCCGCACCAATGAAAAAGCCCCGCATCGCGGGGCCTTGTCACGAACTGGGGTGTTCGTCCGATGCCGTCAGATACGCGCTTTTCGACGGCTCACGAACGCAAGCGCCCCCATGCCCGCCAGCAGCATCGCCATCGCGCCCGGTTCCGGCACGGCGACGGCGCTGAAGCTCACGGCCGTCTGGACGCCGTTCGTCAGATTGAAAAGACCTCCGCTGCCGCCGAACAGGTTGACCTCGTGCGTTCCGGCAGAGAACAGCAAGCCGCCATCGTCGAACGCCGATGTGCTGTTGAAAAGGTTGTTGTAGTAGTACGCGCCGTCCGCACTGAGAAACTGGCCCGCTTCGCCCGCGTAGGGCGTCGAGGTCGTCGCAATCAGGCTGATCGCGCCGTTGGTGATCGAGGCATCCGAATAAGTGCCGGTCAGCCATTCCACGGTGGTCGGCGTCGACCCGTTGCCGAGCGTGTCGAACGAACCGCTCGCCGACACGCCAGCACCGGAATAGGTGAAGTTCCAGACGGTATCGGCGTGCGCCGACGTGCCGACCAGTGCGAGCGTGGTGGCCGCCGCGAACAGCAGCGCTTGGATCTTTTTCATGGGCATCTCTCCAGCCGTGCGACGGCGATTTCGACCGAAAACACCGCGTGTTTCGCGGACCTGGAGACACTCTAGTGACAAGTGGTTACCTTCGTCGAGGGGTAACTACGCACGAACGGGCCGCCACGGTCGGGACCGTGAAGCCGTTCACGCAGATGGCTGTCGATCGCCTGTCACAGCCGCCGAAAGGGGCGGTTCACGCCATCGTGGGCGCGGGCTCGAACGACGCGCTGAGTCGCCGGCGCGCCGCCTGATCGTCCACGCCCACAGCGGCCGCCCAGGCCTCGAGCTGATCCTCGCCGATGCGCCCGACGTTGAAGTAGCTGGCTTGCGGATGCGCGAGGTAGAAGCCGGAGACGCTGGCCGCCGGCGTCATCGCCAGGCTTTCGGTCAGCGCCATGCCGATGTCGCCAGCCTGCATCGCACGGAACATGTCGGCCTTGACGCCGTGTTCGGGGCAGGCCGGGTAGCCCGGCGCGGGGCGGATGCCCTTGTACTTCTCGGCGATCATGTCGTCGACGGACATCGCCTCGTCCGCGGCGTAGCCCCACAGCTCGGTGCGCACGCGCTGGTGCAGGCGCTCGGCAAAGGCCTCGGCGAGGCGGTCGGCGATGGCCTTGAGCATGATGGACGAGTAGTCGTCGTGTGCGGCCTCGAACTCGGCCTCGCGCTTGTCCACGCCCAGGCCCGCGGTGACCGCGAACAGGCCGATCCAGTCGGGCTTGGTGCCCTTGGGCGCGATGTAGTCGGCCAGCGAGCGGTTCGGGCGGCGCACCTCGACGCCATTCGCGTCCGGGATCAGCGGGCGCTCGGTCTGCATGCGCAGCGGCGCCCACTTCAGCAGCACCTCGGCGCGTGATTCGTCGGTGTAGATCTCGATCGTGTCGTCATCGACGGTGTTGGCGGGCCAGAAGCCCATCACGCCGTTGGCCGTGAGCCAGCGGCCCTCGATGACGCGCTTGAGCATCGCCTGTCCGTCGGCGAACACCTTGGTGGCGGCTTCGCCGACGACCGCGTCGGCAAGGATCTTCGGGTACGGGCCGGCCAGATCCCAGGTCTGGAAGAATGGACCCCAGTCGATGCACGCGGCGATCTCGGCCAGGTCGTACTGCTTGAACACCCGGCGGCCGATGAACTTGGGCGCTGGCGGCGTGTAGGCGGCCCAGTCCAGCGGCGTGCGGTTGGCGCGCGCGGCCGCCAGCGTGACCAGCGGCACCTGCTTGCGGTTGGCGTGTTGCTCGCGCACGCGGGCGTAGTCGGCCACGAGGTCGTCGCGGAACTGGTCACCGCGCTCGTCGGACAGCAGGTCCGAGCACACACCCACCGCGCGCGACGCGTCCGGCACATACACCACCGGGCCCTCGTAGAACGGCGCGATCTTGACGGCCGTGTGCACGCGGCTGGTGGTCGCCCCACCGATCAGGAGCGGAATTTTCAGCGCGCGGAAGTCGGGGTCGCGCTGCAGCTCGGAGGCAACGTACTGCATCTCCTCGAGACTGGGCGTGATCAATCCGGACAACCCGATGATGTCGGCCCCTTCCACCCTGGCGCGCTCGAGGATGTCCTTGCACGACACCATCACGCCCATGTTGACCACCTCGAAGTTGTTGCACTGGAGGACGACGGTGACGATGTTCTTGCCGATGTCGTGGACGTCGCCCTTGACGGTGGCCATGACGATCTTGCCCTTGGAGCGCACGTCGTCGCCGGCGGCCTCCATGCGCAGTTTCTCTTCCTCGATGTAGGGCACCAGGTGGGCGACGGCGGACTTCATCACGCGCGCGGACTTCACCACTTGCGGCAGGAACATCTTGCCGGCGCCGAACAGGTCGCCGACCACGTTCATGCCGGCCATCAGCGGGCCTTCGATCACGTGCAGCGGGCGCCCGCCGCGCGCGGAGATGGCCTGCCAGGCCTCCTCGGTGTCCTCGGTGATGAAGTCGGTGATGCCCTGCACCAGCGCGTGCGACAGGCGCTGCTCGACGGTGCCCGCGCGCCACGCGAGCCGCACCGAGTCGTCGCGCACGATGCCCTTGACCGCCTCGGCGGCGTCGAGCAGGCGCTCGGTCGGAGTCTTCTTCGCGTCGGACGCGTTCTCGGTACCGTCGAACCGGGGCTGGCGATTGAGGACCACGTCCTCCACCAGCTCGCGCAGCTTGGCGTCGAGGTTGTCGTACACGCCGACCATGCCGGCGTTGACGATGCCCATGTCCATGCCGGCCTGGATCGCGTGGTACAGGAACACGGTGTGGATCGCCTCGCGCACCGGCTCGTTGCCGCGGAACGAGAAGCTGACGTTGGAGACGCCGCCAGACACCTTGGCGCCCGGCAGGTTCTGCTTGATCCAGCGCGTGGCGTTGATGAAGTCGACGGCGTAGTTGTCGTGCTCCTCGATGCCCGTGGCGATCGCGAAGATGTTCGGGTCGAAGATGATGTCCTCGGCGGGGAAGCCCACCTCGTCGACCAGGATGCGGTACGCGCGCTCGCAGATCTCGATCTTGCGTTCGAAGGTGTCGGCCTGGCCCTTTTCGTCGAAGGCCATGACGACGGCTGCGGCGCCGTAGCGGCGCACCAGGCGGGCCTGGCGGCGGAACTCGTCCAGGCCTTCCTTCATCGAGATCGAGTTGACGATGCCCTTGCCCTGCAGGCATTTGAGGCCGGCCTCGATCACGCTCCACTTGGACGAGTCCACCATCACCGGAACGCGGGCGATCTCGGGCTCGCTGGCGACCAGGTTCAGGAAGCGCACCATCGCCGCCTGGCTGTCGAGCATCGCCTCGTCCATGTTGATGTCGATGACCTGGGCGCCGTTCTCGACCTGCTGGCGCGCGACGGCCAGCGCCTTCTCGAACTCGCCGGCCAGGATCAGCCGGGCGAAGGCCTTCGATCCGGTGACGTTCGTGCGCTCGCCGATGTTGACGAACAGGTGCCCGGCGCTGAGCGTCACGGGCTCCAGCCCGGACAACTTCATCGGCGGGGGATTCTTGATGGCGGCGTCGGAACGGGCGGTTTCAGCAGGGGACATGTGCCAAATTGTAGGTGTCTCCACTCAAGCGGAGCCTTCGCATGGTCGATATTGCTGTTCTGACAGTCTCTTTGGTATCCATCCGTTCCCATGAAGGTCGTCCCCCTGCCCTCGGAAGGTTTGCGCGTTGGCCGTCCGCTGCCGTTTTCGGTGCGGGACAGCTCGGGTGCGGTGCTGCTCGCTCGTGGATCGGCCATCCAGACGGCCAAGCAGCTCGAGGTGCTGCAATCGCGCACGATCTTCATCGACGCGGCCGAGATGGAGTCGGTGCAGCGCGCCTACAACGGACAGCTCGACCAGATGCTGCGCCAGGACGTCGCGCTCGGCCGCATCGCCAGCGCCCGCCCGGACTACGAATCCCTGCCCCTGCCCCTGCAGGGCGTCGCCTTGCGCACGCCCGAACGCCCGCTCGACTGGCCCAACCTGCAGATGCGCCTGCGCCTGCTGCTGGTGGACCCGCACGGCGCCGACTGGATCGCCCGCCTGCGCACGCTGCGCGACGACGTGCTCGCGCTGGTCGAACGCAGCCATGACCGGGCGCTGTTGCGCCTGATGTACGACGCCAACAACGATTTCCAGGACTACAGCGCCAACCACAGCCTGTTCGTCTGCGTGCTCGCCTCGATGGCTTGCACCCAGCTGGCCGGTTGGCAGCACGAGTGGGTCGATGCGCTGACGCTGGCCGCGCTGACGATGAACGTCACCTTCACGCAGACCCAGGACGACCTCGCGCGCCAGGCCGGGCCGCTCAGCGAATCCCAGCGTGGCACGCTGCGCGACCATCCGCAACGCGCCGCCGACCTGCTCGCCGAGATCGGCGTCGATGACCCGATGTGGCTGCACGCGGTGCGCCATCACCACAGCGCGCCGTCCGGCCCGATCGCCGGCCGTTCGCCCGAAGAGACCCTGGCCCGGCTGATCCGTCGCGCCGACCGTTACGCGGCGCGCCTGAGCCCGCGCAAGAACCGTCCGGCATCGTCGGCCACGGCCGCCGCCCAGGTGGCCTTGCTCGACGAAGGCGGCCACACCGACGAAGCCGGCCAGGCCCTGATCCGTACGCTTGGCGTCTACCCGCCGGGCGTCTGGGTCAAGCTGCAGTGCGGCGAGATCGCGATGGTGCTGCGCCGCACCCCGATCGCCAAGGCGCCGATCGTGGTCAGCCTGGTCAGTCGGTCGGCGATGCCGCTGGCCGTGCCGGCGCTGCGCAACACCAAGCTGCCCGACTTCGCCGTGACGGGCGCGGTGCCGCCGGGGCAGGTGAAGGTGCGACCGAACCTGGACGCGCTGGAAAAGATGGCTTGAGCGCCGCGGTCATTCTGGCGGCAGGTGCCGCAAGTCACGACGTCAAGGCGAACTGGCTGGCAAAACCTACAGCCACAACCTGCCGTAGCGCGCGTCAAGGTGCCGCCGGCGCGGCGCTGACTCCGAAATGTCCGCCCACTCATTGCCAGCGGCAATTTTCGGGCAGTGTCGTACTCGGACAGTTTGTATAGAGCGAGTCGGAATCGCGGAATGTGCCGGCGCGACCTTGGCCCACATGGTCCGCGACGCCACGCTTCTAGAGGCATCGACGGGGATGGACAACCCCATCAGAGCGCCTCGACACCGACCCTGGACTCAGCGGCTAAACTGCAATCGGCCCTCGGCGGTGAGTCGTCGGGATACTCACGCTGCGCTGGTTTGCCCAAAGCAAGTTGCACCGCCGGCCGGTCGTGCGGCCGTCAACTGTTGAGTCTCCGAGAATCCGTGACCATTTCTGAAATTCTTGAGCCAGTGACCAGAGGCCCGACGTGCCTGGATCGCCGCGCATGAACTTGAAGGCGCGGATATTTTCTGCGGGCTCGTGGATCCTTCTCGGATTCGTCGCGATGCAGGTGTTGAGGTTCGGAACGAATCTGATCCTCACCCGCCTGTTGTTCCCGGAAGCGTTTGGCCTGATGGTGATCGTCTTCTCGATCAACACGGGCGTGGCCCTGCTGAGTGACCTGGGGATTGCCAGCGGGATCGTCGTGCACAGCGCGGGTGCGGAATCGGCCTACTTGAACACCGCCTGGACGATCCAGGTCGTGCGGGGTGTGCTGATTGGCTTGGCGATGTTCCTGTTCGCGAAGCCGCTCGCCATGGTCTTTTCGAATCTGCAGGTCGAACCCCTGCTGCATATCGTCGCACTGGTGCCGGTCATTTCCGGCTTCACCAGCACCAAGGTCGCACTGGCCGATCGGCTCCTGGGCGCGAAACGCAGAGTCGCCATCGATATGGGCATGCAGGTCTTCGCCGCGATCGTGACCGGGACACTCGCCGTTGTTCTGCGCTCGCCCGCTGCGCTCGCCTGGGGTTCCGTGGCGTCGACGGTATTCACGGTCATCGTGCAGCACAAGGTACTGCATGGCCCGTCGAACAAGTTTCATTGGGACAACGCACAGGCGCGAGAGATCATCAAATTTGGGCAGATATCTTTCCTCTCGTCCGCACTGTTGTTCATTTCTGCGGAAGGAAGCCGCCTTTTTTCAGCAACGCTTGTTGATACGCGAATGCTGGGGCTGATCGGTCTTTCCGGCGGGCTCTCCATCATGCCGTGGCAGGCGATTCAAACCTTGTCCCAGCGCGTGCTGATGCCCGCGTATGCCGAGGTAGTGCGCTCGGGCGACGCCGCGCGACTGCGACGCGCGGTGTTCAAGGCGCGGCTCACGCAGATCATTCCGTGCTGGTTCATCAATGTCGTGATGATTGTTTTTGCACCCCTGCTTTTTCGCACGCTCTACGACGTCCGGTATGCCCAGGCGGCGCTGCTCCTCCAGATCCAGTGCGTCGGGATGTTGGTATCGATCGTTACGTTCTCCTACAATGGGCTGCTGGTCGGCATGCGGCGCCAAGGGCTTGGCTTGATCCTCCAGATGATCCAGAACGTGCTGCTCTGGGGCGGCATGGTTGTGGGGCTCCATTGGGGAGGGCCGGTGGGCCTGGTCATCGGTACGGCGGCCTCCAGCTGGCTCTACTACCCGTTCGCTTTCGTCACGTATCGACGCCTTGGACTATCGAGCGGATTTCTCGACGCCGCTGTCCTCGGCGGCTCCACCGTCGTCGCGGCGCTGCTGTGGCATTTCATGCCGGGTGCCCGATAGCCCAGACTCTTTTCCCGCGCCGAAAATGAACGCCCAGCAAGAATGAGAATCTTCTCCCCCGTCGGGCAGGCTTTGGTGCGACGGGCCGGCTTGTCGTCGAGCCTGGCCGACGTATGCAAGCGCTCGTTCGAAACGTCTCCCTCGGTGACCATCGAACGACGCAAGGCGATCTGTCTGGAAGGAGAGAGCGACCGTGCTCTCGGAACTGCTCCGAACCGGTCCATCGAACTCGAGCTGTTGCGCTTGGAAACCGGCCCGTACCGGGTACCCGCCTCCCAGACCTATGAATTGAGCGATGCACTTTTCATCGATGGCAATCTCCACAAGGGGCTGGCCAAGCACATCATCTCGGGCGAAACGAAGACGCTGTTGGCTTCCGTACGGGAAACTTCGCCGAGTGGCTGCATCTTCGCGAACCGACAGAGCCATCGGTATTTCGGTCATTGGCTCTTCGAGGAGCTGCCCGCCATGCGTGCGTCGTCGCAGAGGGGGCCCGCCCTCGAGGTCTACGGGAAGAGCGCTCCAGGCACCCACAAGGTGGACTATCTCCGGCTCTACGGAATCGACGATCCGACGCCCATCCCCTCCAGGTGCGTGATACCGCACCTGACGCTGATCACCAGCTCGGGTTTCAGCCTGCATCATCAGCAAGGCCTTGTCGAATTGCAGGACGGCCTGATCAAGCAAGGGTGGGCCCGAAAGAACGAACGCATTTTTGTCTCTCGCCGGGGAGGCGCTGCCCGCGATCTGGGCAACGAGGCACAGATCATCGAGCGCCTCGCCGCGGAGGGGTTCTCCATCATCGATCCGATGTCCATGTCGGCAGAGGCAGTCGCGCGTGCGTGTTTCGACGCGAAGCTCATCATCGGTGTCGAGGGAAGCCACCTGTCGCATGCCTTCATTCAGTTGAGAGCGGGCGCGGGCATGGTGCTCATCCAGCCGCCGACGCGCTTCGACAATCCGTTCAAGGACCTGTGCGACATCCGTGGCATCGACTACGGATTCGTCGTCGCCGATGCCCAGGCCAACGGCTTCGTGCAGCCGATCAATCGGCTCCTTGAGACGATTGCGCGAATGCCCGTCTAGGCCGCGCGAGGCCCACGAGGTCGACGCCCGCCCGCTCGCATCACAGGCATGTCCGCGCAGCGATCCGGTGAACGCGCCCAGCCAGTGGCGCGCTTGGACGAACTCCTGGACGATGTTGTTCGCGCAGAAGTGCAGCAGATCACGAAAAGTTGTCGGTGCGGGGTTCGCCGGTGTGCCTTCAGAGTGCTGTGCCTGCGATGTCCTGGCCCGCGTGGTTGGCGTCGACCAGATTGAGGTCACGTCGCGAAGCGCCTGCGCAGGCCGAGCAGCTGTTGGGCTCGCCGTGGTGAGCAGGCGCCTCGCCCGCCAGGGTCAACGTCGGGTACGGCCCTGGCACGCTCCCGGGGCGCAGCCTCGACGTCAAGCAGCCAGCAAGGGCGAGAACAGCGGGTCGTGCACCCCGCGCGGGCGGTACGTGCCCACGCGGCGGGCGATGGCCGCGATGTGGTCCGGCGTCGTGCCGCAGCAGCCGCCGGCCAGGTTCAGGAAGCCGGCCTTGGCGAACTCTTCCATCAAGGCACCGGTGACCTCGGGCGTCTCGTCGAAGCCGGTGTCGCTCATCGGGTTGGGCAGGCCGGCGTTCGGGTAGCAGCTGATGTAAGTGTCACCCGCCACGCGAGCGAGCTCCTGTATGTAGGGTCGCATGAGGGCCGCGCCCAGCGCGCAGTTGAGGCCGACCGCGAGCGGCTGCGCATGGCGGATGCTGTGCCAGAAAGCCGTCACCGTCTGCCCGCTCAGGATACGGCCGGAGGCATCGGTCACCGTGCCACTGATGATGAGCGGCAGGCGTTCGCCGGAATTGTCGAAATATTCGTCAATCGCAAACAGTGCGGCCTTGGCGTTGAGCGTGTCGAAAATCGTTTCTACCAGCAACACATCGCTGCCGCCCTTGACGAGTGCTTCGGTCTGCTCGTAGTAGGCCTTGCGAAGATCTTCAAAACTGGTGTTGCGTGCGCCCGGATCGTTCACATCAGGGCTGATGCTGGCGGTTTTGGGGGTCGGGCCGAGTGCGCCGACGACGAAGCGCGGCTTGTCGGGCGTTGAAAATTTGTCACAGGCAG
>JBDSDD010000058.1:0-101035 GCA_039920745.1 Burkholderiaceae bacterium | reverse complement strand
CGGGCTGCAACATGCTGTAGCGGTCGGGCTCGCCGCGCCGGGCGTAGCGCTGCGCGACAGCCTGCAATTCTGCCGGTTCGGCATCGTTCATCGCTGCATCGCCTGCAGGAATCGCTGCGCCAGCACCGGGTAGGTGTGATGCGCCAGCACGAAGTCGCGCCCGCGCTCGCCCATCGCGCGGCGTTCGGCCTCGGGCACCGCGGCGAGTTCGCGCAGGCCGTGCACCACGGCTTCGGGCGATTGGGGAATCACCGTCAGGCCGCAGCCGCTTTCGGCCACCGGATCGTTGCCGGCGTCGACCGAGTGCAGCACCGAGCAGCGCGCCATCATGTAGTCCATCAGCTTGTTCGGCGCGATGCCGAAGCGGTAGATCGGCACGCGCTGCCAGCCGATGTAGGCGATGTCGATGCGGGCCAGCAGCGACGGGATCTGGGTCTTCGGGATCGGCGGCAGCATGACCACGTTCTGCAGGCCTTCGCTGGCGACACGGCGGGCCAGGCGCTCGCGCTCCAGCCCGTCGCCGACCATCACGAAGGCGAACGGCTCGCCGCGCATCATCGCCGCGGCATCGAGCAGCACGTCCAGCGCATTGGGCAAGCCCATCGAGCCGGCATAGACCACCACCGTGCGCCCGGCGGCGCGCTGCGTGGCGATGGCGGCGGCCACGTCATCGCGCAGCGCTTCCGGCGTGCCGTCCCATTCTTCCAGCGTGATGCCATTGGGCACGATGGACAGGCGCTTCAGGTCCAGCCCGCGTGAAGCCATGTACTCGTGCACCACCGGCAGCATCGACACCACGCGATCGGCGTGGCGATAGGCCGCAGACTCGGCGGCATGGCAGATGCGGATGAAGGGGTGGCCGGGCGACATGCCGGAGAGCTCGATCGGCGACAGCGGCCACAGGTCGTGCACCTCGAAGACGAGCTTGGCCTTGGCGCGGCGGGCGATCCGGCGCGCCACCCAGATGTCCATCGGGTAGGTGCTGGACGCGATCACGACGTCCGGCCTGTTCGTGGCCACGATGCGGTCGGTGTCGCGCCAGACCTGCTTGAGGAATTCCCAGATGTTGCGCACGCGGCCCAAGCCGTTGCCGATGTAGCCACGCGTCGGATACCAGCGGTAGGCGATGCCGTCGATGGTCTCGTTCTTGGGCGTCATGCCCACCGCCGGCTGGCGCGCCCGCACGTGCGAGTACGAGGCCGCCAGCATCTGCACGCTGTGGCCGGCCCGCACCCATTCGCGCGCGAGGTAGTACGGGCGGAACTCCATGCCCAGTTCGGGCGTGCCGGCGTAGTGGTTGATGTAGAGGATGTTCATGGCGTCGGTGGTCCGGCGATTCTTCTTCGGGAGGAGTTGGATTGTTCCAGGCGCGCGACGAAGGCGTCCACGCACGGGCCGAACAGCGCGTGCGCGCCAACCCAGTCGCGGTTGGCCTTGGCGATGGCGTCGGCACCGGCCTGCAGGCGATCGAGCGCGGCGGCGGACAGCGCGGCCTGGCCGTCGGCAACGATCAGGCCGTTGTCGCCGTCGCGCACCAGCTCGCGGTTGGCCGGCAGGTCGGACAGCAGCGGGATGCAGCCGTGGCCCATCGCCTCCAGCACGGACACCGAGACGGAATCGCTGCGGGGCACGCTGACGTACCAGCGGGCGCGGGCGTAGAACGCGGACTGCGTGGCAGCGTCCAGGCGGCCGACGAACTCGATGCGATGGGCCAGCCCCAGGTCGACCGACTGCTGCTGCAAGACGTCGCGCAACGAGCCGCTGTTGGCCATCACGAGGCGGGCCTCGGGCCAGTCGCGCGCGATGCCGGCGAACAGCGTCAGCACGCGCTGGGGGTCGTAGATGTCTTCGAGGCCGCGGTTGGCGAAGAACAGCCGCGGCTCCTTGCCGGCCGGCACCGCGGGCAGCGCGTCGAGGCCGAACGGGAACGTCATCACGTCGCGCGCCCCCAGCTCGCGCATGCGCTCGGCCATGTGTGCCGAGTCGCTGGTACAGAGCGTCGCGTCGCGCAGCACGCGCGAAGTGACCCAGCGCAGCAGCGGGCTGCTACGCGGCGCAACGAGGATGTCCGAGCCCCAAGCCGACGCCGCGAGCTGCGCGCGCACCCCCGCCTTGCGTGCCAGCCACGCGAGCGTGCCGTGCGAGGTGAGGTAGTGCGCGTTGATCCAGTCGGCGTCGACGCCGCGCAGCCAGCGCACGAGCCGCGGCAGCGTCTTGAGCAATGCGCCGTTGCCGCCGGAAAAATGGGTCGGGTGGCCCAGCAGCAGCGTGCGTTCGGGCGCGACCCGTTGCGCCAGCGCCGGCGCCAGTCCACGACTGGACGCGACGTGGAGTTCGACGCGCGGCGCCAGCGCCAGCGCCCACTTCAGCAGGTGCGGGCTCTCGCCGTCGCCCAACAGCACGACGCGCAAGGGGCGGCTCGCCAGCGTCACTTGGGCCCTTCTAGATCGATGGGCGCCGGCGCCGCGGCCCACGCGTCGTACAGCACGCGCAGCTCGGGAAAGCGCACCAGGGCGCGCTCGTCCGCGCGCCGGCTGTCGCCGACGACGCGGGCCGGACGGCCTTCCAGGATCGCGAAGTCGGGAAAGGCGCCGCGCACGAAACTGCCCGCGCAAACCAATGATCCGCGGCCAATGTGCGAGTTGGCCTCGATCAGGCAATGCGGCCCGATGAAGCTGTACGCGCCGATGTGGATCGGGCCCGAGATCCAGCCCGGGCGCTCGCTGCCCAGTGGCGTCGGCCATGTCGTGTAGGCCGGGCCCAGCAGGCGTTGTGAGCGGTGCGAGCTGTGCGTCACGAGCGTCGAGTGGCTGGTGATCTGAACGCCCTCCTCGATCGTGATGCCGCCACTGGCCTCGATGAAGTTGAACGCGCCGATGAAGACGTTGTCGCCGAGCACGAGCTTGTCCTCGTGCTCGATCACGCTGGCGCTCGAGATGCGCGTGTTGGGCAGCAGGCGGCTGCCCTGCGCCTCGCCGAACACGGGCTGCCAGATCCAGCGCCGCAGCCATTGGCGGCGCAGGCGGTTGAGTGTCGTGCGCAGCGTCATGCGTGTTCCTCTCGAGTCAGGGGCCACGTGGCCAGGCGCAGGAAGTAGTAGCCGAAGTACAGCGTCATCGCGATCGACACGCCCCAGCCCGCGCCCGGCAGCCCGCCGAGCTTGAGGCCCGCGGCCAGCGCGGCGACGAACGCCACCTGACCCACCAGCGCGAGCCGCAGCGCCCAGGCCTGCGCACCCCAGGCGAGCGTGACGACGGCCAGCGGCGCGGCCACGAAGTGCACGCCGATGTACAGGCCCAGCGTGCGCGCGAGTTCGCCGGCGCCGCGCCAGTCGGCGCCGAACAGGCGCTCGAAGGCCCAGGGCGCGAAGGCCCACAGCAGCAGCACCAGCGGCAGCGCGATGGCGGCCAGGCCGAGCATCACGCGACGCACGGCCGCGCGACCCTCGCGCGTGACGCGCAAGGGCGCGTGCGTGTCCGCGTCGTGGTCGACCGACGCGCCATGCGCCGCCAACTGCGGATAGAGCGCCTGCGATACCGCCCCGCCCACCAGCGTGGCCGGGGCCTTCAGGTAGCGCAGCGACAGCCCCCAGAAGCCGGCCGCGACCGGGCCTTGCCAGGCGGCGATCATCGCGATCGAGACGGTGTCCTGCAACGCGCCCATGAACGCATGCGGCGTGTTGAGCAGCGGGAAGTCGCGATAGCGTCGCGCGAGCAGTCGCCAGCGATCGGGCGCAAGCTGCGCAGCGTCGTTGAGCGGCAGGCGCAAGACAGCGGCGGCGGCGGCGGCGGCCGCAATCGGCGCGACGATCAGGCCCTGCACTCCGGCGCCGAGCAAGGCTGCCCCGGCCTGAGCCAGCGACGCACCGCCGTACTGCACGACGCGCGCGAGAGCCAAGGCGCGGTAGGCCTGTGCGCGCGTCGCCCACAGCGTGGCGAGCGACAGGAAGCCGAGCACGGCGACGGCCACCGGCAGCCAGCCCGTCCAGGCGTTGAGCGAGAACGCGAACCAGATCGCCCCCGCGACCGCGCTTGCCAGCGTCACGCCAGCGAGCACGCGCAGGCACAGCGCGCGCAAGGCCGCGGCATCGCTGGCGTCGCCCACCAGCGGCAGCGCGAACTCGTAGCGCGCGCAGGCCACCACGGCGAGATTGGCCGACACGGCCGCGAACAGGTGGTAGACACCGAACTGCTGCGGCGAGTACAGCCGCGTGAGCCACGGGCCCAGGAGCAGCGGCAGCGCCTGCGCGACGGCGCCGCCGGCGACGAGCGTCAGCACGGCGCGGAGCAGGCCGCCGTGTCGCGATGACGGCGCCGTCACGACAAGATCACTGCGTGCGCAGGCCGACGGCCGCTGTCAGCGCGGCGACCACGCGGTCGAGGTCGCTGTCCGACAGGTCGGCGCTCATCGGCAGGCTCATCACTTCGTCGGCAGCGGCCAGGCTGTGGGGGCAGCTGTGCGGATCGCCGAACTTGACGTAGGCCGGCTGGCGATGCAGCGGCTTCGGATAGTGCACCGCGGTGGGCACGCCGGCTTCGGCCAGCACGGCCTGCACCTGGGCGCGGTTGGCCACGCGCACGGTGTACTGGCCCCAGACGCTGTCGCGATCCGCGCGCACGGTCAGGGTCGTCAGGTTCAGCGCGGCGAGGCGTTGGTGGTACACCGCGCCGATCTCATGACGGCGCTGCAGCTCCCAGTCGAGGCGGCCCAGCTTGGCCAGCACGATGGCGCATTGCAGCGTGTCCATGCGGCCGCCGACACCCACGCGGGTATGCGTGTAGCGGGCGCTCTGGCCGTGCACGCGGATTTCGCGCGCGGCCTGCGCCAGCGCGTCGTCGTTGGTGAAGATGGCGCCGCCGTCGCCGTAGCACCCCAGCGGCTTGCTCGGGAAGAAGCTGGTGCAGCCGAACGTCGACAGGTTGTTGCTGCGCTTGCCCTTGTACGTCGCGCCAAAGCTCTGCGCCGCGTCCTCGATCACGGGAACACCGTGGCGTGCGCCGATCGCGTTGATCTCGTCCATGTCGGCACACTGGCCGTACAGGCTCACCGGCATGATGGCCTTGGTGCGCGGCGTGATCGCGGCCTCGATCTTCGAGGCGTCGATGTTGCAGGTGTCGGGCTCGATGTCCACCCACACCGGCACGCCGCCCAGCAGCACGATGGTCTCGGCGGTGGCCGCGAACGTGAACGGCGTCGTGATGACCTCGTCGCCCGGCTTCAGGTCCAGCGCCATCATCGCGATCAGCAGCGCTTCGGTGCCGCTGGCGACGGTGATGCAATGCTTCGCGCCGGTGTGGGCGACGAGCGCCGCCTCGAGTTCCTTGACCTCGGGGCCCATGATGTACTGGCCGTGGTCGAGCACCTTCTGCATGCGCAGGGCGATCTCGTCGCGCAGTGCGGCGTACTGGGCCTTCAGGTCGATGAACTCGATCTTGGTTTGCAGCGGCAGGGGAGCGTTCATGCGCTTCTTTCGTGAATTCTCAGATCAGCGACAGCACGGCGCCGTCGAGTCGGTAACGGTCGGTGCTGTTCGGGCAGGCGATCTCCGCGTCGCCGGAGTGCGGCAATTCGAGGCGCTCGCCGAAGCGGCTCATCCAGCCGATCTGGCGCGCGGGCACGCCCACCACCAGCGCGAAGTCGGGCACGTCCTTCTGCACCACGGCGCCGGCGCCGACGAAGGCGTAGCGGCCGACGGTGATGCCGCATACGAGCGTGGAATTGGCGCCCAGCGTCGCGCCCCGGCGCACCAGCGTGCGGCGGTACTCGTCCTTGCGAACGACCGCGGCGCGCGGGTTGTAGACATTGGTGAACACCATGCTGGGGCCGCAGAACACGTCGTCTTCCAGCGTCACGGCGTCGTACACCGACACGTTGTTCTGGATCTTGACGTTGTTGCCGATCGCCACGTCGTTGCCCACGTACACGTTCTGGCCGAACGAGCAGCCCGCGCCGATGCGCGCGCCGCCGCTGATGTGCACCCAGTGCCAGACGCGGCAGTTCTCGCCGAGGACGGCGCCGTCGTCGACGATGGCCGTCGGATGAATAGTCGTTGGCATGCGAGGTCTGGACTTATTGATCGGCGCTGCCGCTCGGCTGCGCCAAGAGAAGTTCAAGGGAGCGCTGGAACCGGCTCTGCCGGACCCGCCGTGGAGCGCCCCCTCGGGGGGCAGCGAGCGCCAGCGAGCGTGGGGGCACCATCCGCGAGCGTGGGGGCATCAATACTCCAGCGGCAGGTTGACGCGCTTGCCGTCGCGCGACGACAGGTACATCGCGATCAGCAGTTCCAGCGACTTCAGGCCTTCGCGGCCGTCGGTCTCGGGCTGGGCCTGCCCGCACAGCGTGTTGATGACGTTGTCGTAGTACAGCGGGTGGCCGAAGCCGTAGACCGAGGTCGTCTGGTAGCTGGCGGACTCCACTTCGGCGTCCATCTCGTGCGGGTCGGCGAAGTCCCAGTGCTTGATCTCGTTGACGGCCAGGCCGCCGACGCGCACGGAACCCTTCTCGCCGAGGATCGTGATCGAGCCTTCCAGGTTCTTCGGGTACGTGAGCATCGTGACGTTGATCGTGCCCATCGCGCCACTGCGCCATTTCAGCGCGGCCACGCCGGTGTCTTCCACCTCGATGTTGCGCGCCAGCGTGCCGGTGTAGGCCATCACGCTTTCCACCGGGCCGCCGATCCATTCCAGCAGGTCGACGTAGTGGCTCGCCTGGTTCATGAAGGCGCCGCCGTCGAACTCCCACGTGCCGCGCCACGCGGCCGAGTCGTAGTACGCCTGCGGACGCGTCCAGAACACGTTGACGTTGACCATGTAGATGCGGCCGAAGCGGCCCAGCTCCATCGCCTTCTTCAGAAGTTGCAGCGTCTTGTTGCGGCGGTTCTGCTTGACGACGAACAGGCGCACGCCGGCCTCGTCGCACGCCCGCACCATCGCCAGGCCGTCCTGCCAGCGCGTGGCCATGGGCTTTTCGGTCATCACGTTGAAGCCCGCGCGCGCCACCTGGATCACCTGCTGCGAGTGCAGCCCGCTGGGCGTGGTGATGATCACGCAGTCGGGCGTCTCGGCAGCCAGCATCGCCTCGAGGCTGGGATAGCCGCGCGCGCCGGTGCGCTCCACCGCAGCGGCCAGCTTGGCCGGATCCGTGTCGCATACCGCGATCAGTTCGGCGCGATCGGCGTGCGCCTTGATCGACTCCATGTGGTTGGCCGCGATCCGCCCAGCGCCCGCCAGCGCGAAGCGCACCTTGCGGTCGGTGACGGGGGCGTGGGTCTGGGGGCGGAGGCTGTGCGAGGACATGGGCGAGCGGTGCGCTTCTTCAGGAAGGCCGGGCGCGCTGCTGGAGCGGCCCGCAGGCCGCCGCGCGCTCGCGCCCGCGCGGGAGGCGGGCAGGTGGATGAACGAAGGGAATCTGCGATTTTAGGTCAGCCGGACGCCTCCGTCGCGAGGCTCCGTGTCAGGTTCGGTACCGGGTCTTGCCTTTGCCACCCTTTTTTTCAGCGTTCGGGGGCAAAGGGCAAGACCTGGTACCGCAGACGTCGGAGTGCAGATCCGCGTCCGTTCAACGTAAAATCGCGGGTTCTCCCTTGCAGCCGACGCTGCTCCCGCTGGCGGCCCCGTGGCCGTGGCTCACCTCACAGTACCGAATTCCTCGCATGGACAACACCACGCCTCCCCCGCCGCCGCTCGACGAGAACAAGCTGATTGCGGAGCGTCGCGAGAAACTGGCCGCGATCCGTGCGCAGGGCGGCGTCGCGTTTCCGAACGACTTCAAGCCGGCGAACCGCGCGGCGGAACTCGCGCACAAGTACGGCAAGCTGACCAACGAGGAACTGGAGCCGCAGGCGATCCAGGTCAGCGTCGGCGGCCGCATGATGCTCAAGCGCGTGCAGGGCAAGTCGGGTTTCGTCAACCTGCAGGACGCCACGGGCCGCATCCAGCTGCACGTCAAGATCGACTTCGTCGGCGAAGACGTCTACAACCAGTTCAAGCACTGGGACCTGGGTGACATCCTGGGCGCCGAGGGCACGCTGTTCGTCACGCGCGCCGGCGAGCTCACGATCAAGGTCACCACGCTTCGCCTGCTGACGAAGTCGCTGCGCCCGCTGCCCAGCGACTATTACGGCGTGGCCGACCAGGAGGTGAAGTACCGCCAGCGCTACGTCGACCTGATCACCGACGAAGCTGCCCGCAAGCGCTTTCGCGCCCGCAGCGACGCGCTCGGCTCGATCCGCGCCTTCATGATCGCCAACGGCTTCATGGAAGTCGAGACGCCGATGCTGCACCCGATTCCCGGCGGCGGCAACGCCAAGCCGTTCAAGACGCACCACAACGCGCTCGACCAGGCGATGTACCTGCGCATCGCGCCGGAGCTCTACCTCAAGCGCCTGATCGTGGGCGGCTTCGAGCGCGTGTTCGAGATCAACCGCAGCTTCCGCAACGAAGGCATCTCGGTTCGGCACAACCCCGAATTCACGATGATGGAGTTCTACGCGGCGTACTGGAACCACCACGACCTGATGGACTTCACCGAGCAGGTGCTGCGCCACGCCGCGGTGGCCGCCACCGGCTCCGCCGCGCTGACCTATGCCGGAAAGGATGTCCATCTTGACCAGCCGTTCGCCCGTTTGACGGTGCGCGACTCGCTGGTCCAGCATTGCGGCCTGACCCTCGACCAGACCGCCGACAAGGAGCTGCTGCGCGCGCGCATCGTCGCCGCCGGCGAGAAGGCCCTGGCCCACTGGACGCTGGCCGAGCTGCAGTTCGGCCTGTTCGAGGCCGAGGTGGAAGCCAAGCTGTGGCAGCCGACCTTCATCATCGACTATCCCGTAGAAGTGAGCCCGCTGGCACGCGCGTCGGACTCGAATCCGGCCATCACCGAGCGTTTCGAGCTGTTCATCACCGGCCGCGAGTACGCCAACGGCTTCTCCGAGCTGAACGACGCCGAGGACCAGGCTGCGCGCTTCCAGGCCCAGGTCGCCAACAAGGACGCCGGCGACGAGGAGGCGATGTTCTACGACGCCGACTTCATCCGCGCGCTCGAATACGGCATGCCCCCGACCGGCGGCTGCGGCATCGGCATCGACCGCCTGATGATGCTGATCACCGACAGCGCCAGCATCCGTGACGTGATCCTGTTTCCCGCACTGCGGCATGAAGCGTGAAGCGCTGGTTTGATCGGTTAGCGTTTCTCGGAAACCGATCAAGAAAATTTACCGGCGGGCAATTGACCGGCGGCGGGGGCGCGGGTAGTGTTGGCCCTCCCCTTCCCGCCCGGAGGTCTGCCATGACAGCACGTCTGCAGGAACTCGACGAGATCGAGATGAGCATCTGGAGCGAGCTCGAGAGTTGCGTGGCAACTCGCCAGCGATCCACGCCCGGCGAGCCTGAGGCGAGCCGGCCACCGCACGAGTGGCGCGTGGCCGTGCTGGCCACCGTCGACGACGGCCAGGCCGACGCCCGCAGCCTGGTGCTGCGAGAGGTGGACGCGGCCGAACGCCGCCTGGTCTTCTACACCGACGCGCGCTCGCCCAAGGTGCGCCAGATCGAGCAGTCGCCACAAGGCACGCTGATCTTCTACAGCCGCGAGCTCGGCTGGCAATTGCGCATGCAGGTGCGGCTGAACGTGGAGACCGCCGGGCTGGCGGTGTCGTCGCGCTGGGCCAAGCTGCAGACCTCCGCCGGGGCACGCGACTACCAGTCGGTCGAAGCGCCGGGCCGCCCGCTCGACGCCCCGCTGTCCGAGTTGGGCGTGCGTAGCCACTTCGCGATGATCGAGGCGATGGCCGAGACCGTGGACTGGCTCGAACTGCATCCCGACGGCCACCGGCGTGCGGTGATGGGCGCCAAGGGATCGCGCTGGGTGCAGCCGTAGCGACAGGCCGAGCATGGCGCTGCAAGCCGGCGTTCATGCCCCGCCGGCTCACCCCGCTGCCCTGAGGGTTTCCTCCGGCGACCGATACGTGCGGTTACGCGAACCACGCGTCGCGAGAAGGCATGATGCCGGGCATGCGATTTTCGGCATCCGCCACCTTCTTCCTCGACCGCCGCGTCCGGCCCCTGCGTGTCCTCGTCCCGACGCTCGCCGCGGTGCTCGTCGCCGCCTGCGGCTCGTTGCACCCCGCGCCCCCGCCTGCGCCCGCCAGGCACGTCGACCTGCCCACCGACAACGGCCTGCCCGCCGCGGCCGCGCGTGCGCTGGGCCAGCGCTTTCCGGCCCTGCACGCGGTCGGCCACAGCGCCGGCCATCTGCAGGTGGACGACGCCGACGACCTGGCCGTCGTGCTGGCGCCCGTGGGCCAATCGCACGACGTGATCATTGCGGTGCTGGTGACCGGCGCGGGCGGCGAGTACCGCATCGCCAACCTCAGCAAGGTCGTGGCGCCCGGCTGCGAGCCCTGCACGACCACGGTGGACATTGCTCGCCATGTGCTGTCCGTGCACGTGACGAGGCCGTCGGACCCGGAGTTCGAGCGCGTCACGTACCAATTCGGCTATCGCGACTCGGACGACGCGCTGCGCCTGACCGGCGTCACCGCCGCCCAGCCTGCCGGCGACGATCCGATCGCCCACAGCTACGCGATCAGCGCCAACCTGCTCAACGGCGCCAAGGTGGACACGCTGGACGCGACCGCCAGCGATGCGACGCGCCGGCGCGAGCTCAAGTCCCGCGTGTCGCTGCGTCCGGCGATCGCGTTCGACGCGTTCTCGTTCACGCCACAGGCACTCGGCCCGGAGTTGCGCCGGCTGCCGGTGTCGGCGTTCGAGCCGCAGGAGCCGCTGCCGTCGACCGCCACCGCGCTGCTGCGATCGCGCTTCCCGGGCGCAGCCGTGCAGGCGCGCAGCGCGGGCGCGTTGCGCGCGGACGGCGGGCGCGACTGGGCAGTGGTGCTCGCGCCGCCGGCCGGCGCCGGCACCGATGCCGACAGCACGCTGGCGCTGCTGCTGGCCCAGCCCGACGGCAGCCTCAAGCTGGGTGCCACCAGCGGCCCGCTGACGCGCGCCTGCCGCGGCTGCGACGTGCAGGTGCAGATCGCGCACAAGGCGCTGGTCGTGCAGACGGTGGCCACGGACTCGTCGGGCACCCACGTCGTCGGCTATCAGTTCATGGCCATGCCCAAGGACAAGCCCGGCACGCTGCGCCTGGTCGGAGTGCGCACGGTGCTGGCGAGCCGCTCGGCCGGCGGCGACAGTCAACGCTACGTCAACACGTCCAATCTCATCACCGGCGACAAGCTCGACGTGATCGAGGACGTCGCGCACGGCCACCGCAATCGGGTCGAGCGCGCGAGCAAGGTCGCTGTGCGTCCGGCCATCGCGCTGGCCGGGTTCGGGTTCGACCCGGGCAAGCTGGACGCCGAGACGCGGCGAGACTTCAATCCCTGACTTGAACCACCCGACTCGACAGGACGCCTGGCTGCAGCGTCGAGAATGCAGGCACGATTACTGCTGATCCGCGTCCATGCCGCCACACTCTCCCCTGCGCCACGTCGCGCGCATCGGCCTGCTCGCGGTCGCTGCACTCGTTGCCGCCTGCAGTACCCCACGCCCTATCCCCGTCGTCGAAAAACCGTTGCCGCCCGAGCGACAGATTCCCGTGGGCGTCGCGGCGCTGTTGACCGAACGGTTTCCCGATCTGCATGTTGTCGCCAACAGCAGCGGTCCGCTGCTCAAGCCCGAGATCAACGACATCGCCGTCGTCCTGGCCCACGACGAGTCCGCCAGCGATTACGTCATTGCGCTGCTCGAACCCGGCGAGCACGCAGACTACCGCCTCGTGGGCGCCTCGATGCCCATCACCCCCGGCTGCGCGCAGTGCAGCGTGGGCGTGGACCTCGGCCGGCATGGCCTGTACGTGCACGTGATCCGTGCCGTCAACGAGGAATTCGAGAACTTCACCTACCAGTTCGCCTACCGCGACGGAGCGGACGCGCTGACCATGGTGGGCGTCACCGCCTACGTCCCGCCGCGGGCGGACGACCCGATTCCGCACAGCTTCTCGGCCAGCGTCGACCTGCTCAACGGCCGTCGCACCGACATCGTCGACGAGGCGCAGAACGACGACACGTCGCACCGCGAACGCCAGACCCTGCTGCCCGTGCGCCCGCCCATCTCGTTCGACACCTTCACCTTCACGGCCGACGCGCTGGAAGCGGAGACACGCAAGCTGCCACCTGCCGTGTTCGACCCCGCCGGCACCCTGCCGGCAGCAGCCGTGGACGTGCTGCGCGAGCGCTTCCCGCGCATGACCGTGCAGTCCCAGGCCAGCGGCTCGCTGCGCGGCGACGGCCTGCGCGACATCGTCGTCGTGCTCGTCCCCGCCGATCGCAGCGCGCGTTCGGGAGCCGCGACCGACGCCATCGTCGCCGTGATGCTGGGCCAGCCCGACGGCAGCGTGAAGCTGGCCGACGTGTCCGCCCCGATGGCGCACGACTGCCCGACCTGCGACGCGCAGGTGCAGATCGCGCGTCGCACGCTCACGGTGCAGACCACCGAGGTCAATTCGACGGGCAGCCAGTCGGTCGCCTGGCAGTTCGCGTCGCGCTCGCGCGACCTGCCACTGCGCCTGGTGGCGGTGCGCGACGAGGCCTCGGTGCGCTCGGTCGATGGCGACAAGCGCCGCAAGGTCAGCAACACCAACCTGCTGAGCGGCGAGCGCGTCGAGCTCTCCGACGACGTCGTGCATGGGCGCAAGAACCGCAGCGAGCAGAAGGTGCGGGTGGCACCGCGCTCGCCGATCGCGCTGGCGGCGTTCGGCTTCGATCCGTCGGTGCTCGACGACGTGCCCACGGAGATCGCCCGCGACGCCAAGGCGGAGCCTGTCGCCGCGGCGGTCAAGCTCAGCGGTTCTTGAACGCCGGCTTGCGCTTCTCGAGGAAGGCGCCCATGCCCTCTTGCTGGTCTTCGGTGCCGAACAGCGAGTGGAACAGGCGGCGCTCATAGGCGATGCCGTCGGTCAGCCCCGTTTCGAACGAGCGGTTGACGGCGTCCTTGGCCAGCATCACGCTGGGCATGCCGAGCGCGCAGAGTTGCTCGGCGACCGCCAGCGCCTCGGTCATCAGCGCGTCGGCCGGCACCACGCGCGAGACGAGCCCCGACGCTTCAGCCTCGGCCGCGCCCATCATGCGGCCGGTGAGCACCATGTCCATCGCCTTGGCCTTGCCGATGGCGCGCGGCAGGCGCTGCGTGCCGCCGGCGCCGGGCACGATGCCCAGCTTGATCTCGGGCTGCCCGAACTTGGCGGTGTCGGCGGCGATCAGCATGTCGCACATCATCGCCACCTCGCAGCCGCCGCCGAGCGCGAAGCCGGCCACCGCGGCGATCACCGGCTTGCGCACCTGGCGCATGGTCTCCCAGTTGCGCGAGATGTGGCCCTTCATGAACGCGTCCATGTAGCTGTACTTGGCCATCACCGAGATGTCCGCGCCAGCCGCGAACGCGCGCTCGTTGCCGGTCAGCACGATCGCGCCGATGGTGTCATCGGCGTCGAAGGCCAGCAGCGCGGCGCCGAGCTCGTCCATCAACTGGTCGTTGAGCGCGTTCATCTGCTTGGGCCGGTTCAGGCGGATGACGCCCGTCTTCAGCGGGCCCTCGCCCACGGTCTCGGTGAGGATGCATTCATAGGTCATGGCGGTCTCCAGCAGGGTTTGAGCAAGGGTCAGCGCAGCATCGGCTGGCTGGTGGCGCGGTCCTCGGGCAGGGGCGCGGCCTGCAGTGGCAGCGCGTCGAGCGAGAGGTCAGCGAAGTTCTTGTCGTCGATGGGCACGAGGATGCGCACCGGCAGGTATTGCAGGGTCGGCGCGCTCCAGATCTCGAACGGATATTCGTTCGGACGGCGCGGCCCGTCCAGCAGCGGCTTCAGGTGCACCGCATCGAGCTGGCCGAAATCCAGATCCAGTGTCTCCTGGCCCAGCACCTGGTAGTGCCAGCGGCGCAGGTTGCTGTTGAGCGCCAGCGGCAGGTCGACGACGTTGCCGGTGCGCAGCAGGTCTGGCCGGGTCGTGAACATCCAGACGAACTGCACGAACTGGCTGGCGCCGTCCTGCGTCTGCGGCAGCTTGATCACGCGGTTGCCGTTGGCCAGCATCACCTCTTCCTCGAAGAACTCGATGCGGCGCACGCGCGGCGCCACCAGCGGCAACTCGAAGGACTCGTCGTAGTGCTGCGGGCTGAGGCCCTTGTCGGTGATCTGGCCGTCGCTGAACATGTGCTGGTCGAAGAACGGCGACACGTGGATGTCGAACTGCACCTGGTAGTGCGCCCCCGAGCGCCGCCATTCGACCGCCGCCTTGCCGTACAGCGGCCCGTTGCGATACAGGCCCTTGAGCGTGTAGGTGAGCCGCGTGGACGGCGGCCACGCCATCGGCTGGCGCTCCGGGCCCGCCACTGGCGCGAGGTTGTGGCCGGTGCCGATGGCCGCCGATGCGGCGACCGCCTTCATCGCGGCGATCTCGACCGCCCGGGCCGCCGCCGCGGACGCGGCCGACGCGGCCTCGGCGGCCTGCTGCGCCCGCTCGAGCTGGTTGGCCAGCGCCATCGCCGCGCCCGCCAGCTGCGCGTGCGATTGCGACGGCGCGCCCTCGGCCGCCGGAGGGAATTCGGGCTCCGCGGGCGCGCTCGCGGGCACGGGTGCCGAGCTCGCACGCGCGCTGCGCATCGCGCGCGGGGACGGGCGCGGCGCGGGCGCTGGCGCGGGCGCGACGATGGCCGGCGCGGCCGGTGGCGCCGTCGGTGCCAGCGCCTGGGAGAAAGTGATCTCGATGCGCCGCGGCTCCACGGCGCTGTTCCAGCCAATGACGCTGGCCAGCACCCGCAGCCCGAACAACGCGTGCGCCAGCAGCACGCCGACGATCAGCGCGAACCAGGCGGTGCGACGCCGCCGGGACTCGCGCCAGGGCGACAACACCCTACTTGCCCAGCCAGCCGTTTCGGCGCGCCAGCGTCGCGGCGTTGGGCGTGGCGCTCAGCCTGAGGCTGCGCGATGCGGCATCACTGCGCCGGTCGCTGAGGCGGTCGGCCACGCGCAGCGTGCGCACGCGCTGCTGGCGCACGACCAGCAGCTCGAACGCCGCACCGGTGCGGATCCACGACAGCGCGTCGTCGAGCCGGCGCACGCGCCAGCCGTCGACGGCCAGGATCTCGTCGCCGGCCGACAGTCCAGCCGCCGCGCCGGCACCGCCGGCGAGCACGGCCTTGACCTGCACGCCCGTGACCGGCCCTTCGGACAAGCGCAGGCCCAGCTCGGTGGCCAGATTCAGCGCCTCGACTTCGAGCTCGACGCCCACGCGCGCGAGCGCCGTCAACACGTCGAGCTCGCCGCGCTGGTGCACCCACTCGCGCAACTCGGACGCGATGGCCTTGCCGCCCAGGCGGGCGACGGTCCTGACGATCAGATCCTCGGTGACGGCGCCGCCGGGCGCGTCGCGCCACAGCGCGCGCATCACGTCGTCCAGCGTGGCCTTGCCGCCGGCGCGCAGCGCCAGGTCCAGGCGCAGCGCGACCAGCGAGCCCTTGGTGTAGTAGCTGACCGTCGAATTGGGCGTGTTCTCGTCGGCGCGGTAGTACTTGACCCACGCGTCGAAACTGGCCTCGGCCAAGCTCTGCACGTGCTGGCCCGGCGACTGGCGCACGCCGTTCATCGCGCGGCCGATCAGCTTGACGTAGCGCGCCGCGTCGATCAGGCCGCAGCGCAGCAGGAACAAGTCGTCGTAGTAGGACGTGAAGCCCTCGAAGAACCACAGCAGCTCGGTGTAGTTCTCCTGCGTGTAGTCGTAAGGCAGGAATTCGGCCGGCTTCAGGCGCTTGACGTTCCAGGTGTGGAAGTACTCGTGGCTGATCAGGCCCAGCAGCGTGACGTAGCCGTCGCTGGTGCCGGCCACGCCCAGGCGCGGCAGGTCCTTGCTCGCGGCGATCAGCGCCGTGCTGGCGCGGTGCTCGAGGCCGCCGTAGCCGTCCTCGGTCGCGTAGAGCATGAAGACGTAGCGCGAGAACGGCGGCTCGTCGCTGCCGTGCCAGAAGCGGATCTCCTCGTCGCAGATGCGCTTGGTGTCGGCCAGCAGGCGCGCGCTGTCGAACTGCGGCCACGCGCCGCTGACGACGAGCTCGTGCACGACGCCACCCGATGTGAACGCGCCACGCCAGAACGGGCCCAGCTCGAACGGATGGTCGGCCAGCTCGTCGTAGTCGGCGGACTCGAAGACCTGCGTGCGATCCGGCTTGGCCTTGGCGGCCTTGGCCGCCCGGGCCGGCTTTGCATCGACGCGCGCCATGCCGGTAGCCACGTCCCAGCCAGTCGGCAGCTTGTACAGCTCGACGCGCTGCGGCTCGGCGGTGCGCCCCGCCACGGCCAGGCACAGGCTGGTGGTGTTGAAGAAGCCACGATCGTCGGTGAGCCACGCGGTGCGCACCGACGGATCGAATGCGTAGGCGACGTACGTCACGACCAGGGCGGCGCGACCGGACGTCGCGACGATCCAGCGATCCTTGGCGAGCTGCACCAGCGGGCGCGCCTGCGCACCCTGGCGCGCCTCGAGGCGGCTGAGATGGCGCGAGAACTCGCGCACCATGTAGCTGCCCGGGATCCACACGGGCAGGCTCAGTTGCTGTTCGGGCGCCGGGTCGGCGACGGTCAGCGTGACCCTGAACAGGTGGGCCGCGGCATCGGCGACCTCGATTCGGTAATGAATCATTCGGCGAAAGGGCCGCGCGCTGGGCGCGGCGGGGGAGCGGATGTCATCGAAGCCATTGTGTCTCGGGGGCTCGCAGGTTCTCACCCCTTCTTGGCGGCGACCTCGTCGAGGCGCTTTGCCAGCTTGTCGGCATCGGCGTTGCCCGCGAAGCGCGAGCCGTCGTCGAAGATGATGGCCGGCGTGTAGTTGAGGTGGTAGCGGCTGGCCAGCTCGAGGTTGCGGCTCAGCGCCGTCAGGTCGCATGAGCCCATCGGGCGTGGCGGCATCACGCCTTGCAGCATCCACGTGCGCCAGACCTGCGCGTTGTTCTTCGAGCACCAGATCGTCTTGGACTTGGACACCGAGTCGTCGCCCAGGATCGGGATCAGGAACGTGTGGATCGTCACGTCCTTCAAGGTGGCGAAGTTGCGTTCGGCGTCCTTGCAGAAATGGCAGTTCGGATCCTCGAACACGATCATGTGGCGCGAGCCATTGCCCTGCTTGAAGACCAGCGCGTCGGCGTACGGCAGCTTGGGCACGTCCTGCGCCATGATCCTGGCCAGGCGCTGCTCGGTCAGGTCAGTCTTGGTGCGGGCGTCCAGGATGTGGCCGTCGGACTGGTCGCGCGACGGAAAGATCAGGTAGTTGCCCTGCTCGTCGGAGTAGACGATCTCCTTGTCGACCTTGAGCTCGTAGAGGCCGGGGATCGGCGTCTTGGCGATCTCGTCGATCGGCGGGCCCTTGGGGTTGTGCAGGTTCCAGTTCTTGCGGATGGCGGCCTCGTCCGACCAGGCGGTGGCGCAGGCGAGCGCGAAGCCGCCGGCGGCGAGGAGGCGCAGGGCGCGGGCAAAGTTGTTCATGGACATCTCGGATGGACAGGCTCACGAGCCGAGGGCGCGCGAGACGAGGAAGCGTTTGAGGGGGCTCAGCTGGTCGACCAGCGTCATGCCGTGGTTGCGCAGCTCGCGCAGCCCCGGCAGGGGGGCGGAAAACAGTTGCCACAAGCCGTCGACCGCGCCGGCCATCGCCCGCGTGGGCCACAGGCGGGCGCGGGCGTAGCGGCGCAGCAGGGCTTCGTCGCCCAGCGCGCGCCAGGACTCGCGTTCGGCGACCACCCTGGCCAGCGCCACGACATCGGCCAGGCCCAGGTTCAGGCCCTGGCCCGCGAGCGGATGGATGACGTGGGCGGCGTCGCCGACCAGCGCCCAGCCCGGGCCGACGATCTCGGTGGCGTTGGCCTGCATCAGTGGCCAGGTCGCACGCGCACCCTGCACTTGCAGCGTTCCGGCGGCACCGCCGGTGGCCACATTGAGCGCCGCGTCGAATTCGGCGTCGCTCGCCTGCGCGAGCCGGTCGGCCTCGTCCTGCGGCATCGACCAGACGATGCCGTACGAGCGCTCGGGTTGCGGTCGGTCGAACGGCAGCAGCGCCAACACGTCGGGGGCGCGGAACCATTGGCGGGCCAGGCCGGCGTGCGCGATGTCCGAGACGACGCGGGTGGCCAGCGCGCTGTGGCCGTACGCGTGGCGCTCGAACACGACGCCCAGCTTCTCGCGCGCCGCCGCAGCCTTGCCTTCGGCGATGACGGTCAGCGGCGCCCTGGTGTCGGCATCGACCAGGGACACCGCCGGCGCGAAGCGCGTGGCCGTTTCCAGCACCTGCTCCAGTTCGGCGGCGTCGACGATCCAGGCCAGCGCCGGCACCGTCTGCTGCCAGGCCGAGAAGGCCAGCGCGCCCTGGTCGTCGCCGGCGATGCGCATGTCGTAGACAGCGGTGCGGGCATCCGCCGCCATGGCGTCCCACACCTTGAGCTCGCTCAGCAGCTCGACCGAGGCCGCGTTGAGGGCATAGGCGCGGACATCGGCGCGTGCCTCGCCGCCGGCGGGCGCGGCAGGCTTGGCGTCGATGCCGACGGCCAGGCCCTGGCGGGCCAGCTTGAGGGCCAGCGCGCGGCCGACGATGCCGCTGCCGTGGATTCGTACGTCGATCTTGGACATGACACATTGTAGGGAGAGCGACGTAACCTCGCTGCGTCCGGGCGCAGCGGCTAAAATGACTGGTTTCCCCCGAACGCCGGTTTCCGGTCGCCAACCGGCGCCGCGCCGCACAGAAAGAAGCGACATGAGCCTGAAATGCGGCATCGTCGGCCTGCCCAACGTCGGCAAGTCCACCCTGTTCAATGCCCTGACCAAGGCCGGCATCGCTGCCGAGAACTACCCGTTCTGCACGATCGAGCCGAACGTGGGCATCGTCGAGCTGCCCGACGCGCGCCTGCAGGTGCTGTCGGACATCGTCTCCGCGCAGAAGATCGTGCCCGCCATCGTCGAGTTCGTCGACATCGCGGGCCTGGTGGCCGGTGCGTCCAAGGGCGAGGGCCTGGGCAACCAGTTCCTGTCGCACATTCGCGAGACCGACGCGATCGTCAACGTGGTGCGTTGCTTCGAGGACGACAACGTCATCCACGTCAACAACAAGATCGACCCGATCTCAGACATCGAGGTCATCCAGACCGAGCTGTGCCTGGCCGACCTGTCCAGCGTGGAAAAGCAGATCCACCGCACCAACAAGCTGGGCCGCGCCGGCGACAAGGAGGCCGTCAAGCTGAGCGCCATCCTCGAGCGCTGCCGTGCCGCTCTCGACCAGGCGCAGCCGGTGCGCAGCCTGGACTTCACCAAGGACGAGCAGGTCATCGTCAAGTCGCTGTTCCTGATCACCGCCAAGCCGGCGATGTTCGTGGGCAACGTGTCGGACAACGGCTTCGAGAACAACCCGTACCTCGATCGCCTGCGCGAGTTCGCCGCCAAGCAGGGCGCCCCGGTCGTCGCCATCTGCGCGAAGACCGAGGCCGAGCTGGCCGACATGGACGCTGCCGACGCCGAGATGTTCCTGGCCGAGATGGGCCAGACCGAACCCGGCCTGAACCGCCTGATCCGCGCCGCGTTCACGCTGCTGGGCCTGCAGACCTACTTCACCGCCGGCGTCAAGGAAGTGCGCGCCTGGACGGTCGCCGTCGGCGCCACCGCCCCGCAGGCCGCGGGCGTGATCCACACCGACTTCGAAAAGGGCTTCATCCGCGCCCAGACCATCGCCTACGCCGACTACGTCGCCCACAAGGGCGAGCAGGGTTCGAAGGACGCCGGAAAGATGCGGGCGGAGGGCAAGGAATACATCGTCAAGGATGGGGATGTGCTGAATTTCCTGTTCAGCAGCTGAGCGATTTCCGAAGAACAGCCAGTCGCGCCGTTCGACATCGCAGGCCGGCTGATATGGCGGCACTTTTTCGTCATGAGTTGTCGCTCTGGGTAGGACTCCGGGTTGCTATCGGGCCGGCTCTTCAGCAACATGGGTTCTATGACGATCGGCTCCGTCCTCTACGCCGTCGGCGCCTTCCTCGAAGGCTGGCTGGCCGTGATGCTCTACATCAGTGCACGCGCGCTGCGCGGCCGGGACGAGCGCTGGTCGCTGCTGCTGGCCACCGGCTTCGCCTGCAACTGCGCGCGCTCGGTCTTCATGGCGGCCGGCTACGGCAACGTGAGCTTCGACGCCGTGCCCAGGTTCATGACGTTCACGCTGGCCGACCTGACGCTCGGCATCACCACGGCGGCGCTGATGAACTATGTGGAACTGGGCCGAGGTGCGATGCGCCGGATCTGGTTCGTTGCAGGCCCGCTGATCTTCCTGACTTGGGTGGCGTTCCTGCTGGGCTGGCTCAATCGAGGCGCCGGCATGCTGGTCGCGGCCATCTTCCTGATCGGCTGGAGCGTGCTGTTCGTGCGCGCCACGCTTCGAGAGCCTCGCAGCGGCCATGGCTTGGTGGTGATCGCGACCCTGACATTCCCGGCCATCTTCATCGCGCTGAAGCTGGGGCTGCTGCCATTCGACCTGCTGCCGATCGCCGAGATCGTGCCACTGGCGGCCATCGGCATCTCCGTGCTGACCACCGGCCTCGTGCGTGCGAACCAGCGCGCGCAGCGCGAGGCCGTGTACACGTCGCAAGCGCTCGCTGCGCGTGAGCTCGCCGAAGGGCAGCTGCGCGCGGCCAACGAGTTGCTGGAACAGCGCGTGGAACAGCGCACGGCCAACCTGCAGGAGACGATCGAAGGCCTCGAGAGCTTCAACCGGAGCGTCTCGCACGACTTGCGCGGCCCGCTCGGCGGGATCGCCGGCGTTGCCAAGCTGGCGCGCGCTGAAGTCAGCGCCGGGCACCCGGAGGCGGCCGAGCGGATGCTGACGGCCATTGCCAAGCAGGCCGACCACTCGATGGCCATGGTGGCGGCGCTGCTGTCGCTGGCGCGAGCCGCCAACACCCAGCCGCAGCGACGGCACGTGGACACCGGCGTGATGGTCGAGGAGATCGCGGCCGAACTGGCCGATGCCTACGCAGCGTCGCCGCAGATCATCGTGCAGCCCTTGCCCGACGTCGACGCCGACCCGCAGTTGCTGCGCCAGGTCTTCGCCAACCTGCTGGGCAACGCGTGCAAGTTCGCCGGGGCGGCGAACGAGGCGCGCGTCGAGGTCGGCCACGCCCAGACGTCGCACGGCGCCGCGTATTACGTGCGCGACAACGGCGTGGGCTTCTCCAACGCCGACGCCCAACGCATGTTCAAGCCGTTCGAGCGCTTGCACGGCGCGGCGTACGAAGGCTTCGGGGTGGGGCTGTCCATCGTGCGCCGCATCGTCGACCACCATGGCGGCCAAGTGTGGGCCGACGGCGTCCCGGGTGGCGGCGCCACCTTCTGGTTCACGCTGGGAGGACGCTAGCGCCGGGCTGGCTGTGAAGCAGCCGGCCGATGCGGCGCGAACCCGGTCGGATCCAGGCTCAGGCGACGGCGACCGAACTCAGTGAGATGCTCGCCAACATCTGCTGGAAGCGACTCGGGCGAACCAGGGTGCGCGTGGCGAGCGCGTCGCGGCAGCGGTTGGCGCCGACGTTGGCGCGCACCTTCAGCGACGCGGCGCCGCGCAGGGCGCTGACGGTGACGACGTCGCCCGAATCGATGAACATGGATTCGCCCGACGCCAGCACGACGTCCTTGCGGTCGCCATCGATCGTCACCCAGACGTAGCCCTGGGTCACTTCCAGGCGCGAGTCGCAGGCGTCATCGAGGCGAGCGACTTCGTCATCGGCGAGGTTGAGTTGGGCGCGTTGTGCGGTGAGCAGCATGATGATCTCCGGTCTAGGGACAGCTCCCTATTCCGCAACCGCATCCGTCTCCGGTCATTCGGAGTCGCTGGGTCATCGTTTCGGGTTAGGAGAATCATCGGGCTTTCCCTGATAACAATCCAACGTTCAATCGGAATCGACCCCATTCCAGAATCGCATGGATGAACCATCCTGGTGCACCAAGGTTTACGCGGTTTTTATGCCGCCCCGGCGACACTGCATCACCTCTCTACAGCCACTCTCTTCATGGATACCGCGCATCGCCGCCAGGCCCTCCTGCCCCTTACCCTGGGCGCCATCGGCGTCGTCTATGGCGACATCGGCACCAGTCCGCTGTACACGATGTCGACGATCTTCGGGCCCGAAGGCGGCGTGCCGCTGGACGCCGACCACCTGATCGGCGCCGCGTCGACGATCTTCTGGGCGCTGATGCTGGTGGTCACGCTCAAGTACGTGCTGCTGATCCTGCGCGCCGACAACCGCGGCGAAGGCGGCATCATGGCGCTCACTGCGCTCGCCACGCAGGCGGACGGCGGCACGTCGCGCCGCCGCGCGTTCCTGCTCCTGCTGGGTCTGTTCGGCGCCGCGCTGTTCTATGGCGACAGCGTGGTCACGCCGGCGATGTCGGTGCTGAGCGCGGTCGAGGGCCTGGAGGTCGTCGAGCCCGGCCTGAAGCGCTTCGTGCTGCCCATCGCGATTGCGGTGCTGATCGGCCTGTTCCTCGTCCAGCGCAAGGGCACCGGCGTCGTCGGCAGGTTCTTCGGCCCGATCATCGTGCTGTGGTTCGCGCTGCTGGCCGTCACCGGCATCCAGCAGATCGCGGCCTATCCCGCGATCCTTGCCGCGTTCAACCCGCTGCTCGCGTTGCGTTTCCTGGTCGAACGCGGCCCGTTCGTGTTCGCGGCCGTCGGCGCGATCGTGCTGGCCTTGACGGGCGCCGAGGCGCTCTACGCCGACATGGGTCACTTCGGCCGCAAGCCAATCCAGCTCGCCTGGCTGGGCCTCGTGTTGCCCGCGCTGACGCTGAACTACCTCGGCCAGGCCGCGCTCCTGATCCATGACCCGAAGGCGCTGGACAACCCCTTCTTCCACCTGTTCCCGCAGGGCTGGCTGATCCCTGTGGTGATTCTCGCGACGATGGCCACCGTGATCGCGTCGCAGGCGGTGATCTCGGGGGCGTTCTCGATGACGCGCCAGGCCATCCAGCTGGGCTTCCTGCCGCGCATGCAGGTCGTGTTCACGTCGGCCGCCGAGGCCGGCCAGATCTACCTGCCGCGCGTCAACTGGATCCTGTTCGTGGCCGTGCTCCTGGCCGCCATCGGGTTCGGCAGTTCCGCGGCGATGGCATCCGCCTACGGCATCGCGGTGACAGTGACGATGCTGATCACCACGATGCTGACCTTCTTCGTCGTGCGCAACGTCTGGGGCCTGTCGCGCTGGCTGGCTTGGGGCGGCACCGGTGTGTTCTTCGCCTTCGACCTGCTGCTGGTCACGTCGTGCTCGACCAAGTTCCTCCAGGGCGGCTGGTTCCCCATCGTGCTGGGCCTGGTGATCTTCACGGTGATGGCCACGTGGAAGCGCGGCCGCGAGCTGCTGATCGACTCGATCCGCCACGACGACCCGGAACTGCTGCCGTTCATCGAGTCGCTGGCGAAACACGTCGACCAGCGCGCGCCGCGCACGGCCGTCTTCATGGTCGCCAACCCCGACACCGTGCCGCAGGCGCTGATGCACAACCTCAAGCACAACTGCGTGCTGCACGAGCAGAACGTGATCCTGTCGGTGGTGTTCCACGAGCGCGCCTACATCGAGGGCGAGGAGGCCGTGGTCGTCACGCCGCTGGCCGACGGCTTCTGGCGCGTGTGCGTCAACTACGGCTTCATGAACGTGGCCGACGTCCCGCTTGCGCTGAAGAAATGCGAGGCGCACGGCATCGACCTGGAGCCGATGCGCACCAGCTACTTCATCAGCCGCGAGACCGTGGTGCCCACGCGCGGCGACGGCATGTGGCAATGGCGCGAACGCCTGTTCGCGGCGATGTCGCGCAACGCGGGCAGCGTGGTTGAATTCTTCAAGCTGCCCAACAACTCGGTGATCGAGCTGGGAACGCGGGTGCAGATCTAGGCCGCAGGCCCGATCGCGGGCACGCTGCGGCCCCAACGAGACATACGTCGCAAGCCGCGGCCCGCGCGACTCAATCGACCTCGCGCGAGGTCGATAGGTGAACCATGGTTCTCGAGAAAGCAATCGCGGCGACAACGCTGCGGCGTGCAGTGTTGGGCGCGTTCCTGGTGGCGGGCACGGCGAGCGCGTCGGCCGATCCGGCCGCCTACGTCTTCACGCCGTACGCCGACGTCGGCCAGTGGCAGCTCGCCTACGGCCTGGGCACCGAGCACGCGCGCGACGGCTCGCGCCAAACGCAGCAGACGCTGGGACTCGGCGGCGCGCCGATGGAGCGCTGGTACTCATCGGTCTACGCGGCCTGGGCCGCCGATGACGGCGGTGCGTTCGCGATCGACGAGTGGTCGTGGACCAACCACCTGCGGCTGACGACGCCGGGCAGCGGCCCGGCCGAAGTCGGCCTGCTGTGCGAGCTCGCACGGCCGCACGACCGCGGCGAAGGCCGGCTGGGCGTCACCTGCGGCCCGACGCTGCAGATGGACACCGACGACCTGCAGCTCAACCTGAACCTCTCGCTCGGCAAGCACGTCGGCGCCCAGGCGCCAGAGCCGTGGCAGCTCGGCTACCAATGGCAGGTCAAGGGCATGGTCGCGCACGACGTCGAGGTCGGCCTGCAGGGCATCGGCTCGGTGGGCGCCTGGAACCACTGGGCGCCGACCTCGGGGCAGCAACACACGCTGGGGCCAGCGGTCTTCTTCAAGACCAATGCGCTGGGCGGACCGATCCGCGTCGACGCGGCGATCCTGTTCGGCGTCGGCCGTGGGTCGGCGAAGAACCTGCTTCGACTGCGGCTGCAGCACGAGTTCTGAAGATCTCGAATCGGGGTCAGTGCAGCAGTTGAACGCCGTCGGAGTCGGCGGCCTGGCGGCGCATGCCCCAGCTCGTCGACCAGGCCGAGAATTCGGTGACGGGCATCGGGCGGCCCATGTGGAAGCCCTGCGCCTGGTCGCACTTGAGCTCGCGCAGCAGGTTCCAGGCCTCGGCGGTCTCGACGCCTTCGGCGACGACCATGATGCCCAGGTTGTGCGCCAGGTCGATCGTCGAGCGCACGATCATCGCGTCGTCGCGGTCGCTCGTCATGTTGCGAACGAAGGACTGGTCGATCTTGAGCTCGTCCACCGGCAGCCGCTTCAAGTAGGCCAGCGACGAGTAGCCGGTGCCGAAGTCGTCGATCGACAGCTTGAAGCCCTGCGCACTCAGCGCGTCCAGCGTGGCCAGCGCGCGCAGCGGGTCGTCCATGATCGCGCTCTCGGTGATCTCGAGGCAGAACGCCTTGGCCGGCACGCCGTGGCGCGCAAGCAGGGCCGCGAACTTCTGCGGCAGGTCGAGGTCCAGCAGGTCTCGCGTGGACAGGTTGACCGACAGCCGCAGCTGCAGGCCCTCGTCGGCCAGTGTCTGCCAATGGCGCGCGGCCTCCTCGAACACCCACATCGTCAGGGTGCGGATGAAGCCGGTCTGCTCCGCGAACGGAATGAATTGCATCGGTGGCACGAGGCCGCGTTGCGGGTGCTGCCAGCGCACCAGCGCCTCGGCGCCGACGACGCGGCGGTCGTCGAGCGCCAGCTTGGGCTGCAGGTACAGCCGCAGCTCGTTGCGGTCGACGGCCTGGCGCAGCTCGGAGATCAGTGTCAGCGTCTGCGCGCTGGTGGCATCGATCGCGGGGTCGTAGGTCACCGGGCCGTTGCTGCGGCGCTTGGCGGCGTACATCGCCATCTCGGCGCGCACCAGCACCATGTCGGCGTCTTCCGCGTGCAGGGGCCAGCACGCGATGCCGATGCCCGCACCCATGTCCACCTTGTGCTCGCCGATCACCAGTGGCTGCTCCAGCGCCTGCTCGATGCGCAGCGCGACGGCCTGCGCCTGCGCCGCATCGGTGCACCGCAGCAGCACGCCGAACTCGTCGCCGCTCAGCCGCGCGACGATGTCGCCGTCGCGTGCGAAGCCACGGCCGAGGCGTTCGGCGATGCCCACCAGCACCTGGTCGCCGACGCTGTAGCCCAGCACGTCGTTGACGTGCTTGAAGCGGTTCAGGTCCAGCATGATCACCGCGACCGACGCGTCGGTGCCGTCAGCCAGCTTGGCATCGGCGGCGTCGCGGATCGCCAGGCCGACGGCCTCGCGGAAGCGGGCGCGATTGGGCAGCGCGGTGAGCGTGTCCCAGTAGGCGAGCCGCAGGATCTGCGCCTGGTTCTCGGCCACGTTGATGCGCATGCGTTCGAAGGATTGCGACAGCGCGCCGATCTCGTCCTCGCGCGTGAGCTCGCGCATGGGCGTCACGTAGTCGCCCGCGCCCAGGCGCTCGGCCGCGTCCGCGAGCCCGCGCAACGGCGTGGTGACGCGGCGTGCGGTGACGACGCTGCCCAAGGCGAACACGGCGATGGCGGTCAGCGTGATGAGGATCAGCTTGAGCTGCAGGTCCGCGGGCACCCGCACGGCGTCGCCCACTGACAACGAGATCAGCGCCAGCACCCCCGCGTCGAATCGACGCTCTGAGCCGAGTGACAGCGCGTGCACGCCCAGCTCGTCACCCTGCACCGGCACGGACACCATCGACTCGCGTGCGTCGCCCCAGCCGTTCTCGGCCAGTTCGTTGGCGCGCGCACCGTCGAGCGCGGACATCGCGACGGCCCAGGGCTCGTGCACGCTGGCGCGCGACAGCAGCGTCAGGTCCAGGCCAGACAGTCGCCGCATGTCGGTCTGGAGCGAGTCCTCCAGCTTGAACGCGATCAGGATGTAGCCAACCAGGCGCGGCGCCCGCTGCGGCACCACCACGACCTGGAACGGCGTCCCGCCGATCAGCATGATCTCGCTGACGGGACCGGTCGCGGGCACGCCCGATCTCAGCCGCGCGGCGGCCGCCGTGATGTCGACGGCGCTGCCGGCGGATCGGTGCAGCACCGCACCATCGAGCCCCAGGTAGGCCACCTCGGGCGCATGCACCCGGATGCCCAGGTTGCCGAGCGCCGAAACGATGGTCGCATCGTCACCTTCGATCAGGGTCGTGCGGAAGCCGAAATCCGCCGCCGTGACCGCGGCGATGTCGGACACCGTCCGCGCCCGCCGTTCGAGCAGGGTCAGCAGCAGTCGTTCACCTTCGACGAGCCGCTGCGGCAGCTCGCTGTGGGCGTGGCGCGACAGGCTGAAGCGCAGCGAGACGAAGCTGACGAGCTGGACGGCCAGCAGCAGCGCCAGGAACAGCCCGGTGATGCGGGCGCCGAGCGACTTTCGCCAGGGACGGTCTTGGGAGCTCACTTGGCGAATCCGCCCGGTCCCAGCTTGATGCGCTGGTCGACGTCACCGGCGCCCACGGTCAGCGCCAGCAGTTGCGGCGGCGTGGTCTCGGCCAGCGAGGCGTGCCACACATGCAGCTGGTAGCTGCCCGGCGGCACATCGACGACCTTGGCGTGGCCGGCGGCCGCGCTGCGCGCCCACAGCGGCGTGTCGGTGATGACCACCCACGCGAGCATGCCGTCGTGGATGTTGCAGCCGAGCACGGCGATGCCGGGCTTGTCGAACACGACGGGCGTGTGCGGCACGCCGGCATAGAGCTTGATCTGGAAGGTCTTGGGCGCCGAGTATGAATAGACATGGTGCTTGACCGTGTCCTGGTTCGGGAACTGCACCGCTGTGCCGACCGTCACGACGCTCACCTGCGGGCTGAACTGCAAGTCGTGCTGCGCGATCTGCACGTTGGCCATCGGCTTGACCGGCAGCGGCGCGCCGGTCGGCTCGAGCATCACCACCGCGTCGGCCAGCGGCTTGCCGGCCGCGTCGATGAGCACCACGTTCACGTTGGCGGCGCGCGCAACCGCGCTGTTGCACAGCAGGACGGCGAGAAACGCGAGGCGGGCGAGCATGGGCGGCGGGATTCCAGGGTTGCGCACGCCGGCCGCGCCGGGACGTCAGCGCCAGAAACGTGCACCCTGGGTATCGGCACGCAGCGGAGTGCCCTGGAGCGGTTTGTTGCGCCGGGACGCTCACCCGCGAAATCCTTCACGCCCCCCGGCCGTGGCAAGGGCTCCAGGCCATTCGCCCGTCAGGCGATCACGCCAGCTCGAGCGCGGAGATCTGGCGGCGGCCGCCGTTCTTCGAGGCGTAGAGCGCCTGGTCGGCGCGGCGGAAGACCATGTCGAGGTCCATCCGCGGGTTGGCCTTGAACGTGACGATGCCGGCCGAGAAGCCGACGCGGGTCAGTTCCTTGTCGCCGCTGGTGAACAGGCGTTCGCCCAGGCGCTCCTGCAACTCCTCGACACGCTCGTGGGCAGCGATGTCGTCGGTGTCGGCCATCACCACGCAGAACTCCTCGCCACCGTAGCGGCAGCACAGGTCGTGCGCGCGGAAGCCGTCGCGCACCAGGTCGGCGAAGCCTTCGAGCACGAGGTCGCCCATCTGGTGGCCGTAGACGTCGTTGACGGCCTTGAAGTGATCCAGGTCGATGAGGATGACGACGATGCGGTCGCCGCGGCGAGAGGCCATCGACACCAGCCCCGGCAGCGCCTCGCCGAGGTAGCGCCGGTTGTACAGCCCGGTCAGCGCGTCGCGGTTGGCGAGCTCGCGCAGGGACTCCTGCAGCCGTTCGACTTCGCGCAGCCGCTGCTGCAGCAACTGGTTCTTCTGCACGATGGCGGCCTCGGCCGTCTCGGCGATCGTGCGCTCGCGGCGCGCGTGCTCGATCTGCATGCGCGCCAGGTGCGTCTGGTGGTCGACGTGCAGGTCGACGTGGCGCACCTCGGCCGACTTCTTGGCCAGCTCGTTGCGCATCGCCACGACGTGGCACTGCAGCTCGTAGGCGCGCTGGAAGTTGCCGACCTGGGCCTGCAATCGCGCGGTCAGGTCGAGGCAGCTCTGCACGCCCAGCTTGTGCGTGTTGCGCGGGATCAGCCGGCAGCCGGCCTCGCCCACCTGGGCCGCGCCCGCGATGTCGCCCTGCTCGCACAGCACCAGCGCCCGGACGTAGGCCACATGCACCAGCACCGCGGGCTCGGTCGATGCGTCCGCGTTCGCCGCGGCCTCCTCCAGCAGTTGCTCCGCGCACTTGAGGTCGCCCAACTTCACCTTGGCTTCGGCCGAGACGAGCAGCGCGCCCGACAGGAACATCGGCGTGGTCAGCTCGGCCCGGACGTCGAGCACCTCCTGCAGCACCGCGTCGGCGCGGCGGTACTCGTTCATCGCCATCAGGCACTGCGCCCAGGCGCGCGCCGCGGCCATCTTGCGCGGGGTCAGCGGCAGCGGCTGGTACAGGCGCCACGCCTGCTGCAGGTAGGTGGAGGCCAGGTCGACGTTGCCCACCAGCAGGTGGCTGTGGCCGATGTTCATCTGCACGTTGGCGACCAGTCCCGGCGGCGCGTCGGGGCTCGTGACCAGGCGGTTCAACGCGCGATAGGTGCGCTCGGGCTCCTGCGCCCAGCCCAGCCGGTAGCCGTGGAAATGCCCGGCCATCAGCTCCATCCAGCTCAGCTCGATCGGTTCGAGGTGCGCCTCGGCCTCGGCGCGGATCGCCTCGACATCGCCCAGGCCCTCGTCGTGGTTGGCACCCAGCGTGGCGAGATACACCTCCAGCAGGTCCACCAGCAGCGACTCGACGCGCCAGCCGTGCGCCCGCGCCTCGGCCGCGGCCGCCAGCATCGGCGAGCCCAGCGTGTCGCGGTCGCCGAAGCGCGCCTGGTGGTGCATCTTGACGATGCGCAGGCGCAGCAGCGTGCGTGCCATGGCGTCGCCCGCCCCGCCACTCGCCCGCGCGAACGCGTCGTCCCAGAGTCGCATGGCGCGGTCCGGTTCGTCAGGCAGCAGTCGCAGCGCGGTGAGCGCCAGGGGGTCGATTTCGGCGGGGGACATCGTTGTTTCTCGAAGACGTCAGGCACGCCGCGAGGGTCGCGGCGGCGGATTTGACCAGGGGCGGGCACGGGCCCGCGTACTTCAGTGGTCCTTGGCCCGGGTCAGGAACAGGATCGGCACGATCACCGGCGCCAGCGGCGCCCAGTAGATCAACTGGACGCCGTCGGCGGCGATCCGGATCGGCGTGGCAGCGTCGTCGACCGCACGGTCCGCGGCGCTGGTCTCGGTGGTGATCTCGATCTCGTAGGCCTTGTTGAGCTTGTCGCGCGGGCCGCCCAGCTTGTACGTCCAGCCGGTGTAGCGCGTGCCCTTGAGCCGCCCGCTGGCCGTCAGGGCGCCATCGACGCCGCGCACGAGGCCCACCGCCTGGGCGGCCTGCTGCGACGACGGCGACGCGTCGGGCGCCAGCGTCAGCAGCCAGTCGCCGGTGAGGACGCCGCGCTGGTCGAGGTGGAAGGCGGCGAACGTGGCCGTCAGTTGCGGGTGCACGGGCGAGCGCAGCGCCTTCACCAGCACCTCGGGGGCCTCGAAGATGTAGTGGTGGCTGCTGCCGATCGCGGCGAGGCGCTTGCCGTCCTCGGACACCAGCACCGACGAGATCGTCTCGGTGTAGCGATGCGGCTGCGCGGGCTGGGGGGCCTCGGGGGTGGCACAACCCGCCAGGCCAAAGGCTGCGCCCGCGATCAACGCCAAGGCGACACGACGTCCGACTCCATCCACCTGATCCACTCCCCGCCGGCAACGATGCCGGGAGCGAGGATTATCAATGGCCGCGCCGGATTTGCCGCTAGAGGAAACGCCCGAGACGCCCAAGCGCGCAACTTCTCACGGCACAAATCGATACCCGACCCCAAGTTCGGTGATCAGGTGCTGCGGCTGAGACGGGTCGGCCTCCAGCTTGGCGCGCAGGTGGCCCATGTAGATCCGGACGTAGTGCGTGTCCTCGGAATGGGACGGACCCCACACGGCCTTCAGCAGTTGCGGGTGAGTGAGCACTCGGTTCGGATGCGACGCCAAGTGGGTCAGCAGCCGGTATTCGAGGGGCGTCAGGTGCAATGCGACGCCCGCTCGTTCCACCTTCCGGCGCACCAGGTCGATGCGCACGTCGCCGAACTCCAGCACGCTCGGGACGTCGGCGCTCGCGCGCGGGTGACGGCGCAGCTGCGCGCGCACGCGGGCGAGCAGTTCGCCGGTGCCGAAGGGTTTGACCAGGTAGTCGTCGGCGCCGGCGTCGAGCGCGGCGATCTTGTCCGACTCGGTGGTACGCGCGGAAAGCACGATGATCGGGATCTCCGACCAGGTGCGCAGGCTGCGGATGAAGTCGATGCCGTCGCCGTCCGGCAGGCCCAGGTCCAGCACCACCAGGTCCGGGCGGCGCGTGCCGGCCTCGATCAGGCCGCGCTGCACGCTGTCGGCCTCCGAGACGACCAGCGATTCCGCCTGCAGCGACAGGCGGATGAAGCGGCGGATCTCGACCTCGTCCTCGACGACCAGCACCTTGCCCGGGGTCTCTGTCATGCTCATTCGCTGGCGTCCATGCCGTCATTGTCGGCGTCGTCGGCCGGCTCCTCGATGCGCGGGGGCTCTCCGCACGGCAGCGTGAACACGAAACGGGCACCGCCCTCGGGGCGCGTCTCGCCGAGGATGCTGCCGCCATGCGCGATGACGATCGCGCGGCAGATCGCCAGCCCCAGGCCGACGCCCGGCGTCGCGCTCTCCTTGCGGCCGCGTTCGAACTTTTCGAAGATCAGCTCCTCGCGGCCCGGCGGCAGGCCCGGCCCGTCGTCGGCCACCCACACCTCCACCGATTCGCGCGAGGCCGCGGCGCCAACGCGGATCGCGCTGCCCGGCGGCGTGTACTTGGCGGCGTTCTCAAGCAGGTTGGCCAGTACGCGCTCGATCAGCACCGCGTCGAACTGCAACAACGGCAGGTCGGCCGGCAACGCCACCTTGACGGGATGGCGGCCGCTCACCTGCGTGCCCAGGCTGCGCAGCGCGCTGCCCACCACCTCTTCCAGCGGCTGCCACTGCAGGTTCAGCGCGACGCGGCCGGACTCCAGCCGGGCCATGTCCAGCAGATTGTTGACGAGCGCGTTCATGCGCAACGCGGCCTCGCGCAGCGACTGCGCGATCTCGGCGTGGGCCGGCGCCAGCGGCGGCGCGGTGAGCTGCAGCGAGTCGGCCAGGCCGGCCAGCGCGGCCAGCGGTGTGCGCAGGTCGTGCGAGATCGCGCCCAGCAGCGCGTTGCGCAGCCGTTCGGACTCCATCTGCACCGTGGTCTTCTGCGCGATGTCGACGTAGTGGATGCGCTCCAGCGCGATCGCCAGCAGCGACGCGATGGTGTCGAGCAGTCGACGCTGCTCCGGCACGTTGAGCCGCTGCGGATTGCGCAGCGACAGCGCGACCACGCCGCGCACGCGCATGGGGGCCTTCAGCGGCACGTAGAGCATCGCGCTGGCCGGCAGCGTGCCGGTGCCCTGCCCCGCGGCCTCGGCATGCGCCAGCGCCCAGTTGGCGAGGCTGGCGTCGGCGTTGTCTGCGGTTTCGTCGGACGTCGGAACGACCAGCCGGTCGTCGCCATCGAGCAGCAGGAAGACGGCGCGCGCCTCGAACTCGGCCTGCAGCACGCGCGTGCCGATCTCCACGATCTGCTCGGGCATCAGCGCCGCGGCGAGATCGCGCGACAGCTCGTACAGCGCGCGGACGCGATCCTCGCGCAAGGTCGCCACGCGCGCCTGGTACGTGAGGCCGGCGGTGAGCTGACCGATCACCAGCGCGACGATCAGCATCACGGCGAAGGTGACCAGGTACTGCACGTCGCTGACCGCGAACGTGAAGCGCGGGGCGACGTCGAAGAAGTCGAAGGCCGCGACGCTGACGAAGGCGGCCAGCACCGCCGGCCCGCGGCCGTAGCGCAGCGCCGAAAACACCACCGCGAGCAGCAGCAGCATCACGATGTTGGACTTCTCCAGCACGTGCAGCAGTGGCGCGGTGACGGCGATGACCGCGGCGCAGACGGCCGCGCTTTTCGCATAGGCGCGCCAGGCTAGCGGACGGCCCGTATCGTCGCCAGCCAGGCGCGCGCCGACCGCGCCGGCGGCGACGCCCGTTGCGTGGGGCGGCAGCGCCACCTGCACCAGTTCCAGGTCGGGCGCGAGCGCGGCCAGCAGCGCGGCGGTGTCGCGCCGCCACGGGGCCTTCAACGCGCCGCGGCGACCGAGCACCACGCGCATCAGGTTGTGCTCGCGGGCGTACCGCGCCAACGCGGGCGCGGGGGCGTCACTCGCCAGCGTGGCGGTGCGTGCGCCCAGGTCCTGCGCGAGCGCGAGCACGCGCAGCACCTGCTCGCGGCGCGCACGCGACAGCCGCTGCAGCGCAGGCGTCTCCACGTACACCGCGTGCCACGGCGCGCCCAGCTGCGCCGCCAGCCGCGCCGCGGCACGCACCAGCTTCTCGCCCTGGCCGCCAGGCCCGACGCACGCCAGCAGCGCCTCGCGCGCCGGCCACACGGCGGCGGACTTGAGCCCGCGTCGGTAGCTGAGCATGTCGACGTCGACGCGGTCGGCCGTGCGCCGCAACGCCAGCTCACGCAGCGCCAGCAGGTTGCCCTTGCGAAAGAAGTTGGACGCCGCGCGCTCGGCCTGCGGCGCGAGGTAGACCTTGCCTTCCCTGAGTCGTTGCAGCAGCTCGTCGGGCGGCAGGTCGACCAGCACGACGTCGTCGGCGCCGTCGAACACATGATCGGGCACCGTCTCCCACACGCGCACGCCGGCCACCGCGTTGACGACGTCGTTGAGGCTCTCCAGGTGCTGCACGTTCATCGTCGTCCACACATCGATGCCGTTGGCCAGCACCTCTTCCACGTCCTGCCAGCGCTTGGGATGGCGCGAGCCGGCGACGTTGGAATGCGCCAGCTCGTCGACCAGCACCAGGGCCGGAGCGCGCGCCAGCACGGCGTCGAGGTCGAACTCGGGCAGCGTGCGGTCGTGGTGCGCGGTGGCGCGCAGTGCGATCACTGGCGTCGCGCCGATCAAGGCCGCGGTGTCGGCGCGGCCGTGGGTCTCGACCACGCCGATGACGACGTCCACGCCCTCGTCGAACTGCGACTGCGCCTGGGTCAGCATGGCGCAGGTCTTGCCCACGCCGGCCGACGCCCCGAAGAAGATCTTCAGGTGGCCGCGGCGCGCCGCGCGCTCGGCCTCGTGCGCCAGCGCGAGCAGGTCGTCGGGGTCGGGGCGGTCGTCGCTCATGGACGCGACTCTAGCGCGCCTGTGCCTCGTCGAGGTCCAGGTTCAACAGCAGCACGTTCACGCGCGGTTCGCCGAGCCAGCCGGCCCAGGGCTCCTCGACGCGGCGGTCGACCAGCGCCTGCACGCGCTCGACAGGCAGGCCTGTGACCCGCGCGACGCGCCCCACCTGGTAGCGCGCTGCAGCCGCGCTGATGTGCGGGTCGAGTCCGCTCGCCGACGCGGTGACGAGGTCGACCGGCACCGGCGCCGTGTTGCCCGGATCGGCGGCCCGCAGCGCCGCCACGCGACCCTTGACCGCGTCGATCAACGCCGGGTTCGTCGGCCCCAGGTTGGAACCCGATGAAGCGTCGCCGTTGTCGGGCATCGGCGCGGTGGCCGACGGCCGGCTCCAGAAATGGCCGGGCCCCTGGAACGGCTGGCCGATCAGCGACGAGCCGATGGCCACGCCTTGGTGCTCGACGACGCTGCCGTTGGCGGCTTCGGGGAACGCGAGCTGCGCGAGGCCGGTGACCAGCAGCGGGTAGAGCAGGCCGGTGAGCAGCGCGAGCGCCAGGAACAGGCTCAGCGCGGGGCGGAAAAATCCGTTGAACGTCTTCATGATGGGTTCTCAGGCGAGATGAGTGGCGACCAGCACGAGGTCGATCAGCTTGATGCCGATGAAGGGCACGATCACGCCGCCGAGGCCGTAGATCGCGAGGTTGCGGCGCAGCAGCGCGGCCGCGCCGATCGCGCGGTAGCGCACGCCCTTCAGCGCCAGCGGGATCAGGAACACGATGATCAGCGCGTTGAAGATCACCGCCGACAGGATGGCCGACGACGGGCTCGCGAGCCGCATCACGTTAAGCGCGGCGAGCTGCGGGTACGTGGTGACGAAGGCCGCGGGGATGATCGCGAAGTACTTGGCGATGTCGTTGGCGATGGAGAAGGTGGTCAGCGAGCCGCGCGTCATCAGCATCTGCTTGCCGGTCTCGACGATCTCGATCAGCTTGGTGGGATTGCTGTCGAGGTCGACCATGTTGCCGGCCTCCTTGGCGGCCTGCGTGCCGGTGTTCATCGCCACCGCCACGTCGGCCTGCGCCAGCGCGGGGGCGTCGTTGGTGCCGTCGCCGGTCATCGCCACGAGCCGGCCTTCGGCCTGGTACTCGCGGATCAGCGCCAGCTTCTGCTCCGGCGTGGCCTCGGCGAGGAAGTCGTCGACGCCGGCCTCGGCCGCGATCGCGGTGGCGGTCAGCGGGTTGTCGCCCGTGACCATCACCGTGCGGATGCCCATGCGGCGCAGCTCGGCGAAGCGTTCCTTGATGCCGGGCTTGACGACGTCCTTCAGCTCCACCGCGCCCAGCGCCCGCGCGCCGTCGGACACCACCAGCGGCGTGCTGCCACGCCGCGCGATCGCGTCGATCGCCGCTTGCAGCGCCGGCGGAAAGCCGCCGCCCAGCGCGGCCACGTGCTTGCGGATGGCGTCCGCCGCGCCCTTGCGGATCTCGCGGCGCGACAGGCCGTCGTTGACAGGCAAGTCGACGCCACTCATGCGTGTCTGCGCGGTGAACGCGATGAACTCGGCGTTCAGGGAGGCGACGTCCACTTGCGCGAAACCGAATTTCTGACGAGCCAGCGCGACGATGCTGCGGCCTTCCGGCGTCTCGTCCGCCAGCGAGGCCAGCTGCGCGGCCTCGGCCAGCTCCGCCTCGCCGACGCCCGGCGCGACGACGAAGGTCGACGCCTGCCGGTTGCCCAGCGTGATGGTGCCGGTCTTGTCCAGCAGCAGCACGTCGCAGTCGCCGGCAGCCTCCACCGCGCGGCCCGAGGTGGCGATCACGTTGGCCTGCATCATGCGGCTCATGCCGGCCACGCCGATGGCCGAGAGCAGGCCGGCGATCGTCGTCGGGATCAGGCAGACGAGCAGCGCGATCAACACCGTGATGCTCACGGGCGCGGCCGCGCTGGCGCCCGCTGAACGCGCGATGTCGGCACCGAATATCGAGAACGGCAGCAGGGTCACCGTCACGCCGAGGAACACGATGGTCAGCGCGACCAGCAGGATCGTCAGCGCGATCTCGTTGGGCGTCTTCTGGCGCTTGGCGTTCTCGACCATCGCGATCATGCGGTCGACGAAGGTCTCGCCCGGATTGACGGTGACGCGCACCACCACCCAGTCGGACAGAAGCCGCGTGCCGCCGGTGACGGCCGAGAAGTCGCCGCCGGCCTCGCGGATCACCGGCGCCGATTCGCCGGTGATCGCGCTCTCGTCGACGGTGGCGATGCCTTCGATGACCTCCCCGTCGGCCGGAACGACGTCCTCGGCGATCACGTAGATGACGTCGCCCTTGCGCAGGTTGCTCGCCTCCAGCGGGAACCACTTGCCGCCACGCTGCGGCGACAGCGCGGGCTGCTCCAGCTTCTTGGCCCAGGTGCGGCCTTTGAGGCTGCGCAGCGAGGCTGCCTGCGCCTTGCTGCGGCCTTCGGCCATCGCCTCGGCGAAGTTGGCGAACAACACGGTGAACCACAGCCACAGCGCAACGGCCAGGACGAAGCCCGCAGGCGCTTGCTCGTGGCCACGCAAGGCGTCGATCCACAGCAGCGTCGTGATGACGCTGCCGACGTAGACCACGAACATCACCGGGTTGCGCACCTGGACGCGCGGGTCGAGCTTGGCGAAGGACTGCGCGACGGCGGCCTTCAGCAGCGTGCGGTCGAGCCAGGCGAAAGTCTTCATGCGAGTCATGGCGTCACTTCCAGAGCAGCAGGTGCTCGACGACCGGGCCCAGCGCGAGCGCGGGCACGTAGTTCAGGAGGCCCACCAGCAGCACGGTGCCGATCAGCAGCGATGCAAACAGCGGCCCATGGCTGGGCATGGTGCCGGCGCCCGGGGAGAGCTTCTTCTTGGCGGCCAGCGAACCGGCCATCGCCATCACCGGCACGATCACCGCGAAGCGGCCGAACCACATCGCAATGGCCAGCAGCACGTTCCAGAACGGCGTGTTCACCGAGACGCCGGCAAAGGCGCTGCCGTTGTTGTTGGCGGCCGAGCTCAGTGCGTACAGCAGCTCCGAGAAGCCGTGCGCGCCCGGGTTGGAGATCGCCGCCTTGCCGGCGTCCGTCATCACCGCGATGGCCGTGCCCATGAGCACCAGCAGCGGCGCGACGAGGATCGCGATCGAACTCATCTTCATCTCGTGCGCCTCGATCTTCTTGCCGAGGTACTCGGGCGTGCGGCCGATCATCAGGCCAGCGATGAACACCGCCAGGATCGCGAACACGAGCATGCCGTACAGCCCGGAGCCGACGCCGCCGAAGACGACCTCGCCCAGCTGCATGTTGACCAGCGGCACGAGGCCGCCGAGTGCGGTGAACGAGTCGTGCATCGAGTTGACGGCGCCGCACGAAGCCGCGGTCGTGATGGCCGCGAACAGCCCAGAGGCCGCGATGCCGAAGCGCGTCTCCTTGCCTTCCATGTTGCCGCCGGCCTGCAGCGCACCGTGCGCCTGGTCGACGCCCAGCGCGGCGAACTGCGGGTTGCCTTGCTGCTCGAACGCCATCGCGGCGACGGCGCCGACGACGAACAGCACGGCCATCGCGCCCAGGATCGTCCAGCCCTGGCGCGCATCCTTGACCACGCGGCCGAACGTGAAGCACAGCGCCGCCGGGATCAGGAAGATCGCCAGCATCTGCAGGAAATTGGTGAGCGCGGTCGGGTTCTCGTACGGATGCGCCGAGTTCGCGTTGAACACGCCGCCGCCGTTGGTGCCGATCATCTTGATGGCCTCCTGCGAGGCGACCGGGCCCATGGGCAGCGTCTGCATCCTGGCAACGGCCTTCGAGGTCATCGCGTTGCCCTGGGCATCCCTGAGCGGCTGCCCGGCAGCGTCGAGCATCGGCGCGTCGTACGGCGTCTGCTCCACCGTCGTCACCGTCCTGAACGGCGCGAAGTTCTGCACCACGCCCTGGCTGGACAGCACCAGCGCCAGCACGAGCGACAGCGGCAGCAGCAGGCCGACGACGATGCGCGTCAGGTCGACCCACACGTTGCCGATCACCTGCACGCTGTGGCGCGCGAAGCCCCGGATCAACGCGAGGGCGACCGCGATCCCGGTGGCTGCCGAGAAGAAGTTCTGCACCGCCAGCGCCAGCATCTGCGTCAGGTGGCTCATCGTCGACTCGCCGGCGTAGCCCTGCCAGTCGGTGTTGGTGGTGAAGCTCAGCGCCGTGTTGAACGCCGAGTCGGCGGCCACGTTGGCGAAGTGCTGCGGGTTCAGCGGCAGCCAGGCCTGGGTGCGCTGGATCGCGTAGGCCGCCAGCGCGCCAATGGCGTTGAACAGCACCAGGGCGAGCGTGTAGTGCAGCCAGCCCATCTGCGAGTCAGGATCGACGCCGCACAGCTTGTAGAAGCCCCGCGCCAGCCGGTTGCGACCGGGCTCGGCCTCGAGCAGGCCGGCCATGTAGCGGCCCAGAGGCCACGCCAGCACCAGCAGCGTGGCGAGGAAGGCCGACAGCAGGCCCCAGGACGCGCCGGTCACGAGAAACTCTCCGGATGCAGCAGCGCCGCCACGAGATAGACCAGCAGCCCGATGGCGGCGAGCGCCGCGACGATCGTCAGCCAGCTCATGACCGACGCCCCGGCAAGGCGTCGCAAGCACGCGCCATGAGGGCGATGGCCGCCCAGAATGCCGCGCCCAGCGCGACGTAGATGAAGTCCATGCGACTCTCCGATGTGATGAAGAGATCGTAGGAAATCGAGTGTCAAGACGCTGATAAAACGCCGGGCCGCCGGATAAAAAGATCGTAAAGGCGGCCGTACCGGCCGGGCTCAGCGGCGCTTCAGTGGCGCTGGTCGAGCAGCGTGCGGATCTGCTGCACCAGGTTCAGCGGCCGCAGCGGCTTGCCGCAGTGGGCATCGAAGCCCGCGACCAGCGCCTGCTCGCGGTCCTGTGCGCGGGTGAAGGCCGTCAAGGCGATCGCCGGCAGATGCGGGTGCGGCGTCGACTGCATCGCCTCGCGGCGGCGCACCTCGCGGATCAAGTCGTAGCCGTCCTGGCCGGCCATGCCGATATCGCTGATGAGCGCATCGAACGCGCGCAGCGAAATCAGCTGCAGTGCGGATGGCACGTCGTGCGCGATCTGCACGACCGCGCCGCGATCGCCGAGGATGATGCGCAGCATCACGCTGGCCTCGACGTCGTCGTCGACGACGAGCAACTGCGCGCCCTCGAGCGAGGCTTGGGCCATCTCGATGGCCTCGAGGCCGTGGCTGGAGTGTGCATGGCTCGAATCGCTGAAGTCAGCATGATCGCCGTGCAACGTCTCGGCCGGCAACCAGACTTCGAACGTGGCGCCCTGCCCGAGTCCTGCGCTCGCGGCCGACACGGTGCCGCCATGGGCTTCGACCAGTTGCTTGACGATGGCCAGGCCCAGGCCCAGCCCACCGCGCTGGCGGTTGCTGGCCGCGTCGCTCTGCGCGAAGCGATCGAACACGAACGGCAGGAAGGCGGCGGCGATGCCCTGGCCCTGGTCGCTGACGCGGATGCACAGCCCGGCGGCGTCCTGCACCAGCGCGACGACGATGCGGCCGCCAGCCGGCGAGAACTTGATCGCGTTGCTGACCAGGTTCCAGATCACCTGCTGCAGCCGGGAGGCATCGGCGCGGATCGGGCGATACGGCGGGCTCAGCTTGACCTCGATGCTCGGGCCGTTTTCCACAGTCGCGGGCCGCATCGCGTTGACGGAGGCGACGATCTCCTCGGCCGGATCGATGTCGACGAAGGTCAGCGGCAGCTTGCCAAGATTGAGGCGCGACATGTCGAGCAGATCGGAGATCATGCGCGCCTGCGTGGTGCCGTTGCGCTCGATCGCCGCGAGCCCGCGCAGCGTCTCGGCGGAGCCGCCGCGCTGGCGCAGCACGTGGGTCCAGCTCATGATCGCGTTGAGCGGCGTGCGCAATTCGTGCGACAGCACCGCGATGAAATCGTCCTTCATGCGGCTGACTTGTTCCGCTTCGCCGCGGGCGACGCGTTCGCGGTCGAGCAACTCCTGGCGCTGCTGCTCCAGCGCCACGCGCTGCGAGACATCGGTGGCGACGGCCATCGTGATGCCCGGTTCGATGTGCGGAGAGAAGCTCCATTCGACGTGGATCAGCGACTCGTCGGGGCGCTGCATCGGCACCTCGATCGACCCCGACGGCGAGTCCGCAGCCACCGAGAAGTGGACGATCCTCTGCGCCCACTCGCGCGGCGCGAAGTTGCTCAGTGGCTCGCCGATCACGGCTTCCGCGCTGCGGGCCAGCATCCTCAGCATCGCGGGATTCGCGTCCACGAAACGTCCCTGGTCGTCGAGCAGCGCGATGCCGGCCTGGGCCTGCGCGTAGATCGCCCGGAACTTGGACTCGCTGCGGCGCATCGCTTCCTCGGCCACGCGCGCGCGCACGAGCGCCTGCACGGTGGCCACGAGCACGGCGGGCTCAACGGGGCGCGTGAGGTAGGCATCGGCGCCGGAGTCGAGGCCGCGCACCTTGTCCTCGTCGGTGACGTAGGCGGCGGTCAGGTGCAGCACCGGCACACGGGCCGTGGCGGGTTGCGAGCGCAGCAGGGCGCACAGGTCGAAGCCGTCGATGTCGGGCAGATGGATGTCGAGCACGACCGCGGAAATCGTGTCGGCGGCCGCCGCCAAGCCGTCGGCGCCCGTGGCCGCCTCGCGCGTGCGAAAGCCGGCGCTGCGCAGCTGTCGCACGGTCGCGTAGCGGCTCGCCGGGTTGTCGTCGATGATCAGAAGCTCGTGCTCCGATCGATTGATCGGCCGGAATTCGGGCTTGGGGTCAGTCATCGGCCTGGACAGCGTCGGAGGAAGGGGCGCCATTCGCGACCTGGCTGAGCGGGATCGCGACCTGGCGGAGCGGGATCGTGACCGAGAACGTCGATCCCGCGCCCAGCACGCTCCGCAGTCCTACCGTGCCCCCCAGCAATTCGGCCAACTGCTTGCTGAGCGACAGGCCGAGCCCGGTGCCGCGCAGGCGCTTCTGGATTGGCGAGTCGACCTGCGTGAAATCCTGGAAGATCGCCGCGTGGAACTTCGGGTCGATGCCGATGCCGCTGTCGGCGACGGCGAAGGTCATCGTCTCGTCCGCGTTTTGCTGCGCCGAGACGCGCACCTCGCCCTTGAGCGTGAACTTCAACGCGTTGGAGATGAAGTTGCGCAGGATCTGCGACAGCATCTTGTCGTCGGTGTAGAGCCGCGAGTCGTGTTGCGGATCCTCGAACACCAGCGTGACGTCCGGATTGGTCAGCACCGGCCGGAACATGCCGCGCAGCGCCGAGAACAGGTCGACCATCTCGAACCAGGCCGGCGAGATCTCGACGCGGCCGGCCTCCACCTTGGCGAGGTCGAGCAGGTCGTTGACCATCTCGGCGAACTCCTCCGCCGTCAACTGGATGAATCGGACCTGCGTCTCCTGCTCTGTCGTCAGCGGCCCATCGACCCGGTCGAGCAACAGCTGCGACAAGCTGCGCACAGCCGAGATCGGGGTGCGGAACTCATGGCTCATGTAGGCCAGGAAACGGCTCTTCAGGTCGGTGGCCCGCTGCAGTTGCTGCGCCTGGGTGTCGAGCTCGGCGTAGAGCGCCACGACGCCCCGGTTGGTCTCGTCGAGCTCCGACTCCATGGCCGCGATCTGCTGCGCCTGGTCGGTGATCGTGGCCTCGAGGGCGGCAATCCGGGCGGCGGCTTGGTCGGACATCTCAGTCTCGCTTGAGCACGACGACGGTGACGTCGTCATGCCCGCGCGTGAAGTCGCGCAGGAGCCAGCCGGCGATGACGGCTGGATCGCATTGGAGCAGGCCGCCGACGTCCTTCAGGTTCCAGCGCGTGGCCAGCCCGTCGGAATGCAGCACGACCAGCGAATGATCGGGCCACGGGTAACTGATGTCCTGGAGCTTGCGGATCTGCACGCCCAGCGTGCCGTGCTGCGACATCAGGGATCGATCCTCGATGCCCGAGATCAGGCGTCCCGAGATGTTGCCGGCGCCGGCGTAAGTCACCGTGCCGGCGCGGGCATTCACCTCGGCGATCGACACCGCCGCCCCGCGCGTGCCGCGCATGAGCGGGTGCGCGCGCTCGAGGATCGCGCTGGGCGAGCCCCGCGCCGTCGCGAAGACCTTGAGCATCTCGGCCGCGGCGTCGTTCGCCCCGAGACCGTGGCCCAGGCCGTCGGCAACCACCACCGTCGCCGTGCCGTCCTCGATTCGGATGTCCCACGCGTCGCCGCTGACGATTTCACCTGGCGCGGCCAGGCAGATCCCCGCATGCGCAAAACGCACGCGCGGGGAGACGGCACCCGGCGCCGCGCGCGATGGCACCCACGACCGCGACAGGATGACGGTGCCCTTGTCGGGCGCGGAGAACACGGAAAAGTCGGTGGACAACCGTTGGATGGCACCGAGGCCGGTGCCCGGCGTCCCGCCGCTGCTGTAGCCGTCGCGCAGGCAACGCGCGACGTCCATCCCCGGGCCGCTGTCGATCGCGATCACCTCGAGCTGGCAACCCTCGATCGACTTGCGGCAGCCGATCAGCAGCCTGCCTCGGGTGGCGTGGCGCCACAGGTTGTTGCCGAGCTCGGTGACGATGATGGCGATGCGGCCGACCGCGGTCTCGTCGAGCTCGTGGTCGGTGGCCAGGCGCGACGCGGCGCGACGCGCCTCGCCGACCTGCGTCTGCTCCGAGACCTGGATGTCGAGGTGCGGGATCACGCGGCTACTTCCAGCGCGTGACGGTGACGCGGGTGCCTTCGCCGACGACGGTGTGGAGCTCGAAATCGTTGACCAGGCGCCGGCTGCCCGACAGCCCGACGCCCATGCCGGAGCCTGACGTCCAGCCGTCGGTCAACGCGAGGTCGATGTCGGGGATGCCGGGCCCCTTGTCCTCGAACGCCAGCCGCAGGCCCGTCTTGATGCCTTGCTGGACGATGTCCCAGCGCATCTCGCCGCCGCCGCCGTAGACCACCGTGTTGCGCGAGAGTTCGCTGGCGGCCGTGATCATCTTGGTCTGGTCGACCAGCGTGAACTTGATCTGCTGCGTCAGCTTGCGCACCAATTGCCGGCACATCACGATGTCGCGCTCGCCGAGCAGCATCATCGAGCCGGTGGTCGGTTCAGACAATTTGATTCCGATCGTCGGCGGCCAGCATGGCCATGCCACGCTCGACGTTCAGCGCAGTGCGTACGCCTTCGAGCGACAAGCCGAGTTCGACCAGGGTGATGGCCACCGCGGGCTGCATGCCGACGACGACCGTCGTGGCGTCGAGCACGCTGGCGATGCCGGAGATGCTGGCCAGCATGCGGCCGACGAACGAGTCGACGATCTCGAGTGCGGAGATGTCGATCAGGACGCCGGTGGCGCCGCTGCGCTCGATCTGCGCCGACAGGTCGTCTTGCAGCGCAAGCGCCACCTGATCCTGCAGGTCGACCTGGATGGTCACCAGCAGGGCCTTGCCCATCTTCAGGATAGGAATGCGTTCCATGGTGGACGCTTCAGACCTTGTTGCGGGTGATGACGAAACCGGCCTTCTTCATCGCCAGTTGCAGCGCGTCGGCCAGCGTCGCCTTGGTGACGATGCCTTGCAGGTCGATGCCGAGGTGCACGATGGTCTGGGCGATCTGCGGCCGGATGCCACTGATGATGCAGTCTGCGCCCATCAGGCGGATGGCCGTGACCGTCTTGAGCAGATGCTGCGCGACGAGCGTGTCGACGGTCGGAACGCCGGTGATGTCGATGATCGCCAGCTCGGAGCCGGTCTCGACGATGCGCGTCAGCAGCGATTCCATCACCAGTTGCGTGCGGCTGGAGTCCAGGGTGCCGATCATCGGCACCGCCAACACGCCTTCCCACAGCTTCACGACGGGGGTCGAAAGCTCGAGCAGCTCCTGTTGCTGGCGCTGGATCACTTCCTCGCGCGAACGCTGGTAGGTGGTGGCGGTGAATTGGGCGAGCTTGTCGACCAGCGTCGAGGCCGTCCAGGCCGCGTCGAACGCCGCCTTTGGATCCGCGGCGAGTTGCCGCTGCAGTCCCGCGAACAACGGCTTCTTGATGGACATCACGAAGCCGCTGGTTTCTCCGGCGCTGGCGCCTTGGGCGGCGCGCGACTGCGACAAGGCGGCGAGCACGGACCGGGTCCGGCCCCACGGCGCGTCGTTCAGATCGTCAAGCTTGGCATCGGCCGCGATGGCGGACGCGATGGCGGCGAACAGCTCGCGCGCATCGTTCACGCCGGTGCTCGCCGAGGTGCCGGAGATGGCGACCTCCGCCGTCCATGACCTGATGAATTCCTCGGGCGACGCCTTCAGAACCTGATCGAAGACAGCGTTTTCTTGTTTCATTCGTAACCCCTTGAAGGATCGATAGCGTAGCTCAACATGAAGGCCACGTCGTGTAGGACATGGTAGCGATCTCGGCGCGCGGGGAAGTGTTGCGGCCGCGCCATGTCGTCCACGAATTCCAGGTTCATGCCTTGTCCGGTCAGGAACGTAAAGTTTTTGTAGTGAGCGATACGTTATTTGTTGATTGTTTGTGCTCACTCTCAATATAGGCTCCTGATCATGGATGACTTGGGGATATACCTGCCCAGCAATGTGGATCAGCACTCCTCCTCGGAGAGTGCTAATATTCGTGGGACCGAACGATCGAACCCCGATCAGACTGAGCACATGACCACCACCCAAGCCAACGCACTGTCCGTCCGTGATCCGTGGAGCCTGGTTCCCCCGCTGGGCAACCTCGACGCCTACATCTCGTCCATCAACCGTCTGCCGCTGCTGACGCAGGAGGAAGAGACGCGCCTGGCGACCCAGCTGCGCGACACCGGCGACCTGAAGGCCGCCAGCGCGCTCGTGATGTCGCACCTGCGTCTCGTCGTCTCCGTCTCGCGCCAGTACCTCGGGTATGGGCTGCCGCACGGCGACCTGATCCAGGAAGGCAACATCGGCCTGATGAAGGCGGTCAAGCGCTTCGACCCGAACCAGGGCGCGCGCCTCGTCAGCTACGCGATGCACTGGATCAAGGCCGAGATCCATGAGTACATCCTGAAGAACTGGCGCATGGTCAAGGTCGCGACGACCAAGTCCCAGCGCAAGCTGTTCTTCAACCTGCGCTCGATGAAGGCCAAGCTGAAGGAAGAGGCCGCTGACTCCGACGTGCACCGCAACACGCTCACGCGTGCGCAGGTGGAGCGCGTCGCGCGTGACCTCAACGTCAAGCCGGAAGAAGTGCTGGAGATGGAGACGCGCATGTCCGGCGGCGACGTCGCCATGGAAGCGCAGAACGACGACGGCGAGGAAGCCTACGCGCCGATCGCCTACCTGGCCGACGACCGTGACGAGCCCACCCGCGTCATCGAGAACGCCGCGCACGACCGCCTGGCCGGCGCCGGCATCGGTGAAGCGCTCGAGACACTGGATCCGCGCAGCCGCCGCATCGTCGAGGAACGCTACCTGAAGGTCAACGACGACAGCTCCGGCGGCATGACGCTGCACGAACTGGCCGCCGAATACGGCGTCAGCGCCGAGCGCATCCGCCAGATCGAAGTGGCCGCGCTGAAGAAGATGCGCAAGACGCTCGAGCCGCAGCGGGTCTGAGCCCCTGCTGTTCCCAAGAACCGGACGCTTCGGCGTCCGGTTTGCATTTGGCAGCCGCGCCGGCGCCCTCCCAGCGGGGTCAGGTCTTGAATCTTGCACGCCAAGGCATCGTCATTCGAAGTCACGCCCGTCGTGCGAGACTCGAGGCCTGACCCCGCGAGATTCAAGTCCTGACCCCAGCTGGAGACCCCAGCCGGAGACCACTTCGAATTTTTCCGGCGCTGTCCGTTCGCCCTCTGCTCGCGCATCTATGCTCAGGTGCAGCGCGGTGCTGCGCCGTACGCGCCGCGACGGCGCAGGAGATGCTCATGGAATTCGTCCTCACTTTCCATCAACCCGCCGAGATCTTCGAGATCAACGCCGATCCCGTGCGCGGCATCCCGGGCATGCAGGCCTGGAAGCTCTACATGGAGGCGATGGCTGCCGCCAGCGTGCTGCGCGGCGGCAACCGCCTCGACGCCTTCAACCCGACCGCGGTCAGCGTGCGCGACGGCAAGCGCCAGGTGCAGGACGGCCCGTTCGCCGACACCAAGGACATGCTGGGCGGCTACGTCGTCATCGATGTCGAGTCGCTGGACGAGGCCTTGAAATGGGCCGAACGGTGCCCGGGATCGGCCTTCGGCCGGACGATCGCCTGGCCCGTGATCCCGATGCAAACCCCAGCGAAGTGACCACCGTCTCGGCGACGGGGGACGTGCAGGCGTCCGCCAACGCCTCCTCCGTCGCCGAGACGGCGGCGCGGCACAGCTACGGCCGCCTGCTCGCCTGGCTGGCCTGGCAATGGCGCGACGTCGCAGCCGCCGAGGACGCGCTCGCCGACGCCTTCGCCACAGCGCTGGAACGCTGGCCGATCGACGGCGTGCCAGCCTCGCCCGACGCCTGGCTGCGCACCGCTGCGCATCGCAACCTGCTGATGGCGGCACGCCGCCAGCGCCAGGCCGACGATCCGACGCTCACGGTGCTGTGGCCCGGCGAGGACACGCCCGCGCCGGACACCCCGCTGCTGCCCGACGCGCGCCTGCGGCTGCTGTTCGTCTGCGCCCATCCGGCGATCGACGCCAGCGTCCACAGCGCATTGATGCTGCAGACCGTCCTGGGCCTGGACGCCGCACGGATCGCCAGCGCGTTTCTGGTCAAGCCCGAGACGATGACCAAGCGACTCGTGCGTGCGAAGGCCAAGATCCGCGCGACGGGCATGCGCTTCGAGGAACCCGAAGCGCAGGAGCGCCCGGAGCGTCTCGCCTCGGTGTTGGAAGCGATCTACGGCGCCTACACGCTGCATTGGGGCCAGGCCGACGACGCGGGATCGGGCCAGCTCGCCGGCGAGGCGGTGTTCCTCGCCGAACTCGTGGCGGCCCACCTGCCCGACGAGCCCGAAGCTCTCGGACTGGTCGCCCTGCTCTGGCATTGCGAGGCGCGTCGAATCACGCAAGGCGAGGTGTTCCAGCCCTTGCACGAGCAGGATCCGGCGCGCTGGGATCACGCGTTGATCGCCCGCGCGAACGCCGCGCTGATGCAGGCGGCGACGCACCGCTCAGCCGGGCCGTACCAGATCGAGGCCGCGATCCAGTCGGCGCACGTCCACGGGCGACTGGCGGGCGACGTGCCGTGGGCGGACATCACGCGGCTGTACGAACAACTCCTGTCAGTGGCGCCGACAGTCGGCGCGCACATCGCGCACGCGGTAGCCGTCGCCCATGCGCGCGACGCGCCCGCAGGCCTGCGCCTGCTCGAGCGCGTGACGCCGGAGCGCGTCGCATCGCACCAGCCCTGGTGGGCCGCGCGGGCACACTTGCTGGCGATGGCGGACGAACCCGCCGACGCGGCGACCGCCTATGGACGCGCGCTGGCGCTGACCGTGGAGCCCCGTCTACGCGACTGGTTGGAGCGGCAACGGATCGCGGCGCTCGCCGCCGCGCAGGGCGGCTCCTGAATCAGGGCGTGTCGGCGAGCAGCGCCTTGACGTCGGCGGTCACCAGCGCGGGATCCATGTTCTGCTTTTCGAACAGGCGCACGTGGCCCTGCGTGTCGAGCAGGTAGACGCCCGAGATGTGGTCGATGGTGTAGGCGCCGTCCGTCTTTCCCGGCACCTTCTCGTAGAAGATCTTGAACTCGCTGGCCGTCGCCTTGGTCTGCTGCTCGTCGCCGCGCAGCGCGAGGAAGGTCGGGTTGAAGTTGGTGACGTAGTTCTTCAGCAGCGCGGCGGTGTCGCGCGCCGGGTCGACCGTGATGAAGACGACCTGCAGGCGCGCCGCGTCCGGCCCCAGCGACTTGGCCACGGCCGCCAGCTCGACGAGCGTCGTCGGGCAGGCGTCGGGGCACTGCGTATAGCCGAAGTAGATCGCGATGACCTTGCCCTTGAAGTCGGCCAGCGTGCGCGGCTTGCCGTCGAAGTCAGGCAGGGTCAGCTGGCGCGCGTACGCGGCACCGGTCAGGTCGATCCCGTTGTAGTGGTGCGGCGCGACGCGCTCGCAGCCGGACAGCGCCAGCACGCCGACGGCGGCCAGCGAAACAAGAAAGCGACGCGGCGTCATCAGCGGATGTAGTGATCGACCAGCAGCGCCGCGAACAGCAGCGACAGGTACAGGATCGAGAAGCGGAAGGTGCGGCGGGCCAGGTCGTCGCTGTAATGGCGCCAGAGCTTGAACGCGTACGCCGAGAACATGAAGCCCAGCACCACGGCGCAGGCGAGGTATAGCCAGCCGCTGAGCCCGCTGACGAAGGGCAGCAGCGTGCCGGCGAACAGCACCAGCGTGTACAGGAACACGTGCAGCTTGGTGAAGTCGGGGCCGTGCGTGACCGGCAGCATGGGCAAGCCGGCCTTGCGGTAGTCCTCGGTGCGATACAGCGCCAGCGCCCAGAAGTGCGGCGGCGTCCACAGGAAGATGATCAGGCACAGCAGCCACGCGTCGGCGTCGGCGTGGCCCGTCATCGCGGCCCAGCCCAGCACCGGTGGCATCGCGCCGGACGCACCGCCGATGACGATGTTCTGCGGCGTCATCGGCTTGAGGATCAGCGTGTAGATCACGGCGTAGCCGATGAAGGTGGCCAGCGTCAGCCACAGCGTGATCGCGTTGACCCAGGTCAGCAACAGCGCGGCGCCGGCGCCGCACAGCGCCATCGAGAACAGCAGCGCCTGCGTGTTGCTGAGCTCGCCCTTGGCAGTGGGGCGCCAGGCGGTGCGCGTCATGCGCTTGTCGATCTGCTGCTCGACCAGGCAGTTGAACGCGGCAGCGGCCGCGGCCACCAGCCAGATGCCCGCAGTGGCGGCCAGCGTGGGCACCAGCGGCGGCCAGCCCGGCACGGCCAGGAACATGCCGATGACAGCGCAGAACACGATCAGTTGCACCACGCGCGGCTTGGTGAGCGCGTAGTACTGGCGCCAGCGCGACGACTGGGCCGACGCGGGGGCAGGATTCGGGACGGGGACGGAGCTCATGACGCGAGGACTCGGGTTCTTCTTGAATTCAGTACGGCGGCGATTTCGAAGCCGATGCAGACGACCAGCGCCGCGGCCCCGGCAGTGTGCGCCAGCGCGGCCACCAACGGCCAGCCGAGCACGACATTCGACAGTCCGGTGAGCAATTGGACCACCACCAGGCCGCCGATGATGACAGCCCGGCGGCGCGCCGCGTCGCCGCGCCGCCAAAGCCGTGCCACCAGCCAGCCCATCGCGGCGACGAGCGCGACCGCGAACAGCCGGTGCGTCCACTGGATCGCCACCAGCGCGGTCATCGCGATCGGCTGGCCATCGGCGCGCTGGCCCAGTTCGCGCGCGAACGTGAAGCCTTCCGGCCAGTTCATCGCGGGCCACCACTGGCCGTTGCATTGCGGAAAACCGGTACAGGCGAGCACCGCGTAGTTGGTGCTGACCCAGCCGCCGAGGGCGATCTGCAGCAGCAGCGCCAGCGCGGCGAGCCACAGCGCCCAGCGGTCGCGCACGCCGCGCGTGGCGTCATCCGCGCCGATGCGCGCGGGCGCCTGCACCGCGAGCAACGCGAGCAGGCCCATGCCGCCGAGCAGGTGGCCAGTGACGATGGCCGGGTAGAGCTTCCAGGTGACGGTCAGCGCGCCGAACATCCCTTGCGCAATCACCCACGCCAGCGTCACGCCCGCGAGCACCTGTGCGCGGCGCTCGCGCGCGACCGCAGCGGCCACCAGCATCAGGATGATCAACGACCCCAAGGCCATGCCGAAGTAGCGATGGATCATCTCGATCCAGGCCTTCTTCTGCGTGACCGGCCCGTTCGGCGCCAGCGCCTGCGCGGTGGCGATGTGCTGCGCCGCGGCGACCGGGCTGGACGTGGCGTAGCAGCCCGGCCAGTCGGGACAGCCCAGGCCCGAGTCGCTCAGACGCGTGTAAGCACCGAAGACGACCAGGTCGAAGCACAGGAACAGCGTCAGGCCGGCGAGCGCCGCCACGCGCTGCGTGCGCGCCTTGTGGCGCAGCCCGCCGCGCCACCACGCGACCATCAGCACCACCGAAACGATGGCGAGCGCGATCAGCGTGAGGCCGCTCAGCGATGTCCAGTCGTACCGGGGCGCGCTGTTCACTGCTCGCCCTTGGCCCGGTTCCACCAGGCGGAGGCGCGCAGCAACTTGTCCACGTCCTTCTTCAGCTTGACCGGATCGGGGTTGGCCGGCGTGCGCATCATCCAGTTGCCGAGCGGGTCGACGATGTAGACGTGCTCTTCCAGCTGGTGGCCCGCCTCCGGCTCCAGCCAGCGCGCAAGCGCCGCGCGCTCGACACGGTATGCCGCGACGGCCGGCTTCGCGGCCATCGCGGCGGCGAGCTCGGGGGCGACGGGCTCGGGGCTGTCGACGAGCCAGACCTTGGTGATGCGGTCGCGCTCGGCGCCCATCATCTCGCGCAGTTGGCGCTGCAGGAACAGGTTGCTCTCGCACTGCTTGCCGCAGCTCGCGGGTGCGACGACGATCATCAGCCACTGGCCCTTGAGCGTGGTCAGCGGCACCGAGTGGCCGTCCATGTCCTGCGCGGGCACCTCGCTGAGCGCCGGCAGCGGGCGCTGCGGCTCGACCAGCGTTGCGTAGTTGGTGCGCCCGTGCGGTCGGATCACGTAATAGGTGAAGTACGACGCGAGCACCGGCAGCGCGCACGCGAACAGGATCACCAGCATCGTGATGCGGCCGCGCCGGCTCTGCGCGGCGGAGTAGTCGCGCATCGGCGCAGGCGTGCCGTGCAGCGTGAACGTCAACGACTCCGGGCCGTTGGCTTGCGAATCGTCTGGCGGAGTCGGTTTCATCGGGGCGTGGAGTCGTCGACGCGGGCGTCGGCAGGGGATTCGGGGTTGGCCAGCTTGCGCGGGCGGATGAACTGCAGCCACACGTAGAGGCCGAAGAAGGCGATGCTCATCGCGAACCACTGCACGGCGTATCCGTAGTTGGTGGCGACGCTGACGCCGCCGGCCGCGGTCTGCCAGTCGCGACGCATGCCGTCGAGCGCATTTTCGGGCGTCTCGTCCTCGACCACCGTGAGCGGGCGCAAGGCCAGGCCGGATTCTGTCGTGAACGCGGCCAGTTCGAGATTTTGCCGGACCGGGCCGTCGGCGCCGCGCCCGGTGTCGATCCAGTGCGACGGCCAGGGCGCGGCATGGCCGAAGACCCGAACCGGCCCGCCGCGCATCGGCAGCGCGGGCACTTTCAGCGGATCGGCGTCATCGCGCCGGATCCAGCCGCGCTGCACGATCACGGCGCTGCCGTCAGGCAGGCGCAGCGGCGTCATCACGTAGAAGCCCGAGCGCTCGTCCATCGTGCGGTTCATCAGGAACACGGTGTGCGCCGTGACCCACTCGCCGGTCAGCTCGATGTGGCGCTGGAACTGCTGCTCAGCCGCAGCCGGGTCGCGCGCCAGCGCGCTGGGTGCCATGGGTGGCAGCGTGCTGCGTTCGGCCACGAGCGCGGCGAGCGCGGTCTTGGCATGGCCGCGCGACAGCTGCCAGATGCCGAATCGCGCGGTCAGCGAGGCGCAGGCAAGGGCAACGAAGAACCAGATGATGCGCGAACGCGTCGTGCCGGCTCCGCTGGGTGGGGAGGAACCCGCGGACGGTGCCGCAGGGTCGGTAGAATAATCGTTCTTCATGAAAATCGTGATCGTCGTCTTCCTGGTGCTCGTCCTGGCCGCACTCGGTGGAGCCGGGTTCTTCATGCTGCGCCGCGCCCCGGATGACGGCAACGCGGACAAGCGCATGGCCCGCGTGCTGGCGCTTCGCGTCGGATTGTCGGTCACGCTGTTCCTGCTGATCCTGCTGGCCTGGCGGCTAGGCTGGATCCACCCGTCGGGCATCCCGATCGGCACCTGAACTTCGACGGCGCAACGGCGGAGCAGTTCCGCCTCTCTTCAAACGACAACGCCGCCCGAGGGACTCGCGGCGGCGTTGCTCTTTGCAGGTCTGGAGCGGAGGGCGAAAACACGCGGTCGCCGCGCTCGGCCGCGTTTTCGCTCAGGCCGCGGCCCCTCGGGGGCTGTCTGCGCTACACCGCAGACTGGATGTCAGCGTCCTACAACCAATAAACGACGACGTACAGGCCGAGCCAGACCACATCCACGAAGTGCCAATACCAAGCCGCGCCTTCGAAGCCGAAGTGGCGCGTGGGCGTGAAGTGGCCCTTCTGCAGGCGCAGCGTGATGAAGAACAGCATCAGCATGCCGACGAACACGTGGAAGCCGTGGAAGCCGGTGAGCATGAAGAAGGTGGAGCCGTAGATGCCTGAGGACAGCTTCAGGTTCAGCTCGGTGTAGGCCTCGTGGTATTCGTAGGCCTGGCAGCACAAGAAGCTCGCGCCCAGCAGCACCGTGATCCACATCCACGCGATGGCCTTGGCGCGGTGCTTGGCGATCAGCGCGTGGTGGGCGATGGTCAGCGTGACGCCGGAGGTCAGCAGGATCGCGGTATTGATCGTCGGGATCGGCCACGGGCCCATCGTGTGGAACGGGGCGATGGTGTCGGCCGGGGAACCGGTGACGCCCGCTTGCGCGCTGGGCCAGATCGCGTGGAAGTCGGGCCACAGGATCTGGTGGTCGAGGTTGCCCAGCATCGGCAGCGCGATGGCACGGGCCCAGAACAATGCGCCGAAGAACGACGCGAAGAACATCACTTCCGAGAAGATGAACCAGCTCATGCTCCAGCGGAACGACACGTCGACGATATCGGAGTACTGCCCGCTTTCGCTCTCGCCGATCGCGGTGCCGAACCACTGCGCCAGCGTGCCGAGCCAGACGACGACGCCGGTGAGCACGCACCACGAGCCCCACTCATGGCCGTTGATCCACTGGCTGCCGCCCAGGATCATCAGGAACAGGCCGATCGCCACGCACACCGGATAGCGCGAGGGCGAAGGAATGAAGTAGTGCGGAGTGGTTCCGTGGGGAGTCGCGGCGGCGGACATGGGTACTTTTTCTCCAGAACTTCAGCAGATCGGTGAAACGGAAAGGTCAGTGACTGGTTGCGGCCGAGGTGACGAAATGCACCAGCACGACGAGGAGCACGACGAAGAGCGCGGCGCCGAGGACGGCGGCGATCACCACGTGGATCGGATTCAACTTCTTGACGTCCTGCTCGTGATCGGCGGAACGTCGGATGCCCAGGAACGACCACGCGACAGCCCGGAACGTCTGCCCGAAATTCGCCTTGCGGGCCGTCGGTGACTCTTGCGGGGATTCGGGCGTGGTCATCGCGAGTTCAGACATGCGGCTTGGTTTCGAGCTGGCCAACGGGCGCCGGCGGCGTCGTGCCGCCAACCTCGAAGAACGTGTACGACAGCGTGATCGTCTTGACGTCCTTGGGCAGCTTGTCGTCGACGACGAAGATCACCGGCCAGCGCTTGGACTCGCCCGGCGCCAGCGTCTGCTGGTTGAAGCAGAAGCACTCGACCTTGGTGAAGTGCGCCTGCGCCACGCCCGGCGCGTAGCTGGGGATCGCCTGCGCGGTCATCGTGCGCGACTGCGTGTTGCGGAACTCGTACATCACGGTGGTGAGCTGGCCCGGGTGCACCGTGACGGTGTTCTGCTCCGGATGGAACTCCCACGGCCCGCGAACGTTCGCATCGAACTCCACGACGACGTCGCGCTTCAAGTCGACCTGCGTGTTGAGGTCGCTGGCCTTCTTGCCATAGGCTGCGCCGACGTCGCCGCGTGCGATGACGTTGACGCCCAGGGCCTCGCAGATGGATTTGTACATCGGCACCATCGCATACCCGAAGCCGCTCATCAGGATGACGACCAGCGTCAGCTTGAAGAGCATGTTGCGGTTGAGCCGCTTCTGCCTCTTCTGGCGCGGGGAGGCGCGTTCGTCCTTGTCGTCGTCGCTCATAGGCCGAACAGCATCGCCTTGATGAAGAAGCCCACGCCGAACACCAGCGCCACCGTGAACAGCGTCATGCCCAGGCGCAGGTTCTTGCGGCGTTGTTCGGGGGTCTGGGCCATGGCGGGCTTAACCGATGACCTTGGTGGCCGTGCGATCGAGCTTGGGCGGCGTCTCGTAGGTGTGCCAGGGCGCCGGCGACGGAACTTCCCATTCCAGGCCCTCGGCACCTTCCCAAGGACGCTGCGGGGCGGGCTCGCCCTTGCCGCGCATCGCCGGGAACACGACGAAGAACAGGAAGTAGACCTGCGTCAGGCCGAAGCCCAACGCACCGATCGACGCCAGGGCGTTGAAGTCGGCGAACTGCATCGGGTAGTCGGCCACGCGACGCGGCATGCCGGCCAGGCCCAGGAAGTGCATCGGGAAGAACGTGACGTTGAAGAACACGAGCGACGACCAGAAGTGGATCTTGCCGCGGGTCTCGCTGTACATCACGCCGGTCCACTTCGGCGCCCAGTAGTAGTAGCCGGAGAACATGCCGAACAGCGAGCCGGCGACGAGCACGTAGTGGAAGTGCGCGACGACGTAGTAGGTGTCCTGCAGCTGGATGTCGATCGGCGCCATCGAGCAGATGAGGCCCGTGAAGCCGCCCATCGTGAACACGAAGATGAAGCCGACAGCCCACAGCATCGGGGCTTCGAAGGTCATCGAGCCGCGCCACATCGTGGCCAGCCAGTTGAAGACCTTCACGCCGGTGGGCACGGAGATCAGCATGGTCGCGTACATGAAGAACAGCTGGCCGGTGACCGGCATGCCGGTCGTGTACATGTGGTGCGCCCACACGATGAACGACAGGATGGCGATCGACGAGGTCGCATAGACCATCGACGTGTAGCCGAACAGCCGCTTGCGGGCGAACGCCGGCACGACCTGGCTGACGATGCCGAAGGCCGGCAAGATCATGATGTAGACCTCGGGGTGGCCGAAGAACCAGAACACGTGCTGGTACATCACCGGATCGCCGCCGCCGGCCGGATTGAAGAAGCTGGTGTGGAAGTGGCGGTCGGTCAGCGTCATCGTGATGGCGCCGGCGAGGACAGGCATCACGGCGATCAGCAGGTACGCGGTGATCAGCCAGGTCCACACGAACATCGGCATCTTCATCAGCGTCATGCCGGGGGCGCGCATGTTGAGGATGGTGACGATGATGTTGATCGAGCCCATGATGGAGCTCGCGCCCATCAAGTGCATCGCGAAGATGCCGCCGTCCATCGACGGGCCCATCTGCAGCGTGAGCGGCGCGTAGAGCGTCCAGCCGGCCGCGGGGGCGCCGCCAGGCATGAAGAACGAGCCCACGAGCATCAGGGCCGCCGGGATCAGCAGCCAGAAGCTCAGGTTGTTCATGCGCGCGAAGGCCATGTCCGCCGCGCCGATCTGCATCGGGATCATCCAGTTCGCGAAGCCGACGAACGCCGGCATGATCGCGCCGAACACCATGATCAGGCCGTGCATCGTGGTGAACTGGTTGAACAGCTCGGGGTTGAAGAACTGCAGGCCCGGCTGGAACAGCTCGAGGCGGATCAGCAGCGCCAGCGTGCCGCCGACCAGGAACATCGTGAACGCGAACAGCAGGTACAGCGTCCCGATGTCCTTGTGGTTGGTCGCGAACACCCAGCGACGCCAGCCGACCGGATGGCCGTGCGCGTGGTCGTGATCATGGTCATGGTCGTGACCGTGGTCAGCGGGATGGGGCAGAACAGCACTCATGAGAGGAAATCCTTCAGCGAACGCGTGTGTCGGTCGATCTGGTGATCGGCCGGCGACTTACTTGGCTTCGGCAGCGACCACGTCCGACGGCTCGACGAGCTGGCCGGTGTGGTTGCTCCACGAGTTCTTCGTGTACGTGATGGCGGCGGCGATCTCGGTTTCCGACAGCTTGCCCTGCCACGCCGGCATCGCGCCGTTGAGGCGGCCGTGCAGCACGGTCAGGATCTGCGCGTTCTTGTCGGCGTCGAGCACGACCGGCGACGCGTCCAGCGCCTTGACCGGACCCGCGCCCTTGCCGTCCGGCTTGTGGCAGACGGCGCAGTTGGCCAGGTACACCTTCTCGCCACGCGCCAACAGCGGCGCGAGCTCCCACACCTTCTTGGGATCGTCCTGGGCGGCGGCGAGCGCCTTCTTCTGCTTGTCGACCCAGGCCGAATAGTCCACGGCGGACAGCACGTCCACGCGGATCGGCATGAACGCATGCTCCTTGCCGCACAGCTCCGAGCACATGCCGTAGTAGGTGCCGACCTGGTCGGCCAGGAACCAGGCGTCGCGCACGAAGCCGGGGATCGCATCCTGCTTGACGCCGAACGCCGGCACGCTCCACGAGTGGATCACGTCGTCGGCGGTGGTGATGATGCGGATCTTCTTGCCGACCGGCACCACCAGCGGGTTGTCGACCTTGAGCAGGTAATCGTTGCCGGCCGGCTTGCCTTCCTCGGACAGGTTGCGCTGCGCGGTGTCTAGCGTGGACACGAAGCCCAGGCCCTCGCCTTCGCCCTTGACGTAGTCGTAGCCCCACTTCCACTGGTAGCCCGTCGCCTTGATCGTGAGGTCGGCGTTGGTGGTGTCCTTCATCGCGACGACGGTGCGCGTGGCGAAGGCGCCCATCAGGATGACGATGATGAACGGCACGACGGTCCAGGCGATCTCGACGGCGACGCTCTCATGGAAGTTGGCCGCCTTGTGGCCCACGCTCTTGCGATGCTTGAAGATCGAATAGAACATGAAACCGAACACGACGACGAAGATCAGCGTGCAGACAATCAGCATCCAGTAATGGAGCTCTTTCTGCTGTCGCGCGATCTCGGTGACGGCGGGTTGGAAGTCGAGGCCCAGGACGCGCGGGCCGCCCGGCAGGTCCGTCACGGATTTGTCACCCAAGGCGAAGGCCACGCCAGTGGTCGCCAATGCGGAAATCGCCAGTGCGGCGCGCGTCGCACCGACTCCCAGCTTGCGAATCGTCATCATTGTCGTCACGTAGTTCGATCCTTCTTGTCGGGCCCAGGATCATTCGAATGATCCGGTTCGGCTTGATCAGAGGTCGTGCGCAGACCCTGAACCGCGAGGTTTGCACAGGGGAGGTGCACTTCAGACACAAGACCCAGACGATTCTAGGGCCTGTTCATGCCAAAAAAGCGCCTGGGGACTCAGCGTAAGCCCTGCCCCACGCCGCCTTTCATCGAGGCGGCCGGCCCCGGCTCAGCATCGCCTTCATGTCGTCGAGGCCGACTTGGGTCTGTTCGGCGAGCCTGGCGCGCGGCACCGGTTTGAACGCGTGGCCATAGACGATCTCGAACTCGAGCACCACGCGACCCTGCGCATCGACGTGCGCGCCCAGGGCGGCAAGCAGGCGGTCGCGCCAGCGCGGGGTGCGCAGGCCGGGGTGGCGCGCGGCGTCGGTGTTCATGCCCAGCGTGCGCAATTCGGCCAGCGCGGCCTGCGGGCTGCTCCAGGTCAGGCGCAGCGTCTCCTGATCCATCACCGGGTCGGCGAAGCCCGCCTCGACCAGCATGTCGCCCAGGTCGTGCATGTCCGTCCACGGTGCATACGGGGTGCCCCATTGGTGGGCACGGTAGAGGTCGCGCAGGGTCACCAGCGTGCCGGGGCCCAGCGTCGTGAACATCAGGAAACCGTCGACGACCAGCGCGCGCTGCCACTCGCGCATCAGCGTGGGCGCGTCCTGCGCCCAGTGCAGGCTCATGTTCGACCAGACCAGTTGCGCCTGGGCCGGCGGCACCGCGGACTGCGCGATGGCACGGGGGCCCGCGGCGCCCAGGCCCAGCCAGCGCCGCCAGGCAGGCGTCGCGGCCCGCGCAGGCACGTCGGCCAGCGTGGACGGCGTCGCCGACTCGGGCCGCAGCACGCCCGTGACCGTCGCCTTGGGGTACGCCTGCGCGAGCAGCGCGGCCCCACCGCCGAGCTCGCTCCACCAGTCGAACACGTGCACCGGCACCTGCTTGACGATGGTCAGCCGCTCGCCCATGCGGCGCGCGACCTCCGCGTGCAGCCACGGCGGCGCCGCCTGCGCCGCCTGGGCCGCGAGGCGCGCCCAGGCGCGGTCCAGCGCGCGCGGATCGAGGCGTTCCGGGCGGGATTCGGGGGTGGGTGCGGCGGCCATGCGGCAGTATATTGAGCGCATGACTTCGCCACCCGACGGCGCCGCGATGGCCGCAAGCGGCACTCGGCGAAACATCGGCCACTTGACGCGCGCCGCGAACGCGACCCGCAGCCTGCTCGACCACTGGCGCCGTCAGGCCGGCGGGCGCTGCGCCGTGTGCCGCGGCTGGTGCAGCGACGGCCTGTGCCGCTGCTGCGAGGCCCGCTTCGCGTTTCAACGCCCTCGCTGCGACGGCTGCGGGCTGCCGCTGCTGGCCAGCGAACCCGAGGCCCGGTGCGGGCGTTGCCGGCTCGCGCCCCCGCCCTGGTCGCGCGTGGTGAGCGGCGTGGACTACGGCTACCCGTGGGATCGCCAGCTCGCCGATCTCAAATTCCACCAACATCTGGCCACGATCGCAGTGCTGCTGCGCCCGCTGCTGGCGCGGCTCGACGACCTGCGAGGCAGCGACGTGCGCGTGGTGGCGGTGCCGCTGTCGCGCGAACGGCTGCGCGAGCGCGGCTACAACCAGTCGTGGGAACTGGCGCGCCGGCTGGCCCGCACGCTGGCGCTCGAGGCCCGCGCCGACGCGCTGTTCCGAGTGCGCGACACCGGCCACCAGCTGGGCCTGCATCGCGGCGAACGCGCGCGCAACCTGCAGGGCGCGTTCGTCGTCACGCCGAGCCACGCGGCCTGGGTGCGCGGCGCGCGCATCGCGCTGGTGGACGACGTGCTCACCACCGGTGCCACCGCCCACGCGGCCACGCGCACGCTGCGCGCCGCGGGGGCGCGGGACGTGCAGGTGTGGGTGGTCGCGCGCACGCCCGACACTTGAGACAATCGGCTGCATGTTCCGAATCGTCCTCGTCCATCCAGAAATCCCGCCCAACACCGGCAACGTGATCCGCCTGGCCGCCAACACCGGCTGCGAGTTGCACTTGATCGAGCCGCTGGGCTTCTCGATGGAGGACAAGCTGCTGCGCCGCGCCGGGCTGGACTATCACGAGTTCGCAGACGTCCGGCGCCACGCGCAGTGGTCGGACTACGCCGCCACGGTCGACCCGGCGCGCTGCTTCGCGTTCTCCACGAAGGGCACCGGCACGCTGGCCAGCATCGACTGGCGACCGGGCGACAGCCTCGTGTTCGGCAGCGAATCGGCCGGCCTGCAGCCGGCGCTGCGCGCGACGTTTCCGCCTGAGCGCCTGGTTCGCCTGCCGCTGCTGCCGGGGCAACGCAGCCTCAACCTGAGCAATGCGGTGGCGGTGGCGGTGTTCGAGGCGTGGCGCGTCAACGGCTACCTGGGTGGCGCCTGACGTCGCGTCGCGCCGACGCCCCCCAATGCGGGGTCACAAAGCGGCTCAAAAACCTTCGTCACGTGAGTCGCGCCGCATGAGCGAAGCGACGGCGTCGCGCGCCGCGATGCGACGGTGGATGACGGCCGACACCATGTCGGCGATGGGCATGGCGACGCCGTTGTCGTGCGCGAGCCGCGTGACGGTCTCGGCGCAATAGACGCCCTCGGCCACGTGGCCCAGGCGCTCGAGGATGCCGCTGAGCGACAACCCCTGCGCCAGCATCAGGCCGACCTTGCGGTTGCGCGAGAGGTCGCCGGTGGCGGTCAGCACGAGGTCACCCAGGCCGGACAGTCCCATGAAGGTGTCGGGGTGCGCGCCGAGCGCGACGCCCAGGCGCGTCATCTCGGCCAGCCCGCGCGTGATCAGTGCGGCGCGGGCGTTGAGGCCCAGGTTCAGGCCGTCGGCAATGCCGGTGGCGATGGCCAGCACGTTCTTGACTGCGCCGCCCACCTCCACGCCGACGACGTCGGTCGAGCGGTAGATGCGAATCGATTCGCTGTGCAGTGCAGTGACCGCGAGTTCGCACAAGGCCGCATCGGCGCTCGCGGCGACCAGCGCGGTCGGGCTGCCGCCGGCCACTTCCTGCGCGAAGCTGGGGCCAGACAGCACGCCCACAGACGCCCGCGGCAGCACGCTCGCCGCGATCTGGTGACCCAGCGCGCCGGTGGCAGACTCGACGCCCTTGCACAGCCAGAAAACGCACGAGTCATCCGGCAGCGCTGCAAGCCGCTCGCGCAGCGAGGCCATCGGCGTGGCGACGATCAACAACCCGCCCGCGGCGTGCCCGAGGGCGGCCGAGTGGTCGGACGTGACGGCCAGCTGATCTGGCCACATGGCGTGCGGCAGATACCGATCGTTGCGCCGATCGGCGGCCATCTGCGCGGCTTGCACGGCGTCGCGCGCCCACAGCAGCACCCGATGGCGCCGCGCCGCGGCGATCGCGAGAGCGGTGCCCCAAGCACCGGCGCCTATGACGGAGATGCGCATCGCGGTTCTATCTGAGGTGACGGTGTCAGGTCTCGCGCTTTGCACGACAAGCGCTTCCGGCCAGGGAAACGCGATCGGCGTGCAATACGCAAGACCAGACCCCGGTGCCCTTAGTTGGGCGCGCCGTTGGCCGAGGCGGCTTGCGCCAGCTGGGCCTGTTGTTGCGCTTCGAACATGGCCTGGAAGTTGACTTCGGCCAGCAGGATCGGCGGGAAGCCGGCGCGCGTGCACACGTCCGACACGATGGCGCGCAGGTAAGGGTAGAGCATCTGCGGGCAGACGACGCCCAGGATGCCTTGTTGCTGGTCGGCCGGGATGTTGCGGATCTCGAAGATGCCGGCTTGCTTGGCCTCGACCAGGAACAGCACCCTTTCGCCGACCTTGGTGGTGACGGTGCCGGTGACGCTCACCTCGAACAGGCCCGGGCCGACCGCTTCGGCCGCCATGCCCAGCTGGATGTCGACTTGCGGCTGCGTCTGCTCCAGCAGCACTTGCGGCGAGTTCGGTTGCTCGAGCGACAGATCCTTCAGGTAGATGCGCTGGATCTGGAAAACGGGGGATTGGTCTTGTTCAGCCATGGGGTGTCTCGAAAAAACGAAGCCCGCAATCCGGGACGGTGCGGGCTGCAACGCGCATTATGTCGCAGGCCACCTGGCGCTCCGGTGAGGGATGTTCCTCAGCTGGCCAGCAGCGGGAGCAAGCCGCCTTTCTGGTCGAGCGCGATGAGATCGTCGCAGCCGCCGACCCAGGTCTCGCCGATGAAGATCTGCGGCACGGTGCGGCGGCCGGTCTGGGCGATCATCGCGTCGCGCTGCGACGGGTCCAAGTCGACGCGGATCTCTTCGATGGCGTCGACGCCGCGCTGCTTGAGCAACTGCTTGGCGCGGATGCAGTACGGGCAGACCTGCGTGGTGAACATGCGAACCGGATTCATGAAGGCGTCGCCGCGTCGGGTACGGCGTTGAACTGCTGATGGGCCCGATTTTCGCGCAGTGCGTTCAACCTTGCATTCTCAGGTGACAACGCCGTGACTCGGGCATGACGCCACGCCCGAACGGCTCTGTCAGGCGGCCGGCGCCGTCTCGATCGGCAGGTTGGCTGTCTTCCAGGCAGCGAGCCCGCCGGCCAGCGCCACGGCCTTGGCATAGCCCTTGGCCTCCAGCGCCTTGGCGGCCTTGGCGGCGCGCTTGCCGCTGGCACAGACGAGCACGACCGGCAGCGTCTTGTTCTTGGGCAGCTCCGGGGCCACCTCGAGGCGGCCAATGGGGATGTTGCGCGAGCCGACGATGTGGCCGGCGGCGAACTCGCCCGGCTCGCTGACGTCGATCACGCTGGCTTTCTCGCGGTTCATCAGGCGCACGACTTCGGTCGGCGACACGCCGCCTTGCTTGGCACGGTTGAGCGCCGGCCACGCCAGCAGTCCGCCAGAGACGAGGACGGCCACGATCAGGAGCCAGACGATGGGGTCGGAAAAGAATGCCACGGGGCGCCGTTCGCTTGAGGGGTTCGAGGGAAAGCACGATTATAGAATTCGCCGTCCCCTTTCCATGAACAGACGCATGCGCCCGACGGCGCGAGGCCATCACCCATGTACAAGCTCGTCCTCATCCGCCACGGCGAATCCACCTGGAACCTCGAGAACCGCTTCACCGGCTGGACCGACGTCGAGCTGACCGCCACCGGCGTCGCGCAGGCGCGCAGCGCCGGCGAGCTGCTCAAGGAGGCCGGCTACGAGTTCGACGTGGCCTACACGTCGGTGCTCAAGCGCGCCATCTGGACGCTGTGGCACTGCCTGGACACCCTGGAGCGCACGTGGTTGCCGGTCAAGCAGGACTGGCGCCTGAACGAGCGCCACTACGGCGGCTTGCAGGGCCTCAACAAGGCCGACATGGCCAAGGAATACGGCGACGAGCAGGTGCTGATCTGGCGCCGCAGCTACGACACGCCGCCGCCGGCGCTCGAGGCCGACGACCCGCGCGGCCAACGCCAGGACCTGCGCTACGCCAAGCTCGACCCGGCCCAGATCCCGCTCACCGAATGCCTGAAGGACACGGTGGCCCGCGTGCTGCCGTGCTGGAACGAGGTGCTGGCGCCAGCGATCAAGTCCGGGCAGCGCATCGTCGTCGCCGCGCACGGCAACTCCATCCGCGCACTGGTGAAGTACCTCGACAACATCGGCGACGCCGACATCGTGGGCGTCAACATCCCCAACGGCATCCCGCTCGTCTACGAGCTCGACGCCGACCTGAAGCCGATCAAGAGCTACTACCTGGGCGACGCCGAAGCGGCGGCCAAGGCGGCCGCGGCGGTGGCCAACCAGGGCAAGAAGGCCTGAGCTCGTCAGCGGGGTCCGGCCGAGATGGCATGGACGCCGCCCCTTCCTGGCCCAGGCCGCACAGGCCCTGGGGACGACTGCTTGCCGAGGCAGGCAATGCCGAGCGTCCATCGCCCGCAAGTTGGCACGGCCCCACCGGTCCTTGCAGAAATGAACGCGATATACGTTTTTTATTAAATGATCGATTTGTTCATTTAATCGCCATAGTCTCGCCACGGTCCATCGACAAACCTCGCGGTCGAATGGACAGCACATGCAACGTGAGAGGCTTGAGCGGCACTTCGAGATGGGTGCAGTGACGAGCTCGCCCCTGCCTCGTCATCTCGAAGAGCCACTCCATGAAACTCAAGACCAAGCTGCCCCTGACCTTCGCGTCCGTCCTGCTGCTGCTGATGGGCGCAGCGCTCTTCGGCATCTTCAGCCTGAGTGGCGCCGTCGACACCTACCAGACGAAGGTTCAGGGCAACCACGCCAACGAGCGGGCGGTGGCCGACATCCGAGATGCCTTCAAGACGCAGGTGCAAGAGTGGAAGAACACGCTGCTGCGCGGCAAGGACCCGCAGAACCTCGACAAGCATTGGAGCGCCTTTGCCAAGCAGGAAATCGCCGTTGACGAGCGCGTCGCTGCACTCCTGAAGACCTTGCCCACAGGCGAGAGCCGCGAACTGGTCGGCCAATTCGCGCAGGCCCACGTCAAGATGGGCGCCAGCTACCGCAAAGGCTTCGACGCCTTCAAGGCGGCCGCCTTCGACCCGACGGCGGGCGATGCGGCCGTGGCCGGCGTCGACCGCGAGCCGACCCGGTTGCTTGGCGAAGCGCAAAAGAAGATTGCCGCCGACAGCGCCGCCGTTTCCGAGCAGGCATCGACCGACGCCAAGCGCGCGACGGTCGTCAGCCTGATCCTGATGGTCGTCATGTGCGCATTTGGCGTCGGTGTCGGCGTCTGGTTCAGTCGCTGCATCACGCGGCCGGTCGATCGTGCGCTGGAGATGTCGCGGGCCATCGCGCAGGGCGACCTGACGGTGGCGGTGACCATCACGGGCAACGACGAATTCGCCCAGCTTCTGGGAGAGCTCCAGCGCATGCAGGGCAGCCTGGGCGAGGTCGTCAACAGCGTGCGTCGCAATTCCGAGAGCGTGGCCATCGCCTCGGCACAGATAGCGACCGGCAACAACGACCTGAGCGCCCGCACCGAGCAGCAGGCCGCGGCGCTGGAGGAGACCGCCGCCTCGATGGAGCAACTCGGCTCGACCGTCACCCAGAACGCCGAGAACGCCCGCCAGGCCAACCAGCTGGCGCTGGGTGCCAGCTCGGTCGCTCAGCGAGGCGGCGACGTCGTCGGCCAGGTGGTCGAGACGATGAAAGGCATCAACGACTCATCCAGGCGCATCGCCGACATCATCGGCGTGATCGACGGAATCGCTTTCCAGACCAACATCCTCGCGCTCAACGCCGCCGTCGAGGCGGCACGCGCCGGAGAACAGGGCCGCGGGTTCGCGGTGGTGGCCAGCGAAGTGCGCAGCCTCGCGCAGCGAAGTGCCGCGGCGGCCAAGGAAATCAAGGCCTTGATTTCCACCAGTGTCGAACGGGTGGGGCAAGGCACCGTGCTGGTCGACCAGGCCGGCGAGACGATGGCCGAGATCGTCACGGCGATCCGCCAGGTGACCCAGATCATGAGCGAGATCAGCAGTGCCAGCACGGAGCAGAGCTCTGGCGTCACGCAGGTCGGCGACGCCGTGGCGCAGATGGACCAGGCCACGCAACAGAATGCCGCACTCGTCGAAGAGAGCGCCGCCGCCGCAGAAAGCCTCAAGACGCAGGCCCAGGAACTGGTGCGCGTCGTGTCGGTGTTCAAACTCGCGTAGTGGGTCGGGCGGCTGCCAGGCGGGCAACGACGGCGGCGAATGTCGCCCTTGCAGGGCGAATTCCAAACGGTCGCTTCAAGCCTTGCCCGCCAGCGCGCTGGCCCGGCGCACGAAGCTCAGCACACGCTCCGACGCCTCGTCGGAGCGTGTCGCCGCCGACATCACCAGCAGCGCGCCCTCGCCTTCCAGCGGCACGTAGTGCACGCCTTCGATGCGCACCGCCTCGAGCGGCGCGGGCAGCACCGCGATGCCGAGCCCCGCGGCGACGAGCCCGATCTGCGTGGTCGCCTCGCGTGCCTCCTGCGCGATGCGTGGCTCGAAGCCGGCCTGCGCACACAGGCGCTTGAGCAACGGGCCGGTGCCGGTGCCGGCGTCGCCCGGAAAGCCGATGAAGGCCTCGTCGCGACACTCGACGATCGTCACCGACTTGCGGCGCGCGAAACGATGTGGCGCCGGCACGACGAGACGCAGCGGGTCGCGCCGCAGCAGCGTCAGCCGCACGCCCTCGGGCGCGCCCTCGTTGTAGCGCACGAGGCCTACGTCCAGATCACCGCGCCGCAGGTGCTCGAACTGCAGTTGCGAGTGCATCTCGCGCAGATGCAAGGCGACGTCGGGGTGTGTGCGGCGGTGCTCGGCAACGACGTCGCGCAACACCTTGGTAAGGGGCAGCGTCGACGAGAAGCCGATGCGCAACTGGCCGACCTCGCCGCGCGCGATGCGCTGCAGATGCTGCGGCAACGCCTGCGTGGCCGCGAGCAGTTCACGCGCCCGCTCGAGCAGCGCGTGGCCGGCGTCTGTCAGGCGCACCGAGCGCCGCGTGCGCTCGAACAGCTGCACGCCCAGTTGCTGCTCCAGCGCGCGGATCTGCTGGCTCAGCGGTGGCTGGGCGATATTCAGGCGCGCCGCGGCCCGCGTGAAGTGAAGCTCTTCCGCGACGGCGACGAAATAGCGCAGGTGGCGCAGTTCCATTGAGTCTTTTTACGTCTCAGTTGTTTATGAATCATATATTGGACTGACTAAAACGGAATGCCTAGGATTTCGCCATGTCCGCGATTCCTGCCAGCCTGCCATCGACTTCTCCGCTGCACGCGAGCCCCTATTCGCCCTTGCCGCCGCCGCTGGAAGCCGGCAGCGCCGCGCACCGATCGGCCAAGTGGGCCCTGTTCGTCGGCGGCTTCGCCGTCTTCGCGATGTTCTACGGTCCGCAGCCGCTGCTGCCGCTGTTCGCCAGCGCGTTCCACCTCGATGCGGCCCAGGCCAGCGGCGTGCTGTCGGCCACGGCCGGCGCGATGGCGCTGGGGCTGATCCCGGCAGGATTCCTGGCGCAGCGTTTCGGGCCGAAGCCGGTGATGCTGTCGGCCATCGTGCTGGGCGCGCTGTGCAGCCTGCTGTGCGCGCTGGCGCCCGACTACACGGCGCTGATCGCGCTGCGGGCGCTGCTGGGCCTGAGCCTGGCTGGACTGCCGGCGGTGGCGTCCGCTTGGCTCGCCGAGGAGATGGACGCCAAGGCGCTGGGCCAGGCCATCGGCCTGATCATCGCGGGCAATGCGGCCGGCGGCATGACGAGCCGGCTGGTCTGCGGCGTGCTGGGCGACCTGGTGGACTGGCGCTTCGCGTTCGCGGGCCTGGGCGGCCTCGGCGCGGTCGCCGCGTTCGAGTTCTGGCGCAGCCTGCCGGCCTCGCGCCGCCATCGGCCGCGCCCGCTGCACCCGCGCCATGCGCTGGCCGACCTGCAAAGCGTGTTCCGCGAGCCCGGCCTGATGCCGCTGTTCGGCCTGGCGCTGCTGCTCATGGGCAGCTTCGTGAGCTTCTACAACTACCTCGGTTTCCGCCTGGTGCAGGCGCCGTTCGCGCTGTCGCACTCGATGATCGGCGCGATCTTCCTGCTCTACGTCGTGGGCATGGTGTCGTCGCCATGGGCCGGCCGCAAGGCCGATCAGCTCGGCTCGTCGCGCGTGCTGGCATGGATGCTCGCGCTGTGCGCGAGCGGCCTCGCTCTGACGCTGTCGTCGGCGCTGCCGGTGATCATCCTCGGCGTCGCGCTGTTCACCTTCGGCTTCTTCGCCGCGCACTCGGTGGCCAGCAGTTGGGTGGGCCGGCTCGCGCAGCGCTCGAAGGCACTCGCGTCGGCCGTCTACCTCACCGCCTACTACCTCGGCGCGAGCTCGATGGGCTGGCTCGGCGGCCATGCGTGGCAAGCCGGCGGGTGGGGCGGCGTGCTGGGCTTCCTGGCGCTGCTGTGGCTGGGCTGCGTCGCGATCGCCGTGCGCATGGCGCGGCTGTCGACGCCGCGCCGCACGAGCAAGCGCGAGCTCGACGTCACGAGTCAGTTCTAGGCCGCCTTGTCGATGGCCTGCAGCTCAGCCGCGATGCGCTCGCGCAAGACCTCGGCCAGCGTGCGGCGGTCGAGTTCTCCGGCCGGCTCGGCCGCCAGGAAGCGCACGTCGACGACGAGGCCGCGCGCCCGGCAGACCTTCATCAGGCTCTCGCCCAGCGTCGTGTCGTTGATGTACTGCGCCGCGCTGCTCACTGCCATGCCCGGTTCGCTATAACGCAGCACGATCGGCTGGACGGCGGTGGCCGTGGTGATGGCGGCCTGCAGCAGGTTCGCATGGAACGGCAGCACGCCGTGCCCCGCGCCAGTGGTGCCTTCGGGAAAGACGGCGACCGCGTCCGCCTGGCGCAGCGCGTCGGCCACCTCGTGCACCACGCGCAGCGCGTCGCGCTTGCGTTCGCGCTCGATGAACAAGGTGCCGCCGGCCCGCGCCAGACGGCCCAGCAGGGGCCAGTGCGCGATGTTGGACTTGGACACGAAGCGCATGCGCGGCGCACTGGCGTGCAGCGCGGGGATGTCCAGCCAGGAGACGTGGTTGGCCACCATCAGCACCGCACCCGCGTCGATGCAGCCGGTCACGCGCACCTCCACGCCGAGGCAGCGCAGCATCTGCGTGCTCCAGCGTTGCACGATCGCGTGCTTGCCGGCCGCGTCGCGACTCGGCATCACCAGCGCGGCCAGGCACAGCCCGCGCAGCACCATGGCGACGACGCACAGGATGCGCCAGAGTGCGACGACGGTTCTCAAGTGCTGGCGCTGTCCGCGGGTTGGGGTGATTCGGCGCTGTAGGCCAGCGTACCCGCCACCAGCGTATGGCGCACGCGACCGGGCATGCGGGTGCCGCTGGACGTGGCGTCGAACGGCGTGTGCTTGCCGGCGCTGCGCAGCGCGTCGGGCGTGACCTGCCATTCGGCGTCGGCGTCGAACACGCAGATGTCGGCAACGCCGCCTTCCACGAGACGGCCCGCGCTCTGGCCCAGCGAGCCGAGGGCCTCGCCCAGCACGCGCACGGGCTCGCTCGTCACGCGCGCGAGCGTCTGCGCCAGCGTCAGCTTCGATTCGGTGCCCCACTTGAGCGCGAGGCTCAGCAGCAGCTCGAGGCCAGTCGCACCCGGCACGGCCTCGCCGAACGGCAGCATCTTGTCGTCGTTGCCGATGGGCGTGTGGTCGGACACCAGCGCATCGATCGTGCCGTCGGCCAGGCCGGCGCGCAGCGCGTCGCGATCCTTGCCCTGGCGCAGCGGCGGCGTCAGGCGCATGTCCGAGTTGAAGTAGCCGATGTCGACGTCGGTCAGGTGCAGCGAGTTGATGCTGACGTCGGCCGTCACCGGCAGGCCTTCGGCCTTGGCGCGGCGTACCAGTTCGACGCCGGCGGCGCTCGACAGCCGGCAGAGATGGACGCGCGTGCCTGTCTGGCGCACCAGCTCGAGGATGGTGTTGAGCGCGATCGTCTCGGCGACGACCGGCACGCCCGACAGGCCCAGGCGCGTCGCCACCGCGCCGCTGGCGGCCACGCCGCCGCTCAGCGACGCGTCCTGCGGCCGCAGCCACACCGCGTAGCCGTGCGTGCTGGCGTACTGCATGGCACGCATCAGCGTGAGGTTGTCCTTGACCGGATGCTCGGCCTGCGAGAAGCCGACGCAGCCGGCCTCGGTCAGGTCGATCATCTCCGTGAGCTCGACGCCGGCCAGCCGGTGCGTCAGCGCGCCCAGTGGGAACAGGCGGCAGCGGCTCAGCTTGCGGGCGCGGAACTTGAGCATGTCGACGAGGCCCGGCTCGTCGAGCGGCGGGTCGGTATCGGGCGGGCACACGAGGCTGGTGACGCCCCCCGCCGCTGCAGCCGCCAGTTCGCTTTCCAGCGCGCCGGGGCCCGGCTCCTTCAGGCGCGCGGCGAGGTCGACGAGACCCGGTGCGACGACGCAACCGTGGGCCTCGATGATGCGCTCGGGCGTGAAGTCGGCCGGCACCTGGCCGATGGCCACGATGCGGCCGGCGGCGACGGCGACGTCGGCAGGTTCGTCGCGGCCGCTCGCGGGGTCGACCACGCGAGCGTTGCGGATCAGGATCTTCATTGGGTAACCTCCGTCCTGTGGACTGCGGTGCGAGCCCCCTTCGGAGCGGCCGGGCGGCGGCTCATGCGTCGTTCCCGGCAAGAATGGACATCACCGCCATGCGAACGGCGATGCCGAACGTGACCTGCGGCAGGATGACGCTGTGCGAGCCGTCGGCCACGCGCGAGTCGATCTCGACGCCGCGATTGATCGGGCCCGGGTGCATCACGATCGCGTCGGGCTTGGCCAGCGCGAGCATGTCCTCGGTCAGGCCGTAGCTCTTGAAGTACTCGCCGGCGCTCGGCAGCATCGCGCCGCTCATGCGCTCGTTCTGCAGGCGCAGCATGATGATGACGTCGGCGTCCTTGACGCCTTCGCGCATGTCGTGGCACACGCGCACGCCCATCTCGCGCAGGTCGCCCGGCACCAGCGTCTTGGGGCCGACGGCGCGGATCTCGGGCACGCCCAGCGTGGTGAGCGCGTGGATGTCGGAGCGCGCGACGCGCGAGTGCACGATGTCGCCGACGATGGCCACGGTGAGCTCGTTGAAGGACTTCTTGTAGTGCCGGATCGTGTACATGTCCAGCAGCCCTTGCGTCGGGTGCGCATGCCGGCCGTCACCGGCGTTGACGACGTGCACGTGCGGCGCGCAGTGGCGCGCGATCAGGTACGGCGCGCCCGATTCGCTGTGGCGCACCACGAACATGTCGGCGTGCATCGCCGACAGGTTGGCGATGGTGTCGAGCAGGCTCTCGCCCTTGGAAGCCGACGACTTGGCGATGTCGAGGTTGATCACGTCGGCCGACAACCGCTTGGCCGCGATCTCGAACGTGGTGCGCGTGCGCGTCGAGTTCTCGAAGAACAGGTTGAACACGCTCTTGCCGCGCAGCAGGGGCACCTTCTTCACGTCACGGTCGTTGACAGACAGGAAGGTGCCGGCGGTGTCGAGGATCTGCGTCAATATCGCGCGCGGCAGGCCTTCGATGGACAACAGGTGGATCAGCTCGCCGTGGGCATTGAGCTGCGGATTTCGTCGCGCCAGCATCAGGTGGTCTCCTTGACGGCGAAGGTGAAGCGGCCGTCATTCCCGCGCGCGAGCGACAGGCGCTGGTTGGCGGGCAGCGTGAGCTTGGCAGCGGCGAAGACGGGTGCGATCGGCAGCTCGCGGCCGCCACGGTCGACCAGCACCGCGAGTTCGACCGAGGCCGGGCGGCCGTAGTCGAACAGCTCGTTGACCACCGCGCGAATGGTGCGGCCGCTGGCGACGACGTCGTCGATCAGCAGGATGCGCGCGCCGTCGATCTCGAATGGCAGGCTGGTAGCGGCCTCCACGCCGCCGAGGCCGCGCTCGCCGAAGTCGTCGCGGTGCAGGGTGCTGGAGATGGTGCCCATCGGCCGATCCGTCTTCAGGTCGGCGTTCAGGCGCTGTGCCAGCCATGCGCCGCCCGACCAGATGCCCACGAGCACGGTGTCGGGCGTCATCAGCCGGCCGACGGCCGTGCGGAGCTCGCCGTACAACTGCTCCGCGTCCAGCAGGAGATTGGTCATTGACGGCCTCCGCGCTCCGAGTACATCGCGTTGCCTCCCGACGAGGCGCGGGTCTTCTTGGGGCGGCCCTGCGCGCGCCCCGCTTCAGTCGGACTGACGCTGAATTTCATCTTGGTTTTCTCGGAAAAACTGTTCGAGGATCAGGGCCGCCGCAGCCGAATCGGCGTCGCGCGCGCCCGCGGATTCCACGTCGACGGTGGTGTAGCGCTCATCCACTTCGTGCACCTGCAACCCGAAGCGGCCATTCAACTGGCGGCCGAACTTGCGGGCGCGGATCGTATTGTCGTGTTCAGCGCCGTCGGGATGGAAGGGGACGCCGATCACCAACGCATCCGGCGTCCACTCCTTGATCAGCGCCTCGATCGCCTTGAAGCGCGCGTCGCCTTCAAGCGCCAGCGTGCGCAGCGGCTGCGACAGCTTCATCAGCGTGTTGCCGGTGGCGACGCCGACGCGCTTCGTGCCGTAGTCGAATGCCAGGAACGAACGGACTGCGCGGTATCCGCTCGAAGCGGCCGCTGCCGTCATGCGTGCCCGGCCTCCTGGCTGAGCATGCGCGGATCGATTCCGAGCAAGCCCAGCGCGCGCTCGTAGCGCTTCTCGATCGGGGTGTCGAAGATGATCTCGGGTGCAGCGTCGACATTGAGCCAGCCGTTGCGGCCCAGCTCGTCTTCGAGCTGGCCCGTGGCCCAGCCGCTGTAGCCAAGAGTGACCAGCACGCGGCGCGGCCCGTTGCCCAGCGCCATCGCCTCCAGCACGTCCTTGCTGGTGGTCATCTCGAGGCCACCGGGCACCGACAGCGTCGAGTTGTAAGGCGTCGAGCCTTCCAGCCGCTCGTGCAGCACGAAGCCGCGCTCGGTCTGCACCGGGCCGCCGTAGAACACCGGCTGCTCGGCCAGGTCCTCGCTGCTGAGCGTGAGGTCGACCTTCTCGAACAGATTGCGCAGGCGGATGTCGACCGGCTTGTTGATCATCAGCCCCAAGGCGCCCTTCTCGCTGTGTTCGCACAGGTAGACGACGGCCCCCGCGAACGCCTCGTCCACCATGCCGGGCATCGCGATGAGGAACTGGTTGGTCAGGTTGATCGGTTCGGAAGCCATTACGGCGATTTTAGGACAGCGCCGGGCCCACAATCAGCCGCCATGGTGATCTTCCCTCCCAATTCCATCGCCCGCGCGCTCGTCTGGTTCCGTCGCGACCTGCGCACCGCCGATCATCCGGCCCTCGCCCAGGCGCTGCGCGAGGCGGAGACCGTCTGGTGCGTGTTCGTGCTCGACAAGGCGATCCTGGCCGGCCTGCCCTGGGAGGACCGCCGCGTCGCCTTCATCCGCGCCAGCCTGGTCGACCTGGACCAGCAGATCGCCGCGCTGTCCGACGGCCGCGCCCGCCTCATCGTGCGCCATGCAGACGCGGTCGCCGAGATCCCACGCCTCGCGGCCGAGCTCGGCGTCCAGGCCGTCTTCACCCATCACGACGACGACCCCGACGCGCTCGAGCGAGACGCCCGCGTGCGCGAGCACCTGGCGGCTGACGAGCGCTGGATGCGCACGTCCAAGGATCACGTGATCTTCGAGCGCCGCGAGATCCTGACCGGCACCGGCACGCCGTACGGCGTCTTCACGCCCTACAAGAACGCCTGGCTGAAGGCCTTGCGCGCGCGACCCGAGGTGCTGGGCGACTGCGGCAGCGACGTCGACGGTTCGGCACTCGCCCCGGCACCGCGCAGTTCGTGGAAAGACGGCGCGTCCGTGCCTACGCTGGACGAGTTCGGCTTCTCGCCCAAGGCGGCGACGCTGCAGGATGACCCCGGCCTGCACCCCGGCAGCGCCGGCGGCGAAGCGTTGCTCGACGAGTTCCTCGACCGCATGGACGACTACGACGCCACGCGCGACTTCCCGGCGCAGCCCGGCCCGAGCCACCTGGGCATCCATCTGCGCTTCGGCACGCTGTCACTGCGCCGCCTGGTCGCCCTGGCTGACCAGCGGGTCGAGGGCGGCAGCCGCGGCGCGCAGACCTGGCTGTCGGAGCTGGTCTGGCGCGATTTCTACCACCAGGTGCTGTTCCACCACCCGCACGTCGTCGCTCACGCCTACCGCGCCGATTGCGACGCGATCCGCTGGGAACAAGGCGAGCAGGCGGAAGAGCATTTCGAGGCTTGGTGTGCCGGCCGCACCGGCTATCCACTGGTGGACGCCGGCATGCGCCAGTTGAACGCCACCGGGTACATGCACAACCGGCTGCGCATGATCACGGCGAGTTTCCTGACCAAGGATCTGGGCGTTTCGTGGCAACGCGGCGAGGCCTACTTCGCGCTGCACCTGAACGACTTCGAGCTGGCGTCCAACAACGGCGGCTGGCAATGGGCCGCGTCCACCGGCTGCGACGCCCAGCCCTGGTTCCGAATCTTCAACCCGGTGACCCAGAGCGAGCGCTTCGACCCGCAGGGCGCGTTCATCCGACGCTGGGTGCCGGAGTTGCGGCTGCTGGGCGCCAAGGCGATCCACGCGCCGTGGAAGGCCAAGCCGGCGGAGCTGGCGGCGGCCAAGGTGGCGCTGGGGCGCGACTACCCGCACACCATCATCGACCACGAGGTCGCGCGCGCGCGAACGTTGGCGCGCTTCGGTTCGAAGGGGAGCGGGAGCCCGGTGGTGGGTTCCGGAGCGCAAGACGCCTAGAACAGTTCCACGTCGCTGACGCGCGTGCCGTCCTCGATGATGCCCTGGCGCATCAGCTCCGCGTGGTTGCTCACCTGGTCTCGGCCATTGTTCTTGGCGTGATAGACCGCGCGGTCGGCGCGCTCGAAGGCGGCGGCGGGGGTGTCGCCGACCTCGATCGCGGTAAAGCCGACGCTGACCGTGATCTTGCCGGCCTGCGGGAACGGGTACTCGCCCACGACATAGCGGAAGCGCTCGAACGCCGCAGCCGCGTCGGACTCGTCGTTGCACAGCAGCAGGACGACGAACTCCTCGCCCCCGAAACGGTAGAGCTGGTCCGAGAAGCGGAACGCGCCGCGCATGATGCGCGACAGCAGCAGCAGCACTTCGTCGCCGATCAGGTGGCCGAAGCGGTCGTTGACAGTCTTGAAGTGGTCGATGTCGACCACGCCCAGCCAGTAGCGCGAGCCCGACGCGTGGCGGCGTTCGTTCTCGTCGAGCTTGGCGTCCAGCAGCGGCAGGGACGACACCTTGTAGAAACTGTCGTCGAAGATCTTGCGATTGAGCAGCCCCGTGAGGGTGTCACGCTCGCTGTAGTCGAGCAGCGTCTGCACGTTGCGATAGATGCGCAGCACGCCGAACACGAGGCGCCGCATCTTGACACCGATGCCCCGGGTCGTGACCATCTCGATGACGCCGACGGCACCGGTGTCCGACATCACCGGGAACAACGTCGTGATCGAAGCTTCGTTGCGCGTTTCGATGATCTTGCCGGTGGTCAGGCACTCGAGCCAGGTCGGGCGGTCCTCGGCGCGCGGCAGCGAGGTCAGGTCCACCCAGGCCGGATCGGCAGTGGCCGCCGGCGAGTCGGCCAGCAGCGCCGCCCGTGTCAGCCAGCGCTCCTCGCCCTGGTCACCCACCAGTCGATAGACGGCCACACGCTGCGGCGCGAGGAAGTCCCGCATGGCGTGCGCCAGGCTGACGTCAAGGGTGTCGCGGTCGCGCAACCCGGTCAGCGAGGCGAGGTGATCAATGATTTCCGGCATGGATATATGGAGCGGTGATCCCTGTTATCGGTCCAGGTTCGACCCGACTGAAATACTGAATCCGCGAAGCGCCCCGGCAGAATTGCCGGATTGCTTCTTGGAGGATCAAGCAGGGATCTTCTTCGCGACGTTTTCCCGGACCAGTCCGATCAGTTGCTCTTCATCATACGGCTTGCCCAGATAGTGGTCGGCGCCGAGCTGCTCGGCCAGGTCCCGGTGCTTCTGAGCGATCCGCGACGTGATCATGATCACGGGCAGGCCGTTCCAGCGCGGGTCGTGGCGGACGTTGCGCAGCAGGTCGAACCCGTCCATGCGCGGCATTTCGATGTCGGTCAGCATCACGGCCGGGCGCTCGACCTCGAGCTGCTCCAGCGCATCCAGGCCGTCCTTGGCCACGGTGACGCGGAAACCTTCGCGTGTCAGCAGGCGCTGCGTGACGCGGCGCACGGTCAGCGAATCGTCGACCACCAGGATCAGCGGCGCCTTGATCTCTTCGACTTCCTCGATGATGACCGGCACGTGCGGCGCGCCCGACTCGGTGGTCGCACGCTGGCCATACACGGCCGCCAGCGCCACCGGGTTGTAGATGGGCACCACCTCGCCGGTGGCCAGCAGGGACATGCCCGCGAGACCTGGCAGGCGAGCCAGCTGCGGCCCGAGGTTCTTGACGACCACTTCCTGGTTGCCCACGACCTGGTCGACGTGCAGCGCGACGCGTTGCTCGGCGCTTCGCACCAGCACGATGGACGTGTGCTTGCCAGCCAGGACGCCGTGCGTGCTCGCCTGCAGCAGCGCGCCGAGCCAGAAGAACGGCACGTCCTGCGCGCCATCGCGGAACTGGCCGCTCAGGTAGGCCTGCTCGACGTCGGCGTTGGGCGTGCGGCGCACCACTTCCACCAGCGAGGCGGGCATGGCGACGGTGAGGTCGCCGCAGCGCAGCTGGACGACGCGCGTGACGGCCGTGGTCAGCGGCAGCAGCAGCGTGAAGGCCGTGCCGCGGCCGGGGGCCGAAGCGGTCTCGATGCGTCCGCCGAGCGCGGTGACGTCGGTGCGCACCGCATCCATGCCGACGCCACGGCCGGCGAGTTCGGTCACTTCGTCGGTGGTGGTGAAGCCCGGCGTGAAGATCAGGTTGGCCAGTTCGGCGTCGGTCGGCTTCGCGTCCGGTGCGATCAGCCCGTTGCGCCGGCCACGCGCCTCGATGCGTTGCAGGTTCAGGCCATTGCCGTCGTCGCGGATCTGGATCCGCACTTCGTTGCCTTGCTGGGCCAGCGTGACGTCGATCGTGCCGACCGGATCCTTGTCCTGGGCGCGGCGAACGTCCGGCGCCTCGATGCCGTGCACGACGGCATTGCGCAGCAAGTGCTCGAAGGCGCCGGCCATGCGGTCGAGGACGCTTCGATCCAGTTCGATCGACGAGCCTTCGACGTTCAGGCGCACCTGGACCGAGGTTTCCTTGGCGGCCTGGCGCACCACGCGGTAGAGACGTTCGGACAGCGCGTCGAACGGCACCATGCGCGCGCGCAGCAAGTCTTCGGACAGCGCACGCGTCAGGCGGGCCTGCGCAGCCATCTCGTCTTCCGCCGACTGCACGGTCTGCGTCAGGCTGCGCTGCACGGTGGCCACGTCGTTGACCGACTCGGCCATCATGCGGGTCAGTTCCTGGAAGCGCGTGAAGCGGTCCATTTCAAGCGGGTCGAACTCGACGGCTGAACCCTTGCTGGCCTCGAGGCGCGACGCGATCTGCGTGTCGGCCTGCAGCTCGATGTCACGCAACTGGCGTCGCAGGCGATCCAGGTTTTCCGTCAGTTCGCGCAGCGACACGCGCATCTGCGTGACGTCGCTTTCGAGACGCGAACGCGTGATCGAGACTTCGCCAGCCTGGTTGACCAGGCGGTCCAGCAACGGCGCCTTGACGCGCACCGTGGCGGTGGCGGGATTGCCGGTGGCCGTCTCGATGACGCGCTGGATGCGCGACGGATTGGTGGCGCTGAAACGGGCCCAGTCGATGACCTGCGGCGCGGCGTCGGACAGCGCCTTCGGCACGATCTGGCGGATGGTCGACTCGGGCACGGCCACCGGGGCGATCGGCTCGACGGCCGGCTTGGCTGGTTCTGCGACCGGGGTCGGCTCGACGGCTTCGGCCGTCTCGATGACCAGCGGCGCGGGCGCCGGGGCCTTGTAGACCGGCTCGGCGACCGGCTCGGGTGCGCGCGGCGCACGTTGCAGGCGCTGGAACTCCTCGTCGAGCGCATCGACGCCGGTGTGCAGCGTCGCCATGGTCGGCGGGTTGACCGACCGGCCGCCCACGCGCTCTTCGAACGCGGACTCCAGGCGGTGCGCCAGTTCGCCCAGGCGCATCGCACCGGCGAGACGCGCGCTGCCCTTGAGCGTGTGCAGTGCGCGCAGCGCACCGAAAGCCTCTGTCGGCGTCTCCGGCGCCTCTTCCCATGCCCGCAGGTGCGAGGCGAGGGTCGGCAGCAGTTCCTGCGCCTCTTCGGAGAAGATCTCGAACAACTCGGGATCGATCGCATCCTGCGCGTCCAGATCCTGCGCGAAGCCGGTGTCTTCGTTCTGCGGCGCGGCGACCTCGTGGCGTTGGCCCGGCTCGCCGCGGACGGTCTCGTCCAGCACGCTGAAACGGACGGCGCCCAGGCCGGATTCCGGCACCGCTGCAGCGATGTGTTGCACGACCGGCTCAACGTGCGTCGCGGCCGCATCGGCAGCGGCGTTGAGGGCCTCGAATTCGTCGGCACCGATCTCGGTGTCGGGCGAATCGATGACGTCCGGCGCAGCGATCATCGGCTCGGCGAAACGATGCTCCTCGGCCCTCGCCGCTGCGGCGGCAGACTCCGCGGCGAGTTGGGCGGCAGCCAGAGCTTCCGCAGCTGCCTTGACTTGCGCGGCGGCCTCGGCCTGCGCAGCGGCCTGCGCGTCGGCGGCGGCTTGCGCGTCCGCAGCGGCCTTGGCTTGCGCCGCCACTTGCGCATCCGCAGCGGCCTTCGCCTCGGCGGCGGCTTGCGCGGCGGCGGCGGCCTTCGCCGCTTGTTCAGCCTGTGCGGCGCTCTCGGCTTCACGGGCGCGCTGGACGCTCTCGTCGTGCGTGGCCTGCGCGGCCTGGGCCTGGATCGACGCCTGGAAGGCGTCGAAACGGGCCAGCAGCGCCGGCGCGGGCGCCTGCAGGAAGCCGGCGGCGAACTGGTGCAGCAGGCGGCGGATTTCTTCGGCGACGTCGTTGTACAGACGCGCCTCGTCCGGCGTCACGAGACGCGACTGCGAGACCTCGAGTGCATGCTCCAGGCGACGCGACAAGGACGACAGGTCGGCATGGCCCACGGTGGCCGAATTGCCGGCCAGCGAATGTGCCAGCGCGACCGCGTCCTCGCCGACCGGGCGCGGGAGCTCCAGCACCCACTCGGCGAGCGAGGTGCACAGGCGGCGCGACTGCTCGTCGGCTTCGTTGAGGAAGATGTTGAACAGGCCCAGGCCGATCCGCAGCGGGCCGATGACCTTGTAGTTCTCGGCGTCGTCGGCTGGCAGTTGGTCGCCCGCGGCCAGCGTGTCGAACGCGCGCGTGCCCGACTTGGCGGCATCGACCGCGGCGTCGTTGGCAGCCGGCTCGGCGGTGCGTGCGGTGGGCAGCAGGTCGAACGCGGTCTCGTCGAGCTCCGCAGGCACCGTTTCCGGGCCAGCGTTGGTATCTTCGAAATCCGGGTGCGAGGTGACGTGCGTCGTCTCGGCTGCCTTGTCGGCGACCACCTTGGTCTTGTCGAGATCGCCGAGGTCGAATTCGAAGTTCGGCGCGGCGTATGCCGGCGGGTGCTCGATCGGCTGCACCACCGTGCGCTCTTCCAGGTATTGCGTGGGCAGATCGACGTGCTCGGTGGGCGCGTGGGCGTGTGGATCCGGGGTGTCGTCAGGCAGATGCAGCGCGAAACCGGCGTGCTCGTCGTGCGACACGAGCTTGGCCGGCGCGTCGATTTCGCCGGACCCGGTCGCGGCGAAGTCCTCGAGGATCTCGGTGTCGCCGGCCTCGATCTCTTCCGGCGCGGGCTCGAAGTCGTCCTGCGGGCCCGGAGTGGGCCGCAGCACCGCGGTGCTCTCGACCGACGTCGTGGCCGGGGCTCTGGCCTTGATCGGCTCGGCATCGGGATCGACCCCGTCGCGCAGTGCGTTGGCGGCGGCGACGATGGGCGCGCTGTGGAAGCCGCTGGCGTTCCTGGCGACCAGCGCCTTGACCCAGCCCTCGAGCTCGTCGAGCACGTTCAACGAGAACGCGCGCAGCTCGGCATTGGCCTCGATATCGTGCTCGGCCAGGCGGGCGTTGTACAGCTGTTCGCAGGACCAGGCGGCGTCGCCGAAGTCCTTCAGCCCGACCATGCGCGAACTGCCCTTGAGAGTGTGGAACGCGCGGCGGACGGTGGAGATCGACTCGAAGTGCTGCGGATCCTCGGCCAGCTTGCCCAAACTCTCGCGGGCGCTGACGATGACTTCCTCGGCTTCCTCGAAGAAGACGTCGAGCATCTCGTCGTCCTCGGCCGTGGCCGTGGAGGACACGGCCGCTGCGGCGGCGATCGGAGCCGGCGGCGGCGGTGCGGCGAAGTCGGTCATCGCCTGGGCGATGTCCTGGCGCACTTCCGTTGCGGCGGTCGCGTCGCTGCGGGCCAGGGCCTTGCTCGCGGCCTTGGCGGCGTCGGCGATGCTCTTCTCGTCGGAGGCGACGGCCTGTTGGGCCAGTTCGTCGAGCTTGTGGATGATGTCGGCCTTGGAGGCGCCATCGTCGCCGGCGGCGGCCGCCAGCGACTGCACCTGCTCCATCAGCTCGCTTTCGCCAGCGACCGGGGCGTCGACTTCCGTCGGCGCGACTTCGTCGGTGCGACCCATCACGGTCTCGAGACGACCGCTTTCGGTGTCGAACTTGAACAGCGACTTGGCCAGTTGCGGCTGCACGCCCAGCAGGTCGATCAGGAAGCCCAGCGCGCCGACGTTGGCGGCGAGGCGACCCACGGCCTGGTCGGACAGCGCGCGCGACGCGGCCGCATTCTCTGCGCCGTCACGCGACTGCGCCAGCACGGCGTCGACTTCGTCGCGCATGCGAACGACGGCATACCCGGCCTGGTCCAGGCCCAGCACGGACAGCACGCCGCGCATGGCCGACAGCTTGGCCGGCACCGGCACGAGCAACTCGCGCTCGGCGGGATTGCGGTTGAACTTGTCGAGCTGGCCTTCGACGTCGGCGAGCGACGAGCGCAGCTCCTGAACCACGCTGCCCATCGTCTGGCGATCGGAGGCGCGGCGGTAGAGGTCTTCCATCCACGGCTCGATCGGGCCGGGCGTGCGGCCCTGGCGCGCCAGGTCGATGCGCTCGGCGAGCTGGTGGATGCGGGTGCCGAACGAGGCGTCGGCGATGTCGGCGTCGTCCAGCGCGGCGTCCAGGCACAGCAGGCTGGTGGCGACTTCCATCGCGAGGTTCGGCGATGGCACGGTGCTGCCATCGGCCACCTGCGTGACCGCGGCGTCGAGCGCGCGCGCCATGTGTTCGCCCTCGGGGTGCAGCTTGCGCACCGAGTCGGCGACCAGCGTGGCCTGTTCGCGCAGGCTGGCCGCGAGGCCGGACTGGCCGGCCGTGGCGGACGACCACGATTCCTTCAGCGCCTCGACGCGGCGACGCGCCAGCGGAATCAGGGCGGGATCGTAGCGGCCGAGCGCTTCCTGTTCGTAGTCAACCGGCTCCGCGGTCGGCAGCGCGAACGCCTTGCGCACGGCCACGAGGCGCGGCGCCTTGGCGTCGTCGCCCGGCAGCGCGCGCGAGCAGAAGAACAGCAGGTCTTGCGTGAGGCGATCCGAGACCTCGACCTGGCCGCGCTCGGCCAGGCGCACCTGGGCCAGCAGGCGCGACGTGAGGCGCTTGCTGTAGACGTCGGCCGACAGGCGGCCTTGCGCCTGGGCTTCGAAGAATGCGGCGGCCACGGACCACAGGCCCGCGAGCTTGCCGGAGGCCCCTGCGCCGAGACCGGCGAACAGCTGGCTCATCTGCGTGGCGGCAGGGCCGACGGGGCCGCGCAGCAGCGCGAGCATGCACTGTTCCATGCGGCCACGGGTATCGGCGTCGGGCTTGAGCGCCATCACGTGCGAGGAGGCCGAGGCCTTCACCAGCAACGGAGCGACAGCGGTCAGTCGGGCGGCCTGCGACTGCGGGTCGGACGACCACAGGTCGGCCGGATGGATGCGATCGGCACCGGCGAGCGTCTGCACTTCGCGATATTGCGGGAACAGCGCCAGCGGCGACACGTCCTTGCCGGACAGGCGCCGGCGCAGGAAGTCGAGCAGCGCGAACGACGAGCGCTCGATGCTGGTGACGGCGGCGCCATCCATCTGGCGCACCTTCTGCATCAGGCGCAGCACGGCCTGCTCGCTGGCGCGCAGCATGCGGGCGCTTTCGACCTGGCCGACCATGTCGAGCGCACCAGCGCCTTGATGGAACAGCGCGCGGGCTTGTTGCATCGCCTGCGAGGCGGCGCCGTCGATCTCGGCGCCCTGGGGCGCGGTCTCGGTCTCGCGCACCTGGCGCCGCAACGCCTTGTGGGCATTGTCGAGGGTACGGCGAAGCTCGTCGGCCACCCAGGCCAACGTGCTCAGATCTGCAGGCACTGCGTGCGCTACTTGTTCACTCAACGTCATCTCCAGCGCGCAGCCTGCTAAGGCAGTGCGCAAGGGTTTTCAGCGGCTCGTCCCACCCGAGGAAACGGCAGGCCGGCCGCAGGCCCACCCAAGAAAAGGGAAGCGAGGATCGCATCCGAGCCGATCCGTGCGCCCCCGCGGGGGGCAGCGACCGTCAGGGAGCGTGGGGGCACCATCAGCTGATCTTGAACCGGGAAACGGACTGCCGCAATTCTTCGGCCGTACGCGACAGTTCGCGAACGATCTGTGCGGTCGAACGCGTACCGTCGCCGGTCTGCTCCGTCACGGCGAAAATGTGCTGGATGTTGGAAGCCACGATGTTCGCGGACTGGGCTTCGCTCTGCGCTTGCACCGAGATGCTTTCCACCAGCGTCGACAGTTCGCGCGTCACCCGGTCGATGTCGACCAGCGCCGCACCGGCCGCGTCGGACAGTTGCGCACCCTGCACCACACCCTGCGTGGAACGCTCCATGGCGGCCACGGCATCGCCGGTGTCGGTCTGAATGGCCTTCACCAGTGCCGCGATCTGTCGCGTGGCGTCGCCGGAGCGTTCGGCCAGTCGCTGAACTTCTTCCGCAACCACCGAGAAGCCGCGACCCGCATCGCCGGCCGAGGCCGCCTGGATGGCGGCGTTCAGCGCCAGCACGTTCGTCTGTTCCGTAATGTCCGAGATCAGTTCGGTGATTTCACCGATCTCCTGGGACGATTCACCGAGGCGCTTGATCCGCTTGGAGGTTTCCTGGATCTGGTCGCGAATCGAGTTCATGCCTTCGATCGCGTCCTGCACCGCGCGTCGACCGGTCTGGGTCACCGTCAGCGACTGCTGGGCGGCCGTCACGGTTTCCTGGGCGCGTTGCGACACGTCGTTGATTCGCCCGGCCATCTGCAGCACGGACTCGCCGGTTTCGCGGATCTCGTGCAGCTGTTCTGTGGAAGCCGCCAGCAGTTCGGTGGACGTCTGTTCCACCTGGCCGGTGGTGTCCGTCACCCGGTTGGCGGTGCCCTGCACCTGCGCCACCAGCGTTCGAAGTTCTTCCACGGTGTAATTGACCGAGTCGGCGATGGCGCCCGTGATGTCCTCGGTAACGGTGGCTTGCTGTGTCAAATCGCCTTCGGCGACCGACTGCAGTTCGTTCATCAGGCGAAGAATGGCGGCCTGGTTGGCGTCGTTGACGCGCTGGGCTTCACGCTGGCGGGCGTCGGCGTCCTGGCGCTTGTCGTCGGCGTCCTTGGCTTGCTGGCGCTGCGCAACCACGAACAGTCGCAGGAAGCCGGCGGATCCCGCCAGGAGCAACAGAATGAAGACGCCGATCGCGACCAGGTAGCCGTTGGAGACGCCGCCGATCTGGTCAAGACGGCTCTGCACCGCTTCCAGGCCCTTTCGCAGCGGCTCGCTGTCGCCCACGATCTGCGACTGCGCTTCGCGCGCAGCCACCAGGCCCTGCAGGTTGGCCAGAATGGCACTGGATTCGCTGCGGGTCTTCTCGTACTGGTCGATCAGCTGCACCAGGCGCTCGCGCGTGGCGGGCTCCTTCGTGCCGGGCAGGCGCAGGTCGGCGTTGCCTTGCAGCAGGCCGTCGGCGATCTCGCGGAAGGTGTTCAAGTCCTTGCCAAGCAGGAACACCGCCTCGGGGCTCACGCCTTCGTAGGTCAGGAACTCGTTCGCGCTCTTGCCGATACGCTGCGTCAACATCACGAGCTGGCCGACGGCGGAGATCTCGGCCGCCGAGGCGCCGCCCTGCAGCTTCAGCGACGACACGGTTTCGGCCGTTTCGAGCAGGTCGGACGACTGGCGATTGATGGTGCGAAGCGCCTGGCCCACCTGCGTCAGCGTCTTCTGCTGCGCCAGCACGATGTTGGCGTTCTTCTCGGCGCGATCGACCAGGCCCAGCAGTGGCTGGACAGTGTCCTGCGCGCCCGAGGGCACGGCGCCGACCATTTCGTTGCCCGCGCTCAGGCCGCGCACGTCGGTGGCCAGCACCGTGCCGCTTTCCTTGACCTCCGGGAAGGCCGCGGGGCTGCCGATCATGGCCTGCGAGACCGACTTCGCCAGGCGTTGCGACTGCATCAGCGCCGTACCGGTGGCTTCCACCTGCTTCGCGTGCGCATTGGCAGAGGAGATGGCGCCGTAACCCGCGACGAGCAGGCCGACGAAGCCGATGGCCGCCAACGTGATCACGAAGCGCTGCTGGTAGCCAACCGAACGGCGGCCGATCAGCGGCAGGCCAGTGTTGTCGTCGTCGACCGCCTCGATCTCTTCGGCGGCCGGCTCGGCATCGAGCAAGCGCGTCGGGGCGGGCTCGTTGTGGTCGGGCACCATCGTCGACGCGGTCATCGACGCGGTGTCGACGGACTCGAGCGGCAAGTCGACGGACAGGTTGTTCTCGGAGTGGATGCCGTGGTCGTCATCCTGGCCGGGCCCCACACCGTCCAGCGGGAAGGCCGAGTGGCCCATCGCGTGGACGTCCAGGTCCAGCGTGGGCACCGCGCCACCCGTCGACAGCGCGTGCGTCCGGTGCTCCTGGTGGCCCTGGCCGGGCCCGTCGTGCGAGTCGTGCAGCGATTGCCGATGCGAATCCACCGGGTCGCCCAGGTCGACGTCCGCCATCGCCACGTTGCGGGCGCGCTGGCCGGACTCCGAAGCGACGGGAGGATAGACGTTCTCGAGGCCGCCCTCGGTGTGGGCGCCCTGCTTGTGCACGTTGCCGTTGTTCTGATCTGACAAGTTCATCTCGTCCTCTTCACGCTAGATTTCAAATCCCAACCAATCCCGAACCGCCGCTCGACGCACTGAGTGCCTTGCCGCCGCCTGCGCGGCGCGTCGTCGCGACCGAACCCTTTGTTCAGCTCATCACATCCAGGAACGCGCCATCCACGGCCAGCGCTCCCAGATCGATTTCCTGCCAGGACGCGCCTGCGGCGTCCGTCCAGCGGCCGGCCGCGAACGCGGGCCGGGCACCGACGCTCTCGGCCGATTCGGCCTCGCGCGTCAATTGTTCTTCGCCGCGCAGGCCGGCCAGGCGGTCGACGCGCAGCGCGGCGTTGACCTGCAACGTCGGAGCCAGCATCACGAGCTGGCCGTCGAGCGCCGCCGGGTCGTTGGACTTCGGCGCGCGCAGCCCCAGGAAGGCCGCGAGGTCGATCACGGTATACAGGTCGCCCCGCAACTGCGCCACGCCCGTCATCCACGGCTTGGCGTGCGGCAGCTTCAACAGCGCGCGAAGCGGGAAGATCTCGCCGGCCTGGGCCAGCGGCAGCAGCAGGCCGACGCCGGCGCATTCGACGGCAAGCCAGCCTCGCGCACGCGGCTGCGTCTTGGCGGCTTGCAGGCGGCTCGCCAGCCGGGTTTGCAATTCACGCAGGGCATCTTTATTGGCCATGGATTCTTATCAGCAGCAAACTAAAGTCGCGCCCAGCCGGCCGCAGGCCCATCCGAGCTCTCGCAAAGCGAGGGTCACCGCCCGGGCCCGCCCCTTGGGAGGCAACGACGAGAGGAGCGTGGGGACAGTCATCCCAGGGACTTGATCTTGGCCATCAGGTCGTCGGTATCGACAGGCTTCACGACGTAGTCGCGGGCGCCTTGGCGCAGGCCCCAGACCCGGTCGGTTTCCTGGCCCTTGCTGGTGCACATGATCACCGGAATGTCCGAATATCGGGGATCGCGGGTGATCGAGCGCGTCAACTGGTAACCATTCGTTCCAGGCATCACGACGTCCATCAGGATCAGGTCCGGCTTGCCTTCGGCCAGGCGCTTCATCGCGTCCTCGCCATTTTCAGCCGTGCGCACGGTGAAACCCCGCTTCGCGAGCAGGTCGGAAAGATAAGCCAATTCGGTCTTCGAATCATCGACCAGGAGAATGTGCTGGATCGGCATGGTGTGTCCTTGGAATCGCGCCTGGAGTGCGCTTTTGGCCCGTCTACATATCGGCCACGTTCGGCGGCCGCAAATACCCGGACGGGAAACTTCTAATGTTCGGCGGAAAGTCGAGCCGGGTGGTATTGGGCCACCGCGCGCAAGAGCTGTTCCTTCGTGAAGGGCTTGGTCAGGTAATCCTCGGAGCCGACCATCCGGCCACGCGCCTTGTCGAACACGCCGTCCTTGGAGGACAGCATGATGATGGGCACCGCGGTGAAGCGCGGATTGCGCTTGATGATCGCGCAGGTCTGGTAACCGTCGAGCCGCGGCATCAGGATGTCGCAGAAGATCAGGTCGGGCGTGTGGTCGTTGACCTTGGCCAGGGCATCGAAGCCGTCTTCGGCCAGCACCACTTCGTGCCCGCCCTGGCGCAGGAAGATCTCGGCGCTGCGCCGGATCGTGTTGCTGTCGTCGATCACGAGCACGCGTACCGCAGGCAATGCCGGTGTGGCGGAGGGGGCCGGCGTGACATCAGCCATGGGAGGTCTCGTTCAGAACATTCGCCATCGTGGGTTCTTCCATCAGATGCGGACCATCTCGAAATCTTCCTTGCGTGCGCCGCATTCCGGACACGTCCAGTTCATCGGAACAGCAGCCCAGGGGGTCCCGGGCAGCAAACCAGTTTCAGCGTCTCCGGCGGCTTCGTCATAGATCCAGCCGCAGATCAGGCACATCCAGGTTTGAGGTTCGTTCACAGTCGTTCGCGTTCAGGGTCACTACAATCGTCTGGATTGTAGCCACGGCCCCGAGCGGTTAACGACGCGTTAAGGGCCAAACTAATCACATTTTCCGGGCAAGCTTCACAACTTGGACCCCATCGGACATGTCAATGGACCTTCCTACCGACGCGGAAACGCCCGAAGAACTCGCTGAAGAAGCCAGTGCGCCTGCCTGCATTCTGAGCTTTAACGCGAGCGATGCCAGTGGCGCAGGGGGTATTGCGGGCGATGTAGCAACGATTGCCGCGATGGGCGCCCATGCGCTTCCCGTGGTTACTTCGGTGCTGATGCGCGACACCGCCGAGATTTTCGACCAGCACGTGATCGACGCTGACGCCGTGGTCGAGCAGGCCCGCTGCATCCTCGAAGACATCACCGTTGCCGGCATCAAGGTGGGGTTCCTGGGCAACACCGACAACGTCAGCGCGGTCGCCGAGGTGCTGTCCGACTACCCGGACGTGCCGGTCGTCGCCTACCTGCCGGCCCTGTCCTTCATGGAGGACGACGACCAGAACACCTATCTGGACGCTTTCCGCGAGTTGATCCTGCCGGCCACCGAAGTGTTGATCGGAAACCACAAGACGCTCACCGACTTCCTGCTGCCCGAATGGGATTCCGACCGACCGGCCTCGCCGCGCGAGCTGGCGGTGGCTGCTGCCGAGCACGGCACCCGCTTCGTGCTGGTCACCGGCGTGATGCTGCCGGCCAAGGGCGCCGGCCAGTTCATCGACAACGTGCTGGCGTCGCCCCAGGGCGCGCTCACGGGCGAGAAGTTCGAGCTGTTCGAAGCCACCTTCGTGGGGGCGGGCGACACGCTGTCGGCCGCCATGGCCGCGCTGCTGGGCGCCGCCGCCGAGTTGCAGGCCGCCGTCGGCGAGGCGCTGCAGTTTCTCGACCAGAGCCTGGATGCCGGTTTCCGGCCCGGCATGGGCGGGGTCGTGCCCGACCGTTTCTTCTGGGCACTGCCGCCCGGCGAAGACGAGGAAGGCAACGAGACGATCGAGGAAGCGCTGTCGGACGACACGACGGAAGCGGGAGGCTCGCGCAGTGTCCACTAATGACGAACTGTTCGAACGCGCCCAGAAGGTCATCCCGGGCGGCGTGAATTCCCCCGTTCGAGCGTTCAAAGCTGTTGGTGGCACGCCACGCTTCATTGCGCGCGGCGACGGTGCCACCATCACCGACGCCGAAGGCAAGCGCTACGTCGACTACATCGGCTCATGGGGCCCGATGATCCTGGGGCACGGCCACCCGGCGGTGCTCGACGCCGTGCTGCGCGCCGCGCGCGACGGCTTCAGCTTCGGTGCGCCCACCGAGCGCGAGGTCGAGCTGGCCGAGCAGATCATCCACCACGTGCCCAGTGTCGAGCAGGTGCGCCTGGTCAGCTCCGGCACCGAGGCCTGCATGAGCGCGATCCGCCTCGCGCGCGCGGCCACCGGGCGCTCGCGCCTGATCAAGTTCGAGGGCTGCTACCACGGCCACGCCGACGCGCTGCTGGTCAAGGCCGGCTCTGGCCTGGCAACGTTCGGCCATCCCACCTCCGCCGGCGTGCCGCCCGAGGTCGTCCAGCACACCAGCGTGCTCGACTTCAACAACCTGGCCCAGCTGGAAGAGGCCTTCGCGGCCTATGGCGACCAGTTGGCCTGCGTGATCATCGAGCCGATCGCCGGCAACATGAACTTCGTGCGCACCAGCGTGCCCTTCATGAAGCGCCTGCGCGAGCTGTGCCACCACCACGGCGCGTTGCTGATCCTGGACGAGGTGATGACCGGCTTCCGCGTGGCGCTCGGCGGCGCGCAAAGCCTCTACGCGCAGCAGATTCCCGGCTTCGTGCCCGACATCAGCGTGTTCGGCAAGGTCATCGGTGGGGGCATGCCGCTGGCGGCCTTCGGCGCCTCGCGCAAGATCATGGCCCAGCTTGCCCCGCTCGGTCCGGCCTACCAGGCGGGCACGCTCTCGGGCAATCCGGTCGCCACCGCCTGCGGCCTGGCGACGCTGCACGAGATCTCGAAGCCCGGCTTCCATGCCGCGCTCGGCGCTCGCACGCGCGAGCTCGTCGACGGTCTGAAGGCGGCGGCCAACGACGCCGACATCGCCATGAGCGTCGATTCGGAAGGCGGCCTGTTCGGCTTCTTCTTCACCGACACGCTGCCGCACAACTACACCAGCGCCGTCGCGGTGGACAAGGAGCGCTTCAACCGCTTCTTCCACGCGATGCTGGACGACGGCGTCTACTTCGCCCCGGCGCTCTACGAGGCCGGTTTCGTCAGTTCCGCCCACGGCCCGGCAGAGATCGAACACACCTTGAAGGCCGCACGCGCCGCCTTCGCAGCACTCTGAACCCTTGGCTTCCGCAAAACACACCGAATTCAACGGCCATCCCGCCGTCGCGCTGCAATCGTCCGATGGCGCCCGCGCCACGATCCTGCTGCACGGCGGCCACCTGGTGAGCTGGGTGCCGGCCGGGGGCGACGAACAGCTGTACGTCTCGCCGATGAGCCTTTACGGCGAAGGCCACGCCGTGCGCGGCGGCGTGCCGGTGATCTTTCCGCAGTTCTCGAGCCGCGGCACGCTGCCGCGCCACGGCCTGCTGCGCACGCGCGCCTGGCAACTGGAAAGCACGGCGTCGCATGGCCAACATGCCCAGGCGGTGCTCAAGTTCATCGCCAACGACGACACGCTGGCGTTGTGGCCACACGATTTCGAGGCCGAGATCACCGTCAGCGTCGTCGGCAAGCAGCTCGACGTCGAGATTGCCGTGACCAATACCGGCGACCTCCCGTTCGAGTTCAGCGTGGCGCTGCACAGCTATCTGCGCACCAATGATGTGCTCAAGGCGCAGCTGGAGGGCTTGCAGAACGTCAAGTTCGAGGACAACACCACCGGCCAGTGGCAGGAACAGTGGGGCGACGTGACCCAGGTCGTCGGCGAGATCGACCGCCTGTACCACGACGTCGGCAACACGCTGACGCTGCGCGAACTGGGTCGACGCGTGTCGATCGCCCGTGCCGGTTTCACCGACGTCGTCGTCTGGAACCCTGGCCCGGAGAAGGCCGTCCAGCTGGGCGACCTGCCCGATGACGACTGGCAGAAGATGCTGTGTGTCGAGGCCGCGCGTGTGATCGACCCGGTCACGCTGCCGCCCGGCGACGAATGGGCCGGCATGCAGACATTCATCGCAAGCTGATCCTGTGTCCTCGACAACTTCACGTCCCACCGTGGCGCCAAGCTGCACCGAGCTGGTACGTTTCCTGCAATCCGTCTCTCCGGCGCGTGTCGGCAATGCGGAGGGCGCAAGCGCGCGCCCGCCGCGCCCGGCCGCTCCGAAGCAAGGCCGCACGCCCCTCGGGGGCTGTCTGCGGTAACCCGCAGACTGGGGCACACTTTTCATGCATATCCATATCCTCGGCATCTGCGGCACCTTCATGGGCGGCCTCGCAGCCCTGGCGCGCGAGGCCGGCCACAAGGTGACCGGCTGCGACGCCAACGTCTACCCGCCGATGAGCGACCAGTTGCGCGCCCTCGGCATCGAGCTGATCGACGGCTACGGCACCGACCAGGTGGCGCTGGCGCCCGACGTCTTCGTCATCGGCAACGCCGTCTCGCGCGGCAATCCCCTGATGGAGGCCATCCTCGACGACGGCCTGGCCTACGTCAGTGGCCCGCAATGGCTGGCCGAGCACGTGCTGGAAGGCCGCCACGTGCTGGCGGTGGCCGGCACCCACGGCAAGACGACGACGACGGCGATGCTCGCCTGGATCCTCGACCAGGCCGGGCTCGAACCCGGCTTCCTCGTGGGCGGCGTGCCGCGCAACTTCGGCGTGTCGGCTCGCCTGGGCAAGACCCCCGGCGCCGGCGGCGCGCGCTCGCCCTTCGTCATCGAAGCCGACGAGTACGACACGGCCTTCTTCGACAAGCGCAGCAAGTTCGTCCACTACCACCCGCGCACGGCGGTGCTGAACAACCTCGAGTACGACCACGCGGACATCTTCCCCGACCTGGCCGCCATCGAGACCCAGTTCCATCACCTGGTGCGAACGATGCCGTCGCGCGGCCGAATCGTCGTCAACTCGCGCGAGGAATCGCTGCAGCGCGTGCTCGAGCGCGGCTGCTGGAGCGAGGTGCAGCGCTTCGGCGCCCGCAAGGAAGAGCCCGGCTCGCTGCGCGCCCGCGGCGAACCGCACGCGTTCGACGTGCTGCGCGGCTCGATGAAGATCGCCCGCGTCGAATGGCACCTGCTGGGCGAGCACAACCAGATGAACGCGCTCGCCGCGATCGCCGCCGCCGAACACCTGGGCGTTGCCCCGGCCACGGCCGCCAGCGCGCTCGCCCGCTTCGAGAACGTCGCGCGCCGGCTCGAGCTCAAGGGTGAGAGCAACACCATCCGCGTGTACGACGACTTCGCGCACCATCCGACCGCGATCCGCACCACCATCGATGGCCTGCGCCGCAAGGTTGGCGCCCAGCGCATCCTGGCCGTGTTCGAGCCGCGCTCCAACACGATGAAGCAAGGCGCGATGAAGGCGCAACTGCCCTGGGCGCTCGAAGAAGCCGACCTGTCGTTCTGCCACTCGGGCGGCCTCACGTGGGACGCCGGCGAGGCGCTCGCACCGTTGGGCAAGCAGGCCCAGGTGTGCGACTCGATCGGCGCGCTGGTGTCGGCCGTCGTGCGCGTGGCCAAGCCCGGTGACCACATCCTGTGCATGAGCAACGGCGGCTTCGGCGGCATTCATGCGAAGTTGCTGACCGCGCTCGAGGCACCGCACACCTGAGGTGCGCGCTGGCGTGGTCACTCACCTGCTCTACCTGCACGGCTTCCGCTCGTCGGCGCAGTCGTTCAAGGCGCGCTGGATGGCCGGCTGGGTCGCCGCGCATCGACCGGACGTCGTCTGGGCCTGCCCGCAACTGCCGCCGTCGCCGGCCGCCGCACTGGAACAATTGCGCGGGCTCGTCGCCGGGTGGCCGGTGGCGACGACGGGCGTCATCGGCAGTTCGCTGGGCGGCTTCTACGCGACGATCATCGCCGAGTCGCTCGGCTGCCGCGCGGTGCTGGTCAATCCGGCGGTCGACCCGGCCCGCGATCTCGCGGCGCACATCGGCCGCCAGACGATGTACCACTCGGCCACCGAAACCTTCGATTTCAGGCGCGAGTACGTCGACGAGCTGGTCGCGATGACGCCGCCCGTACCGCTCGCGCACCCGCGCAACATCCTGGCCATCGTCGCGAAGGGCGACGAGGTGCTGGACTGGCGCGAGATGACCTCGCGCTACGCGCAGGGGCCGCTGAAGCTGATCGCCGGAAGCGATCACGGGCTGTCGGATTTCGAGTCCCACGTGCCCGACCTGCTGCGCCACTTGCAGCTCTGAGGCGCGCGCCGTGCTGGCTGCGGCTGCGCCCGAGAGCCGTGCAGGTCAAGGGCCATTCCGGCGTCGTTGACCGATTCGGGACGACGCCATGCCGGTGCGCTCGGCGACAATCGATGCATCGCAACGACTCCCGATTTCATGCGCCTCGCCCAAAAGATCGCCCTCGTCACCGGCGCCGCCCAAGGCATCGGCCTGGCCACCGCACTGAAATTCGCCCGTGAAGGCGCCAGCGTCGTGATCTGCGACATCAAGTCGGCCGCGGTCGATGCCGCCGTGGCGGCGGTCTCCGCCGCCAGCGTCGACGGGGCCGCCTGCATGGGCCAGGTGGTCGACGTCACCGATCGCGCGCAGGTCGACGCGATGGTCGCCGCGACGCTGGCGCGTTTCGGCCGCATCGACTCGCTGGTCAACAACGCGGGCATCACCAAGGACGCGCGCCTGCAGAAGATGACACTCGAGCAGTTCGACGCCGTCATCGACGTCAACCTGCGCGGCGTGTTCCACTGCGCACAAGCCGTCGCCGACACGATGATCGCGCAAGGCAGCGGCACCATCCTCAACGCGAGTTCGGTCGTCGGCCTGTACGGCAACTTCGGCCAGACCAACTACGCCGCCACCAAGTTCGGCGTGATCGGTTTCACCAAGACCTGGAGCCGCGAGCTGGGGCCCAAGGGCATCCGCGTGAATGCCGTCGCGCCGGGCTTCGTCGAGACGCCGATCCTCGCCACCATCCCCGAAAAGGTGTTGCAGCACATGCGCGAGCAAGTACCGCTGCACCGCCTCGGCCGACCCGACGAGATCGCCAACGTCTACGCGTTCCTCGCGAGCGACGAGGCGAGCTACATCAACGGGGCGGTCATCGAGGTCTCGGGCGGGATGACGGTCTGAGGCTTGTTGACCGACCCCGCCACGCCGCACTCGCGCTGCAAGGCACGCACGCTCATCGCCGCACGTTCGGGTAGCGCCGATCGTTGCCTATTGATGGAGCAGACAGCGCGCCGGATCCTCCATTCGGCGTAACAGCGGCAACGCCCGTCGCATTCCGGCCTCCGGCAGCCAGGGGGGCGCCGGAACTCGGCGACAATCGCCCGGTGAATTACGCTCTCTTTGATGACGCCGGCAAGTTCCTCGCCGGGCGGGTGATGTCCGAGGCGGACAGCTCGATCCAGGTGGAACTCGACTCCGGCAAGCGTGTGAAGGTCAAGTCTTCGCATGTGCTCCTGCGCTTCGAGAAGCCGCAGCCCGCCGAACTCATCGTGCAGGGCCAGGCCCTCGCGAGCGAGATCGACCTCGACTTGGCCTGGGAGTTCGCCGGCGACGCCGAGTTCGGTTTCGCCGACCTGGCGCGCGACTACTTCGACAAGTCGGCCGGCCCGGTGCAGCAGGCCGCCGCGCTGTTTCGCCTGTTCGAGGCGCCGCACTATTTCCGCCGCATGGCCAAGGGCGTGTTCCGCAAGGCGCCCGAAGAAACGGTCAAGGCCGCGCTGCTGGGCATCGAGCGCAAGCGCCTGCAGGCGTTGCAGATCCAGGAGTGGGCTACCGAGCTGGTGGCCGGCCAGACGCCGGCGCCGATCCGCGACCAGCTCTACAAGATCCTGTTCCGTCCGGACAAGAACGCGGCCGAGTACAAGGCCGTCGTCGAGGCGTCCCGACGCGCGCAGCGCTCACCGCTCGACCTGCTCAAGGCCGCCGGCGCCATCTCCAGCCCCTACCAGTTCCACTGGCGTCGCTTCCTGTTCGAGGAACTGACCAAGGGCACCGGCTTCCCGCCGCTGGAGGCGCCCGCGATCAAGGACGAGCTGCCGCGCGCCGAGGTGGCCGCGTTCTCGATCGACGACTCTCAGACGACCGAGATCGACGACGCGCTGTCCGTGCGCGGCCTGGGCAGCGGCACCGTCATCTTTGGCGTGCATATCGCCGCGCCGGGCCTGGCCATCCTGCCGGACAGCCCGATCGACAAGGTCGCGCGCGACCGTCTGTCCACCGTCTACATGCCGGGCTGGAAGATCACGATGCTGCCCGACAGCATCGTCGAGAAGTACACGCTCGCCGAAGGCCGCGACTGCCCGTCGCTGAGCCTGTACGTGACGTTCGACGAGGCCACGCTGGAGGTCAAGTCGAGCGAGACCAAGCTGGAGAGCGTGCCGATCGCGGCCAACCTGCGCCACGACAAGCTCGACGCGTTCGTCACCGAGGAGTCGCTCACCGGCGCCGCCCCGGCCGACTACCCGTTCGCCACCGAGCTGGCCTTCACGTTCCGCCTGGCGCGCCACCTCAAGGCGCTGCGCGAGATCGCGCGCGGCAAGCCGGAGAACTTCAACCGGCCCGACTACAACTTCCGCCTCGAGACCGCCGACGGCCACTCGCCCACCAGCGAGCCCAGGGGCGACGAGAAGGTCACCATCAGCGAACGCCGCCGCGGCGCACCGCTCGACCTCATCGTGTCCGAGGCGATGATCCTGGCCAACAGCACCTGGGGCGGCTGGATCTCCGAGATGGGCGTGCCGGGCATCTACCGCAGCCAGGCCAGCATGGCGCCAGGCGTCAAGGTGCGCATGGGCGTGCGCGCCGCGCCGCACGCCGGCCTGGGCGTGGCGCAATACGCCTGGTCCACGTCGCCGCTGCGTCGCTATGTCGACCTCGTCAACCAGTGGCAGATCATCGCGTGCGTGCGCAACGGCCGGATGGCGCCGCTGTCGGCCCCGTTCAAGCCCAAGGACGCGACGCTGTTCTCCATCATCTCGGGCTTCGACACCGCCTATGCCGCGTACAACGGCTTCCAGACCGGCATCGAACGCTTCTGGACGCTGCGCTGGTTGCAGCAGAACGACGTCACCGAGCTCGACGCCGCCGTGCTGAAAGACGGCTTGGTGCGCGCCGACACGCTGCCCCTGGTCTTCAAGGCCGCCGGCTGCGACGGCCTCGCGCGCGGAACACACGTGCGGGTGCGCGTCGACGGCGTGGACCTGCTGACGCTGGACATCCACGCGCGCCTGGTCGCCAAGCTCGATGACGAGGCCAGCGCCGACGGCGCCGCGACCGAAGAAGTCGACGACGCCGAGGAAGCCAGCGCCGGCCCGCTGACACTGGCCATCGACGTCAACGAAGAGACCCCGCCTGCCGAAGGCTCCGCCGCCACGCCCGCCTGAGACTGCTTCCTCACGCATGGACAAGAACTTCAAGCCTCCGCCGCCCCGCAAGATGTTCGCCCCCGAGCCCTTGTCGGTGCGCATTCGCGCCTGGCGGCCGAGCGTGATGCAGTTGGCGCTCGCCATCTCCGTCTCGTTGCATGCCGCGGTGCTGGGCGTACGCTTCGTCGATCCGGAAGACTTCAACCGCGTGTTCCAGGACACGCCGCTCGAAGTGGTGCTGGTCAACGCGCGCTCCACCGAGGCGCCCACCAAGGCCCAGGCCATCGCGCAGGCCAACCTGGCCGGCGGCGGCGAGGCCGAAGCCGGCATCGCCACGTCGCCACTGCCGCCGTCGCCGAGCGAGGCCGTCGGTGACGAGCAGACGGACGCGGCCCGCCAGGTGCAGATCCAGCAGGAGCAGGAGGAACAGCAGCAACTCCTGAGCAAGATCCGGCGCGACATCGCCGCGATGCCGGTGCCTGATCCGCGCAAGACTTCTCCGACGCCGGCCGAGCGCGAACAGGAGGAGAAGCGCCAGCAGAAGCTGCGGCTGCTGGCCGTGATCGAGAAGCGCATCAATGAAGAGAATGCGCGTCCACGCCGTCGCTACATCAGCCCGGCCACGCGCGAAGAGGTCTACGCGATCTACTACGACAAGCTGCGCCACCGCATCGAGGACAAGGGCACGGCCAACTTCCCCACGCTCAACGGCCACAAGCTGTACGGCGAGCTGACCGTCAACCTGACGATCGACGCGCGCGGACACATCGTCGATTCCGAGATCATCCACAGCTCCAGTTCGCGCTTCCTCGACCAGCGCGCGCTGGCCATCGCCAACGCCGCCGCGCCGTTCGGCAACTTCAGCGACGACATGAAGAACAAGGCCGACCAGATCGTCGTCACCTCGCGTTTCCGCTTCACGAAGACCGAAGGCATGCAGGCCACGATGACCAACCAGGGAGGCTGATCCTTGAGCTCCGCGCACCCGACCCGCCTCGCCGTCATCGGCAACCCTGTCGCCCACAGCCGCTCGCCGCAGATCCACGCGCGCTTCGCCCTGGCCACGGGACATGCGCTGGACTACACGCGCATCGAGTCCCCGCTGGACCAGTTCGTCGCCACCGTTCAGGCGTTCGCCGAGAGCGGCGCGCGCGGCTGCAACGTCACCGTGCCGTTCAAGGGCGAGGCCTTCGCTGCTTGCGCGCGCCTGAGCGATCGCGCGCGGCGCGCGGAGGCCGTCAACACGATCGCGTTCGAGGCAGACGGCTGGTTCGGCGACAACACCGACGGGGCCGGCCTGCTGCGCGACATCGAACTCAACGCCGGCGTCGCGCTGCGCGGCAAGCGCGTGCTGGTGCTGGGCGCCGGCGGCGCCGCGGCCGGCGCGCTGGACCCGTTGCTGGCCGCGCGGCCCGCGGCGCTGGTCGTCGCCAACCGCACGCCGGCCAACGCGCAGGCGTTGATCGAACGCTTCGCGGCCAGCGCCGCGCGGCTGGACGTGCCGCTGTCGGCCGCGTCGCTGGAGGCGCCGGGCGCCGGCTTCGACGTGCTGATCAACGCCACGGCCGCCAGCCTCCAGGGCGCGGTGCCGCCGCTGCCAGCGGGCACCTTGAAGGCCGGCGCGCTCGCGCTCGACATGATGTACGGCGTCGCGACGCTGCCCTTCCTGCGCTGGGCGCGCGCGCAGGGCGCGGTCGCGCGCGACGGCCTGGGCATGCTCGTGGAGCAGGCGTCCGAGGCCTGGTTCGTGTGGATGGGCGTGCGTCCCAGCACGTTCCAGGTGCTCACCGAGCTGCGCCGCGAGGTCGACACGGCCTCGGCCGCAGCGACCCGGGCGGCAGAGTGAGTCCTGCGGTGCGCCATGCCGGAAGGCTGATCGGCATGCTGGTCGTGGCCGTGCTGGCGCTGCAGTTGTTCTTCTTGATGCGCATCGTGTTGATGACGATGGTCGCGCCCCAATCCACCACGTTCCAGCGCAGCGAGATCTGGCGCATCGTCAGCGTCCAGCACCAGTTGCCCTGGTCGCAGGAGTCGGTGCCGGGAAGCCGAATCGCCGACAACCTGCGCCGGGCAGTCATCGCCAGCGAAGACGCCGGTTTCGTCGACCACCACGGCGTCGAGTGGGACGCGGTCGAAAAGGCCTGGGGCAAGAACGAGAAGGCCAAGGTGCGCGCCGAGGCGCAGCAGACCCGCGCGGCTCCGCGTCGTGGCGCCGATGGCAAGCCGCGCCAGGTCGTGGCCAAGGTGGTAGGCGGCTCGACGATCTCGCAGCAGTTGGCCAAGAACCTGTTCCTGTCGGGCGAGCGCAGCATCCTGCGCAAGGGCCAGGAGTTGGTCATCACGATGATGCTGGAGTTGGTGCTGGGCAAGGAACGCATCCTCACCACCTACCTCAACAACGTCGAGTGGGGCGAAGGCGTGTTCGGCGCACAAGCCGCGGCCGAACACTATTTCCGCACCAACGCCGCCACGCTGGGCCCGGCCCAGGCCGCCCGGCTGGCGGTGATGCTGCCGGCGCCCAAGCGCTTCGAGAAGTCGCCGTCGTCGCCGTATGTGCTGGGCCGATCGGCCACCATCGCTGCGCGCATGGGCGGCGTGGACCTGCCGAACTGACGGCTTGGGGTCGCTCCGGGCGGCCGAGCGCTCGAAGTCATGTCCACCTGGGCTCGCTCCGCTCGCCGCCCCCGAGGCGCTCAGCCACCTCGCTCAGGGCGGCCGAGCGCTCGCCGGCTAGACTCCCGTTTCGGCGCGCAAGCCGGAACGTTTGCCAGAAGGCTGCCTCGAAAACACCATGGAATTGGACCGAGAACACCAGGAAGTCGCCCAGACGGCGGCTCGCTTGATCGTTGAGGATGGCCTCGACTACGCCAGCGCGCGCCGCAAGGCGCTGCAGGAGCACGGTGAGGGTGGTCGGTGGCTGCGTGATGGGCCCAGCAACGAGGCCATCGAGGACGAAGTACGCGCCCACATAGCCATCTTCTTCGCCGACTCCCAGCCGGTGGAGCTGCGTGCGTTGCGCGAGGCCGCGCTGCGCTGGATGCTGCGGCTCGCGGAGTTCCGGCCTTACGTCGGCGGCGCGGTCTGGCGCGGCACGGCGACGCGGCAGTCCGTCGTGCGGCTCGATCTCTACTGCGACGACATCAAGGCGCCGGAAATCGCGCTGCTGAACAAGGGCGTGGACTACGAGACCGTCAGCGAGCCGCTGGGCCGCGGCGAGCATTCGCTGACACTGGTGCTCGGCGAGCCCAGCGCCGTGCTGGATGACTGGGTGACGATCCACCTCAACATTCTCGACCTGGACGACCTGCGCGGCGCACTCAAGCCCGACGCCCGCGGCCAGACCTGGCGCGGCGACGCCGCCGCCCTGCAACGTCTGCTGGAAGAACAGCCGGCATGAGCGCACCGAATCGCCGCGAGTGGGTGGCCGGCCTGGCGCTCGGCTCGCTCGGGCTGGGCGTCGGCGCCTGGCTGCGCCACCGCCAGCCACCCGTCGTGACCGGCGACACCGCCGCCATCGCCGCCTCGGCAGCCGGTGTCGCATTGCCGCCGCTGACCCCGATTCCGGCCCCGATCCAGACGATAGACGGTCGCACGCTGACCAATGCCGACGTCGCCGGGCGCTTCGTGGTGCTCAATTTTTGGGCGCCCTGGTGCCCGCCGTGCGTCCGCGAGATGCCAGAACTGGACCGGTTCGCCCGCTCGGAGGCCGGCAAGAACGTGCTGGTGATCGGCCTGGCAATCGACGAAAAGTCAGCGGTCGACAGGTTCGTCGCCACTCATCCGGTGTCATTCCCGATCTCCATCCTGGGGTATGCCGGGCTTGCCTGGGCACGTCGCCTCAGCAATGATCCGAACGTCGCCCTGCCGTTCACGGCCGTCTTCGATCGCTCGCAGCGGCTTGCCCAACACAAGTTCGGCGCGACCAACGCGGCCGAACTAACGGCCTGGGTGCGCGGTTCCTGAACGAACTCGCAGCAACTGCCGCGCGGGTCGCGCTGTACCCGGTCGAAATGCGTTGCCCGGTCAACATCCCGGTTGCCAAGCGCGGCAAGAGTTGTCAAGCACTCTTTTTAGGGTAAATTCTCGCTTAGTGGCGCGATCAGCACTCAACCCGGCGTAAAGTTCGCTTCTTTCGAATTGACACAACCGGCCCTGCCGCCGCTTCGCGCATCGCATGAACGTCCTCGTGCTTCACGGTCCCAACCTCAACCTGCTCGGCACACGCGAGCCGGGAGTGTATGGAAGCGTGACGTTGCCGGACATTGACCGCGAATTGACGCAAATTGCGAAAGAATGCGGTTCAAGCCTGCAATCGCTGCAAAGCAACCATGAGGGGATGCTGATCGACCGGGTACATGCGGCCCGAACCGACGGCACCGACTTCATCGTGATCAATCCGGGCGGCTTCACGCACACCAGCGTGGCGTTGCGTGACGCGTTCGCGGCCGTCGCGATCCCGTTCGTCGAAGTGCATCTGTCGAACATCCATCGCCGCGAGCCGTTCCGGCACCATTCCTATTTCTCAGACCTGGCCGAAGGCGTCATCTGCGGTCTCGGCGCCCAGGGGTACTCCCTGGCGCTCAAGTTCGCCCTCGCTCGCACTCCCGCGCGCAGCTAGGACGCCCAGCGGCCCGGCGCCACGAGCGCCGCCAACAGCAATTTATCCAGGAGACCGTTCCATCATGGACATGCGCAAGCTCAAGACCTTGGTCGACCTCGTCTCGGAGTCCAACATCTCCGAACTCGAAATTACCGAAGCCGAAGGCAAGGTTCGCATCGTCAAGGCCGGCTACGGCATTCCGACGACGATGATGATGCAACCCGCCGGGCAGATGATGATGCAGCCGGCGCCGCAGCAGGCCGCCCCGGCCGGCGACGCCGCCGCGGCCGCCCCGGTGCCCGAAGCCGCCGCGCCGACGGGCCACGTGGTCAAGTCGCCGATGGTGGGAACGTTCTACCGCTCGGCCAGCCCGGGCTCGAAGCCGTTCGCCGAGATCGGCACCGACATCAAGGAAGGCGCACCGATCTGCATCATCGAGGCGATGAAGATCATGAACGAGATCGAAGCCGACATGTCCGGCAAGGTCAGCAAGATCCTGGTCGAGAACGGCCAGGCCGTCGAGTACGGGCAACCGCTGTTCATCGTCGAATAAGCGGACCGGTCATGTTCAAGAAGATCCTGATCGCGAATCGGGGGGAGATCGCTCTCCGCATTCAGCGAGCCTGTCGCGAGATGGGCATCCAGTCGGTCGTCGTCTACTCCGAGGCTGACCGCGACGCCAAGTACGTCAAGCTCGCCGACGAGGCCGTGTGCATCGGCCCGGCAGCGTCGATGCAGAGCTACCTCAACATGCCGGCGATCATCTCGACGGCCGAGGTGACCGACGCCGAGGCGATCCACCCGGGCTACGGCTTCCTGTCCGAGAACGCCGATTTCGCCGAACGCGTCGAGAAGAGCGGCTTCACGTTCATCGGCCCGACGCCCGAGTCGATCCGCATCATGGGCGACAAGGTGTCGGCCAAGCAGGCGATGATCAAGGCCGGCGTGCCCTGCGTGCCCGGCTCCGAAGGCGTGCTGCCCGACGACCCGAAGGAGCTGATCCGCATTGCACGTGCGGTCGGCTATCCGGTGATCATCAAGGCGGCCGGCGGCGGCGGCGGGCGCGGCATGCGCGTCGTCCACACCGAGGCGGCACTGGTCAACGCGGTGGCGATGACCCGCTCAGAAGCCGGCGCGGCGTTCAACAATCCGAACGTCTACATGGAGAAGTTCCTCGAGCACCCGAGGCACATCGAGATCCAGATCCTGGCCGACCAGCACAAGAACGCGGTCTGGCTGGGCGAGCGCGACTGCTCGATGCAGCGGCGCCACCAGAAGATCATCGAGGAAGCACCGGCGCCGGGCATCCCGCGCCGCGTGATCGAGAAGATCGGCGAGCGCTGCGCCGCCGCCTGCAAGCGCGTGGGCTACCGCGGCGCCGGCACGTTCGAGTTCCTGTATGAAGACGGCGAGTTCTACTTCATCGAGATGAACACCCGCGTGCAGGTGGAGCACCCGGTCACCGAGCTGGTGACGGGCATCGACATCGTGCAGATGCAGATCAAGATCGCCGCCAATGAGGCGCTGCCGTTCACGCAACGCCAGATCCAGATGCGCGGCCACTCGATCGAAGTGCGCATCAACGCCGAGGATCCGTACAAGTTCACGCCGTCGCCGGGACGCATCACGATGTGGCACCCGCCGGGGGGCCCGGGCGTGCGCGTCGACTCGCACATCTACACGAACTACTACGTGCCGCCGAACTACGATTCGATGATCGGCAAGATCATCGTCCATGGCGACACGCGCGACCAGGCCTTGGCGCGCATGCGCGTGGCGCTGTCGGAGACGGTGGTCGAGGGCATCCAGACCAACATCCCGCTGCACCGCGAGCTGATGGTGGACGCCAAGTTCATGGAAGGCGGCACCAGCATTCACTATCTCGAAGGCTGGCTGGCCCAGCACACGCGCTGATGTTCGAACTCGTGTTGCAGGCGCCCGAATCCCTGGTGGAGTCGGTGTCCGATGCCTTGATGGAAGAGCTTGACGCACTGTCGGTCTCGGTGGAGGACTCCGACGCCGACACCGACGCCGAACACGCGTTGTTCGGCGAGCCGGGCATGTCGCCGCCCAGTGCGGGCTGGCAGCGTTCCACGCTGAAGGCGCTGTTCGAGACCGAGGCCGCGGCCAGCGAGGCGGCGACGCTGCTGTTGGCGCAGGACTGGGCGACGGTGCCGGGTTCGAGCGTCAGCATGACGGCGTTGCACGAGGTGGCCGAGCAGGACTGGGTGCGCCTGACGCAGTCGCAGTTCGACCCGGTGGAGATCACGCCGACTTT
>JBDSDD010000057.1:0-20683 GCA_039920745.1 Burkholderiaceae bacterium | reverse complement strand
ACCATCGATCAGATCCTCGATGCGCCCGATCGCGAGGAATGGCTGGCCTGGTTGCGCCAGCGCCGCATGGCTGTGTTCGAGCACGGCTGGCTGATGCTGCACGCCGGCGTCGTGCCGCAGTGGGACGTGGCGCAGACGCTGCGGCTGGCCGGCGAGGTCGAGGCGCTGTTGCGCGGCGACGCGCTGGCCGAATTCCTGCCGCAGATGTACGGCGACCGGCCGACGCGCTGGCGCGACGATCTCGAAGGCGTCGAGCGCGCGCGCTTCGTGATCAACGTGTTGACGCGGACCCGTTTCGTCGCTGCCGACGGCACGCTCGATCTGGTCACGAAAGACGGCGCCGACGGCGCGCCGGCCGGCTTCTACCCGTGGTTCGAGGCGCCCGGCCGGCGCACCGCCGGCACGCCGATCGCGTTCGGCCACTGGGCTTCGCTCGGCCTCGTCAACCGACCCGACCTGCTCGCGCTCGACACCGGCTGCGTCTGGGGTCGACAACTTTCGGCCGCGCGCATCGACGGCGACCGGCGCGAGATCATCCAGGTCGACTGCGCTTGAGCGGCGCTGCCTAGCCGCTGAAGCCGACCGTGTAACCCCACGAATCGAGCCGCGTCGGGATCGCGTTGAACGCCATGCTGATGCGCCGCTCGCCCGGATTGGGTGGCACGGCGTGCATCAGGTAGCTCGGAAACAGCACCATGTCGCCGGGTTCCGGCGCGGGGCTGATCCAGCGGTCGGCGCTGAACGGCCCGGTGGTGGTCTTGGCGTGATCGTTCTTGAAGGCGAAGTCGTGGCCGCCGGGCGACTTCATGAACACGGTGCGGCAGTCGGGGTGCGTCGGCGTCAGGTACACGACGCCGGAAACGAAACTGTTGGCGTGGTTGTGCATCGCCTGTCGCCCGCCGGTGTCGAGCACGTTGACCCACATCTCCTTGAGCGCCCAGCCCATCGCCTCGCCGAACATCAACGCGCCGAATTCGCCCACCTTGGGCGTCGCCAGCGCCGCGACGTCGCGCAGCAACGGGCTGTCGGCGGGACTCAGCATGTCGCTGTGCGACAGGTTGGGCGACGAGTTGTTGTCGTGCTTGATGCGCGCGCCGAAGTGCGCCACCAGGGCGTCGACCAGCGGGGCGGGCAGCAGGCCCGGGACGCGCAGGAACGGCGTCGGGAACAGGCTGATGACTTCGTCCATCATGGCTTCCGGATTCGCGGCCGCGGTCAGCCGACGATGGCCGCGACGCGCAGCCACGACCAGTAGGCAGCCACCGATCCGATGGCGTAGAGCGTCGCGGTGCGTGCCGCGGCCAGGCGCGGCCAACGCGTGCTCAGCCGCCACAGCAGCGCGGCCACGCCGACGGTCAACAGCTGGCCGATCTCGACGCCGCCGTTGAAGGTCAGCAGCGCCACGAACAGGTGGTGGTCGGGCAGGCCGATGTCCTTGAGCGCGCCGGCGAAGCCGAGCCCGTGCACCAGCCCGAACAGGAAGGCCACCAGCGCCGGCCAGCGCCGCGCCAGGGTCTCGCGCGTGTTCAGGGCCTCGGCGGCGACCAGCACGATGGACAGCGCGATCGTCGCCTCCACCGGCGGTGAGCGCAGTGTCAGCCAGCCCAGAGCGCTGCAGGCCAGCGTCAGGCTGTGCGCGGCCGTGAACGCGGTGATCGTCCACAGCAGCTGACGCGTGAAGCCCACCAGCAGCAGCAGGCTGAGCACGAACAGCAGGTGATCGACGCCGGTGAGGATGTGCTCGATACCAAGTGCCGTGTAGGCCGCGGCGATCTCGCCCATGCCGCGCGGATCGTCCGCGGCACCGTACAGGTGCACGGTCGGCTGGGCGGAGGTCAGCGTGTAGACGCGCGACTGGCCGTCGATCCAGTAGACCTTGACCATCGCGGCGGAGTAGCGCTGGCCCACCCCGTCGATGGAGAGCGTGCCGCTCAGGCCGTCGGCGCCGCAATGCAGGACGTTGTCCTCGCCGGACACGCAACCCGCCGGCCAGCGCGGCGTCAGGTCCTGGGTGACCGAGCCCTTCTCGGCGGCCGTCCATTGCCACTGGAAGTCGTGCGGGGCGACCTGGCGCAGCTGCATCTCGGCCATGCTGAGCTCGTGCGCGCCGGCGGCCCCGGGCAGCAGCAGGGCGAGCGCGGCGAGGCTGCGCATCCACCGACCCGTCATTTGGCAGCCGCCGTGCGAATGTCGTACTTGGCGGCGAGCCTGCGCACCGCGGCGCTGCGTTGCTCGGCCAGCGTGGCGTCGGTCCAGTCCTGCTGCACGACGGAGCGCAGCTTCTGGAAGTCGGCGGGCGTCGGCGGCGTGTAGCGATCGAGCACGACCGCGCGCCAGCCGTCCTTGGCGTGCAGCGCCTGCCAGTGGCCGGTCGGGGCGGCCTGCAGCGCCTTGGTGAACTCGCCGCCGTAGCTGTCCTCGAGATTGCCGCTGGGGCGGCCCTTGAACACGCGCAGGCCGGCGCCGGCGTCGCCCGACGTGCCGCCCTCGAGGCGCGCGACGAACTCGCGCACTGTCGCCTCGGAGGTGTCGCCAGCCAGCGCGGCCTCCTGGAAATCGAAGCGTGCCGGATCGTCGTACTTGGCGCGGTGCGCGTCGAACCAGCCGCGCAGCACCTTGTCGTCGATGGGCGGCAGCTTGACGTTGGCGTCGACCACGCTCAGCGCCTTGAAGATCACGCGCTCGCGGATCGCCGAGTCGCCCTTGTCCATCTGCATCGCCATGCCTTCGCGGTAGAGCACCTCGTTGTCCAGCCAGACCTTGCGCAACGCCGCCATCTCGGCGGCGCCGGGCTCGCGTCCGCGCGAAGCCTTGAACAGCTGCCGAGCCTCGGCGTCGACCGCGCTGCCCATCACGATGACGTGGCGGTCGTCGGTGCGTGCCACGAGTGCATGGTCGAGCCCGAACAGCACGGCGCCGAGCACGAGGAAGTGCAGCAGCGGCTCGCGCAGCCACGTGCGCCGCGCGAGCGCGGGACGCGCGGAAGGAGCGAGGCCGGACGCGGCCAAGGGCGGAAGACGGGTGGACATGGGCGGTGGGGGACAGGAATGGCAATGCTAGGGGCCGAGCAAGTCAGGACGACGACGGCGGGAACGCAAAAAGCGCCGCACGTTGCCGTGCGGCGCCTCGGGCGGGTTCAGCGCCGGATCAGCGCACGCCCGCGACCGTCGTCGAGCCGTTGACCTGGACGAAGATCGGGTTGCTGTAGAACCAGAGATCCGACCACGCGGCGACGTCGAAGGCCACGTACTTCTGGCCACCGACGACGGGCAGGTGCGCCGGGCAGCCGTTGATGGCGTTGCCTTCCAGCACGGTGCCGACGGTGTTGCACGGGATGCGCAGGCGCGTCAGGTCGTTGGCGTTGGTGAAGACGTCGGCCAGCGGGTTGCCGCTGGCATCGGTCTCGTAAGGCACGGCGGCGGGCATGTTGGTGCCGCGCAGGCGCACGTACTGCGATGCCGTGACGGCCGGGATGCGGTAGGTCATCTTCAGGAACGCGCTGCCGTCCGCGCCGGAAGTGACCGGCGTCCACGCCGAACCGCCGTTGCCGTTGAAGGTGCGGATGACGGCCGTCGTGGTGTTCTTGGCAGCCGCCGGCACGGTGGCCATGTCGGGGTTGACCAGCCACGTGTTGGGCCACGCGCCCGAGTAGTCGGCCGCGCCCGGCGTGCGGTAGCCGCTGACCATGCCGCGGATCAGGTCGACGTGGTCCAGCACCGGCATGTTGATCGGACGATCGATGCCCACCTGCAGCAGCGACGGGTTCGAGAACGTGTAGGGCGAGTAGTTGGCGCCGGCGGGGTCGCGCACGACCACCGAGACCACGATTTCCGCGCCCGGCTTGACCACCAGCTTCTCGCCCATCGTCGCGCAGTTGCTTGCGTCGATGTCGGTGTTGTTGGTGGCGGCGGCGACGGCCAGCGCCTCGACCGACGCATTGGTGCGCGCGGCCGGGCCGGCGTACGACGCGCAGGCGACGAAGGCGAGGCGGTCGATCAGCTGGCCGTTGGCGACGAAGCTGTTGCCGGTGCGCAGGCCGTCGACGATGGTCTGCGGGCGCAGCTTGTCGGCGCCGTTGCGCACCATGACGAAGTCACGCGCGTATTCGCCGGGGTAGAAGTCCTGCGACGTGCGGCGGTCGTCCGGGCCGAAGATGCCGCGGTTGTGCCAGTCGGAGCTCGCGAAGTACCAGTAGTTGCGGCCTTCGCCGAGCATGGCGTCCCACACGCCGCCGACCTGCCCGCCGTACACGCCCGTGCCGCCCCAGGTGGTGCCGCCGACGGAGTCGACCTTGACGTTGGCGATCGTGTTGCGGCTGACCTGGTATTCCCCGCGGTTGGCCGACGCACCGTGGCCCGGCTGCGTCTCCATGCCGAAGGCGACGGTCGGAGCCGCGTTGTTGAAGTCGCGCAGGTGCTCGACGTTGAAGCCCGCGTTGCCGTCCGCCCAGAAGGGGCCGGCGCGCTCCAGGTGGGCCGGCACGTAGTAGCTGGTTGCGACCGCGTTCTGCGCCATCCACTTCATGGCCTCGACCGTCTTCCGGTGGCCCTGGGTGCCCACGCCCGCGCCGCTGGCCGGGATCAGCTTGTGCGCCGTGGCGTTCCAGCTGATGTCGCCCGAGTTGGCGCTGCCGGCCACCGAGCAGTCCCAGTTGTTGCCGGTGGCGGTGCCGGTGGTGTTGCCGCGGCTGGTGTCGGTGTCGCCGCGGTCGAAGCAGTAGGACCACTTCGCCAGCGCGCCCGCGTTGCCGAGCGCGGTGTAGCCCGGCGTCGTGGGCAGCACGGCGGTGTCGAGCGATGCGGGCATCTGGCCATCGATGACGGACATCGAGGTGTGCTCATGGCCCGGCACGACGGATTCCAAGCCGAGGAACAACGGCAGGTCCTTGTAGGCCGCGAGGTATTCGATCAGCGGGTACTGGAATTCCTGCAGCGACTGCCAGCGCCACATGTTGCCGTTGCCGCCCACGCCGCCGCCGTCGCCCTTGAGCGCGGCCGCGCCGATGCTGTCGGTCCACTTGGTGTTGGGGCCCTGGCCCGAAACGACCGGGAAGGCTGGCGTCGAGAGCGTGTCGTCTTCCGCCAGCGTGCAATTGCGGTTGCCGTTGCCGCCGTGGCCTGCCTGCACGAACCAGTCGAGGCCCCAGGGCGTGTCGATCTTGTCGGTCGACTTCTTCACCAGCTTCTGCATCGAGATCGTGCCGTCGGAGCAGGTCGTGTGATTGTGGAAGTCGCCCGTCACGTAGTGACCGGCCGTCTTGCCCGCTGCGGAAGCGCCGAAGGGAACGGTGGACAGCGCGGCGGCGCCGAGGGCCGCGATCGCGGCGAGGGCGAGAGGGCTCTTGCTGGACTGGAATTTCATCGGGAGTTCTCCGTCGTTTTTTCGGGGGATGCGGGGAGCGGGAGGCGACGGCGCACGAACAGGCCGGTGCTTTCCTGAAGCTGTCAGCATCCTGAGGCGTCGGAGTGACTCGACGATGACGGTCGGGACTAGCCTCATGGCCCGCGCGATCGACTCGACCCCAGGTGAATCGGGCACGCCGAAGGCGATTTCGCCGGGAATTAAGTGCTTTCCCTTGGATGCGACGCCACCGCGTGGGGGAGGCCCGGCCGGCAGGGTGCGACGGTCACGCGCCTGTCGCGCAGGGTTTCTAGACTGGCTTGCATCAAGCTGAAACCAGTCTGAAACCCTTACCCTTGTTGGAGCTCACGATGAAGCTGTCCCGCGTTGCCGCCCTTGCCCTGTTCGCTGCCTCGGCCGCGCCCGCCTTCGCGTCCTCCTTCGTGGTGGACTTCGAGACCCACTGGGCCTACGGCTCGCTGGTGAACTCGTACTACAGCGGCGGCACCGCCGACGACGGCACCAGCGGTGCCAACCTGGGCATCGAGTTCGTCAACGTCGGTGGCCTGTCCAACGATGCCGACTTCACGTACTACAGCGGCGCCCCGTCCCCGATGGGCACGGCCTACGCGTCCACGTTCCTGCCGGACGACCGCGCCTACATGAACGTCGCCGGCGGCGTGAACGGCGGGCTCTCGTTCTACTACTCGAGCCCGGTCGACCTGGTCGGCGCCGTCAAGGCCTACTCCGGCCTCAACGGCACGGGCACGCTGCTCGGCACGTTCGACCTGAGCGCCAATTCGTCGTCCTACGACACCTGGAACGCAGTCACCTTCCAGTTCGGCGGCCTCGCCCATTCGTTCGACCTGACGGGCGCCGCCAACGCCGCCGCCTTCGACAACATCAGCACCGTGCCGGAACCCGGCATGCTGGCGATGCTGCTGGCCGGCGGCCTGGGCCTGGCGCTGCGCGCGCGTCGTCTCGTCTGAGCCTGGCTTGCACGGGTTCAGGTCTCGCCAGACCGGACCCTCTGCAAGTATCTGACCCCGTGCGGCCAAAAAAATGGCCCCGCACGCGGGGCCAAACAGGACTTACGGAATTCGGCCAGAGGGCTCAGGCCCTCGCGATGCGGTGACCGACGATGGTCACGTGCTGCACCGCCATCGCGACGACCTGCGTCGGCTGCGCCGTGTTGGCCGCCACGTGGTACTGGTGCGTGGCCAGGGCGCTGGTGGCGAAGAGCATCGCCGATGTCAGCAACGCGGCCAGGGCGATGGGGGCGGCTTGATGGGCGAAGGTCTTGGTCATGGCGGGCTCCGGAGTGCGTCTGTCGGGTGAGTCGATGGGTGGACTTTAGGCAGCCGTGCCTCGCGCCGCGAGCACCTTGCGACGGCCCGCCAGCCGCGCCGGATGAACTGCAAGCCCGAGCGACAGACGGAGATCCGCGCCGCGCCGGGGGCCCGGGTTTCACCGCCGCATGGCGCCGGTGGTGCCTCGTCGGTTGTCGGGCCTGGCGGCGCGCTGCGGTTGCAGAATGGGCGCATGACCGAAACCCTCCCCGCGCCTGCCGGCCTGTTCTCCCACGACGACGGCGTGCTGCGCTGCCAGTGGTGCCGCGCGAGCCCTGAATACCGCCGCTACCACGACGAGGAATGGGGCTTTCCCGTCACCGACGAGCGGCGCCTGTTCGAGAAGATCTGCCTGGAAGGCTTCCAGGCCGGCCTGAGCTGGCTGACCATCCTCAACAAGCGAGAGTCCTTCCGCAAGGGCTTCGCCAACTTCGAGGCCGAGCAGGTGGTGCGTTTCGACGACGCCGACATTGCGCGCCTGCTGGCCGATGTCGGCATCGTGCGCCACCGCGGCAAGATCGTCTCGACCATCAACAATGCGCACAAGGTGATCGAGCTGCGCCAGGAGTTCGGCTCGCTCGCGGCGTATGCGTGGCGCTTCGAGCCCGCGGTCGACACCCGTCCGCACGTGCCGCAGACTGGCGTGGTGCTGGGGCCCTCTGCGCAGGCGGTTGCCATGTCCAAGGATCTGAAGAAGCGCGGCTGGACGTTCGTCGGCCCCACCACCATCTACGCGTTCATGCAGGCGATGGGGCTGGTCAACGACCACTACGAGGGCTGCCATGCGCGAGCGCTCGCGTTCACGGCGCGCGAGAAGCTGAAGAAGCCGGTCTGACCCGTCGCCGGGTGCATGCTCAGGCCCGCGCGAAGGCGCGTCAGGCCGCGCCGGCGGCCCCGCGCAGGCGCTCGCGCGTGCGCGCTGGCGTGTTGCCGAACCAGTCGCGGCACGCGCGGTTGAACGAGCTCTGTTCGCGGTAGCCCAGCATGAAGGCGACGTCGGTCAGGTTGAGCTGCGAGTCGCGCAGCAGTTCCTCGGCCAGCGCCTGGCGCGCGGCGTCGTGCACGGCCTGGAAATTGGTGCCGGCTTCGGCGAGCTTGCGCTGCAGCGTGCGCGTGCTCAGCGCGAGCGCGGCGGCCACGTCGTCGACACGGGCGCGGTCGTTGGCGAGCTGGGCGGCTACCTCGCGGCGGACGTCGCAGACGATGCGCGGCTCGGTGGTTTCGCGCAGGCGGGCAGCCAGCAGTTCGTCGGCGTGGCGTTGCAGCACCTTGAGCATGCTGCCGTCGGCATTGGGCACCGGGCGGTCGAGCAGCGCGGCATCGAAGCGGCCGTAGGCGGCGGGCACGCCGTAGATCACGCACGGGCCGAACACCTGGGCATGGGCCGCGCGGATCGCGGCGTCGGGCTCGGGATAGGGCAGGCCGATCTCGTGCACGGGCAGGCGCTCGTGCGCCAGCCAGCTGACGAAGGTGAGGATGCCGGCCAGCACGCTGTCGCACAGATGGCGCGCTTCGGCTGGCGAGCAGCTGGCCAGCCAGGGCGTGTCCCAGTAGTAGGTGGCGACGCCGGTGCGCTCGTCCAGACGCGATCGGCCCAGGTCGTGCGCGAGGCCTTCGTAGCGGTGGGTCTGCGCGAACGCGCCGCGCAGCGTGGTGCAGGCGCACACCACCAGCCCGTAGAACGGATAGGTGGACAGGCGCGCCTGGAGCCCGGCGTGCAGGCCGAACACCGGGTTGCCGGCGAGGCGGTCGCCCGCGCCCAGCAGCGCGATGTACTCGGCCACGGTGAGGCTGTCGCGCGTGGCGTCGAGCACGTCGTCGGCCCAGCCCAGTTCGCCGCACAGGGCGTCCGCGCTCACGCCCATCGCCTGCGCGGCCGCGACGGCCGTCTGCGCGTAGGCCATCGCCACGCGCGCGTCGGCCGTCGGCGGGATCGGGCAGGGTGCGTCCGTCGTGGCAGGGGCGGCGGAGCGGGGAGGAGGCGTCGTCGCCGCGGGCGGGGCTGGCATGTAGTGGCAACTCGCCTGTCGGCGAAAGACAAGCCTGGAGGGCGCGATCGGCGCACGATGGCCGGCGTAGCGTGCGGGGAGCCCATATGCGCTCGCGAACGCCTGTAGCCCTGGAAAAACGAGTATAGCCACGATGACCGCAGAACGACGCTGGAACGGCTGGGGCGATGCCCGCGTGCAGGAAGAGCTCAAGCCGGAGGCGCGCGCCTTTCTCGCGCAAGCCATCGGCGCGGGCCAGCCGCTGCCCGACGCCACGTTCGCCGCCGCGCTCGCCCAGGTGGACGCGCAGCCGTCGCGCCTGCCCCCGCATCCGCTGGTCGACACGCGTGCCGCGACCCGATTGCGCGCCAGCTTCGGTCAATCGATGCACGACTGGCTGCGCCTGCGCTTTGGCGTGCTGGGCCGGGTGACCGACGGCGTCGTCTTTCCCGCCAACGCGCTCGAGGTGCGCGCGCTGCTTACCTGGGCGCGCGAGCACCGCGTTCAGGTGTTGCCGTCGGGCGGCGCGACCAGCGTCGCTGGCCACCTGACGCCCGTCGGTTCGGTGCCGGTGCTCACTCTCAACATGGGCCGCATGATGCGGCTGCTCGACCTCGACCCGTTGGCGCAGCTCGCGCGCTTCGAGGCCGGCGTCGCGGGCCCCGACCTGGAAGCGCAGCTGCGCGCGCACGGCTTCACGCTGGGCCATTTCCCACAGAGCTTCGAGCTGTCGACGCTCGGCGGATGGGTCGTCACCCGCTCGTCGGGCCAGCAGTCCGCGCGCTACGGCCGCATCGAGCAATTGTTCGCTGGCGGCACGCTGCAGACGCCCGAGCGCGAGTGGGTGCTGCCCACGTTCCCGGCGTCGGCCGCCGGCCCCGACCTGCGCGAATGGGTGCTGGGCTCGGAAGGCCGCTTGGGCGTGCTGACCGAGGCCAGCGTGCGCGTCACGCGCGCGCCGGCTGCCGAGCGCTTCGTCGGCATCTTCTTTCCGGACTGGGCCAGCGCCCTGGCCGCGGTGCGCCAGATCGCGCAGGCCCGGCTGGGCCTGTCGATGCTGCGCCTGGCCAATCCGTCCGAGACCTTCACGACGCTGCAGATGGCTGGCCACGCCGACCTGATCGGCTGGCTGGAGCGCTACCTCGGACTGCGCGGCGTCGGCGAGGGAAAGTGCCTGCTGTTCGCTGGATTCACGGGCGCCAGCGCGGGCGCGGTGCGCGCGATGCAGCGCGCGGCGGCGGCGCTCTGGCGCGAGCACGGCGGTGTGTCCACCGGAACGCTGCTGGGCAAGAAGTGGGCCGAACGCCGCTTCGCGGGCGTCTATCTGCGCAACGCGCTGTGGGACGCCGGCTACGCAGTCGACACGATGGAGACCGCATGCGATTGGCCGCGCGTCGACGCCATGGTTCGCGCACTCGAGGGCGCCGGCCGCGCCGCGCTGGCCCAGCACGGCGAGCGCACGCACTGCTACACGCACTTGTCGCACGTCTACGCGCAGGGGTCCAGCGTCTACTCGACCTTCGTCTACCGCATCGGGGCGGACTACGACAGCGCGCTGGCCCGCTGGCAGGCGCTCAAGACCGCGGTCGGCGACGCGATCGTCGCGCAGGGCGGCACGATCACGCACCAGCACGGCGTCGGCAAGGACCACGCGCGCTGGCTCGCGGCCGAGAAGGGCGCGACGGGCATGTCGGCCATCGCCGCGATGGTGCGCGAGTTCGATCCGCATGGCGTGATGGCCCGCGGCAACCTGCTGGGCGACGTGGAATGAACGCCGATCGCCGCCTCGCGTTCGAGCGCGCGCGTCGGCCGATGGCCGTGGCGATGCGCGTCGTCGCCGCTGCGCTGGCCGTGGTCGATCCGCCGGCCGGCGCCCGCCGCAGCGTGTTCATCGGCCCGCGCACCTCGCGGCGCGTGGCGATCCGCGACACCACGCTCGTCAAGGCGCAGATGCCACCGCGCGGCTGCGAGGATCTGCATTGAGCGCCGCCCGGCCACCGCAAGGCGGGCGCTTCGCGGTCCGCGGGACGGAGACGGCTTGATGCTCGAGGTGGACCTGCTCGTGATCGGCGGCGGCATCGCCGGCGCCGGCGTAGCGCTGGAGGCGTCGCGCCGGGGCATCTCGGTGATGCTGGTGGAAGCGCGCGACTTCGCCTGGGGCAGCTCGTCGCGCTCGTCCAAGCTCGTGCACGGCGGCCTGCGCTACCTGCGCGAAGGTGCGTTCGGGCTGACGCGCGAATCGGTGCGCGAACGCGGCCGCCTGCTGCAGGACGCGCCGGGCCTCGTCGAGCCGCAGCGCTTCCTGCTCGGTCACTACGAAGGCGGCAAGATGAGCCGCCGCACGATGGCGACGGGGCTGGCGATCTACGACGCGATGGCGGGCCAGCGCACGCGCGCGTTCCACACGCCCGCGCAGGTGCGCGAGATCGCGCCGCACGTGGCCACCGACGGCCTGCTGGGGGCGTCGAGCTACCTCGATGCGAAGACCGATGACTCCCGCCTGGTGATGCGCGTGCTGCAGGAGGCGCAACTGCACGGTGCGCGCATCTTCAATCGCGCTGCGGTCAAGTCGCTGCTGCGTGCCGGTGACGTCGACATGCCGTTGTCGTCGCTGTCCGCGCAGGGCAGCGCCAGCGTCACGCCGGGCACCGTGGTGGGCGCGCGCATCGAAGGCGCGGGCTTCACCGGCCTCGTGCAGGCACGCTGCGTCGTCAACGCCACCGGCTTCTGGGCCGACGGCCTGCGCCGCGGCCTGGGCACGCCGATGCTGCGGCCCCTGCGCGGCAGCCACCTGGTGTTCCCGCTGTGGAAGCTGCCGGTCGCGCAGTCGGTGAGCCTGCTGCACCCGCGCGACGGCCGCCCGGTGTTCGCCACGCCATGGGAGGGCGTGGCCCTGGTCGGCACCACCGACCTCGACCACGACGACGACCCCGACGTCGAGCCGACCATCTCCGCCGGCGAGACCGAGTACCTGGTCGAGGCGATGCGCCACGCGTTCCCGCGCCTGGACCTGCGTGCCGCCGACGCGATCTGCAGCTTCTCGGGCGTGCGTCCGGTGGTCGACGACCGCGCCAACGGCGGCGATCCGTCCAAGGCCCCGCGCGAGCACGTCGTGCGCGACGAGCAGGGCCTGATCACGGTCACCGGCGGCAAGCTGACGACGTTCCGCGTCAACGCGCTCGACGCGCTGCGCCACGCCGCGCCCTACCTCGCGGCCGCCGGCCAGCGCACCGGCTTCGCGTCGACGGTCGTCGCCGGCGACGAGGCCGGGGCGACCATGAGCGCCGAGGACTTCACCTACCGACAGGCCGACCCGATCTTCGCGACGCAACCCGAGCCGGCCGAGTCCTTCGCGCTGCCGCACGGCTTGCGCAGCCGCCTGCTCGGACGCTACGGCCACCAGGCGAACGCACTGCTGGCCGAGGCCGCCCCCGCCGACCTCGATGCGGTGGCCGGCACCACCACGCCCTGGGCCGAGCTGCACTGGGCGTTGCGCCACGAACAAGTGCGCTTCCTCGACGACCTGCTGCTGCGCCGCACCCGGCTCGGCTTGCTGCTGCCCGACGGCGCCACGGCGCTGTTGCCGCGCCTCGAGCCGTTGGCACGCGAGGCGCTGGGCTGGTCCGTCGGAGAATGGCGCGACCAGTGCGAGCGCTACTCGCGCATCATTGCCCAGTGCTACTCGGTGCCCTCCCCATGACCACTGCCCGTCCCGACGACCTGTTGCTCGCCATCGATTGCGGCACGCAGAGCGCGCGCGCGCTGCTCTTCGACCTGCGCGGCAACCTGGTGGCCAAGTCGCAGGTGGCGCTCGATGACTACGTCGTCGAACAGCCCGGCTGGCTCGCGCACGACGTCGAAGGCTTCTGGGCCGCCTGTGCGCGGGCCTGCCGCCAGCTGTGGCTCGAACGCCCCGAGCTGGCCGCGGCGGTGCGTGGCGTCACGGTGACCACGCAGCGCGGCACCATCATGCCGATCGACGCGCAGGGCCACGCCACGTTGCCCGCGCTGATTTGGCTGGACCAGCGCCGCGCCACGCAGGTTCCCCGGATCAGCACGGCCTGGCGCGCGGCGTTCAAGCTCGCGGGCGTCGGCCCCACCGTGGACTATTTCCAGCGCGAGGCCGAGGTCAACTGGTGGGCGCAGCACGAGCCCGCGGCCTGGGCACGCACGCACAAGGTGCTGCTGCTGTCGGGCCTGCTGAACTGGAAGCTGACCGGCGAGTTCGTCGACTCGGTCGGCTCGCAAGTGGGCTACGTGCCCTTCGACTTCAAGGCCCATGCGTGGGCCAAGGCGTCGGACTGGAAGTGGCAGGGCCTGGCCGTGCGTCGCGACCAGCTGCCCGAGCTGCTGCCGGTGGGCGCGACGATGGGTCGCATCACCGCCGCGGCCAGTACGGCCACGGGTATCCCGGCTGGCGTTCCCGTCATCGCCGCCGCGGCCGACAAGGCCTGCGAGGTGCTGGGCTCGGGCTGCCTCGAGCCGCACGTCGGCGGCATCTCGTACGGCACCACGGCCACGATCAACGTCTGCACGAAGAAGTACGCCGAGGCGCTGTCCTTCGTACCGCCGTACCCGGCGGCGCTGCCCGGCCACTACGCCAGCGAGGTGCAGATCTTTCGCGGCTACTGGATGGTGCGCTGGTTCAAGGAGCAGTTCGGCGACCGCGAGCGCAACGCGGCGCAGGAGCGCGGCGTCGCCCCCGAGGCCTTGCTCGACGAACTGGTGGCCGCCGTGCCGCCCGGCTCGCTGGGCCTGATCCTGCAGCCGTACTGGACCCCCGGAATCCGCCACCCCGGCCCCGACGCCAAAGGCGCGATCATCGGCTTCGGCGACGCCCACACCCGCGCGCACGTGTACCGCGCGATCCTCGAAGGCCTGGGCTACGCACTGCGTGACGGCCGCGAGCGCATCGAGAAGAAGACCGGCGTCGCGCTGACCGAGCTGCGCGTGTCCGGCGGCGGCTCGCAGTCGGACGCCGCGCTGCAACTCACGGCCGATATCTTCGGCCTGCCGGCCAGCCGTCCGCACGTCTACGAGACCAGCGGCCTGGGCGCCGCGATCGATGGCGCAGTGGGCCTGGGCCTGCATGCCGACTTCCCGAGCGCCGTCCGCGCGATGACGCGCGTCGCGCGCACCTTCGAGCCGGATGCCAGCAACGCGGCGCTGTACGACCAGCTCTACGAGCAGGTCTACCAGAAGATGTACCCGCGGCTCGCGCCGCTGTATGCGCGGCTGCGGGCGATCACCGGGTATCCGTCGCGCGACTGACGAGGCGCTCGACAGGACTTCGGCGCAAGCCTGGGTTCAGCGGGTCCGGGATTGCGCTGTCCACGCGGTGGCCGCCGTCTGCGTTGTGCCCACAGTCCGTAGACGTCCACACCGGCGAGCGGGCGCACCCCATCACAGGAGACACTCATGGCCTTCAAGAAGACGATGACGCTGGTTGCGTTCGGCGCCGCCCTGGTCGCGGCCGGCGCGGCGTTCGCCGGCCCGGAAGCCGGCCACCCGAACATCGTCGCCGCGCGCGAAGCCGCGACGACGGCGATCGACAAGCTCAAGGCCGCGCAGGTGGCCAACGAGTACGACATGGGCGGCCACGCCGCCAAGGCCGAGAAGCTGCTGCGCGAGGCCGAGCACGAGATGAAGCTCGCGGCCGAGGCGGCCAATCGCCACAAGTAGGCGCATCGCGCTCGACGCCAAGGCGATATCCCCGGGGGTCTTGCCACGCCGTGCAGCGGCGCAGGCTCAGAGCGCTGCGCCGCGCCGCCATTCGAGCATGACGCCGCCGCCGGTGGTGGCCGGCACCGTCGCGAAGCCGCACGACTGCAGCATGCCCAGCATCGCGGTGGACGTCGTCGCGCAGCGCGCATAGACGACCGCGCTCTGCGCGTCGCGCACCAGGTTGCGCACCAGGTGGGAGGCCAGTCCGCGCTGGCGATACGCCTCGTGCGTCACCAATGCGAACAGCTCGATGCGCTGGAACCACGAGCCCGACGCGTGTTCCGCGAGGATCGCGAAGCCCGCGTTGACCTGCCCCACCTGGATGACGAACGCGCGCCCGCCGACGCCGTTGCGCGCGTCGGGCATCGGCGTGACGCCTTCGCAGACGATGGTCTGGATCTGATGCCACACGCCGCGCACCACGCCCGGCTGCGTGCAGTCGCAACTGAAATGGCCCTGCCTGGACTCTGCGACGATGGCGTCGACGATGAACGGCACGTCGGCCGGCGAGGCCAGATGGATGCGGGGCGGCGCCGTACGGGACGCCGCATCGATGTCTTGGAACGAGGAATCGAGCACGCGACACACCTGTGAGTCCGAAGTGTGTCCGTTGTAGCGGTGCGCGCGACCGCGGCCTTGCGCAAGCCTGCTTCCAGCCCGAACGCGGGCTGTCGGCAGACTATCAATCGCCTGTCAATCTCGAAGCGGGGTACAGCGTGCCGGGCTCGAAGCGCCTCCCCGCAAGCGTGAACACTCGATACGCGTCGATCATCGACTTGCCGACGTTGGCGTTCTCGCCCAGCACGATCACGTCGGGAACGCCTGACGAGTCGAGCAGTCCGATGGAGTAGGAGAACCTCGGCGTGAAATCAGCGTCGTCTCCAGCGGATGCGAGGACGCTGTAGACGTGCAGCCATGCTCGCGCACGTTCTTGGCGACGAGGAGATCGTGCGTGCTGGGCGTGCTCATGGGTTCAGTCCAGCAAGGCGACGGATTTGACCATCGCCCACACTGCCTGCCCCGGCACGAGCGCGAGCGCCTGCGCGGATTTGCGCGTCACGCGCGCGAGCAGCGCGCTCGTGCCGCCGCGCGCACCCTCGCGCGTGCGCAAGCGCACCAGCACCTGCGATGGATGCGCGTCGTCGGCGATGGCCTCCACCGTGGCCTCGATCTGGTTGACGATGCTGCTTTCGGGCTGCGCGACGAGGCTCAGCGAGACGTCGCGCGCCAGCACGCGCAAGCGGATGCGATGGCCGATGGGCAGCGCCGGGTCGCGCGTCCAGAACGTGGCGCCGGGGACGTCCAGCCGCGCCAATTGCCACTCGGCGTCGAGCGCACCGACCTCGCCTTGCAGCACCACGCCGGCGTCCTCGCCGGGCGGCAGCGGCAGGTCGAGCCGGCTCAGAAGATCGGCGACCGGGCCCGAGGCGACGACCTTGCCGGCTTCCATCAGCACGACGTGGTCGGCCAGGCGTGCGACCTCGGCGATCGCGTGGCTGACGTAGACGATGGCGAGACCCGACAAGGCATGCAGGCGCTCGATCGCCGGCAGGATCTCGGCCTTGCGGGCGGCATCGAGCGCGGCCAGTGGCTCGTCCATCAACAGCACGCGCGGGCTCACCGCGAGAGCACGGGCGAGCGCGACGCGTTGGCGTTCGCCGCCGGACAGGCCGGCGCTCGAGCGCTGCAGCAGCGGCTCGACGCCCGTCCACGCGATGGCGTCGTCCAGGGCGATGCGGCGTTCGGCTGGCGCCAGGCGCTTCCAGCCGAATTCGATGTTGGCGCGCACGTCCAGGTGCTCGAACAGGCTGGGCTCCTGGAACACGACGCCGACCGCGCGCCGATGGGTCGGCACGAACACGCCGGCGGCGTCGTCCTGCCACACCTGGGCGTCGACGACCACGCGACCGCCCGGCGCGCGCTCCAGCCCGGCCAGGCAGCGCAGCAGCGTCGTCTTGCCGCAGCCGGACGGCCCGAACAGCGCGCTGACGCCGCGTGCGGGCAGCGCCAGCGCCACGTCCAGCGCGAACGCGCCGCGAGGCAGTCGCAGCGTCGCTTCGATCATGCGCGGCGTCCTCCGTCGGCCGTCGTCGTCGCGACCAGCGCTCCCTGCGGCTGCAGCCGGTAGACGAACAGCAGCACCGCGAAGCTGAACAGCAGCAACGCCGCGGCGAGGCGGTGCGCGGCCGGGTATTCGATGGCCTCGACATGGCTGTACAGCTGCGTCGAGATGACGCGAGTCGCGCCGGGGATGTTGCCGCCGATCATGAGCACGACGCCGAACTCGCCCACCGTGTGCGCGAAGCCCAGCACGGCGGCGGTGATGACGCCGCGCCGCGCAAGCGGCAATGCCACGTGGACGAAGCACTCCCACGGACCGGCGCGCAAGGTGGCCGCGGCCTCCAGCGGGCGCGCGCCGATGGCCTCGAACGCGGTCTGGATCGGCTGCACGACGAAGGGCATCGAGTACAGCATCGACGCGATGACCAGGCCCGAGAAGCTGAACGGCAGCAGCCCGATGCCGAGCGCCTGCGTGGCCTGGCCGACGGGGCCGTGCGGGCCCATCAGCATCAGCAGGTAGAAGCCCAGCACCGTGGGCGGCAGCACCAGTGGCAGCGCGACCAGCGCGGCCAGCGGCGCCTTCCAGCGCGAACGCGTGTGCGCGAGCCACCACGCGAGCGGCGTGCCGACGAGCAGCAACAGCAGCGTGACGACGCACGCCAGCTTCAGTGTCAACGCCACGGCTTGCAGGTCGGCGGCCCAGTCGGCATCCACGGCGCGTCGCCTTACCAGCTGTAGCCGCAGGCCTTGATCACCACGCGCGCCCTGTCGCCGGACAGGTACGCCACGAACTCCGAGGCGGCCTTGGGCGACTTGGTGGCGGCGATGACCACAGCGTCCTGCCTGATCGGCGTGTACAGGGTGTCCGGCACCAGCCACATCGAGCCCGGCACCTTGGAGCCGTCCGGCGGCTGCACCTGGCCGAGTGCGACGAAGCCGAGCTCCGCGTTGCCGGTGTGCACGAACTGGTAGGCCTGGCCGATGTTCTCGGCGGTGACCACGCGGGCCTGCACGGCCTCGGTCAGCTTGAGCGCGGCCAGCGTCTCCTTGGCGGCCTGGCCGTAGGGGGCGAGCTTGGCGTCGGCCACGGACAGGTGCGTCCACTTGTCGGACTTCAGCACCTCGCCCCTGGCGTCCACCAGCGCCGCATCGGTCGACCACAGCACCAGCTTGCCGATCGCGTAGGTGTGCAGCGTGGCCGGCACGGCCTTGCCTTCGCTCACGAGCTTGCCCGGCGTCACCTGGTCGGCGGCCAGCAGCACGTCGAACGGCGCGCCGGCCTCGATCTGCGCGTAGAACTTGCCCGTGGCGCCGAACGACAGCTTCACGACGTGGCCGGTGTCATGCTCGAACTGTGCGGCGATCTTCTGCGCGGCGGCCGAGAAGTTGGCGGCGACGGCCACCTGGATCTCGTCGGCGTGGGCCGAGAAAGCGAGCGCGGCGAACAAGAGAGCGAGGAGGCCGCGGGCCGGCGGGACGATCATGAAAGGTCCTCGGGTTCATGGCAGACGGCCTCGATGTTGTGGCCGTCCGGGCAGTGCACGAAGGCACCATAGTAGTTCGGGTGGTAGTGGGCGCGGATGCCGGGCGGCCCGTTGCAGGTGCCGCCGGCCGCCAGCGCGGCCGCGTGGAACGCCCGCACGATCGCCCGCGTGGGCACGCGGAACGCGATGTGGACCGCGGGGCGGTTCGGCTGGCCCTCGGCGATCCAGAAGTCGGGCTTGGGCGGCTCGCCGAAGCCGGCCACCGAGGAGGACTGCGTGATCTCGGGGCCGAACTCGAGCAGCTTCTCGTAGCCAATGGCGACCAGCGCCGCGGCGTAGAAGGCCTTGCTGCGGGCGAAGTCGCTGACGGTCACGCCGGTGTGGTCGATCATGGTGGGGCTCCGGACGTTTGAAGAAACGGACTTTGGGACAGGACGGTGACAGCCCGTCGAAGTCGGCGGGCCCGCCTACACGTGGTGCGCCGCCACGATGCGCCGCTCGCCGACCAGGAAGGCATCGGCCACCAGCTGGAACGGCCGCCAGTCGACCTCCGACTCACCGGCCGCGCACAGCTCGGCAAACCGCGCATACAGCCTCGGGTATTCGCCCGCGAGCGCCGCGTCGCTCTCCATGGGCTGGCCGTCGATCTCCAGCGCACCGCCGCCGCGCGACAGCTTCAGGCGGCCGGACGTGGTGAACAGTTCGATGTCCCAGGTCTGATCGCCCTTCTGGCGGAAGTCGAATTCCGCGTTCACCGTGACGCCCGCTTGCGTGCGCAACGCCAGGCGGGCCGCGATGGGCGCCTGCTGGTTCTCGGGAAACTCGAGGACGGCCTCGTGCACGACGGCTTCATCGCACAGCACCTCGGTCAGCACCGACAGCGCGTTGATGCCGGGGTCGAACACGCCCAGTCCTCCGGCCTGCCAGATCCATTGCTGGCCGGGGTGCCAGTGATGCACGTCTTCCTTCCAGGTGATGGTGCCGCCCGTGAGGGTGCGGTCGCGCAGCCAGTCGCGCGCCGCGTCCACGCCCGCGGCGTAGCGCGAGTGCCAGGTCTGGAACAGCGTGCCACCGTGGCGTGTCGCCTCCGCCTGCAGCAGCGCGATGTGGCGGGTCGTCGACGCGGGCGGCTTCTCGAGCATCACGTGCTTGCCGGCGCGCAGCGCGGCGAGGGCAGCCTCGAAATGCGCCTGCGGCGGCGTGCAGATGGAGATGGCGTCCAGATCCTTGACCTCTGCCAGCAGCGTCTCGATGTCCGGGAAGTTCGCCACGCCGTCGACCTGCGAATTGCGACTGGCGCACGCCACGAGTTCGAAGCGCGGGTCGGCGGCGAGCGCCGGAATGTGTTGATCGCGGGCGATCTTGCCGATGCCGATCAGGGCCAATTTCAGGGGCATGCCGTTCTCCGGGAAAGCGTCGTGGCGTGCGGGGCGCGACGCCTTGTCGTAGGGCTCGACGGGGCGGGTAGCCCTCGAGACTTTGATGTTATCGCCCGGCGCAAGGCCGGCGGGGTCGGTCGGATCAACCCCATATTTTCAACCGGATCAGTTGGCTCTGCGCTAGGGAAGGTCTGGCCGAGGACATCTTCTAGGCCGTCAACGCGCACCTGACCCGAAAGGGCCTGCTGCTTAAGCGCGGCAGCATCGTCGATGCCATGATCATTGCCGCTCCAGGTTCGACCAAGAATGCCGAGCGGTGGCCTATCTCGGCGCGCTCCAGCGACATGGCCAGACTCCCCGACGGTCGCAAGAAGACAGCGGCCAGGAAGACCGAATGCCGCAGGGCCAGCGTTCGCGCGAAGTTCGAGCAGCCGTTTCGCGTCATCAAGCGCCAGTTCGGTCTCGCGAAGCTGCGCTTGCGCGGACTGCCCAAGAATACCGCGCACGTCATCACGCTGTTTGCACTGTCGAACCTGTGGATCCCTCGAAAGCAATTGATGGCGATGGTGGGAGCAGTCCGTCTGAAAGCAGCGTGATGGGGGCCAGCGCCGATTCAAGCCAGTGCAACCCTGTGTGACGCATCGAATTCTCGGCAAGGCGCGTCGAGCGGCAGCGTTGGCCCCTTCGCATGTCGCACTGTCCGGCCGGCATCGTTGCCTTCGCCACGAAGAGCTTTTGAGTCGGATTTATGTGGACACGCCCACGGCTTCTTGGGCGGACGCGCACACAGTGAAACGTCTTTGACTACATTTCTCATCAGGGTAATCCCGATTCTTCATGGGGTCGAACAACCTGGATCCAACTCGTTCATGCGTAGCGCAGCGGCAAGGCGAGCGATATCCGGCGTCATCGGGGGTTCGAACCGTATCCAACTGCTGCCTTCCTGACTGCTCTCAATCGACATGAAACAAGCTCCCAGTAGGAGCCTCCTTGCCGGCGTGCTGATGTTCGCCGCGGCCGCTCTCTTGAGCGGTTGCAACATGGCGGTGCTCGATCCGAAGGGTCAGGTCGCCGCGGGCGAGAAGTCCCTGATCATCACCGCCACACTGCTGATGCTGCTGGTAGTGGTTCCAGTCATTTTCATGACGCTCTACTTCGCCTGGAAGTACCGCGACTCGAACACCGAGGCGACGTACACGCCGAACTGGTCGTATTCGCATCGCATCGAGGTGGTGGTGTGGGCGGTTCCCATCGCCATCATCCTGGTGCTGGGCACGATCACCTGGAAGACGACGCACGAGCTCGATCCGTACAAGCCGCTGGAATCCAAGGTCAAGCCGATCACGATCCAGGTCGTG
>JBDSDD010000056.1:0-18777 GCA_039920745.1 Burkholderiaceae bacterium | reverse complement strand
AGCGCACCGACATCAAGCTGGTGTTCGGCGGCGCCGGCGCCAAGGGCATGATCAAGACGCTGATGGACGGCAGCGACCCGCGCATCCAGGCCAACGTGTCGTACTCGCCGAAGTTCATCTACGACGCGATCAAGATGACCGCCGAGGCGCGGCTGAAGGGCGAGAAGCTGCCGGCGAAGTCGATCATCCCGTCGGTGCTGATCACGAAGGCGACCGCGAAGGACTTCTACTTCCCGGACTCGCCGTTCTGACCGATTGGGGGCGCGTGCGAAGGTCGGCGCGGGATCGGGACGGCGGGGCGCTCTGCTGCGCTCATGTCCCCCGCCGCCGACCTCGGTCGACGTCTCCTCCTTTACTTCGCTGCGCAGAACGCCCCACCGTCCCGATCCGCCAGGTTCGATTCCTTGCGGACGCCACGTCTTGGCGTCCGAGCGCAAAACGGAGTGTCAGGAGCAAACAAATGACCCGTCCCGTCACTCTCTTCACCGGCCAATGGGCCGATCTGCCGCTCGCCGAGCTCGCGCCGCTCGCCAAGTCGATGGGCTACGACGGCCTGGAGCTGGCGTGCTGGGGCGACCACTTCAACGTGCAAGAGGCACTCGCGTCGAAGCAGTACGTGATCGACAAACGTGCGTTGCTCAAGAAGCACGGCCTCCAATGCTTCGCGATCGGCAACCATTTGGTCGGCCAGGCGGTGTGCGACCTGATCGACGCGCGCCACGAGGCCATCCTGCCGGCGCGCGTGTGGGGCGACGGCCAGCCCGAGGGGGTTCGCCAGCGCGCCGCACGCGAGCTGGCCGACACCGCGCGCGCCGCCGCCGCCTTCGGCGTGAAGACCGTGACGGGCTTCACCGGCTCGTCGATCTGGCACGCGACCTACGCTTTTCCGCCAACGACACAGGCGTTCTGGGACGCGGGCTTCGCAGACTTCGCGAACCGCTTCAAGCCCATCCTGGAGGTGTTCGACGAGCTCGACGTCAACTTCGCGCTGGAGGTGCACCCCACCGAGATTGCGTTCGACATCGCAACCAGCGAACGCGCGATCGCCGCCGTCGACGGCCATCGACGCTTCGGCTTCAACTTCGACCCCAGCCATCTCGGCTACCAAGGCGTCGACTACATCCGCTTCATCCGCACGTTCGGCGCGCGCATCTTCAACGCCCACATGAAGGACGTGTGGTGGGGCAAGGGCGACGGCACGGTGGGCACCTTCGGCGGCCACACGAGCTTCGGCGATCCGCGCCGTACATGGGACTTCCGCAGCGTGGGCCGCGGCATGATCGATTTCGAATCCCTGATCGTCGCGCTGAACGACGTCGGCTACGCCGGCCCGCTGTCCGTCGAATGGGAGGACAGCCGGATGGACCGCGTCCACGGCGCCACCGAGAGCGCCGCATTCTGCCGCCGCCTCGACTTCGAGCCCGCGAAAGGCGCTTTCGACGCGGTGTTCGACAAGAGCAGGCAGGGCGGCATGGCTGGAGAGCAGCGATGACCCGCCGCATTCGTTACGCGATGGTGGGCGGTGGCCGCGACGCGTTCATCGGCGCGGTGCATCGCGGCGCGATGGCGCTGGACGGGCAGTACGACTTCGTCGCGGGCGCGCTGTCGGGCACGCCGGAGCGGTCTCGCGCGTCCGGCGCCGACCTGGGCCTGGCCGACGACCGCAACCACGGGACCTGGCAGCAACTGCTCGCCGACGAGCGCCGCAGGTCGCCCGTCGATCGCATCGACGTCGTCGTGATCGTCACCCCCAACCACCTGCACCACGACGTCGCGCGCGCCTTCGTCGAAGCAGGCTTTCATGTGGTGTGCGACAAGCCACTGGTGCATACGAGCGCGCAGGCCGACGCCCTGTGCGACCTCGTCGCCGCGCGTGGCACGTTGTTCGCCGTCACCTACAACTACACCGGCTATCCGATGGTGCGCGAAGCACGCGAGCTGGTGCGCTCGGGCGCGATCGGGGCCGTGCGAAAGGTGGTCGTCGAGTATCACCAGGGCTGGCTTGCCGGCGCACTCGAGTCGTCGAACAACAAGCAGTCGACGTGGCGCATGGATCCGGCGCGCGGCGGCCCGGCTGGTGCCGTGGCCGACATCGGATCGCATGCCGAGAACCTGATCTCGGTCGTCACCGGCCTCGAGCTCGAAAGCCTGTGCGCCGACCTGTCGTCGTTCGGGGCGGGTCGGTTGCTGGACGACGACGCTGGCCTGTTGCTTCGTTTCGTCGGCGGCGCCCGCGGCGTCATGTCGGCCTCGCAGATCGCCGCCGGCAACGAGAACGACCTGCGCCTGCGCGTGATGGGCGAGCGCGGCATGCTGGACTGGCGCCAGGAAGAGCCCAACGTGCTGATCCATGCGCCGGTCGACGGCCCGCGCCGCACGCTCACGCGCAACTCACCGGGCCTGAGCGAGGCGGCGCGGCGCGCATGCCGGCTGCCGCCGGGCCACCCCGAGGGCTTCATCGAGGCCTTCGCCAACCTCTATCTCGGCGTGGCGGCAGATCTACGGCTGCGCGAAGCGCAAGGACGCGCGGCGACGCTCGAAGAGGCCGACTATCCGCGCATCGAGGACGGCGCGCGCGGCGTCCGCTTCATCGAGAAGACGGTGGCGTCGTCTGCGTCCGACGTGAAATGGATGCCGATGCGCTGACATCGGGAGCCAGCCGTTCGACGCACAGGTCGACCAGCGCCCGCAGGCGCCGCAGCCGGCGCAGGTCGCGGTGGAAGCCGACCCACACGTCGCGTCCGGGCGGCGGCGTGTCGACCTTGATCCGCCGCAGCCCCGTCACCGCGTCGCCCAGCGGTCGCGGCAACACGGCCACGCCGGCACCCTCGGCACACATGCGCGCCTGCGCCTCACGGCTGTTGCTGGTGAACGCGACGTGCGCCTTGGGCAGCGTCTCCTTGAGCCAACGGGCGTCGGGGAACTCGCGGTAGGTCGCGTCCAGCGTGATCAGCGCGTCGCCGCGGCCGTCCTTGGCGAGCGGGCGCCCGCGGCCCTTGGCGGTGTAGAGGCCATAGGGCACGGTCATCAGCCGGCGCTGGACGATGTCGGGCTCGGCGAACGGCTGGATGCGGAATGCCAGGTCGGCCTCTCGGCGCGCGAGGTTGAGCAGCCTCGCGTCGGTGACGAGCTCCAGCGTGACCCGCGGGCCTGAGCCGGCCGGGCGCTGTCAGCGTTGCTGCATCATTTGCGCATAGTTGTCGGGCTTCTTGGTCACCAGCTTGCGGACGTCGGCGATGAAATGCCCCGCCCGAAGGAGTCGCTTCGACTACTCGTTGCCCTGAGCGGCGCGCTGAGCGCCCAGCAACGCGCGGGCGGTTCGCAGCAGGCTGTGTTCGGGGCCGTCGAGCAGCGCATCGATGCAGATCGCGATCGGCGACCAGCGGGCGCCGTCTGGCAATTCGACGGCGAGGAACGCGTCGTCCAGTTTGCCGTGCCCGGCGTCAGCACCCACGGCATCGACCCAGCGTCCGCCCGCGCGGCGCGCGAGCACCGCGCCACCGTAGCTGCCCATCGCGTAGATCGACTTGCTGACCGACTCCCACGGGGCGCCGGCGGCATGCCATTCGGCGATCGCGCGGTCGATATGCACCAGCGAATCGATCGATCCGTCCATCTCGGTCTTGTAGACGCGCGCCATGTCGCGCATGGCGTCCTTGGCCAGGTCGGTGACCGTGGCGAGCGACGGGGCGATGTCCAGGCGCAGCGCGGCACGGGTCGGCCTGGGCACGGATGCGGGGGCCTCGTCGGCGTCGATCGGCACGAGTTCAAAATCGAGCGGTGCGGGCGCGGATGCAGGCACGGGGGCGGACATTGGCGCCGTCGCGCCGACTTCGAGGCCGCCTGCCCCGCCGCGTCGCCAGCAGACGACGCGGCAGCGTTCGGTCGCCTCCAGACCGCGCGTGAAGGCCGCTTGGTCGTAGCCAGTCAGCTTGGCGAGTCGCTGCGCGAGCAGGGCCACACCCGGTGTGCGCGGGTTCACGATCGTGCTGGCCCTCTGGCCGGTGAGCACGATGTGGATGTCGCCCGGAGCGCGCACCATGACAGCGACCTCGCGCAGGTCGGCCCAGTCCACGTCGTCGACTCGGCCGCTCGCGTGATGGCGCGTCACGCCGACGTCGTCGTAGGTCACTGAATCGGCGTTCGATGGTTGCTCGGCGGGACGGCCGAGAATGCGCGACAGGAAGCTCATGGAAAGAAGGGTGCGAGAGGCTTGGGCGTGATTGTCGCCGCGGCTTGCGCGGCCTGCCGCACCCGTTCCCAAATCAACCCGAATTTCAGCAAATACTTGCGCAATCGATCGGCATCATTGACCACGCTGCGCTTCTCGCGCGAGCGGTCGAACAGGCGCCGGCCGGCCTCCGACAGCGTGTGCGACTCGCGGCAGACGCGCAGCACCGCCTCGAGCTGCACGCGATCGAACAGGTCGATGCCGTCCAGCGTCGCGGCGTCCAGCAGCGCCGCGAGGTCGACGCGCGCGCCGCCGGCGGCCGGGGTCTCGCGGGCTCATGGCCATTGCAACCGCGCGTCGAGGGCGTGCTGTTCCTCGACGAGATCGGCGAGCTGGGCCTGGGGGGCCGCTTTGTCCAGGGCGCCGCGTTGGCGCCCATCCCCCGATTGCCGAGCGCCCTGTTGCGGCCAGCGCACAGCCGCCGTCGTGCAGCGTCGAGTCAACGATGACAGCGCTCGTCCTGGCCTACCATCGTGGCGTGACCAAGACCGCCTACGAATGCCACCTGGAGCGCGCCCATGCGCTGATGTCGCGCCGCTTGCGCAGCGGCGCGGCCGGCCTGAGCAGCGAGATCACGGCCGCGCCGGTCACCCACCACGCCCTGCGCACCTTGCGCAGCGAGGTGGCGGCCGCCCTGTCGCGCCAGCACGCGGCGTTCTCGGCCGCGTTCGGCGAGGCGCTGAAGCAGGCGTTCCTCGAGTTCACGCACCCGCCGCCCGCCAAGCCAGCCGGCCAATGGCTGGATCTCGGCGCGTTCGAGATCATGGACGAATCGCGCATCCAGGACGAGATCGAGGTGGCGCAGCTGGTGCGCCTGCTCGACGAGGACTGCGCGGTCGAATTGCGTCGACTGATCAAGTTCGAGGGTGCATTGCGCCGCCAGGAGGGTGTGCGCGTGGCCGCGTCGCCGATCGGGCCGCCGTGCCTGGCGCGGGCGCTGTGGGCCGCATCCGAAGGCCTGGGGCTGGGCACGCCGGCGCGGGCCGAGCTGGTGCGCAGCGTTGCGCGCTGGCTGGCGCCGCGCCTGAGCGAGATCTACGCTGCCGTGCGCCAGGCCGGCTTCTCCGACGCCTCGAACCTGGAGGCCGCCGACCGCGCGTCGGAGGGCGTCGATGCGCAGTCCACGGTCACCCCGCCCACCGGCTTCGACGTCACGCGGCCTGGCGCGCTGTTCGAGCTGATGGATCTGGACGAGCAGCGCCCGGTGTTCGCGGCGTCCACGGCGCATGCGCCGTTCGCCCTGATCGCCGATACCCAGCCCATGCCCCTGGACGGCGACGACGGGCGCATCCCCGACCTGATCCATAGCCACCGCGAGGAGCTGACCGCGTTGCGCGGCGCGAGCAGCTCGCGCCTCGTCGTCGCGCTGATCGGCCACCTGTTCGACCAGATCGTCGCCGACCCGGCGTTGTCCGATGCGGCGCGCGAATGGATCGCCCGCGTGCAGCCCAGCGTCGTGCAGTTGGCGACGCACGACGCGACACTGCTGCAGTCGCACCGCCATCCGGTGTGGACGCTGGTCAACCGCATCGCGACGACCATGAACGTCGACAAGGGCGAACCGCCGCCCGAGTTCACGCCGTGGTTGACCGACACAGTGGCGCAACTGGCGGTCGATCCGTCGACCGCGGCGTTCGAGACGGCGGTCGATCGCCTGGCGCAGCTGCAGCGCAAGCAGGCCCAGCGGCGCCTCACCTCCGTCGAGGGCGCGCTGGAGCTGCTGCGCCGCAACGCCTCGCTGGAAGAGCTGGTGACCGAGGCGAGGGCGCGGCTGCAGCGCAAGCTCGATTCGGCGCAGCCGCCGTCGAAGACCCGGCGCTTCATCCTCACGCTGTGGTCGCTGATCGTCGCGCAGGAGTGGACGACGCTCAGGCAAGACCAGCGCCGCAATTCACCGGCGATGGACACGGCCGTCGACGTGATCTGGTCGACCGATGCGGCCCGTTCGCGCGCCGATTTGACGACGCTGGTCGCGATGATCCCGGCGCTGGTCGACCGCGTGACGGCCGGCATGGCCACGGTCCAGCTGTCCGAGGCGATGCGCAAGGCCTGGCTCGATCAGCTGGCCGCGATCCACCTGCACGCGATGCGGCGCCCGCTCGGCACCGAGTCGACGTCCGGGCCGGTCACGGTCGACCTCGAACTCGACGACGAGCTGCCGCCCGCACCATCCCCCCCACCGATGAGCCCGAAGGCCGATGGGTCGTCGCCCGTCGCGGCGCTGCAGATCGGCGACAACGTCACGATGCAGCTGCACGGCGACTGGAAAGACCTGCAGTTGCTGTGGATGAGCGACAACGGCTATTTCCTGCTGTTTGCGGGCAGCGGTGACGCGTCGCGCAGCTTCACCCGCAAGGCGCTGGAAAAGATGTTCGCGCAGGGCCTGCTGCGCACGGCCGACTCGAGCTCGGCGCTGCAGCGCGCCAGCGACGAGCTGATCCGCCGCCGACACTGAAACGCTACGCTTCGGGGCCCTGCAAAGCGGCTTGCGGTTGCGCCGGCGTGCGCAGCAGCGCCAGGTGCAGCGTCTGGGTCAGCAGCTCCAGCGGGTAGACGGCGTCCATCAGGTCGAAGACCATGCGCCACTCGGCCCGCACGCCGCGCCACCAGCCGAGTTTCTCGGTCTTGCGCGACTGGGTGACCGTGCGCCAGTGGGCGATGACGATGGGCAGGCGGGCCGCGATGATGCGCTTGTTCATGAACACCTCGATGCCGAAGCGCGGCAGCGCGTGGATGTCCTGCAGCACGTCGGCCAGCAGGCGCTTGTCCACGACGCGCTCGCCCGACACGAAGTCGATGCCGACCCAGCGGAAGAGTGCCAGGCTGTTGCGGCGCAGGCTCAGCGTGACGGCCGCGCGGCCGTCCAGCACCGGCGCGGCCAGCGCGGTCAGGTCGTCCAGGCGCAGGCCCTTCAGGTCGGCGTCGAGCAGCATCAGCAGCTCGTGGCGCGCTGCGGCGACGCCGCTGGCGATCGCCTTGCTCTTGCCTTGGTTCTTCGCGTGCGAGATCAGGCGCACCTGCGCGTGACGCGCGACCACCGCGGCCGTGTCGTCGGTGGAGCCGTCGTCGACGACGATCACCTCGGCGACCAGCGGATGGGCAGTCGCCACGGCCAGCACCGCGCCGATGCGCGGGCCTTCATTGAGCGCGCAGATGATGCAGCTGATGCGCGGCGTCGAGGGCGTTGGCCTGAGGGGGGTCATGCGCAGGAGGCGAGCCAGGAAGATCCCACTATCGACGCCCAGCGTGACAGGTTCGCGGCAAGGGCTGTCTTCCTGTCAAACGAATGTCCGTGTCGCATTTGTCTTGTTCCCGTCATCCCGATGTCATGACCACTTCACGGGCCTGCGCGACCCTCGCGAGCTGTCTCCATCCTGAAGTCTTGCGATGCCCGCCTCTCTCGTCCGGTCCGCCTGATGCCCGCATCCTTCCTGTTGCTGCTGGCGGCCCAGTTCGCCTCGGCGCTCGCGGACAACGCGTTGCTGATCGTCACGATCGACCTGTTGCAACAGCGTGCCATGCCTGGCTGGCTCGCCCCGTTGCTGAAGGTGGCGTTCATCGCCGCCTACGTGCTGCTGGCGCCCTTCGTCGGCCCGCTGGCCGATGCGTTCCCCAAGGCCAAGCTGATGACGTGCATGAACGCCGTCAAGATCTGCGGCGTGCTCGCGCTGATCGTCGGCCTGCACCCGGTGGCGGCCTTCCTCATCGTGGGTCTCGGCGCTGCGGCGTACGCACCGGCCAAGTACGGCTTGGCGACGGAGCTCGTGCGAGCCGACCAGCTCGTGGCGGCCAACGCCTGGATCGAGACGGCCGCGGTGACGGCGGTGCTGCTCGGGACGGGCCTCGGCGGCTTCCTGGTCAGCCCCTGGCTGCTGACGCACGCGAGCCACGTCGTGGCCGACGCCTTCGATCCGTTTCTGCCGTCGTTGCTGATCCTGCTGACGGTCTACCTGTTGGCCGGCATGCTCAACCTGGGCGTGCCCGACAGCGGCGTGCGCCACGCCGTCGAATCGCTGCACCCGCGCGCGATGCTGCGCGACTTCGTGCAGGGCAACCGCAAGCTGTGGCGCGATCCGGATGGCGGGCTGTCGCTGTCCGTCACGACGATCTTCTGGGGCGTCGGCGCCACGCTGCAGTTTGCGGTGCTGCGCTGGGCCCGCGAGGTCATGCACCTGACGCTGGACCGCGCCGCGTTCGTACAGGCGGCGGTGGCGGTGGGCGTCATCGCCGGTGCCGTGGCCGCCGGCCGCTGGGTGCCGCTGATCCACGCCAGGCGCATGCTCTACGCGGGCGTCGTGTTCGGCATGCTGATGATCGTCGTCGCGTTCACGACCCGGTTGGATGTCGCCGTGGCACTGCTGATCCTCGTCGGCGCAGTGGGCGGCCTGATGGTGGTGCCGCTCAATGCGCTGCTGCAGGATCGTGGCAACGCGCTGTTGAGCGCCGGCCGGTCGATCGCGGTGCAGGGCGGCAACGAGAACGCCAGCGTCCTCGTGTGCCTGGGGATCTACTCAGGCCTGGTCGCCGTCGACGTGCCGCTGGTGGTACTGATGGCCGGCCTGGGAATCTGCGTGGCGACGGCGCTGGCGCTGTTGTTGATGCAGCAGCGCTCGCGCGAGCGCCGCGCCGCGGCTCACACCGACGACGAGGATTGGCGCGCCGGCGTGAAGGCGTAGTCGGACGCCGGCTCGACCTGGCGCATCACCGAGGCCATCACGCCTTCGACCTGCTGCGCGATGCTGTCCCAATCGAGCGCCATCACGCTGGTGCGGGCGCGCGCGCCGAGCACGCGGCAGTTGCCCAGGTCGGCGGCCGTGCGCGAGGCGACGGCGACAAACGCGGCGTTGTCCTCGTACGGCACCAGCGCGCCGTTCACGCCGTGGCGGATCAGGCGGCCCGCGGCCGCGTAGTCGAACGCGACCACGGCCAGGCCGCTGGCCATGGCCTCGGCCGTCACGTTGCCGAAGGTCTCGGTGACGCTGGGGAACAGGAACAGGTCGGCCGATGCGTAGTGGGCCGCGAGGTCGTCGCCGGTGCGCTGACCCGCGAAGATCGCGGCGGGGCAGCGCGTCTGCAACTCCTTGCGCATCGGGCCGTCGCCCACCAGCACGAGTCGCGCGCGCGGATGTTCGCGGCGGATGGCGTCGAACGCGGCGACGAGCGTGGTCAGGTTCTTCTCGGGCGCCAGGCGGCCGACGCAGGTGACGACCAGGTCGTCCGGCGCCGCGCCCCATTGCGCGCGCAGAGCCTCGCTGCGATGGGCGGCATCGAAGCGGTGCACGTCGACGCCGCGCGCCACCTGTACCAGGGCGCGAAAGCCTTCCTTGTGGAGGTCGTCGTGCAGGGCCTGCGTGGGCACCATCGTGCACTGTGTCGCGTTGTGGAAGCGGCGCAGGTAGGCCATGATCGGCCCGCGCAGGAAGCCGAAGCCGTAGTGCTTGCTGTAGGCGTGGAAATTGGTTCGGAAGTCGGAGCACACCGGCAGGCCCAGCGCCTTGGCCGCGAGCAGCGCGGAGCGGCCCAGCGGGCCTTCGGTGGCGATGTGCACGATGTCCGGGCGCGTCTGCTGCCACAGCTTGACCAGCGTGCCCTTGCACGGCAGCCCCATGCGCAGGCCGGCGTACTTGGGAATCGGCACGCCGCGCACCAGGAAGTCGGCGTGGCCGTCGGCGGCAGTCGCATCGGCATCGGCGAGCTGGCGCGGACGCACCACCTGCACGACGTGGTCGCGGGCGCGCAGGCCCTGCACGAGGCGGGCGATCGTCATGGCGACGCCGTTGACTTCGGGCGGGTAGGTTTCGGTCACGCAGGCGATTCGCAGGCTCCGTTGCAGGCCGGGGTGAATGTCCACGAAGGAACCTCCGAAATGGTTGCGGTCGTGGTCGATCATGACAACGCCAAACAACAAATCGATGACAGTTCGGCGGCAAATCAACATATCAACAGACACGGCGCTTTCATATTTCGACGTCACCATCCTGTCACGCCGCGGTAGTCCTGTCGCGCCGGGCGAACTCCTGAGAGGACCTCCGTGAACAACTTCATGCAAACCCTTCGCACGCTGCGGTGGGACGACCATCGCTTCTATCACCACAGCACGATCAACCAGAGCCTGCACTTCATCAGTGCAATCACGTTCTGCATCGCGTACGCGCTGCTGTTCGTGGATCCGGCGATCGCGGCGATCCTCGCATGGACCATCTCGATGACGACGCGCCAGGCCGGTCACTTCTTCTTCGAGCCGCGCGGCTATGACGAAGTCAACCAGGTCTCGGACGAGTACAAGGAAAAGGTCAAGGCCGGCTACAACATCCGCCGCAAGATCGTGCTGATGGGCGTGTGGGTGGCCATCCCCGCCGCACTCTGGTTCGTGCCGTCGCTCGGCGGCCTGATCCAGCCGCACGCCGACTTGCGCGGCTTCGTGCACGACGTGGGCATCGCCTGGTTGTCGCTGGGCGCCGCGGGCCTTGTGATTCGCGTGATTCAGCTCTGCATCACGCGCAACATGACGGAAGGACTGGCATGGGGGTTCAAGATCATCACCGATCCCTTCATGGACATCGTCCTGTACCACCGGGCCCCGCTCAAGCTCCTGCGTGGCCAGATGATCTCGTCGGTGTCGTCGCCCAACGCGGCCGCGCACTGAGAAAAGCCCGGCGCACCCGCCCGGAAACGACTCATGGAAGCTTCCACCTTCGCCCTCTCCGCACTGATGCTCGCCGCGCTGGCCGTGATGGCCCCGCGCGCCAAGCGTCGACTCGAACTCTCGCGCGCCAAGCACGCCTCGCTGACTGGCCACTCGAAGATGGCCAAGCGCGTCGCCGGCCTGCTGCCGGGCTATGCCTACGACGAGGAGCGCTTCTTCGGCTCCGACGGCGCCCCGGACGAGTCCCTGCGCCGGCGCCGCGCCGGCTTCGAGAAGCTGGCGACGCTCTACGCCGAACGCTTCCCGAAGAGCGCCGCGCTCACCGCCCAGGCCAGCGCCGGCATCTCGGACCTGCAGTTCACCGGCAGCTACCGCGTTCCGTACCAGTACAGCCCTTACCTGCGCAAGCACCTGAAGACGGGCAGCTTCCTGCAGTCGTCCCGAGGCGTCACCGTGCAGGACCTGGACGGCAACAGCTTCCACGACCTCACCGGCTCGTACGGCGTCAACCTGTTCGGCTACGACTTCTACAAGGAATGCATCGCCGAAGGCGCGCGCCGCGTCGCCGACCTGGGCCCGGTGCTGGGCGCCTACCACCCGGTGCTGCTGGACAACGTGCGCCACCTGCAACGCATCTCCGGCCTGGACGAGGTGTCGTTCCACATGTCGGGCACCGAGGCCGTGATGCAGGCCGTGCGCCTCGCCCGCTATCACACGAAGAAGAAGTACCTGGTTCGCTTCTGCGGCGCGTACCACGGCTGGTGGGAGGACGTGCAGCCCGGCCCGGGCAATCCGCTGCCGCCGCGCGAGACGTATACGCTGGAAGAGATGAAGGCCGAGACGCTGAAGGTGCTGCGCACGCGCAAGGACATCGCCTGCGTGCTCGTCAACCCGCTGCAGGCCTTGCATCCGAACGCCGCGGCGCCGGGAGACTCGTCGCTGGTGGACAGCGCCCGCCGCGCCAGTTTCGACCGCAGCGCCTACACCGAGTGGCTGAAAGCCTTGCGCGAGGTCTGCACGGCCCGTGGCATCGTGCTCATCTTCGACGAGATCTTCATCGGCTTCCGCCTGGCTCCGGGCGGCGCGCAGGAGTACTTCGGCATCCAGGCCGACATGGTCACCTACGGCAAGTCGCTGGGTGGCGGTCTGCCGGTCGGCGTGGTCTGCGGCAAGCGCGAACTCATGAAGCGCTTCCGCGAGGATCGCCCCGCCGACATCTGCTTTGCCCGCGGCACCTTCAACTCGCACCCGTACGTGATGGGCGCGATGAACGTGTTCCTCGAACGACTGGAACGCGCCGACGTCAGGTCGATGTATGACGGCGTCGACGAGCGCTGGAACCAGCGCACCTCGCGCTTCAACGAGCGCATGGCCGCGGTGGGCGTGCCGGTGCGCGCCGCCAACCTCCAGTCGATCTGGACGGTGCTGTACGACAAACCGTCGCGCTACAACTGGATGCTGCAGTTCTACCTGCGCGCACATGGGCTGGCACTCAGCTGGGTGGGCACGGGGCGCCTGATCTTCAGCCTGAACTACAGCGACGCCGACTTCGAGGCGGTGCTCGAGCGCTTCGTCGCCGCGGCCACCGAGATGCAGGCCGACGGCTGGTGGTGGAACGATCCCGCGCAGAGCAACCGCACCATCCGGCGCGGGCTGCTGCGGGAAATGCTGCGTCAACGGTTCAGCAGCTGAAAGCGGCCCGGGCGCGACCGGATCTTTCGAACGCGCGACAGAGGCCTGCCGTCGTTCGAACCTCCGGCGAACCACCGCTTCAAATCACAAGGCGATGAAAAAACAATTCCAACGCCTGCTCGCGCAGGAAAACCTGAACTTCCTGCTCACCAATCGCGTTCCGCGCATCGCGCTGACGCATTTCATGGGCAAGTTCAGCAAGATCCGCAACCCGATCGTCAGCAAGGCCTCGATCGGCATGTGGAAGCTGTTCACCGACCTCGACCTCAGCGATGCGCGGCAGCGCAAGTTCCGCTCCATGCACGACTGCTTCACGCGCGAGCTGATGCCCGGCGCCCGCGTGGTGGACCCCGATCCGGCCGTGCTGACCTCGCCCTGCGACGCGATCGTCGGCGCCTGTGGGCCCGTGGCCGGCACCACCGTGTTCCAGGCCAAGGGCTTTCCGTACAAGATGGAAGAGCTGTTCGGCCCCAACACCGACACCACGCCGTTTCACAACGGCCGCTTCATCACGCTGCGCCTGACATCCGCGATGTACCACCGCTTCCACGCGCCGCACGACTGCGACGTGAGCCACGTCAGCTACATCACGGGCGACACGTGGAACGTCAACCCGATCGCGCTGAAGCGGGTCGAGAAGCTGTTCTGCCGCAACGAGCGCGCCGTGCTCAGCGTGCGCCTGCGCCGCGGCAACTTCCCCGTCGCCATCGTGCCGGTGGCGGCCATCCTGGTCGCCAGCATCCGCCTGCGCTTCACCGATGTGCTGCTGCACCTGAAGTACCGCGGCCCCAACGAGATCCCCGTCGACGCCCGCTTCGTCAAGGGCGAGGAGATGGGCGGCTTCCAGCACGGTTCGACCATCATCGTGTTCGTGCCGACTGGCTTCGAGTTCGTCGACGGCATCGCCACCGGCGCGCACATCCGCATGGGCCAGCCGCTGATGCACCTGCCGCCGCTGGCAGCGCCGGCCGACGTCACCGATTCCTCGCAGGCAAGGGACCAGGTGCCCGCGTGACGCGCGCGGGGCGCGCCGCGTTCGCGCGTCGCGCGGGCGTGGCGCTTGCGTGCGTGCTCGTGGTCGCCGCACTCGACTTCGTTGTGCGCGACCTGAGCCTGGCCGAGCTCCGCGCGGCCGTGCTGCGCCAGCCACCGTTGCGCCTCCTTGCGTGCCTGGCGTTGACGGCCGCGAGCTTCACCTGCCTCGCGCTGTACGACGTGGTGGGCGTGCATGTCGCCGCGCCAGGGCGCGTGCGCGCGCGGCTCGCGCTGCTGTCGGGCGCGACGAGTGCGGCCATTGCCAACACACTCGGCTTCCACGCGGTGTCGGGCTCGGCCGTGCGCGCGCACCTCTACCTGCCGGCGGGGCTGAGCGGCGGCGAAGTGGCACGCGTGGTGTCGATGTCGTGGCTGTCGCTCGTGGCGGGCAACATGACGATGCTGGCCGGCGCCGAACTGTTCCAGGCCGCGACCGGTGCCGATCCTGCCTGGCATGCCCTGTTGGGCGGCGGGCTCGAAGGCCTGCTGTTGCTGTGGCTGTGGTGGCTGGCGCGCGGCCCGCGCGAGATCGTGTTGGGTCGCTGGCGCCTGCCGATGCCGCCGGCCTCGCTCGCCCTGATGCTGATGGCCCTCGGCGCGGTGGAAAGCGGCACCGCCATCGGCGCGCTGTACGTGCTGCTGCCTGGCGACCTCGCGCCGCCGTTCGACGTGTTCGCCGTCGGCTGCATCGCGGCCGTGATCCTGGGCGTGATCTCGCACGCGCCCGGTGGGCTGGGGGTGTTCGAGGCCAGCATGACGGCGATCCTGGCGGGCCGCGGCCGGCCCGACCTGCTGGCCGCGCTGCTGCTGTTTCGCCTGATCTACAACCTGCTGCCGTTCACGCTGTCAGTGCTGGCGCTGGGCTTGCGCTCAGGCTGGAAGTCGCTCGCGCGCCTGCGTGACGCGCCCGCGCCCGCTTAGAGGCGCTGCCGCGCGCGCCGCGCCGCGTCGGGCGCCTTTCGGCACAACAGGTTCGAGCAATAGAAGACCAGCGACGTCGACGAGTCGGCGGGCAGGTCGGCGCGCCCGAATTCGACGGCGAGGTGGCGGGCGCCCGGCACATGCGCCTGCTCCCAGCGACCGCGGGCGTTCATGTCGAGGAGCTGGATCGATCCGGCCTGGAGGGCGCTGTGCAGCGCGGCGGGAGAAATGGACTCCAGTCCGTAGAACAGCGCGTACATGCTGAGATCACGCAGGACGGCGGGCCGACCACATGACGCGCAAGCCCGTCACGATGACGGCGATGGCCAGCAGGCTCGTCGCCAGCGAGTTCGCGATCGCCAGCGGCGCCAGCGCGTAGGCGAGCATGAACCCGATGCCTCCCAGCACCAGCGCCCGGGCGACGAAGCGTCGCAGCGCCTGGGCCTGCGCGGGGTCGCCGGCGAGGCGATCCAGCGGGATCAGCTTCTTGGGCAAGGCGTTGGCCATGACGATGGCCGGCACGGCGATCCACATGCCGCCCAGCCGCGTGACCGTCTCAGGACTGAAGCAGTACGGGCCCAGATTCTGGATCGCCAGCGCGAGCAGCAGGTACAGCGCTGTGCCGAGCAGCGCGCGGCCAAGCGTGAACAACGGGGTCATGATTTCTCCTTGGCCCGGGTGCGGGCGGGCGGGGTCGGGGTTTCGGGCGTGACTTGCAGGCCGAACACCTGCGCGAACGCCATGAGCGCCTCTTCGAGCACCGACATCTTCAGCCGGTACAGGATCGTGCGCCCGCTCTTCTCCGCCTCGATCAGGTCGGCGGCCACCAGCACGGCGAAGTGCGCCGACATCGTCGGCTTCGACACGTCGAACGCCGCCGCCAACGCACCCGCCCCCATCGGGCCGGTCTGCAGCATCTGCAGCACCTGGCGGCGAGTCGGGTCGGCGAGGGCCTTGAAGATCGAGGACATGATTGATCATTAGCTAAACATCTAACAATGTCAAGCGATGGCTCCCGATGACCGCAAGCGCTGCGTGTCAGTGCGGGCTGCTGCCCAGGCGGCGCAGGGCGTCGCTGGCCTCCGGGCGCGCCGGCTGCAGGCGGGCGAGCGTGCCCAGCAGCGCGGCCGCCGAGGGTTCGTCCGTGTCGCCAAGCGCGATCGCCATGCGCAGCAACGGATCGTAGGCCGGCCTGAAATCCGGACTCGTGCGCAGCACGTCGAGCAGCGGATCGCCGACTTGCGCGAGCATGTCGCGCGCGCTGGCCGCCGGATGAACGTCGCGCCCGGCCACTATGAAGCGGTCGCGTGCCGCCCAATAGGCCGCGAGCCGGCGCGTCGTCCCGACATCCCCTCCGGCGCGCAGCACCTCGTCGGGGGTCACTTTCCAGGCGCCGAGCAGTTCAATCAGGCGGTCGCGCGGCAGCGAGTCCGGTGCGTAGGTGATGCGCGGCGCGAGGTAGGTGACGACGGGGTGGTCGTCCGTGTTCGGCGGGGCGTTGCCGGCGAACCGGGCCAGGGCCCGCGACCCAGCCACGAAGCTGCCCAGCAGCGCATATTCGTCGCTGATGCCGGAGGCCGCGAGCGGACGGGTGAAACGGGCCGCGGCCAGTCGATGGCGCAGGGCGCCGAGGTCGAAGCGGCCATCGTCGGCGCGTCCGACCAGCCCGATGACAGGCGTTTCCAGGCTGTTGCTGGCGAGGATCGCCGTGCCTTGCGGGAATGCCGTCATGAACGACTGCACGATGCTGCGCAGCGTGGCCAGGTCCAGCTGGTGCAGCGGCAGCCATTGGCAGAACACGCCTGCCGGGGCGAGCCGACCCCGCACCGCGCGAAAGTGTTCGACCGTGTAGAGCGCTGCGGAGCCGCTGCGCGCGGGGTGGAAGTTGTCGGACACGATCACGTCGTAGTGGCGGTCGGTGGCGCGCACGAAGCGGCGCGCGTCGGCGGCGGTCAGGTGCAGGCGGGGGTTGGGGGCGCCGTCGGCCAGCGCCTGCGTGAAGTGGCGGGACGCCGCGATCACCTCGGGCAGCAGTTCGACGGCGTCCACCTGCAACGCGGTGTCGCCGGCGGCCGAGCTGGCCGTCATGCCAGTGCCCAGCCCGAGGAACAAGGCGTGCCGCGGCGCCGGATGCAAGAGCACGGGCAGCAGGGCCTGGCGGGCGTCCACGAGCAAGGTGGCGCTGCTGCCTTCCTGCTGGCGGTTGTCGATGCGCAGGCTCGAGACGCCATCCGCGTCGTCCACGATGCTGACCGCCGCCAGCGCCCCTTCGCGGTAGCTGACGACGTGGCCGCCTTCCGGCACGTCGATGAAGGCGAGCGGCGGCGCCCAGACAAACAGCGCCAGTGCGGCCGCCGCCGGAATCCACACGATCGGACGGCGCCAGGCGCGCGGCGCCACGAGCGCCAGGTAGCCGGCGCCGACCAGGATCAGCGCAATGCCGGGCCCCGCCGCCGGCGCGAGCCACACGCCGAACAGCGGCGGCGCGATGGCGGCGCCCAAGGTGTTGACGCCGATCGCGCGGCCGAATCCGATGCCCGCCGCGCCGGCCTCGGCGCTCAGGTGGCTGAACAGCGCCCCCATCGCGATGGTCTGCGGCAGGAAGGCCGCGAGCGCGAGCGCCGCCTCGACGGCCACCGCCGCCGCCATCCCGCCGCCGTCCGAGGCGGCCAGCAGCGCGTCCTTCATCCATTGCGCGCCCCACAGCCCGCCGGCGCCGACGAGGCACGCCGCCGACAGTGCGCACAGCAGCCGGTCACGCGCGAGACGCGGATCCGCCGTTCGCGCCCGCCACCGCTGCCACGCCGCGGCGCCGAGCGCGGTGCCCAGCAGGTAGACGGCCAGCAGCAGCGCGAACGTGTAGACCGTGTCCTCGGCCACCTGGCTCAGCACGCGCACCACCAGCACCTCGTAGCCGATGCCCAGCAGGCCGGTGATCGCGAGCGGCCACAGCGCGCCGGCACGTGTCGACGGATCGACCTGCGCCGCCGCGGTGGCCGGTTCGCCGGCGGGCAGCCAGCGCAACGCAGCGATTGCGCACGCGGCGTTGGCCGCGACGCAGATCAAAGCGGTGTGCGTGAATCCCAGCGTCGGCACCAGCCAGAAGGCCGTCGCCAGCACCCCCGCCATTGCGCCAAGCGTGTTGCTCGCATAGTGCGCTGCGATGGAGCGCCCCGTGCCGCCCAGTTGCGCGGTCAGGCGCTCCATCGCGGGCAAGGTCGCGCCCATCGCGGCAGTCGCGGGCAGGAGCAGCGCGAACGTGCCTGCGAACGCGATCGCCCATTGCCCCAGCGGCGTGGGCTCCGGCCCCGTCACCTGCAACAGCCATTCGCCGACGCTGGGCATCGCCAGCGTCAACACGCCTGCCCAGGCCGCGATCGCCGCCTCGCAACCCGCGTACCAGCGCAATGGCGCGGCGCTGCGCTCGATGCGCGGCCCGAACGCGAGCGCGCCCACCGCGAGGCCGCCGAAGATCGCCGCGACGACCGCGAGCATTGCCGCCGACTCGTGCCCGAGCCACGCCGCGCACTGCTGCGTCCACACGATCTGGTAGCCGAGGCCGGCGAAGCCGGAGGCCGCCATCAATGCATGCGAAGGCCAGCCGACGCGGCCCGTCGTCATCCGCTGAACCCGATCGTGTAGCCCCAGGAATCCAGGCGCAGCGGGATCGCGTTGAAGGCCAGCGAGATGCGCCGACCGCCCTGGTTCGGCGGCACCGCGTGCATCAGGTAGCTGGGGAACAGCACCAGGTCGCCAGGCGCCGGTGACGGGCTGATCCACTTGTCGCCGCTGAACGGGCCGGGGCTCACGCGGGCGTGGTCATTGCGGAAGATGAAGTCCGCGCCGCCGGGCGATTTCATGAACACCGTGCGCGCCGAGTCGTGCGTGGGCGTCAGGTAGATCACGCCCGAGACGAAGCTGTTCGCGTGATTGTGCATGGCCTGGCGGCCGCCGGTGTCGAGCACGTTGACCCACATCTCCTTCAGCCCCCAGCCGAGCGCCTGGCCGAACAGCAGCGCGCCGAACTCGGCCAGCTTCGGCGTGATCCGCGCGGCGGCCTCGACCAGCAGCGGGCTGTCGCCGGGACGCAGCATCGCGGTGTGCGACAGCTGCGCCGACGAATTGTTGTCGCGCAGCGCGGCGGCGCTGAAGTGGTCGACCAGCGCCTCGACCAGCGCCTGCGGCAACACCGACGGTGCGCGCAGCAGCGGTATCGGGAACAGGCCGACGACCTCGTCCATCGGCGCGCTCA